>JBATVL010000042.1:0-83219 GCA_049671745.1 Marinifilaceae bacterium
GTCCATAATCATACTGCATGTTAGTATTTAGTTTTTTGATATCCCAATTTGGCGCAACTCTTCCTGATTCGATAAAAGCAACAAATTGTATCCAGTCGATATTTACATTCATCTTTCTTAAAAATCCCCAATTCTTTAAGAGATTCCAATTGGGTATTATTCTGTATTCTAGACTATATAAAAGAGATGCTGCATCGGTAAATCTAGCTTCTGGATAAGATCTAAATCTATATCTACCTCCTAAACTGGCACCTGAAAAGGGCGATGGTCTATGATATATGGGCTGTTTGTTTATATTTTTCTCAGTAAATGTATTCCATGAATCAACATTTTTTGCCCAAACATTAACAGCTATAACTTGTTGTCTTAAATATGTAGAGGGAATAGAGAAATATTTGGCAAGAGATGCCTCGTGCATACTCCAAGGATTAGTAGATTTAAGAATATCTAATCCTTGCCAATATTTATAAAAAACTTGAATACCCTTTGTAGGACTTTCTTTAAAATCAATGTTTTCACAATTTACTCCTATATTATATCCAATATATCTTTTATGCACATCACCGAAAGGAAATTTCATATTCTGATCTTGGAAAAAGAGACTAGATTCAATAAAAGTTCTTCCATTTTTAACAGGATTCAGACCTTTACTAAAACTAGTATAACCACTAGTTGGTAGTCCATTTTTTAGTGTTATCTCATTTATAATGTGTTCTTTACCATAACCTGTTGGCAGAAGGAATCGGAACATAAACTCTGCTTCAATTTTATTGCTTTTTATATTATAGAAGTTATTTTTATTAGATTCATTATTGCCTGCTGTTTCTTTTGGGAATGATGGATTGTAACCTGAATAAATGTCAAGTGCTCCATAGTGTGCTATGTTTATATTAGGACTAAGAAAGAGACGAGGAATATATGGTATTTGGAAATTATCGGCTTCCCAATATAGGTACTTTGAACCATTTGTACTTACAAGTCCAACAAGTGTTGAAGTTGCTTGTTCTTGTATGAATCCCCTGCTTGCAACATCAACAGCAGCTGCTAATCCAAATGATTGAAGATAAAAAGAAAATGGAACAACTATAGTTGAAGCTTGAGTACTGTCTTTTTTGTTAGATACATATACATCCTGAGCTTTTACAGGATGTATATATAATATAATAAGACATAAAAGAATATTTAATTTACGCATTTTAGTTTGACTAGTTTATAATTACTTAATCAATCCAAAAATCTACCTGTTATCAAAGATATAAAAAAATAAATAGCTTAATACTATAAAGATATTTTATTGATTCCTTTTTTATCGTGCACTATTGATCTAGAATATTTAGTTGCCGATTTACCAAAGATAAGTACGTATCCTATTGTGTGATCCTCTGGAATACCTAATGTTTCTTTAAGTTCTGGAGCTACAAATTGAAGTATCCAATTAATCATACCATTCCACAAAACACCTATTTCATTACTGTTTGCTAATAGTTCGAAATAAGAAAGTGCAATAACAGCATCTTCTTTTGGAGAACTTATAGAAGAAGGAGCAGAAGAGATTAGCATATGTGGGGCTTCTCTGAATATTATATCTATACCTTTCTTTTTCCATAGGCCTGCTAAACTGCATAGATAATTATATTTTTCAGGAACAGTGCCTTCTTTTTGATTTTTAATAATAGTATTATAAGCTATCTCTTTGAACTTATCTAAACATTCTTTATTATCGATCACGCTAAATATTACAGCATCTTTATTATGACCAGTTGGAGCATATAGAGATGTCTCAAGTATCTCATTTAATAGATCTTTATCTATATCTTCATTTTTGTATTTCCGAATTGATCTACGAGTTTTTATTAACCTTGTCATTTCCTCGTGTGTCGGATAATCTCCTTTACAAGAAATACCCTCGTCTGGATTCTTACCAAGAATAGATAGTGCGGCTGTAGGACACACTGCTAAACAGTGTTGACACTTAATACAGTTTTTGTCTTTATCTTCTTTTATTGATGGAAAATTAGTCATCTCAATTATAGACATTGGGCATTCTTTAACACAAAGTCCACATTTGATACATTTCTCTTCTGATATCTTGAAATCTAACATATATTCTTTCTTATATAAACAAAAGAGAGATGAGCATTGCTCATCTCTCTAATATATTTTGTGAATAGAAATTCTATTTACACATGTCCACAAAATACCTGTGGAATTCTACGTTATCGGCTAATTCAGGATGGAAAGAAGAAGCAAGCATATTGTCCTGACGAGCAGCTACAATATCACCATTAACTTCACAAATAACTTTTACGTTATCATCTATAGAGTCTATGAAAGGAGCTCTAATGAAAACTAAAGGAATTTCTTTGTCAGACACTTCTGGAATTACAACATTAGTATTAAAACTATCTAATTGTGTTCCATAAGCATTACGTCTAACAGTGATATCCATTACTTTTATACCGTCAACTTTAGTGTCGTTAGAAAGATTCTTAGCTAAAAGAATCATTCCTGCACATGTTCCCCAGACAGGAAGTCCATTTTGGATTTTCTCTCTTAAAGGGTCCATTAAACCTGTACGGTTAAGTAATTTAGATATAGTTGTGCTTTCTCCTCCAGGAAGAATTAGTCCATCAATCTTATCTAAATCTTCACGATAAAGTACAAGAGTAACCTCGCAGCCTAACTTCTCTAGAAGTCGTCTGTGTTCTATAATTCCGCCTTGAAATCCTAAAATACCTATATTCATAATTACCAACCTCTCTCAGCGTATTTAGTATCAATGTCGTTCATTTCAATTCCTGACATTGCTTCTCCTAAGTTTTCTGATATTTCAGCAAGCTTTTCTGGGTTATTGTAATAAGTAGTTGCTAAAACGATAGCTCTTGCACGTTTAGCTGGGTCACCTGATTTGAAAATACCAGAACCTACGAATACACCTTCTGATCCTAATTGCATCATTAATGCAGCATCAGCTGGAGTTGCTATTCCACCTGCAGCAAAGTTTACTACTGGTAATTTTCCATGTTCGTGTACATATTGTACTAACTCGATAGAAGCACCTAAGTCTTTAGCTAAGTTAAATAATTCACTTTTGTCAGCAGACTGTACTTTTTTGATGTCAGTCATTAATTGACGTTGGTGAGTTACAGCCTCAACTACGTTTCCTGTTCCTGCTTCACCTTTTGTTCTAATCATAGAAGCACCTTCAGAGATACGACGTAAAGCCTCTCCAAGATTTCTACAACCACATACGAAAGGAACTTTAAAGTCATTCTTATCTACGTGAAGAAGCATATCAGCTGGAGTTAATACTTCAGATTCATCAATATAATCAACACCAATAGCCTCAAGAATTTGAGCTTCTACGAAATGTCCGATTCTTACTTTAGCCATTACTGGTATAGATACAGCAGCTTGAATTGCTTTGATCATCTGAGGGTCAGACATTCTTGCAACACCACCATCGATACGGATGTCAGCTGGTACTCTTTCAAGAGCCATTACTGCAACTGCACCTGCTTCTTCAGCAATTTTCGCTTCTTCAGCGTTAACCACGTCCATAATTACCCCACCTTTTAACATTTGGGCAAGGTTTTTATTTAATTCCTTCTTACTCATAATTCGATATTTATTGTGTTATTATTTTCTTAAAGGCAAAAATAGAATTTTTACTTTATAATCCTTGATTATTTTATAAAAATATCATACTATTTTGCTTGCTCTATATGACTTTCTATGAATAATTAATTTATATAATTAAATACTACTTTAATTGGTCTGTAATCGTTTGTGGAAATACCTTCTTTTATAAAATGTTTTTAGGAATTTATATGAGTAAATGTAAGTGTTTTTTCTTTATTTAAAGCTTATCATATTAAATGTTTTTTTTATTTTTGTGTAATGAAATATAACATTTTGTTTGTGTAACAAGTATATAAGTTAAATGTTGTGTTTACAAAAAAATTCAATCTAAATATGAAATTTATGAAAAGAATACAGATAGTTGCTATTCTACTGGTCTTATTTGTCGGTGTTTTTAGCTCATGTAATGATAAAGAATTTGTTATCAAGGGAAAACTTGCTGGGATTGAGTTTGAAACAGTGTATCTAGTTCCAATGGAAGATTATAAGATTTTAGGTTCTTCTATTATTGAAGATAATGGAGAATTTGAGATAGTTACTAAGGGACTTAAAGAAGGTGAGTATGTGTTAAAATTTACTGATAATGAGAAAATCCCAGTTTATATTTCAAAGTCAGGAGTTTTAATTTTAAAAATAGATTATTCGAATTATATGTTTAATACTTCATACGAAGGGGATACAGCAGAAGAATCTAAATTTATTTATAATGTAAAAAACAAACAAGCAGTTATTCTTTCTGATTTCTCTGTAATTATACATACCCTTGATGTTAAAGAAGTAAAACGAGCTTTTAAAAAATTGAATGTAGATTTAATTAATTCTGTTGAAGCATTTAAGGTTTTTAATGTAGAGCTAAAAAGAATATATACAGAACTTATTCCTTATACAGTAGCTTTATCTAAACTTAAGTATGAAACAAGTTTAAGAGAGCTAAGTGAAGGTAATACATATATAATACCACAAGATTTTAATGATTATAAAAAAGGAATTAATATTAGTAATAATTCTTTAGTAGAGTATGTTGATTACGTGGAATTTATTAGGTTATTCTTTCGTTTTGATATTACTCAAGAACTTTTAACAAAACAGGGAAAATATACTGTAGCAGAATATGTCTCTTTATATGTAGATCAGTTTAAGTATGAAACTGTTCCTCAAAGAACAAAGGATATTGTATTATTTACTGGAGTGAGATTCTTTATGGATGATTTAGTGATTTTAAAAGCTGATACATTGATAAAAGTGGTTATTAGAAATTTATCTAGTAGAGAGTTCAAAGTTAATCTGAGATATTTCTACGAGGATATAAAGAAGAAAGAATATATTCTTACAGGAGGAGTTGTTGCTCCTAATTGGGTGGCTAAAGATACAAATGGAAAGCAAGTTAGTTTGTCTTCATTCAAAGGACATTATGTTTTTGTTGAAGTATGGGCAACATGGTGTGCACCTTGTGTTAAAGAAATTCCTCATTTTATGAAGCTTGCATCTAAATGTAGAAGTAAAAATATTAGTTTTGTTAGTATATCTATTGACACAAATATAGAAGAATGGAAATCATTTGTTGAGAAAAGGGAAGGAGAGGTGATTCATCTTATAGATACAAATGGTTTTAAATCTCAATTTATGAAAGATTATTATTTTGATGGAGTTCCTCAGTTTATGTTATTTGATCCACAAGGTAAGGTTGTTGATGTGAAAATGCCAAGACCTTCAGATATTACAGTTCAGAAAAAATTATATAATATATTAAACTGATGAATTCTATTAATTTTATTACAAATAAATAAATATTTAGTTGTAAATTTGTTGAATACTACAATAAATATGGCTAAGATTTAAAGGCCTGATAAAAACTTATTATATGCGAAATTCAGCAATGCCTGTAAAAGGGCAATCGACTTCAATAAAAATGTATGAAGAAATAATTAATAGAATAAAATCTATTTGTGAAGATGTATTGAGTTTAGGTGAAATTCAATCATGGGTTTTAGGTGGACTACCAGAACTATCAATGTGCTTTGTGGGTGATAATTGTCCTAGCAAATATAGGAAAGATGTTATGCGTATAATTAAAGATGTGGAATCTAATTATAGGATGTAGATATATATTAAAATAAATAAGGCTTTACTATTAATAGTAAAGCCTTATTTGTTTATTAAAACTCTCTAAATATTATAAGTTGAGTTTCAGAAAAATATAAAGAAAATTCATCTCCATTAGATTCGTTTAGAGTTCCAGTCCATAACTCCTTAAGTTGAAGTTCTTCAAGAGAGAATTTTAATCCTTTAGAGCTTATCTTAGAATTTGGATTACTTGCAAATAAGCTGACCTGTTGTCCTTTGTGACTTTCAAGAGTACAATCTTTATCAATAACAGACCATTGACCATAATCTGTTATAATTGATGTTTCTAGTTCTTTATTAAATTTATAAAGTAAAGAGATATTAGCAAGAGTATGATCGTCTCTTTTTCCAGTGGCACCTAGAATATAAATTCTTTGGTAGCCTTTATCTAGAGCATAATAAAAAGCTTTGCTTAAGTCGTTAGATTCTTGTTCGTTGATGTGAACAATTTTGTCATGATATTTAGCAAAACAATGTTCTGGAATAGAATCTAAATCGCCAACTATTACATCAGGACTAATATTATGCTTCTCAAGATGTTCTATTGCTCCATCGCAACAGATAAGATAATCCGATTCTTTAAGAATATTTATTACCGACTCTCTAGTAGGGAAAAGTCCATTAGCTATGATAACTGCTTCTTGGTTCATTTTGTAGTTTTTTCCATTCAAAGAATCCAACAACAGCCATTATTCCATATACAATAAATAGAAAAGCTGTCATATAAAGATCTTTGTATATATAAAGCCCTAAAGATACTATATTAACAACAATCCATATCCACCATTGCTCAATAATTTTGTGTGCAAGCATAAAAGTTGCAATAATACTAAGAGAAGTAGTAAATGAATCCCATGCAGGCAGAGGTGAATCTGTATAGTTTTTAAGAATAAAGTAAATAATGTTAAAACTTACAATTGTAAATAGACTATATATGACCAGTTCTTTTCTAGTTATATTTCTAATTTGGATAACTTTTTTATCTGAACAGTCCGTTTTATTTTTCTTTATCCATACGTAAAACCCATATATAAAAATTAAAAGATAATATAGCTGTAATCCCATATCAGCATAAAACTTAGATTGAAAGAAAACTGCAATGTAAAATGCTGCAGTAATAATACCAACAGGCCAAAGGAAAATGCTTGCCTTTATTTCAAAATATATATAAATAAGTCCAGATAAAACCCCAAAGAGTTCTATGTAATTAGAACAGAACCAATCTTGCATTTTTATCTATTAAAAGTTAATACTTGTTTTTATCATGAAATTAAAGCCAGCTTGTGTGAAGTAATTGTACTCGTGATAAACTTTATTATCTACATAAGTAAACCATCCAGTTGCATTATTCGAATACTTTTCTTCAAGTATGTTGTTTAAAGCAAGTTGTAAATTAATCGACTTAACTTTAGCAATTTTGAAATTATAATTGATGATTATGTTATTTATAAAATACGCATCTATACTTCTATTATTATTCTCTGTATTATCAAAATACTGCTTACCTACATACTTAGAATTAAGTCCAATAGAAATATTTTTAACAGGAAAGAATTCCATCATAGATGATGCTATAAAATAAGGAGAGTAAGAAATTTGTCTATCTCCATAAAATTTATCTTTAGTAGATATTGGATTCCAGTTTGCATCATTATAATATTGAACTTGAGAGTAATCTTTAATAATATTTCTGCTAATAGTAGTGTTTGCAGACCATTTAAAGAATTCACAAAACTTATATGAAGCAGAAATTTCTATACCAGCTCTATATGATTTATCTACATTTGTCATTATCGCATCACCAACTGTATTTAGTTTTCCAGTATGTACAAGTTGATCTTTATAGTCCATGTAATAAGCATTTACATTAGCATAAAATGTTTCATTATTAAAGGTGTATCCTAATTCATAGTCGTACATGGTTTCTGCCTTAGGAGTTGATTTTCCAGAATCCTTAATGGCATCTTTTAAAGTTGTTCTAGTAGGTTCTCTATTTCCAACAGCAAAAGAAGTATATAGCTTAGAATTTGTATTAATATCGTAAACTAATCCAAACTTAGGATTTACAAAATTAAATTTATTCTCTTGGCTAATATCTACTAAATCATCATCTGGTCCAGTCATTTTATAATTAATATATCGGTATTGCATATCTCCATAAATATTAAGAGAAGGACTTATTTGATAATTAACTTTAGTAAAGATATTAGCGTCATCTTTCTTACCATTATTTCTATACCATTCGTAATCTTTAGAGAAAGTAGAATTATTTATTCCAGACCAAATTACATTACCAAAATGATCACCATCATATCTATTAGCTGCTCCACCAATAGTAATATCAAGCTTATCTATAGAATATAATGCAGAAGCTGTTATTCCATAAAAGATATTATCAAGATGTTTCTGACGTATTATATCAGATTTGGTATTACCATTTACATCTTTAATAGAAGGAATATATTTCTTAAATTTATCCTTAGCCTTATATTGCTCGTAATAACCTTTGCCAGTAGTAGCGTGTAGAGCCATATTAAGTTTAAGTTTATTAGAAACTGAATGGTTCATTATCAATTGATAATGATTTTGCCAATAGTTATCAGTTTGATCTTTATAAAATTGAGTATTACCATTGGCATCCTTATATTTTCCTGCGGGGTTATAAGTTCTATCTGTTTTAAGCTTATCCTCAGGAGTTCCCCACCAACTTATTCCTGTATGTTGTTCGCCAAGTATGATATTAGCTTTAATAATAGTGTTGGAGTTAAAATAAGTAGCCGACATTTGAGTAGATTTATGATCCGCAAAAGCATTTCTTATATATCCATCAGAATCAAGATCTGAGAACCTTACGTCAAAAGTAAAATTGTTTGCGATTATACCTGACCCAGCCTTAAAAGTTTTAATAAAAGTATTAAAAGAACCTCCTGCAAAATCTGCAGAAGCATATGGTTTTTCGTTAATCTTAGTTGTCTGAAAATTTACTGTTGCTCCGAAAGCACCTGCTCCATTAGTTGATGATCCAACACCTCTTTGTACTTGAATATTATTTACTGATGATGCGAAATCTGGTACATTAGCCCAAAATACAGCTTGTGATTCAGAGTCGTTCATAGGAATTCCATTCATACAAACATTTATACGTGTAGGGTCTGTTCCTCTAACTCTAATGGCTGTATTACCAATACCAGTCCCTGATTCAGAAGTAGCAACAACTGAAGGAATAGATGAAAGCATAAAAGTAATGTCTTTGCCATTATGTAATTTAGAGAGTTGTTCTTTGTCCATATTAGTATATGCCATAGGTGTTTTAACTCCAGCTCTAGTGGCAAAAACAATAATATCTTCTGTTAAGATGTTTTTAGAAGTAAGAATAATCTTTATTGAATTATTTTTTTGTTGAACAGAGACTTTCTTTTTAAAAGTCTTATAGCCTATATAATCTATAATCACAGTATATTCACCTTTTTTGATATCCTTAAAGACGAAAGTTCCATCTTGGTTAGTATTAACAGCTTTTTGTAATTCTTTAATAATAACAGAAGCCATTTCAAGGGAATTCCCTTTTTTATCAACGACTTTACCAGAAATTGTACATGTTTGTGCAAAAGAAGAAATTGCAATAAATAACAAACACGCCAATGTAATTAATTTTTTCATTTTAAATTAAGATTGAAATTTAACTACATGGAGTATTATAAGATCAGACAGTTCTTTCCATTCCAGCATTATCTGGTAGGTCTAAGGGTATGATCTCAGCCCGTATTATTAGGGCACCCCACTTTGATTATTTAGTTGGCAAATATATACTTATATATTTTAAAAAGCTTCTAAAAGAGTTTAAATAAATAAAAAAAGAGCTTATCTCCTTAGAGATAAGCTCTTTTAAATATTTAATATTTAAATATTATTTTTTAGGAAGAACAGTTACGTCAACCTTATTTATTCTTTTAAAGAATTTCTTAGCAACTTTTCTAATCTTCTTAGTAGTCATTTTATCTAAGATTTCTTCATAGTTAGTAGGATCAACAGTATTTTCTCCATGGTAGTAGAAGTTTCTAATAGCATTAGACCAATATTTGTTGTGAAGCTTGCTTTGTTCTCTGTTTTTCTTAAGATTCAATATAACTTTGTTTAAGTCTTTTTCAGAAGGACCATTCTTGATAAGCTTATCAATCTCTTTATAGCAGATAGCTTTTAAGTGATCAGCTTTCTCAGGATCGCAGTCGAATTGAATATATAATGTAGCTTCTTGAGTAGGGAATTGAGAGAAGTTAGTGTAAACACCAACACCATAAGTACCACCTTCTTTTTCTCTAACTTCTTCAGTATATCTTAAGTTTAAGATGTCTTTAACCATAGTTAAAGCAATTCTGTTATAAGCATTGTATTTAGTGTCTTTAAACATCTTAATAATAACAGTACCTTTATCA
This sequence comes from Marinifilaceae bacterium, assembly GCA_049671745.1. Classification (GTDB taxonomy): domain Bacteria; phylum Bacteroidota; class Bacteroidia; order Bacteroidales; family Marinifilaceae; genus SNAP01. Next base: position 10,200 of record JBATVL010000042.1, read on the forward strand.
GTTTCCATAGGGAAAGTTAATCTCTTAACAGTTAAACCCTCAGGAGAAGACACTTTTCTATCTATCCATTTTTCAGTTCTGTCTTTATCAGTTAAAGCACCAATATATTTCTCAACAAGAGTTTTAACTTCAGCTTTTTCTAAATTACCTACAATCATGAAAGTAAAGTCAGAAGCATCAGAGAATCTATCTTTATATATTTCTTCGATTCTCTTTAGATCTATCTCTTTAATATATTCAGCATTCTGTAATTTAGTTCGCTTATTATAGTTTGTGAAAATACGTGTAATAGAATCTGATTGAGCTTGTTTAGGGTTTCCTTCCATTGATTTGAAATAAGCAGCATATCGACCAACAAGAGCTTTATGTGCAGAAGCATCGAAGCGAGGCTTTTCAAAATTTAAATATAGAAGTTGTAACATCGTTTCAAAATCTTTTGGTGTAGAGAATCCGTTGAATCCTTCTTCTAGACTATTAAGATATGGATATACTCCAACTTTTTTACCAGCAAGAAGTTTCTTTAATGTAGATGCATCGAAATCACCAACGCCATATGTACCTGCAAAATCACCAATACATTTAGTATTTACAATATCTTTATTTTCATATAAAGAACTACCTCCTATAGACCATGCTTTTAATTTAATCTCATCTTTTTCGTGATCAGCCTTACGGAAAACAACTTTAGCTCCGTTAGAAAGAGTCCACTCAGTAGCTCCAAAAGCAGATAGTTCTTTAGTCGAAACAACTTTTCCACCTTTAATAGAACCTTCTTCAATAAGAGCTTGTCCAGAAGTGTTATCTTCGTAAGCAGAAATAGTAGAAGCCTCAATATCAGCAATTACTTGTTTTATTTCAGCTTCAGTAATGTGTTTAACCCCTTTAGAAGGACCAGAAACTATAATGGTTCTATTCTCTTTAGTTAACCATTTTGCAGAAAGTGCATTGATTTCTTCAAGTGAAGAACTTTGAACTGCAAAATTACCAAATTGGAAATCAAATGTTGGATCAGTAGCAACTTCACCTTCCATATAATCACTTTTCATCATACGTGCGTAAGAATCATTACTGATTTTGTCTTTACCTTTAAATTGGGTTTCTAAGCTAGATAATAAATTAGCTTTTGCTCTTTCTAATTCAGAAGGAAGGAAACCGTGACGTTTTACTCTTTCTGTTTCAGTATAGATTAATTTAAATGCTTCTGCTTCTTTGTTAGGTTTCGCTGTAGCATCTATAGAATATGCTTCATAGCCTCTAACAAAACCGCCATAATTAGAGCTTGCATTAACACATGCATTTTCGCCTTTTTGCATTATTTCAGAAATACGTGCACGTAGCATCATATTATATAAGTTTGTTTGATATTGCTCTTTTAAACTAGCAAGATCTTTTACTTTAGCTGCTTGGTGCATAATAGTCATTCCAACGTTAGAAGTAGTAGCTTCTTTATCCGTAGCAAGAACATAATACATCTCTTCATGTGAAGGAACCTCAAAAACAGGACGTTTACGAGCATTCTTAACAGCAGGAATTTTAGAGAATAATGCTTTCACTTTAGCTTCAATAACATCGACATCAATATCACCTACAATAGCGATTGCTTGAAGATCTGTTCTATACCAATCATGATAAAAGTCTCTGATTGTTTTGTATTTGAAGTTTTTAATAATGTTTAAATCACCAATAACATCTCTTTCAGCCCATTTAGAACCTTTGAAAAGTACTGGGAAATATTTATTTCTCATTCTAAAATTAGCTGTTCTTCTAGTTCTCCACTCCTCGCTAATAACTCCTCTTTCAGAATCAATTTCTTCTCCTGTCAAAAGAAGATCATTAGCCCAATCGTGTAATACAAGAATACAGTTGTCTATTAATTCTGGTTTATCTGTTGGTACTTCTGAAAGATTATAAACAGTTTCATTAAATGCTGTATAAGCATTAATATTAGAACCGAATTTAACACCATTCTTTTCCATAGTGTTAAGCATCTCTTTACCAGGGAAATTCTTAGTTCCATTAAAAGCCATATGCTCTAAGAAGTGAGCAAGACCGTTTTGATCGTCATTCTCAAGTAAAGCTCCAACATTCTGCATGATGTAGAATGAAGCTCTGTTTTTAGGCTCTTCGTTGTGACGAATGTAGTAAGTTAATCCATTAGGTAATACACCTTTTCTAACTGCCTTGTCCATAGGAACAGGCTGATGTAAGTTAGGCTGCTGTGCAGATGCAAAAGAAGTAAGCATCAAAACGAAAGCCAAGCTTAACAAACTTGTAATTTTTCTCATATTCGATTTTGTTAGTGAATTATACAATTAACGTGTTAAAACGTTTGTGAATATATGTAATATTTGCAAATGTTAAGTGTAATTAAATGCTTTTAACTTTTTTTTTTGATTTGAAATAATTTTAACTTTTAATTAATTATTATACTTTTGCGCCCCTGAAAAATATATAAAATGTAATAGATATAATATTATTTTAACTTGTTATGCCATGGAATATATTTTTTCTGTAATATTGTTGTTTAGTGAAATTTGTATAAAATGAGAGGTTTACATATAAATAGAATTTGCAGTATTTTAAGTTTCTGCTTGTACATAGAGAGTGCCTTTATGCTATTAGCTTTTTTTGTGTCTTTATATTTTGGAGAGAATGTATATCTTTCACTTTTATCCGCAGTAGGTATAACAACCTTTATTAGTTTTATCCTCTTTTTATATTCAAAGAATAGCATAAAAAGTGAACTTTCTTTAAAAGATAGCTTCTTAGCTGTAGTTCTAGTATGGTTACTTATATCTTTATTTGGTACTTTACCTTATATACTTAGCTCTTCTATTCCTCATTTTGTTGATGCATTATTTGAGACAGTGTCAGGGTTCACAACAACAGGTTCATCTATTTTAAATGATATAGAGGCTCAACCAAAATCTATTCTTTTTTGGCGTGCTGAAACTCATTGGTTAGGTGGAATGGGCATAATCGTTTTAGTTGTAGCTGTTCTTCCTTTTATAAAAAGAAATGGAATTAATTTAATGGTAATGGAAGGAGCTTTTCTTTCTGTTGATAAGATAAAACCTAAACTTATAGATGTCGCACGTAGATTTTGGGCCATATATATTGCATTAACAGGTTTGGAAACTATTTGTTTAAAAATAGCAGGAATGAATTGGTTCGATGCCCTTTGTCATTCTTTTGCTACTATTGCTACAGGAGGATTTTCTACTAAGAATACAAGTTTAATTGATTATTCTTCCAGCATACAATATATAATAATCTTTTTTATGTTTGTATCAGGAATGAATTTTGCTCTTCACTTCCTACTTCTATTAGGGAAGTACAAAAAAGTATTAAGAAATGAGGAGTTTCGTTGGTATACAGGTCTTACTTTTGGAATATCTTTAATAATTGCACTTTTTGCTTTAGACGTATTTCATGGTGATTTTGAAATGGCTTTCCGTCAATCTCTATTTCAAGTAGTATCTATAATTACAGCCACAGGGTTTGCTTCTGCTGATTATGAGATCTGGCCTAATGTATGCGTTACTCTAATTTTTGCCAGTATGTTTATAGGAGCTAGTGTAGGTTCCACTGGTGGAGGTATAAAGGTGGCACGTTATATTATTGCTTTTAAGAGAGTAAAAAGAGCATTCTATAGAATAACTAATCCACATACAGTAATCTCTATAAAGTACAATAAGAATGTCATATCAGAGACCTTAGTAAATAGTATATCTTCTTTTATAGTAATTTATTTTGCTACTTTTATCGTAGGGAGTCTAATTATGACAGCTACAGGTTTAGATATTAAATCCTCTGCGAGTAGTATTATAACAACACTTGGTGGAATAGGTCCAGGAATTGGAATTATTGGACCAACAGAGAATTTTGCTAATATCTCAGTATTCGGGAAGATTTATCTTTCTTTTAATATGATACTGGGTAGATTAGAGATATTCCCAATATTAGTAATGTTCAGTAAGTCGTTTTATATCTAAAAAGAAGTTATCTCTTTAGATAACTTCTTTTTAATGTTTTATCAAGGAGCTATTAATTTAAATCCTATTCCTCTAATATTAATAATCTCTAGTCTAGGATCTCTTTTAAGATATTTCCTAAGTTTGGTAATAAATACATCCATACTTCTTGCTGTAAAAAATCCATCGTCTCCCCATAGCTCAGTAAGAACAATAGAACGTTTAAGGATATTATTTTTGTTTTCACAAAGCATTCTAAGAATTTCATTTTCCTTAGATGTTAATTTATTTACCTTTTCACTTTGGTAATGTAACTCTTGAGTAGCATAATTAAAAGTATATTCTCCTAGAATAAATGTACTTGAATCAAGAGGCGATTCTTTAGCAATAAGTTTATCTCTTGATAGAATATTTTTAATTCTAATAAGTAATTCATCTATGCTGAATGGTTTCTTAATATAATCATTTGCACCCGATTCGAATCCAGTTAAAACATCAGTCGTTTGTGATTTAGCGGAAAGAAAGATTATAGGAACAAGAGAATCTAATCTTCTTACTTCTTTTGCAAGAGAAAGACCATCCATTTCAGGCATCATAATGTCGAATACACATATGTCAGGTTTATCGTTTTGAAAAGCAATAAGGGCAGCCTTTCCGTCCTTACACCACATAACTTCATACCCTCTTACTTCCATTGTGTCTTTAACAATCATTGCTAAAGATTCTTCGTCTTCTGCGTATAATATTTTGTGCATATCTAATTTGAGATTTCTTGATTTATAGGTAAATATACAAAGAATTCACTTCCTTTTCCAACTTGAGACTTAATATTAATAGTGCCCTTGTGTTTTTCTACAATTTTTCTGACATAAGCTAGTCCTAGTCCAAAACCTTTTACTTGGTGAAGGTCTCCAGTAGAAACTCTGTAAAATTTATCGAAAATATATTTTTGTTGTTCTTTGGAAATTCCTTTTCCATAGTCTTTTATAACTACAACTAATTTCTCTTTATTTACGTAAACAGTAATGTCTACAATTTTTAGAGTGTCAGAATATTTAATAGCGTTATCAATAAGATTGCTTAGAGTATTCTGAAAATGAAATCTATCAACAAATACAGGTTCTATTTCTTCCGAATTAAAGGCAAAGTGGAAATCCTCATTTTTAAGCTTAAACCTCTGTATCATTTCTTTAATCATTTCTACAATATCAACAGGTTCTAGTTTTAGGGAGAAGTCCTTTTTGTCGTATTGTGAAATATTTAAAATCTCTTCAACTAGATTATTTAGCTTTATAGTTTCATTTTTTGATATATCTAAATATTTATCTATTCTATCTAATTTTCCCATGCCCATAAATGTTGTGATAGCTTCATTTGCTGCACTTATAGTTGCAATAGGAGTTTTAAATTCATGTGTCATATTGCTCACAAAGTCGTTACGCATTTCAGATACTTGTTTCTGACGAATAATGGTGAAAAGCATATAAAATAAACATCCAGCATTAAAGAGCACAAGAATAGCCGTTGCCACTATAGACCATTTCATATTCCCATATACATATGAATCTATATTTGATATTGTAAGAGATATACGTTTTTGTCCAAGACTACCAACCTTTTGTTGTATAGAAGTTGCTGCAGGAGTGTAGTTGGCACGTTTAGGATATACTGTTTTAGTTCCTTTAAATAAATCTTCAATTTCAAACTGGAACTTAGAACGTATCTTTCTTGATCTAAGTTCATTTGAACATATGCTTTTAAGTTTCTCTTTATCAATATAACTTCCATCAGAATAAATTTTAGAGGTTGCCATATTCATCATATACTCCAGCATGTGCTCGTCAGTTACTGAAAAATTAAAATCATAACCAAGTTTCTCTTTGAACTTTTCAATGCGAATCTGATTCTCTTGATTGATAGATAAATAAAGAGCTGCATCTAATTCTTTATGAACTTGTTGTTCATAGATTTTATATGAACCCATAATCCACCATGATTGTAAAGCTATAAGTATAGCTAAGGCAATACTCATGAAAAGAATGATTCTATTTAATGTCTTTTTATTCATATATCTACAAAACTAACGATAGTAAATGAATTTCTTAGCTACTTAACACACAATAACAATGAGCATATTAGCGAATTAGAGAAAAAAAATAGATATTAGCAGTCTTAAATTTAGAATCTATACACTATTAATTATTTGTATTTTGGCTATAACGGAAGAGAAGAAGAAGACTGTTTTTATGCGTAAGTTTTACAGAAAAACAGGCAAAGCGATAAGTGATTATAATTTGATTGAAGAGGGAGATAGAATATTAGTTGGAGTTTCAGGAGGTAAAGATTCTTTGGCTCTTCTTGAAGTTTTAGCAATGAGAGCAAAGGGTAGGAAAGAAAATTACACTATCATTGCTGCTCATATAGATGCTGAAAATATAGAATATGAAACTGATATTACATACTTACAAGATTTCTGCGACAAATTAGGGGTACTGTTTATTGCTAAAACAATAAAAGTGGATTTTCAAGAGCAATCTAATAAGCCCGTTTGTTTTGTATGCTCGTGGAATAGAAGAAAAGCACTTTTTGAATTGGCGGATGAATATAAATGTAATAAATTAGCTTTAGGTCATCATAAAGATGATGCTATAGAAACTCTTTTAATGAATATGATGAATAATGGGATAATGAGTTCTATGCCTGCAAAACTTAGTATGTTTGATGGTTTATTTACTCTTATTCGCCCATTTATATATCAAAAAGATGCTGATGTGGTAGAATATGCTACTTATCAAGATTTTAAAAAGCAAGTTAAATTCTGCCCTCATGAAAATAAAACTCAAAGAAATAGAGCTAAGGAACTTGTTTCACAGTTAGAATCTTTTAATCCCCATGTACGTTCTAATATTTTTGCTGCTATGAGTAATATCCATACTGAATATCTTCCTTAAGAGCATATAAAAAATATTTAGAGGTAAAGTAAATTCTCAACTGTATTACATCTATTATATACTCTTTATACATTATTTATGATATTTATTGTAAACTGATTGTATAGTAGATGTCTATTTAGCATATAACAGTACACTTTCTATAATATACTATTTAGACATGAATTTTATCCGTATTTGATTTTATCATTATTATATTGAAATCTTAATATAATCTTAATTTTTTATCTAGAAATGTGAAGATTTGTTAATATAATTACTATATTTAGGTATCCCCAAATAAAATAGCATTTATTACTAACCTAAATATTACTAAATGAGAATCATTAATGACTTATTAATGCTGCTTGACTCCTATATAGGCGGCTCATCATGGTTTATAATTCTACTTCTTGGAACAGGATTATTTTTCACTCTTTATTTAAAGTTTCCACAGTTTAGATATTTCAAACATGCTATAAATGTAGTTAGGGGAAAGTTTGATAAAGACGATGATAAAGGTGATACTACTCACTTTCAATCTTTAGCAACAGCATTATCTGGAACTATAGGAACAGGAAACATAGCTGGTGTGGCATTTGCAATTTACTTAGGTGGTCCTGCATCTTTATTTTGGATGGTAGTATGTGCCTTTTTTGGTATGACCACAAAATTTGTAGAGGTAACTCTTTCTCATAAATACAGAGAGATAGACGATAAGGGAGCCGTATCTGGTGGCCCAATGTATTATATGAAGAATAAATTAAAGGCACCATATTTGGCAGCATTTTTTGCTATAATGGTTGTCTTTTCATCTTTCGGTATAGGTAGTTTCCCACAAATAAATAGTATTTCAAACTCAATGTTTGCAACTTTCGGTATAGATAAGATGTTGACAGGAGCTATTTTAGCCGTTCTTCTAGGTGCAGTTATTTTAGGAGGAATTAAACGTATAGCAAGTGTTACTGAGAAATTGGTGCCATTTATGGCAATAGTTTATTTCATAGGTGCAGTAATTGTTATAGGATGTAATTATGAGAATATTCTACCATCATTATACTCTGTAGTTGCTGATTTATTTACTGGCTCAGCCGCCACTGGTGGTTTCTTAGGAGCTAGTTTCTCTTTTGCAATAAATAGAGGCGTAAATAGAGGTTTATTCTCTAACGAAGCAGGTATGGGATCAGCCCCAATAGCCCATGCAGCAGCACGTACATCGGAACCAGTATCAGAAGGTATTGTTTCTCTTCTAGAGCCATTTATCGACACAGTAGTTGTTTGTACACTAACTGGTTTAGTTATATTATCAACAGGAGTATGGAAAGAAAAATTACCAAATACTTTCCAACCAACAGATATGATTGTTTTTGCAGAAAAGTATGATGATAATGTTGATGCTGATCTACAGAAGCTTTCCAATTACATGGTTAAACATGATGAGTTAGCAACATTTACTGGTCAATTAAAGGTAGATGATGGTATAATCGCAAATAATTTATCTATTGTACACGCTCGTTCTCTAGCAGAAGATATAAAGGTATATGATATTGATAATAAGCTGTTTACAGGCGATGTAAATATAGATCAAGGGCATTTGGCTGCTGATCAAGATGTTATTTTCCAAGGAAAGTCTCTTATTCACTCTGCGCCACTTACTGCTGAGGCTTTTACGCGTAGTTTTATGGGAGAATGGGGTAGATATATAGTTACTATAGGTCTATTGTTTTTTGCTTTCTCTACATCTCTAGCATGGGCATATTACGCTGGTCGTTCGGTTAATTATTTAGTTGGTGAGAAGTGGGTATTAGTTTTCCGACTAGTTTATTGTGCATCATTCTTCTTTGCAGCATTTGTTGATACATCAATAGCTTGGGTGTTATCTGGTATAACAATAGCCCTCATGGCATTGCCCAATTTAATAGGTCTGTTATTACTTCGAAAAGATATGAAGAAAGAAGTAACTGAGTATTGGATAAGAATGAAAAAAGAATTTCCAAACGTGAAATAAGCCGATTTGTATATATTTTGTATTTGTAAAAGCCCCTCAGTTTCTTGTTAACTAAAGGGGCTTTTTTTTGTTCTTATGTGTAAATATTCTTTATAGATTATTTATACATTCAGTAAGGTTTTTCTCTATACGAGCAACTACATCTTTAGACTCATCTTTAATGAATTTGTCACCAGTTATATGTTCGTAAAGTTCCATATATCTTTCTGTTATGCCTTTGATGATCTCAGGAGTCATTTCAGGTATAGTCTCTCCATCTTGACCTTGGAAACCGTTCTCCATCAACCATTCTCTAACGAATTCTTTAGATAATTGTTTCTGAGCTTCTCCATTAGATAATCTTTCTTCATAACCCTTAGCATAGAAATATCTAGAAGAATCTGGAGTATGTATTTCGTCAATTAGATAAATCTTGCCATCTTTTTTACCGAACTCATATTTTGTGTCTACAAGTATAAGTCCTCTTTCATTAGCCATCTCTGTACCTCTTTCAAAAAGAGCAAGAGTATATTTCTCTAAAGCCACGTAATCTTCTTCAGAAACTATGCCTTTAGATAAGATGTCTTCTCTAGAGATATCTTCATCATGACCTTCGTTCTCTTTAGTAGTAGGAGTGATAATAGGATTTTCGAATTTCTCATTCTCCTTCATTCCTTCTGGCATAGGAATACCGCAAAGCATTCTTTTACCAGCTTTATACTCTCTCCAAGCGTGACCAGTAAGGTATCCACGAATTACCATTTCAACTTTGAAAGGTTCGCACATATGTCCAACTGTTGCCATAGGGTCTGGAGTAGCTATTTTCCAGTTTTGAACTATGTCTTGCGTTGCATCAAGGAATTTTGCTGCAATTTGGTTTAACATCTGTCCTTTAAATGGAACTCCCTCTGGTAATACTACATCAAATGCAGAAATACGGTCAGAAACAACCATTGCTAAAAATTCTCCATTAATGTTGTAAACGTCTCTTACCTTTCCTTTATAAACATCTTTTTGTTTAGGGAAATTGAAATCTGTTCTTACAATTGCGTTCATGTTTGATTAATTATATAGTGTTTAAAAAATATGTTTGCAGTGTTTTTAGTATTTATCTTTTCTGTAAAGATTATAAGGTCTCTAGTATTACCTTTTACATTAATTTTATTTCCACGTGCTGAGATAATCATCTTAGGGAAGAAGCTCTTGATGATTTGTTGTTTAGTGTTGTTTACTTCGTAAAAATTAACAGTATTTATACTGCCAATGCTTATTCTTGTTTCTATCATAGTAATAGAGATAAATTCACTAATTTTGAGACTGCAAAGTACGAATAAAATTTAATATTTAAAGAATTAACTAAGATATAAAAATGGAAAGAAAAGAAGCCTTTAGTCGTTTACTTGATATAATGGATCAGTTACGTGTTGAATGTCCTTGGGATAGAAAGCAGACTATGGAAACTCTTAGAAGCCTTACTATAGAAGAGACTTACGAGCTTTCAGATGCTATATGCGAGGGCGATATGCCTGAGATAAAGAAAGAGTTAGGAGATATACTTTTGCATATCGTTTTTTATGCGAAAATTGCCACAGAACAGAATGCTTTTGATATAAAAGATGTAATAGATTCTCTTTGCGAAAAACTTATATATCGTCATCCACATATCTTCTCTGATGTTAAAGTGAAGGATGAAAAGGAAGTAGCTAAGAATTGGGAGCAACTTAAACTTAAGGAGAAAGGTAGAGACAAACGTGTTATGGGGGGAGTTCCTAAAACTATGCCATCTCTTATAAAAGCTATGCGAATACAAGACAAAGCTAGAGGTGTTGGCTTCGATTGGGATGAGAAAGAGCAAGTATGGGATAAGGTAGATGAAGAGATATTAGAACTTAAGGCTGAATTTAAATCTGGCAATATTCAGAAGATGGAAGATGAGTTTGGTGATGTAATGTTCTCTTTGGTTAATGCTGCTCGTCTTTATGATATTAATCCTGATGACGCATTGGAAAGCACAAATAGAAAATTTCTAAAACGCTTTTCTTATCTTGAAGAGAAAGTTCTTGCAGATGGTAAGAATATTAAGGATTTATCTCTAACAGAGATGGATAAGCTTTGGGAAGAGGCTAAGAAAATTTAAATTACACTTATTCCTTTTGTATGAAAAAGAATTATAAATTCAGTGTCGTAATATTATTTTCACTACTTTTGTTTAGTTAAAGAGAATTGAATATTGTTAAATTATTAATTATTTAAGTATGAAAAGAGTTCGTATAATTGTTCTTTTAATTTCGTTAATTGTTTCATCTCTAAGTGTTAGTGCTATGGGTTATGGAAGAGGTGGAATGGGCATAGAAGGTTTCAGGTTTGGAGTTAAGGCTGGTTTGAATCTTGCTACTATTAAATCTAGAACGGAATTTAATTATAAGTCTGGTTTTTATGTTGGTATTGTAGAAGAATTTAAAATAACAGAGAACTTTAGTTTTCAACCAGAATTTATTTATTCTCAACAAGGGGCTTTAGACAAAGATAATAATGATATTAAATATAAGTATGATTACTTTCTTTTGCCTATTATGACTGTTATTCATGCTTCTGATATGTTTAATATTCAATTTGGTCCTCAGTTTGGATACAATCTCTCTGCTCAAAAAGAAGGTGCTGATGGAGTTACAACACCAATTAAAAATGATGTAAATAAATTCGACTTTGGTTTTAATATGAGAGTTGGTGTAGAGGTTAGTAATAATTTCGCTATAAACCTTGGATATCATTGGGGTATTACGGAAATCAAGAATAAACAAGATAATAGAAATATGGTTTTTAATGTAGGACTTGTTGCCAAGTTGTAATATTATCTACTACAAAATATAATGAGAGTCACTTTGTTTTACAAAGTGGCTCTTTTTTTTATAATGATTTTAGTAACCAATATACTTTTTATGATGTAGAAGTCTTTATATGTAAGTTGAACTAAATTATTAGAAATGAAAAAATTATTGATTTTATTATTTATAGTTGCTTTTGCTGCTGTAAATAACGTAAGCGCTGCTAATTATAAATTAGACAATGCAAAGATAGATGTTCTGTTTGAAACAGCTCAAGACGCGAACACAAGTCTTCTAGCTCAATCTTTAAATTTAGATAACAGTTTTGCAGCTTCTAAGTTTTCTTCTGCAAAATCAGAAAAAACCTTTGTAGCTGCTTTGCTATTGGATATCTTTTTGGGTGGTTTTGGTGTGCATAGATTTTATTTAGGTACAGAAATATTGACAGGAGTTGGATACATTCTAACTTGTGGTGGTATCTTTGGTATTATCCCACTGATTGATATGATTGTTTTGATTGTTGATAATGACGATATAAGCAAGTATGTTGATAATTCTAAGTTTTTTATGTGGTCAAAATAATAATATTTGATTAACAAATTTTAAATCGGAGGTTGTCTAGATTAGACAGCCTCTAAAATTATATTTAAATATGAGATTGTTATTCACACTTACTTTTTATATAATATTTTCTCTTTCCTTGTTTTGCCAAACAGTAAATAAGATTAGTTTGCATAGAGAGAGTCAAGCTCTTATTAAGGGACAAAAAATAATAGAACATGCTGATTGTTTTTATAATTCTGAAAGTTTAGACTTAATAGTCCATGTTATAAAACCTAGAGAATATATTAAGATAATCTCTAATAAGGGTGAACTAAAGATGTTTTTTCCTAAAGAGAATATGCTTATGCTTAAACAGAACTCTTATTTAGCTACCAGTAAAGAAAATCTTTATATATACATTAATAATATGTATGATGATCTAGGTTTGCGTGCTGAAGGTTTTACTATTCAAGAAACAAGATATGAGGATGAGTATATGATAGTGGAATGGGCACCACCAGTGCAAGATAAGACGGTTCTCTCAAAGGTTGAAATAATATATGAAAATATGATGCCTATTTATACGGCAGCTTATAATATTAAAGGAACACTTTTTAAAAAGACTTATTATTCTGATTATTTTGTAAATAATAATTTAGTGATACCAAAAAGAATTACAGATATTACATATACTACAAAGACAGATTCTATAGTCCGAAGAACCTTATATTCAGACCTTAAAATTAATGAGCAAGCTGATATTTCTTATGAAAATTATAAAATACCAAAGGATGCTAAACTTATTAAGTAAATTTCTCTTTATATCAATTCTTACACTGATTCCTTTCTATTCAAATGCTCAAGAGGTTAATGTACTTTCTGATTTACATATCATATCAAAGAGTATTAATGAGAAGCAAACTTATATAAGACCTTATATCTATAAAGATAGTAAGTCTGCTTTTATTAAATATAATCCTGTGAGTCTAACGTTTGGAGGTTTATTATTTATATATCAAAACACTATATCTTACCAGTTTTCTGCAGATTGTTTATATAATCCTTCTTGTTCTGAGTTTAGCAAAAATTCTATAAGAGAGTATGGTTTATTTAAAGGTTGCCTTTTATCCGCTGATAGATTAATGAGGTGTAATAGAATATCAGCCGCTGGTATTCCTGCTTGTAAATTTGATAAGCATACATATAAAGTATGCGACTCTGTAAATTATTATTCCATAACTAAATAGAGAATATCTTAATGAGAAAATTTATATTGTCCTTAGTCATATTACTTTATTCCCTTTTTTCTTTCTCTCAAAATACATTAGATGTTCTATTTGTTAAATATTTAGCTGATACGGAATCTTATAAAGAATGTATTTTCGAGATAAACAAAGCTGCTGATATTTCTTCATATAGACAAACTCTAAGAGATAGTCTTTTGTATTATAAAGCTTGTAGTCAATATTCTCTAAAACTTCTTGATTCATCTTCTGAAACATTTCTTAAACTATCTGATTCTTCCTCCTTTTATAGTGAGGCTAGTCTCTTTGCAACCTATAACTTGATTCATATTGGCAAATATAAAAAGGCCATAGATTTGTGTGACGAACTTTCTAAATCATCTAAGGTCAATTTATCCCTACTTAACTTGGAGGCTGCTGGTTGTTCTCTCTTAAAAAGAGACTATGGTGATTTTGAGATGTATATGAGCAAGGTGGATCAAGATAGATATTATTTAAAAGCTCAATCATCTTTATTATATTCTTTTTCTAAAGAATTAAAAGAACATAAAAAGAAATCGCCTCTTCTTGCCGCTGGATTATCTACTCTATTACCTGGTTTAGGAAAAATATATGCTGGGAAAACAGGTGAAGGTTTGGCAAGTTTATTTACTGTTGGTGGATTAGGATTAGTAAGTTGGGAACAATATAGAAAGAATGGAATAAATGATTACAAAACTATAATTGCTGGAACGATTACTTCTTTGTTCTATTTGGCAAACATATATGGTTCTTATTTCTCTGTAGTATTAACTGAAAATGAGTTTAACAATGCGTACAAAAACAAGATATTATTTAATATTCATATTCCTCTTCGTACTTTCTATAAATAAGATATCTGCTCAGAACTTTACTCTTGCTGATTCTTTATTTAAAGAGAATAAATTTTTTGAGTCTTCTCTGGAGTACGAACGTGCATATTTTTATACAAAGAGTGACAGCATAAAACATATAGCTAAATATAGAAGAGCACTATGTATTAGGTCTCTTGGTGAAAATGAAAAAGCCATAACAGAACTACAAAAAATAAATCTTTTCCGCCTAGATAAAGTTCTGCGCGTTAAGATTATTTATGAGAGTATAATAAATAGTTTTCTTCTAAAGAAATACAAACAGGTGGAACTTTATGTGAATAAATTAAAGTTCTATAACAAAAACCCAGATGCTTATTTGTGCGTGATGCCTACTTATATTCTTAGTCTTAATGCTATAAGAAAATGGGATTTGGCCAAGAAAGAATTTATCTCTTATATAGATAAAATACCATTAAATTCTGTTATGAAGCAAGAAGCCTTAAGTAATATAGAGTCTCTCTATGCTAAGAAGAATATTCCTAAAGAGTACTTTCAAAATACAGCTGTTAACTGGTCTAGGTTTATACCTGGTGCAGGACAAATATATACTGGAGATATACTAGAGGGTGTTTTTGCTTTTTCATTATGTTCAGCTTTTGTTCTTACAGCTGCTTATTCTTTCTATTATGAATATTATTTTACTGGTTATATTCTTGGTTTTGGTCTATTGTATGAAAGTTATATAGGAGGAATGAAACGTGTTGCCTTTCTTGCCAATAGAAAGAATAATGACACAATGAATCTATTTAATAAGAATTGCGTAAATCTATTTATTAAATTAAATAATTAGAAAAATATGGAAAAAACTATAGACCTATCAGGTAAATGGAAATATAAAGAAGACTACGGGCATGGTGTTGCTACTGGCGAACTGCATATTAGTCAGCAGGGTAGTAGAGTAAAAGGTAGAATAATCTTTACAGATACTGTTCGCGAACAAGAACCCTTTATGATACAGGAATTTGTAGAAGGTGAGATTGTTGATAATAAACTTATTCTAGATGCTTTCTCTTGGGATATCATTCATTCAGATAAAGAAATAGCCTACGAATTAGATTCTTGGTGTGGAGATATAATCTCTGATTCAAGAATAAAAGGCAGAAGTATGGATGAAAGAGGAGTAGAGGGTAGATTTGAACTTTCTAAGATAGATATTGTTTAATAAAAAAAACAATTATGTCTTAATTTTGTTTATATAGCTTACTAAATTTCATTTCTTGTTAAATCTTATTATTTTTGATTTCTCAAAATGAATAGGTAGATAAACAGAATTATAATGATTGATGGATATAGGTTTGAATTATCAGATATAGTTTCTTATTTGTTTAAAGATAAGAAAGTAGAGATAAGTAATGCTGATAAAGAAGTATTAGAGAAGAGTTATAATTTTCTTAGTGAATATTCTAAAGAAAGAGTTATTTATGGTATAAATACTGGTTTTGGTCCTATGGCTCAATACCGTATTGAAGATAAAGATTTAATTGCATTACAATATAATATTATACGAAGTCATTCAACTGGTGCCGGTAATAATATTGATAATATATACGTTAAAGCTGCACTTATTGCCAGATTAAATACCTTTTTAAAAGGTAAGTCGGGAGTGCATACTGATTTAATCGACTTACTTGTCGGTTTTATTAATAACGAGATATATCCCCTTATTCCTGAACATGGAGGTGTTGGAGCTAGTGGTGATTTAGTTCAAATGGCTCACATAGGTCTTGCTTTAATTGGTGAGGGCGAAGTCTCTTATAAGGGAGAGGTTTGTATGTCTGATGTTGTAATGAAACAATGTGGACTTACTCCTTTAAAACTATATATAAGAGAAGGTCTTGCCATTGTTAATGGAACTTCTGTAATGACAGGGATTTCCCTTGTTAACGTAATTCGATCTAAGCAAATATTAAATTGGTCTATCTTAGCATCAGTAATGATGAATGAGATAGCATCCTCTTATGGTGATTTTATGGCTGAAGAATTAAATGGCGTAAAACTACATAAAGGTCAATCTAAGGTTGCTCAGATGATGAGAGAACTTACAGTCAATAGTTCTTTAATACGAAACAGAGAAAATCTTCTAGCCGATGAGGGTAAAGACAAAGATATATTTAAACACAAAGTACAGCCTTATTATTCATTAAGATGTGTTCCTCAAATATTAGGTGTTGTATTAGATCAAATAGAGGGATCAGAGCAAGTCGTTTTAGACGAGCTTAACTCTGTTTCAGATAATCCTATTGTGGATGCTGACACTCAAAACGTTTATCATGGTGGCAATTTCCATGGTGACTATATCTCTTTTGAGATGGACAAACTAAAGATTGCAATCACAAAACTTACTATGTTATCTGAAAGGCAAATTAATTACCTTTTTCACGATAGAATAAATGGCATATTACCTCCTTTTGTTAATCTTGGAGTACTTGGCTTAAATTATGGTCTACAAGCCTCTCAATTTACAGCTACATCAACTACAGCTGAATCACAAACTTTATCTAACCCTATGTATGTGCACAGTATTCCTAATAATAACGACAATCAAGATATCGTTAGTATGGGAACAAACTCTGCTCTTATTACAAAGAAGATAATAGAGAATTCTTATCAAGTTATGGCTATTCAGTTTATGGCTATAGTTCAGGCTGTAGACTGTTTAAAAGCGGCAGATAAATTAAGCTCTAAAACTAGACTTATTTACGATGAGATAAGGGCTTTTTTCCCTGTATTTATAGAAGATACGCCAAAACATAAGGACATAGAGAGAATGATATCATATTTAATAAAAAAAGAAAATATAATATAATAATGAGATATGCGTTAGTTACTGGGGGCAGTAGGGGTATAGGCAGAGCCGTCTCGCTTAAATTAGCGGAGATGGGTTTTTATATAATTATAAATTATCTTTCTAATAAGGAAGAGGCTCTATCTACATTAGACATGATTAATACTAATGGTGGAGAGGGAGAAATCTTACAATTTGATGTTTCTAAAAATGAACAAACAGTAAGTGTTTTAGAACAATGGATTGCAGAGCACAAAGAAGGATGCATAGAGGTTCTTGTTAATAATGCAGGAATCCGAAAAGATAACCTAATGTTCTGGATGGAGAAAGAAGACTGGACAGACGTTTTAGGCATAGGTTTAAACGGTTTTTATAACACAACTCGTCCTTTATTGAAAGGAATGATGATGAAAAAGTTTGGCCGCATAATAAATATTGTTTCTTTGTCAGGAATTAAAGGAATGCCAGGACAGGTAAATTACTCCGCTGCTAAAGGTGGTATAATAGCTGCCACTAAAGCTTTATCGCAAGAGGTGGCCAGAAAGAAGATAACAGTAAACGCTGTTGCTCCTGGATTTATAAGAACAGACATGACAAGCGAATTACCAGAGAAAGAGCTTAAGTCTCACATTCCTATGGGTAGATTTGGAGATGCAAAAGAGGTTGCTGATTTAGTGGGTTTCTTGGCATCAGAAAACTCT
Organism: Marinifilaceae bacterium; assembly: GCA_049671745.1. GTDB lineage: Bacteria > Bacteroidota > Bacteroidia > Bacteroidales > Marinifilaceae > SNAP01. The sequence continues at coordinate 28,082 of JBATVL010000042.1, forward strand.
TCTTACATAACAGGTGAGGTAATATCAATAAATGGTGGTTTATATACTTAATAGTATAATTTTATGAAAAGAGTTGTAATTACAGGAATGGGGATTTACTCCTGTATAGGGAAGAATTTAGAAGAGGCAAAAGAATCATTATATAATGGCACATCTGGAATAGGCATAGATTCTGTTCGTAAAGAGATGGGTTTCCGTTCTTCTTTAACAGGAATTCTGGACAGACCCAATCTTAAAGGTTTAGTTGATAGAAAAAAACGTGTTTGTATTCCTGAGCAAGGTGAGTATGCATTTATGGCAACTACTGAGGCTCTTAAAGATGCAGGCATAGACGATAGTTTTCTTGAAGCTAACGAAGTGGGAGTCTTGTACGGTAATGATAGTAGCACAACTCCAGTAATGGACGCTATAGACACAGTACGTGCTAAAAAGAACACTGCCTTATGTGGATCTGGTTCTGTTTTTCAATCTATGAATTCTACTGTCACTATGAATCTGGCAGTTATATTCAAACTTAGGGGAATTAACTTCACTATATCAGGTGCATGTGCTAGTGGTTCTCATGCTATAGGCATGGCTTATACTATGATTAGAACAGGCATGCAGGACACTATAATCTGCGGTGGTGCACAAGAAATCAATCCTTATGCAGTAGGTAGTTTCGATGGTTTAAACGCTTTCTCTACTAGAGAAGATTCTCCATCAGAAGCCTCACGCCCTTTCTCTAAAGATAGAGATGGATTAGTTCCTAGTGGAGGAGCTGCAACATTAGTATTAGAGTCTTTAGAGTCAGCACAAAAACGAGGAGCTAATATTCTTGCTGAGGTAGTTGGTTATGGTTTCTCTTCAAATGGTGGACATATATCTGTTCCTAATGTGGACGGACCTAAACGTTCTATAGAGAAGGCTATTCAAGATGCTGATATGACAGCTAAGGATATTCCCTACGTAAATGCTCATGCCACTTCTACACCTGTTGGTGATATTATGGAAGCACGCGCTATTTCTTCTGTTTTCGACGGATTATCTCCAATTATTGGTTCTACAAAATCAATGACTGGTCATGAGATGTGGATGTCAGGAGCTAGTGAGGTTGTCTATTCTATGTTAATGATGAAGCACGGTTTTGTAGCACCTACATTAAATTATAATGGCATAGAGGAAGATCTTAATTTAGATATTAGATCCGAGAGAGTAGATATGGATTTTGATGTATTCTTGTCTAATTCATTCGGATTCGGTGGAACAAATTCAACAATTATTGTTAAAAAATTTAAAAACTAAATATATGAATAGAGAAGAGCTTTTTGCAAAAGTGAGAGAGAGAATGATAGAAGAGTTTGAGATAGAGGACGAAACTATTGTAACTGAAGATGTATTACTTGTTGAAGGTTTAGGACTTGATAGTTTAGACTTTGTTGATGTGGTAGTTATCATAGAGCAAGAATTTGGAATCACTTTAAAAGCACCTGACTTCGAAGGAATCACTACATTCGGTCAATTCTGCGACAAAGTATACTCACTTACTCAAGCATAGATATATGTCAGAATGGAGTGGTAAATCAAAAGGGAATGCACTGGGTTACAGCATCTTTATATTCATTATAAAGCGTCTTGGAATCGTGTTCTCTTATTTCTTTTTAGTTTTTGTTGCTACTCATTTTGTTCTATTTGCAAGAAAAGAAACTCAAGCTATAGTTTTCTATTCTCGTAAGATCTTAAAGAAAGGAAGGTTTAATACTTTTCTTTTTTTATTTAAGAATTTCTACACTTTTGGACAAACAATAATTGATAAGATCGCTATTAGAGGTGGACTGTCAGAAAAATATAAGTTTGAATTCAATAATTACAAAGAGTTCTTGTCTGTACTAGATTCTCAGCAAGGAGTTATAATGCTTGGTGCTCATATTGGTTGTTGGGAGGTTGGAGCTCCTTTCTTCGACGATTATGCAAAGAAGATAAATGTTGTAATGTATGATGGAGAATATCAGAATATAAAACACATTATAGAAGAAAATAACGGGGAGGGAGATAGCTTTCATGTTATTCCTATAAAAGAAGATGATTTCTCTCATGTCTTTAAAATAAAAGATGCTCTGGACGCCAACGAATATGTATGTTTCCAAGGAGATAGATATATGGGTGAGAAGAATGTTCTTGAAACAACATTCATGGGACAAGAAGCAAAATTTCCTTTAGGACCTTTTCTACTTGCCTCAAAATTCAATGTGCCTGTTGTTTCCTATTTTGCTATGAGAGAGAGAAATAAAACATATAGATTCAACTTTATTATACACCCAAACAAAGGTAAGCAACGACCTGAAGAGATATTGAACGAGTACGTGAAGAATTTGGAGGATATAGTTAAAAGATATCCTGAGCAGTGGTTCAATTATTATAAATTTTGGAAAGAATAATTATGAAGATATTATTGATATCTGCTAATAGATACAAGAAACCATACCCAGTTTATCCTATAGGTTTATCTTATATTTCTACTTATTTAAAGAAATATATACCTGGAGTAGATGTTAAGATATTAGATCTAAACCTATGCGATAATAATACCCTAGCTCTAGAAATATTGGCTTATCAGGCTGATTACATAGGACTGTCACTAAGAAATATAGATGGTTCTAACTCTTTAGATATGTCTAATTTTATTAGTAGTTATAAGAGTATTATTGACATTGTTAGGCAAAAATCAGATAAACCAGTTATTGTTGGTGGAGCTGGATTCTCTATATATCCTGAATCTTTAATGAAAACTCTTTCCCCTGATTATGGAATAATAGGAGAAGGAGAAGAGGCATTCAGATTATTAGTCACTGCCCTTGAGAATAAAGAAGATACATCGAAAATAGAGGGACTTGTGAGTTGGGATGGAGATTCTATTAAATGCAATAAGCATAAGAATTACCTTAAATCTCTAGAGGTCTCTTTCGAAACAGATAGTCTAGATTATTATTGGAAAGAGAGCGGCATGCTTAATATACAGACCAAAAGAGGCTGTTGTTACGATTGTATTTATTGCTCTTATCCTATAATTGATGGTAGACAAATAAGAACTCTTGATGCAGATAAGATAGTTGACGATATGTTAAGACTGAATAAAGAAAAGGGAATAAATTACCTCTTTTTTACCGATTCAGTTTTTAATATAAAGAACGATTATAATGTTGAGCTTGCCGAGAAAATCATTAGAAGTGGTTTGAAAGTCAAATGGGGAGCTTATTTCTCTCCCTCAAATTTTACTGCTGAGGAACTGAAGATTTACAAGCGTTCAGGACTTACACATATAGAGTTCGGTACAGAATCTTTTTGTGATGAGCAATTACAAAACTATGGAAAGAATTTCACTGTTGAAGACGTTCTAAGATCCTCGAAACTTTGCTTAGACACTAATGTATACTATTCCCATTTTCTTATCTTAGGTGGTTATGGAGAGACTAAAAAGACTCTTCTAGAAACAATAGAGAACTCTAAAAAGATAGATTACTCTGTTTTCTTTCCATTTATAGGAATGAGGATATACCCTAAAACAAGACTATACGATATAGCCCTTAGAGAGGGTAAGATACAGGCAAGTGATTCTTTATTAGATCCTACATATTATCTGTCAGAAGATTTCGATCTAGAGGCCACTAAGAAATTAGCAAGAGCTACAAATAAAGCATGGGTCTTTCCTGACGAACCAGAGGACGAGATGATGAAAGTATTGAGAATAAAAAAGAACAAAAAAGGATTAATATGGGAATATCTGAGAAAGCCTTGATTTTAGAACTAATACCTCAGCGTGAACCTATTGTAATGGTAGATTATTTTCAGGCAGAAGAAGACGGTACTAGTTCAACTCAACTACAAATAAAAGAGGATAATATCTTTTGTGATGATTATGCTTTTCAAGAATGTGGATTGGTAGAGCATATTGCTCAATCAGCAGCTGCAAGACTGGGAAATGCATATTTTTCCAAAAATATGGATATACCAATAGGTTATATAGGTTCTGTTGATAAGATGAAAATTATTTCTCTTCCATTAATAGGAGAACTTTTAAAAACACGATTGAAGGTGATTCAGGAATTGCTAGGTATAACCCTTATAAATGCTGAGGTTTATTCTAATGATAAACTTATAGCAGAATGCAAAATGAAAATATTTATAAATGAAGATAAATAGAAAAAATAAGACTAATCTTGTTGATCAAACATCTTTAAAAGTACGCTTTAGTGAGGTAGATTCTATGCAGATTGTATGGCATGGTAATTACCCTAAATACTTTGAAGACGGGAGAGAATCTTTTGGAAAGAAATACGGAATAGGCTATATGGACATTTATAAAGAATCATACCTAGCGCCAATAGTAGAACTTAATTGTCAATATAAGCAATCACTTAGATATGGTGATACTGCTATTGTGACTACTACATACCTTTTCAATGAATCGGCTAAGATAGAGTTTGATTTTGTAATTACTAGAGAATATGATTCTGCTATTATTGCCACTGGCAGTAGCATGCAGGTTTTTTTGAAAGATAATGAATTGGTTTTAAACAACCCTCAATTTTATCAAGAATGGAAAAAGAAATGGGGAATAATAGAATAAATAAAGAAGTATATATATGCTCTGACAATATTATTAGTTCTTTGGGTTTTACAACAAAAGAGAATGTAGATAATATAAGAGACTATAAATCTGGCATAAAGAGAATAGATGATAAAAATCTATTGTCTTCTTCTTTTATGGGCGGACAAATAGATGAGAATTCTTTATCTATACTTGTAAAAGAGAATAAACTAGAGAATTATAAAAAGTCTGAACAACTGGTTATTCTCTCTATACTAGACACTATAAAAGATATAAATATATCTCTTTCCGATAAAAGAACAGCTTTAATAATCTCAACCACTAAAGGGGATATACAAGAGTTAAAAAATTCTCAGGATAATCTTCCTTTTTTATGGAAACTATCAGAGAATGTATCTTCATATTTTGGCATGACTAACAAAGCGCAAGTTATTTCTAATGCCTGTATCTCTGGAATAAGTGCTAGTATAGTAGCCTCTAGACTAATAGAAACAGGTGATTTTGATAATGTAATTGTTGCTGGTGTTGATGTTCTGTCCGAATTTATTGTTTCAGGTTTTAACTCTTTCAAATCTTTAAGTCAAGAAATCTGTAGACCTTATGATAGTGCTAGAGACGGACTTAATATAGGAGAGGCATGTGGATCTATCTTACTTAGCTCTAATATAGAAATTGTAGATGATAAAGATAAGATTCAAGTCTTTGGAGGAGGAATAAGTAATGACGCAAATCATATCTCTGGTCCTTCCCGTGATGGAGGTGGTTTAGCTTCTGCTATTAAAACAGCTTTAGAACTTTCTAATTTTGAGAGTGAAGATATAGATTTTGTCAATTGTCACGGTACGGCTACAGTTTATAACGATGAGATGGAATCTAAAGCTCTGGCTTTAATGAATCTTTCGGATAAAGCATTAAACAGTCTTAAACCTTATTTCGGACATACACTAGGGGCTTCAGGAGTAATAGAAATAATAGCCTGCATACACCAATTAAGAGAAAATATAGTTTTTGGAGTAAAGGGTTTCCAGGAGTTAGGAGTGTCTTGCGATTTATCCCTTTCTTATAAACATAGAGATTTGCCTATCAATACTTGCCTTAAAACAGCATCAGGATTTGGTGGCTGTAATGCAGCTTTAATCTTTGGTTCACCAAATACTAAGTTTGCTCTAAGAGAAGAGAAAAAATGCACTTATTCTCTTATAAAAGAATGCAATATAGAAGATAAAAAACTCTTTGTTGATGGACAGCTTCTTTTTAATGGAGAAGACACAGAGACTTATAAAGAATTTATCTCCCTATCATATAAGTTGATTGGCAAGCCAGATATCAAATATTTTAAGGCAGATGAAATGTCTAAATTAGGTACAACAGCAGCTAATCATTTACTTAAAGATATACTGAATGATTATAAAGCAGAAGAGATATCTCTTTTGATGGCAAATAGTTCAGCCTCTTTAAACACAGATATAAAACATCAAAAACAGATAAATAGTGAGGATGAAGTTAGTCCTGCTATCTTTGTTTACACATTGCCTAACATCGTTATGGGCGAGATATGCATCAAGCATGGAATAAAAGGAGAGAATACTTTCTTTGTTGCCAAGGAAATGCCTAATGAACTCTTTGATTCTTATCTTAATATCTTATTTAACAGGGGAATCAAACTTTGCATATTGGGTTGGTGCGATTTCTTAAACGATGAATATAAATTGAATTTTAAATTAATTAAAAGAGACTAATATAATGGAACAGATAATAAAAGAATTAAAAGAAGAACTTATAGAGGCATTAAACTTAGAAGATACTACTCCTGATGATCTTGATGAGAATGAGGCTCTTTTTGGAGAAGGACTAGGATTAGATTCTATAGACGCTCTTGAGATAATCTTAATTATAGAAAGACTTTATGGCATAAGAATGGAGAATAAGGATAAAGAAATCTTCTATTCTATCAAGACTTTAGCTGAATATGTTGTAGCAAATAAGAAATAATGAGAATAGTAATAAGTGGTATAGGAGTTGTTTCTAGTATAGGAAATAATGTGTCTGAAAATATGGATTCTTTACTTAAGGGTAAGGATGGCATGGGAGAAGTTACATTGTTTTCTACCTCTAACAACTTCCCTGTTTCTGAGGTTAAGTTATCTAATAATGATTTAAAAAAGCGATTGGGTTTATCTCTAGATGCCACTATCTCTCGTACTTCTTTATTGGGAATGTCCGCTGCTAAAGAGGCTTTACTAGATTCCTCTATAGACAAGAATCTGAGGATAGGACTTATCTCTTCTACCTCAGTGGGAGGAATGGATTTGAGCGAGGGTTTTTATAGAGAATTCAGAGAAGATAATAATAAAGGTCGTCTAAGAGACATATGTTCGCATGACTGTGGAGCTTCTACTGAAAATATTGCTGATTACTTAAATATTAAAGATCATATAGATACTTTAAGTACCGCTTGTTCTTCCTCTGCCAATTCAATAATGCAGGGGGCAGAGCTTATAAAGAATGGTTTTCTGGACTGTGTTCTTGTTGGAGGATCAGACGCTTTATGTCAGTTTACTCTTAATGGGTTCAAATCTTTACAGATATTAGATAATGGTAAATGTAAACCTTTTGATGCAAAAAGACTTGGTTTAAACCTAGGTGAGGGAGCAGGATTTATTGTTATTCAATCAGAGGAATCTAAACCAAAGAAGAATTATTGTTTCTTGCAGGGATATGCTAATACTAATGATGCATACCACCAAACGGCTTCATCCCCAGAGGGTAAAGGTCCTTATACAGCCATGCAAGAAGCCCTTGAGATGAGTGGTCTACATAAAGAAGATATAGATTACTTAAATGCTCACGGTACAGGAACAAATAATAATGATTTGTCTGAGATAACGGCTATACACAGATTCTTTGGTGATGAATCACCTCTTTTTAGTTCTACCAAAGCATATACAGGACATACACTAGGTGCTGCGGGAGGAATAGAGGCTGTTTATTCTATTCTTGCTATACAGCATCAACTAGCCTTTGCAAATCTTAATTATAATACTCCTATTGCAGATATCCCTTTGTCACCCATCACATCAAACACAAAGACTAATATATCTACAGTAATGTCTAATTCTTTTGGTTTTGGAGGAAACTGTTCTTCTTTAATCTTTTCAAAATAAAGACTATATGATAAAACAAGGTTTATATATACAATCTGTATCTGCAATAAATTCCCTTTGTTCTTTAGAGGATGAGATGGATATAGTACAAATACCATTAAGAGAACCTGATTATAAATTAGCTATTCCTTTCCCTATGAAAAGGAGACGAATGAGCAGAATTATAAAGTTGGGAGTTGCCTCTGCCTTGCATGTAATGAAAGATATGGACTGCGATGCTATAATCACAGCTACAGGATTAGGATGTATGGCTGATACCCAAAAATTCTACGATTCGGTAATAGATAGTGATGAGCAATTGCCAAACCCTACTTCTTTTATTCAATCTACTTTTAATACTATAGGCGGACAGATAGCTCTTCTGAAGGGCAATCATTCTTATAATATGACGCATACACATAGAGGTTTTTCTTTCGAGAATGCTATTATTGATTCGGCCATGAAGCTGAATAATAAGAATGTGAATAATGTGCTTCTTGGTGGTATAGATGAGATAACAAATACTCAGGAAACTATATCAAGACGATTGGGTATATATAAGAATCACAGAGCAGGAGAGGCTGCTAATTTCTTTATCTTAACAAATGAGAAAAAGGAGGATTCGGTTAGAATAAAAGACATTAAAACCCTTTATAAAGCCTCTAATATAGAAGAAGATATGCAAAAGTTTCTTCTTGAAAACAATATGGAGATATCGGATATAGATATTTTTTTATCAGGAGAAACTCAGTCTAAATGTTCTTTTAAAAACCTATTAGTTAATGTAGATAAAAGATATTTCAAAGACTATTGTGGTGAGTTTCATACAGCTTCTTCTTTTGCAATGTGGTTAGGTACTCAGCTTCTTAGAGGAAACTACACTCAACAAATGAATATAGAGCCGAATAAGAAATTAAAGACTGTATTAATCTTTAATAATTATCAAGATATCAATTACAGCTTTTTATTATTACAATCTGTTTAATATGTGGATTCTCTTTTTAGTTATAAGCCTTTCTATTGTTTTATTCTATGGTTCATATAGTATAAGAAATAGCTTTTATGTGAAATCTTTTTGCGGAATAAATACTAAAGAGAAGATAATTGCTATTACTTTTGACGATGGAATAGATAGTGTACATACACCAAAGATATTAGATGTACTAAAAGAGTTTAAAGTAAAAGCTACATTTTTTATAATTGGTAGTAAGGTGGTTGGCAACGAAGAGATTCTTAAGAGAATTATAGATGAGGGTCACTTAATAGGGAATCATACATTCTCTCATAAGCCTATATTTCCTCTTTTTTCGTTTAAAAACATGCTATCTGATATTCAAAAGTGTAAAAATATTCTTGATGAATATACAGAGACAAATCTTTTCCGTCCACCTTTTGGTGTTACAAATCCTACAATATCTAAATCTATTAAAGAGTTAGGTTACAGATCTATAGGTTGGTCTATACGTTCTTTAGATACCAATACAGATGATATAGAAAAGACATATAATAGAATACTTAAGAGATTAAAAGGTGGAGATATAATATTATTGCACGATAGATTAAAGAATAGCGATAAGCTGCTTAAGAAACTACTGCTCTTCTTAAAAGAGAACAAATATAAAGTTTGTACAGTGAGTGAATTATTAGAAAAATAGATATGAAGAAAAATATAATTATAAGCATACTGCTTTTGTTCAATGTTTTTACTGTTTTTGCTCAATCAACAACTGACAATAGTGCTCTTAGAGATACTATTACAGTTAAATTAAAGAAATTAGCATCTACAATGAAGACTATAGATTGCAATTTCCTACAGACAAAATATATAGATGTGTTTGATGAGGAGATAGAATCTAAGGGTAGTTTCTTTTACAAAGAGAACAAGATAAGAATGGATTATACTACTCCTGTAAAATATACAATGATTATTAATGCCAACAAATTAACTACTGTCTCAAGCGGTAAGAAGTCAGTGATAGATTTAGGAGACAATCAGATAATGCATAATATGAAGGGTATGATGACAGCTTGCATGATAGGCGATTTAAGCAAATTGACTAGTGAGTATAATGTGCAGTACAGTCAGAATACAAATCAGTATATCACCAAGATAATAATGAGGGACGATCAGAGTTCTAAATACATAAATTCTATAGTTATTTATTTATCAAAGAATACTATGGCCGTTGACGAGTTACATATCAAAGAGTCGGGAAAAGATTACACTAAGTATAAGTTCTATAATCGTAAGTTTAATACCTTAAAGACTAATGAGAAATTTAAAATTAATTAGTGCATTTATAATACTACTTGTTTTCTCTTCTTGTGCAAGTCTTATACCTGCAGGCTTTCATAAAGATAAAAAGGCAGAAAGTGAATTAAACAAATTACCAGCTTTTGTAAACTCTTCTTCTTTACAGAAATATGATATGACACTAGATTATAAAAAATCGCATTTTAGTGGAATGTTATTATTAAAGAAGATGGACGAATCATCATGCCGTTTGGTTTTAACATCTTACTTAGGTTTAAGCATATTCAATCTGGAAATATCTAAAGATAAAGTACTTGTTCAGCAGTGCATAGAGCCTCTTAACAAGAAAAAGATATTAGAGTTATTTGCCAGCGACATAGAATTTATGATGGCTTACGAACATAGTCCTTTAGACAAATACTCAGTATATAAGAGTGAGGAGTCTAATAATGTTATAGAAAAGATTTCAAACAGATATTACACTATAGACACTACACAAAGTAGATTAGTTAGAGTGCAACAAAGAGGTTTCTTTGGCAAGAGAGACATACGTTTTTTTTCAGCAAAGAAAATTGTTATTAATCATCCCATTATAGGACTAAGATTAACAATTAACAGTTTAAAATAAATATAATGTTATTAAAGGATTTTTATAAAATAGAAGAAAGAGAGGAAATAGATAATGTACATGTTTTCAGATTGTTCTTAAATCCTAAACATGAGATCTATAAGGGGCACTTCCCTGACTTTCCAATAATGCCAGGAGTATGTTCTATGCAAATTGTAAAAGAATGTGCTTCTCTTGTATTAGGTCAAGAAATACAACATAAAGAAATAAAGACATGTAAGTTCGTTTCTGCTGTTAACCCTAATGAAAACTCTAGTTTGCTCTTAAAACTAAAACTCTCTGATCCCACAGATGGTATAATAGTTATTAATGCCAATATAGAAGCGGCAGATAAGATAGTCTTAAAGTTTAAATCTCATTCAATACTTAAATAGAATGACTAAAGCAGAAATATACAAAAAGAAATTAAAGGATCTTAATGTTGTTGTTATTCTTCCCACTTATAATAATGCTAATACTATAGCCTCTATTATAGAAGATGTGGCAGAATATGCAAGCGATATTATTGTTGTGAACGATGGATCTACAGACAATACATCCTATATATTGGAAGAGAACGACTTTATAAATATATTCTCTTATCCTAAAAATAAAGGAAAAGGAATAGCCTTAAAGCATGGTTTTGAAATGGCACAAAGAGGTAATTTCAGATACGCTATTACCATAGATACAGATGGTCAGCATTTTGCAAGCGACATTCCCTCTTTCATAGACAAGATAACAGAGTCTCCTGATAGTTTACTAATAGGAGCAAGGGACTTGTCAGCCGATAATATGCCAAGCAAAAACAGTTTCGCTAATAAGTTCTCTAACTTCTGGTACAAAGCAGAAACAGGAATAGCTCTTGAAGATACACAGTCTGGCTTTAGATTATACCCTCTAGAAAAGATAAAAGATTTTAAGTATGTATCCTCTAAGTATGAGTTCGAATTAGAAGTAATGGTTTATGCTGCATGGAAAAATATTAATGTAGAAAATATTACAATACAGGTTTATTATCCCAAAGCAGAGGATAGAGTCTCACATTTCAGACCATTCAAGGATTTTACAAGAATAAGTATACTTAATACTTACCTAGTAACATTAGCTCTTTTATGGTATTGGCCAAAGAAATTCATCTTATCATTAACACTTACTAATCTAAAGAATTTCTTCTATGATAAGATAATAAACTCTAGCGAATCAGATAAAAATGTAGCACTATCAATAGGACTTGGTTCTTTCTTTGGAATAGCACCTGTATGGGGTTTTCAAATGTTAGTAGCTGGCGTGGTGGCACATCTCTTAAAACAAAATAAGGTAATCACCATCTTTGCAGCTAATATCAGTCTACCACCTTTAATACCTTTCATCTTATATGCAGGTTTTGCTGTTGGGGGTTTTCTCTTAGACAAACCAACTGATCTAAGCTTTAGTAATGTTAGTCTAGAATCAGTACAAAGAGATCTTGTGCAATACCTTGTTGGTAGTACAGTCTTAGCAATAAGTTACGGACTCTTCATGACAGGATTGTCTTACCTCTTATTAAAAATCTTTAGAAACAAAAAATAGAATGGGGCAGTTTTTTATTCATATTTACAATTATTTTCAGAAGCACAGAACATTATTATATCTAATAATGATATTAAGTTTTGCCTTCTTTGCCTTCTCGGCATCTAAGCTAAAACTAAACGAAGACATAACATCTGTTTTCTCTGATAAGGGAAAGATGCGTAATAGTTCAATGGTTTTTAAACACCTAAAAATCAAAGACGAACTAGTTGTTCTTATCTCTTCTAATAATAATGCCAGTGCTGATAAATTAATAAAAGCAGGAGATTCTTTCATCTCTAATTTATATGCAAATATAGATAGCAGTCTTATAGAGAGCCTTACTTACACTATAGACGATGATTTAATAAAAAACACTAGCGATTTTATATACGATTACTTACCCATCTTCTTAACAGATAAGGATTACACAAGACTAGACTCTTTAATTAATAAAGAAAAGGTAGATAAGCAGTTACTAAATTCCTATTCCAATCTTCTCTCTCCAGCAGGTTCTGCATTAAAAGGAATGCTTATAAGAGACCCATTATGGATAGGAGGTAGCTCTTTAAAGCTCTTAGAGGACCTTAAAGTATCGGCTCATTATAATATATACAAAGATCATATCTTCTCTGAGAATAGAGATAATCTAGTCCTAGTAATATCTCCCAATACTTCAAAACCCAAAGAAAATGAGGCACTTGTAGATGCTCTTGATGCATCAATATCAAACATCAATAAATCTACTCCTGAAATAGTTATAGATTACTTTGGTGGAATTCCTATGAGTGTGGGTAATGCTAGAGTTATCAAAAAAGAGGTTACTCTTACTGTATCCCTAGCTCTACTGATAATTATTATATTTATATTCTTTGCCTTCACCGACAAACGTTCTATATTCTTTATACTAATTCCTATAATCTACGGAACGTCTTTTGCGTTCTCTATGATATATTTCCTTAATGGTTCTATCTCAGCCATAGCAATAGGAGCAGGTGCCACCGTTATAGGTATAGCCCTCAGTTATTCCATACATGTACTATCGCATAACAATCATGTTGACAGTATACCTCAATTATTAGAAGAGATATCTTTCCCACTAACAATAGGAAGTACTACCACCATAGGGGCCTTTGTTGGATTAATGTATACAAACTCAAATTTACTTCAAGATTTTGGACTTTTTGCCTCTTTATCATTGGTAGGAACAATAATATGCTGCTTGATTTTCATGCCTCATTTCTTAGATGTAAAGTCAAGAAAAAAGACAGTAAAGAAACGCTTTATTGATAAAATAACTAATTACTCTTTCGATAAGAACAAGAAAATACTCATACTATTCTTAATAGCTATACCAGTATGTTTATTCTTCTCAAGAAATGTAGGTTTTGACGGAGATATAATGAACCTTAACTTCTATCCTAAGAATTTAAAGCAGGCAGAGCAGAAGATAAAAAAAGTAATGAAAAGAGACAGTACAGATGTGCTTTTTGTCTCTGTTGGAAATACTCAAGATGAATGTTTCAAAGAGTACAGTAAACTCTCTCACAAATTAGATGGAATAAAGGGCATAAAGTCCTATTCCTCTCTAAACAGATTTTTTATAAATAAGAAAGAGCAGAATCTAAGAATAGCTAAATGGAATAACTTTTGGCAGACAAGAAGAGAGCCTCTTATCACATATCTAGAAGAAGCAAAGAATAAACATCATCTTCCTTCTAAACTAATATCAGCTACTAAAACCCTAGTAAGCAAGAAATATACTTATTGCGATTATAGAGTGGAATCACTTAAGCATAGAAGTCTATTCAAGAATTGGATAAACTCCTCTGACAGTCTTTTTATGGCTATCTCACATGTTAAGATATCAGATACTAAAGATTTGGTCTATGAGCATTTCAAGGATGATGCCAATGTGGTTATCTTCGATAAATCATATCTGGCAAGCAAGCTGGTAGTTGATGTAAAAGATGATTTCTATTTCGTACTTACAATATCAGGATTAATAGTCTTTCTTGTGCTTCTACTTACTTATGGAAGAATAGAACTAGCCCTAATATCCTTCACACCCATGCTTATAAGTTGGATAATAATAATAGGCATAATGGGCATATTCAATATACAATTTAATATAGTCAGCATAATACTATCAACCTTTGTATTTGGTATAGGCGACGACTTTGCCATATTTGTCATGGACGGACTCTTGCAAGAATATAGAAACGACAAGAAGATATTAAATCAACATAAGGAGGCTATACTTTTCTCTGCATTCACCACTATAGTTGGTTTTGGAGTATTAATAATAGCCAAACATCCAGCATTGAACTCTATTTCTTGGTTATCTATTATAGGCATATTTGTTGTTGTATTGGTGGCATATACAATACAACCATTAATGTTCAGAATACTAATCACTAACAGAATAAAAGCAGGGAAACACCCATACACACTATCAAGTTTCATAGCTTCCTTATCACCCTTCGGAACTTTCTTACTTGTTTGTATTCTCATGCAAATAATACTCCCATTCATACTTCTTCTACCAATAAAGAAGATACACAAAAGATATATATGCAGCTGTTTCATCCGATGGGGTTGTATGTTTGTTCTTTTTATGGGATATACTGTAAGAGCTAAATTTGAGAACAACAACAAAGAGATTTGGAAGACACCCTCTATAGTAATCTCTAATCATCAATCATTCATAGACATACTTTCTATATTATCTCTAAACCCTAAAATAGTTATTCTATCTAAAAGTTGGGTATGGAAATCACCTCTTTTCGGTTTCCTTGTTCGTTATGCAGGTTTTATACATGTAGAGGACGGAGTAGAAGACAATATAGAAATCATAAGAGAAAGAGTCAAAGAGGGTTACTCTATAGCAATATTCCCAGAGGGTAAAAGATCGGAGAGTGGACATATAACACGTTTCCATAAAGGAGCCTTTTTTCTAGCTAATGAATTACAATTAGATATTAGACCTGCAGTTATATATGGAGCAGGCATGTGTGTGTCTAAGAAAGAACCTTTCAATATATACGGAGGAAAAGTACGCTTAAGAATTCTGCCTTTAATAAAACACGAGGATAAAACATGGGGAGAGACTTATCAAGAAAGAACAAAAAATATATCAGCATATTTCAAGAAAGAATACGCAAAAATTACTGATGAATATTCACGTCCGCACAATCAATATTTCTATAACAAGTTGATAACAGGTTTCAAATACAAAGGAGCAGTCAACGAATGGTATATGAGAATAAAGGTAAAGATGGAAAAAGGATATACTTTCTTTGATGAGATCATACCTAGAGATGCACGAATAGTAGATCTTGGCTGTGGATACGGACCATTATCATATATGTTGAGTTTCCTGTCCGAGAAAAGAACAGTCTTAGGAGTTGATTACGACGAAGAGAAGATAAGTCTAGCTAATCATATGTACTACAAAACAAAAAATATAGATTTCAAGTGTGCAGATGTTTCTAGTTACGAATTTAAGGAAACGGATGTTTTTGTCATCAACGATATGATGCACTATCTAAGTTTTGCAAAGCAAGAGCAATTAATCAAAAATTGTGCTTCTTACTTAAGTGAAGATGGTTTTATAATAATGAGAGATGGTGATGCAGAGAAAGAGGAAAAGCATAAAATGACTAAACTCACTGAGTTATTCTCCACTAAGATTTTGAAATTTAACAAGACAGTAGACGACTTACATTTCAATACACGGGAATCATTTATGCGAATATTCAATGATAATAATCTCTCTGTCCACGAGATAGAGAACGATAAAATCACCTCAAACACAATTTATATATTAAAGCTTAAAAAATAATATGGGGAAATACGATATTGCAATAATAGGTTCTGGACTGGGGGGGCTAGAATGTGGAGCTATCTTAAGTAAAGAAGGATATAAGGTCTGTGTTTTAGAGAAGAACCCTTTATATGGAGGTTGTTTCCAATCTTTCAAAAGAAAGGGGCATCTCTTAGATACTGGAATGCATTATATAGGAAGTATGGAAAAGGGGCAGTTGATGTACCAGATTCTTACTTATTTAGGCATATACGATAAGATAAAACTAAGAAAACTTGATAATACAGCCTTTGATATTATAAATTATAAAGGCAAAGAATATAAATATGCTACTGGTCATAAGGCTTTTATAGAATCTCTGTCTAATGATTTCCCAGAGCAACGCGCTAATCTTACAAAATATGTGAACTTCTTAGAGAAGATAGGTAAGTTGGTAAGTGTAGAACTCTTAAAAGAAGGAAAACTCTCAGAGGGTGCACTAGATCTAATGTCTACATCAGCATACGAGACAATAAAAGAAATGATAGGAGATGAAGATCTTCAACAAATAATAGCAGGAACATCACTCTTATATGGAGGTGATAAAGAAAGAACTACATTCTATCATCATGCAATGGTAACTAACTCTTATCTAGAGGGATCATACCGTTTTGTAGATGGCAGTATGCAAGTAGCTGATGCTTTGGTTGCTCAGATACGAGCAAATGGAGGAGATGTTTTCAATAATAAAGAAGTCACTTCTATAAAGATGGAAGGCGACTTAGTCTCTTGCTTAGAGGTAAATAATGAAGAACTCTTTTATGCCGACAATTTTATTTCTGATGTACATCCAAGTATTACTCTTGACATATTAGAAAAGAATAAAGTAATAAAAAAGGCCTTCAAAACACGCATTAACAGTCTGGTTAATACTTACAGCGTCTTTACCACCTACCTTATAATGAAGCCTAAGAAGTGTAAATATAGAAATTCAAATATATACTTACACAGAGATAAAGACCTATGGTATGACGAGTCTAAGACAGGTACTTATAGTTGCATGTTATCTTTCCAAGCAAACTCTAAAAACAAAGAATTTGTTGATGTGATATCTATACTTGTACCTATGCAGATGAGTGAAGTAGAAGAATATTCTGACACCAAATGCAATAATAGAGGAGCAGGATATGAAGCTTTTAAAGAAAAGAAATCCCAGGAAGTAATAAGTTTCGTTAATAAATATCACCCTGAGATAGTAGAGAATATAGAAAGTGTATTCACAACATCACCATTATCATACCGCGATTATACAGCCACTCTAAACGGCACTGCTTACGGAATAATAAAAGACCATAAGGCCATATATAAAAGCCTATTATCACCACGCACAAAAATCAACAATCTCTTTTTAACAGGACAGAATCTTAATGTACACGGTGCTATGGGAGTAAGTGTAACAGCATTATACACTTGTGCAGAATTTCTAGGAGAAGAATACTTAGCTAAAAAAGTAGGGGGAGTATTATGAATAAATATTTAAAGAAAACCTTGAAATATACTTTAAGGACATTCATACTTTGTGTAATATTAATAATATCTAGTGTAGTCTATCTATACAAGTCTGCAGATATGTGTAAACCAGAAGTTAGTTCTACAGAACAGCACTCTTTAGAGAAAATAGACAATTACACTAGATATGGAGATAACTACCTTAAGCATGACAGTTGTGGACTATGGGAACTAAAGATACAAGGAGAAGCATATAGTAGAGGTAGAGCCCAAGGGATATTAATGAAAGATCTTCTACATTTCCAAGAGAAAGTTTTTGTAGACAAGATATATGAGATTGTTCCTTCTAAAGCCTACGTTAAATTCCTTAGATTCTTTATTCAAATATTCAATAGACGACTAGGCGAGAACATAACAGAAGAATATAGAAAAGAGATATTAGGAATCTCTGAATCATGCACAACAGACTATAACGAATTTGGCACTCCTTATCAAAGGCAATTAAATTACCATGGAGCTCATGATATAGGTCATACAATGCAAGATTACATGTTAGTGGGTTGTACATCTTTTGCTAGCTGGGGAGAAAGAAGTAAAGATTCTACTTTAATAATAGGCCGTAACTTCGATTTCTATGTAGGAGACGATTTTGCAAAGAATAAATTAGTAACTATATGCTCACCAGAGACAGGTTACAAATTTGTATCTATAGGTTGGGCAGGCATGATAGGAGTATTATCTGGCATGAACGAAAAAGGTTTGAGCATAACAATTAATGCTGCTAAAGCCTCAGTTCCTAGATCGGCCAAAACACCAATATCTATATTAGCAAGAGAAATATTACAATATGCCTCTAGCATAGAGGAAGCTTACGAAATAGCTAAGAGTAGAGAAGTCTTTGTATCCGAATCATTATTAATAGGATCGGCAAAAGATGGAAAGGCAGCCATTATAGAGAAATCACCAGATAAGATAGCTCTTTTCCATACTAAGAACGAAAATCAGATTATATGTACTAATCATTTTCAATCTGATGTATATGCCTTAAGTGAAAGAAATATAAATAATATCAAAAGTTCTGACTCCAACTACCGCTACACTAGAGTGGCTCAATTAATAGATAGTCTTAGTCCTATGAATGCGACTTCAGTGGCCAGAATATTAAGAGAGAAAAAAGGTGTGAACGGAGAGGATATAGGTTTATCTAATCCTATGGGCATAGATCAGCAGATAGCTCATCACTCTG
Source organism: Marinifilaceae bacterium (assembly GCA_049671745.1). Classification (GTDB taxonomy): domain Bacteria; phylum Bacteroidota; class Bacteroidia; order Bacteroidales; family Marinifilaceae; genus SNAP01. The sequence goes on from JBATVL010000042.1 coordinate 46,785, forward strand.
TCATTTTCAAACCACAGCAAAAGATAATGTATATATCAACAGCCCCTTGGCAAGAGGGTAAATATGTGGCATACGATTTATCTAAGATCTTTAAAGATGGAGATTTCTCAAAAACCTTACACACTAAGAGTTTAGAGATAGCAGCAGACAGTGTCTTTCTCAATAAAGACTATAAAAGATTACTTGAATACAGACAATTTGTAAAAGAAATAAAAGACTGCATAAAACACGGAAAAAAATTCTCTAAAGAGGAGATGTCTGCTTTTATTGCCTCAAACCCAAACATGTATTTAACTTACAAGTTACTGGGGGATTATTGCTACTCAGTATATGAAAATCAAGATGCAGTAAAATATTGGAAACAAGCTCTTACAAAACAGATACCTTACGAAAACGAAATAATTACTCTTCAAGAAGATATAGATGATGTACAAAATAACAAAAAATAAAGAAATAGTATTCTCAAGTAAAGAGGATATCTCAAACTTTCAAAACGAAGAATTAAAAAAACTATTAATATATCTTAAAGAGCATTCAGCATTCTATCAACAACAATTCAAAGACAATAATATAGATATAAACTCTATTAATAATACAGAGGACTTACTACAATTTCCTACCACCTCTAAGGATGATTTTATAGGAAACGAATCGGCTTTTATTTGTGTGGATAATGATGAATTAATAGATTTTGTAACTACCTCAGGCACATCGGGAGAACCAGTCACTTTTGCTTTAACAAACAACGATTTAGATCGTCTTGCTTATAACGAATACCTATCTTTCACTACAGCCTCTTGCTCTAAAAAAGACAAGATACAGCTGATGACCACTATAGACAGAAGGTTTATGGCAGGACTGGCTTACTTCTTAGGCGCTAAAGAATTAGGTTCAGGAATAATAAGAGTAGGTAACGGAATACCCGAATTGCAATGGGATACAATAAACCGAATGCATCCATCTTGCTGTATAGTTGTTCCCTCTTTCTTACTTAAATTAGTAGAATATGCCGAAAAGAACAATATAGATTTCAATAATTCATCTTTAAGATCCGCTCTTTGCATAGGAGAACCAATAAGGAAAAATGACTTCTCTTTAAACACTCTAGGAAAGAAGATAAACGACAAATGGCCTAATCTTAAACTATACTCAACATACGCATCCACAGAGATGCAATCCTCTTTTACCGAATGCGAAAAAAGCAATGGAGGACATCATCAGCCAGAACTAATAATAATAGAATTCTTAGACGATGAGGGTGATAGGGTAGATGAAGACTCATTAGGAGAATTAACAATCACAACCCTTGGAGTAGAAGGCATGCCATTATTACGCTTCAGAACAGGAGACATGTGTTACCATTTTAACCAGAAATGCGAATGCGGAAGAAACACTGTTCGTGTAGGTCCAGTTGTTGGTAGAAAAGGTCAGATGATAAAGTTTAAAGGAACCTCTATATATCCAACTGCTTTTAACGATATATTAGACAGCATACCTAATGTTACAAACTACATAATAGAGGTATATACAAATAATATAGGAACCGATGGTGTACGCATAAAAGTAGGCTCTCAGGACAAGAGTGATGAATTCTCTAAAGAGATAAAAGATATATTCCGCTCTAAGGTAAGGGTAGCCCCTGATGTAGTATTCGAAGAAGTGGAAAATATTAACTCTCTTCAAATGCCTGCCACCAGTAGAAAAAGAAACAAGTTTATAGATCTACGATAAGTTAAATTTAAAATAAAGTAAAAATGAAATTTTCTAAAACACTCGCTCTAAAATTAGGAATAGTATTCCTTCTTTGTTCTCTATTCTCTTTCTCATCACAAGCACAATTACCTAAAAAATCTAAGGTCTTTCTTACTTTTGTGGAAACAGCAGATGAAATTAATGCTGAAGGTGTAGAAGTATTAAAATTATTCAATGAGGTTCTTAAAGAGCAAACAAACTGTGTTTTACTTGACAAGAAAGAAACTTCTGAATATGTTTTTCAACTTAGAGTAGTTGATCAAAGTATGGGTGATAGTAAAGCAAAACTAGAGATTTATGACAATAAAACTAATGCTTTAGTGGCAGAGTCTAATTGGTTTAATGGTACTGCTAATTCTCGTTACGCATTCTCTAGTCCCAAACATGCAATGTGTAGGATTATAAAGAGTTTCTTATTGACAAATAATGAAGATCTAATAAAGAAAAAAGAATAAAAAAAGGGGGCTATAAGCCCCCTCTTTCTTTACCAAATATAATCTATTATTTATCCTTCTTCTTGAATATGCTTTTAATCTTAAACCATATACTAGTTTTCTTTTTCTTAGCTTTTTTAACATCCCTATTATAGTACTTAACACGTTCTCTATTAATATTAATTATAGAATCAGTCTTCATCTCTCTAGTAACATCAAGGCTCTTCTTATATAAAGGAGCATCTTTCTCTAATGTATTAAGAATGCTTAAGCTAGGGAATTGAATACGGTTCCAATGCGAAAAACGAGGATCTTTAAGAGCCTTTTGCATAAAGAGTCCGAATATAGGTAAAGCCGTATTAGCACCCTGTCCCAGATAAGTAGATCTAAAATGAACTCTCATATCGTTAGCACCCGTTCTTACACCAGCCACAATATGTGGATTATAACCAAAGAACCAACCATCAGCATTATTCTGAGTAGTACCCGTTTTACCAGCTATACAATTTCTTAAGCCATATCGTCCACGAAGTCTTCTACCAGTACCATTATTCACCACTCCTTCAAGCATGAAATTCATAATAGCAGCATTCTCCGAGCTCATAACTATATGTCTCTCTATATCTTTCTTCTCGTATATAATATTACCTGCTTTATCAGTAACCTTAGTAATATAATAAGGTTTAACCCACTCACCACTATTAGCAAAAGTAGAAAACACCTGAGCCATCTCCAGAAGAGAGCTATTAGACACCCCTAAAGCCATAGATGGAAATCTAGACAACTCACTTCTAATACCCAAATCCTGAGCCATCTGAATTGTTTCATCAATACCTGTTTTCATAAGAACCTTTACAGCCACAGTATTTACTGAATGAGCAAGAGCTCCTCTCATAGAATAATATCTAATAGAATCGTTACTATGCGAATCTCTAGGTTTCCAGCCTTGATGTTCTTTATCGGCCTCTATCTCGTTAGAATAATACGAATTAGGATCTTCACCATTCTCCAGAGCAGCAGCAAAAACAATAGGTTTAAAAATAGAACCTGTCTGACGTTCAGCCTTAACCATATCATACTTAAAATACTTATGATCTATACCACCTACCCAAGCACGAATCTGTCCGTTCTGAGGATTCACAGCAATAAAACCAGTATGAAGAATCTTTAAATAATGCTTAATAGAATCCATAGGACTCATCTTCACATCCTTATCACCATCCTTAGAAGAATAGATCTCCATATTCACCTTAGTATTAAAGATCTTAGTAATCTCCTTATCCGATTTCTTAAGTTTTTTAAGATGTTTATAACGTTGAGAGCGTTTAAGAGCAGACTTTAGAATCAAGCGATTATTATACCAAGGTTCTCTTTTCTTCCAATGTTTATAGAAAGTTTTTTGTAGAGACTTCATATGTTGATTAACGGCCTCTTCAGCATATTTCTGAAGATGAGAATCTATAGTTGTGTATATCTTCAATCCGTCGCTATACATATTTATTTTGCTGTCATTCTCTTTATTAAATTTCTTAACAATACTCTTCACCTCATGACGAAGATTCTCTCTTAAATATGTAGCTAAACCCTCATTATTGCTCAAACGTTTATACTTAATCACAAGAGGCATCTTCTTTAATAACTCCCCTTTTTCTTTTGTTAAGTCCTTATGTTTAACCATCTGATTAATCACTGTATTCCTTCTGCTTGTAGATCTTTTAGGATGTAAACGAGGGTTATAAGAAGTAGAAGCCTTAAGCATACCCACAAGAGTAGCAGCCTCTATAGTAGAAACATCAGCAGCCGACTTACTAAAGAATCTCTGAGCGGCACTTTCTATTCCATATACATTCTCACCAAAAGGCACAGTATTAAGATAAAGAGTAATAATTCCCTCTTTAGAATAAATTTTCTCTAATCTAGATGCTGTAAACATTTCCTTCAACTTACTAATAGGCATGCTCAAAAAGCTATGCGAACCTCTACCATATAAGTTTTTAGCAAGTTGCTGACTAAGAGTACTACCTCCACCAGAACTTCTATCTCTAAGAAGGATTGTTTTAAATATCACGCGAAGTAAACTTCTAGTATCTATACCATTATGCTCGTAGAAACGCGAATCCTCAGTAGCTATCAAAGCATTAAATATATCAGGAGATATATCTTTATAGGTTAAATTCGTTCTATTCTCTAGAAAGAACTTACCCATTATCTTTTTATCAGCTGTGTAGATTTTAGAAGACTCTACATTGTTAATATTCTTTAATTCTTTATATGTTGGAAGTTCTCCAAATATACCAAAATATATGCTTACAATAAATAAGATAAGACTAAGTATACTACCCAAAATGCCTATTATACTTAGTTTAATTATCCTTTTCTTAATCTTAACTCTTTTCTCTTTCGTTTCGTCCATATTTAGTTTTCTATATTAGTCTACTTTGTTTCACCCGACGAAATTACAAAAAATATGCAGAGGTTTAAATAAATAATATAACTTTGCAATAGAATATAAATTTAAAACAAATATAATATGATTACTAAGAACAAAAAAGTTTCTGTAGCTTACGAGCTAAGAACTAAAGCAGACGGAGAAGTTGTAGAAACAGCAGGTGGAGAAACTCCTTTTATATATGTTGCTGGATACGAGCAATCTTTAAGACATTTTGAGATGAACCTACAAGGTTTAGACAAAGGTGATTCTTTTGAATTTAACTTATCAGTAGAAAACGCTTACGGAGAGAGAAACGAAGAAATGCTTATAGAGCTTCCTCTTGATGTATTCGGTGAAGTAGAAGAAGGAATGTTAGCAGTAGGAGAAGTTCTTCCTATGCAAGATTCATTAGGTCGTCGTCTTCAAGGTACAGTTGTTGAATTAGGAGAAGAAAACCTTAAGATGGACTTCAATCACCCATTAGCTGGTGAGTGTCTTTTCTTCAAAGGAAAGATTGAAGACATAGTAGATGCTTCAGACGAAGAAATAGCTGCACTTTCATCAGGTGGATGTAGTGGTTCATGCGGAAGCTGTGGAAGCGGATGTGGAGACGATGCAGAAGGTGGATGTGGTGACGGTGGTTGCAACTGCTAAACAAAAAACAATAAATATATGTCAGGAAATTCTATAGGAAAACTTTTCACATTAAGCTCATTTGGTGAATCACACGGTTCGGCAATAGGCGGAGTAATTGATGGTTGTCCATCTGGCATATTAGTAGATATAGAATTCATACAAAAGGAGCTTGACAGGCGTCGTCCTGGTCAATCTCCTTTTACTACCTCTCGCAAAGAGTCAGACCAAATAGAGATTCTCTCAGGTGTCTTTGAGGGAAAAACAACAGGAACATCTATAGGTTTCATAGTAAGAAACCAGGATCATCGTTCCAAGGATTACACAAACATAAGCGATAAATACCGACCTTCTCATGCGGATTATACCTACGATAAAAAATACGGTATACGCGATTACAGAGGGGGAGGAAGAAGTTCAGCCCGTGAGCATATAGCTCGTGTAGCAGCTGGTGCCTTCGCCAAGTTAGTACTTCAACAATACAATATCACTATCACGGCATATACTTCGCAGATAGGGGATATAAAAATAAACAGATGTGATTTCTCTCAAATAGAGGAAAATCCATTAAGATGCCCTGACAAGGAAGCCTTAGCTGGAATGACTAGCTTAATAAAGCAAGTACAAGAGGAAGGTGATTCTATAGGGGGTATAGTTTCATGTACAATTTCAAATGTCCCAATAGGTTTGGGGGAACCCGTCTTCGATAAGTTAAGCGCTCGCTTAGCACACGCGATGATGGGAATAAATGCAGCCAAAGGTTTCGAGCTTGGTTCTGGTTTTAGTAGTGCAGTAATGAGAGGTAGCGAACACAATGATGTTTTCTGCAAGAGAGAGGGAAAGATAAAAACAAAAACAAACAATTCAGGCGGTATACAAGGTGGTATATCCAATGGAGAAGACATAAATTTTAGCTTAGCTTTCAAACCCGTTGCTACTATTTCTAGTTTACAAGAAACTGTAGATACAGAAGGCAATCAAACAACAATAAGCGTACAGGGTCGTCATGATCCTTGTGTAGTACCTCGAGCAATACCAGTTGTAGAGGCAATGGCCGCTATTGTGATTCTTGATTCCATTCTAGAAAACAATGCAATAAACCTTTAAAACGTTCTTTCTTATGAAATTTAAATTACCTCTCTATCTTAAGATAATCTTAGGAATGGTTCTTGGTGTGCTTTTTGGTCTAGTAGCTGTTCACTTCGGTGGGGACAAATTCACTAACGACTGGGTAAAGCCCTGGGGAAGCATCTTTCTTAACCTATTAAAAATGGTAGCCGTACCACTTGTTTTTGTGTCTTTAATAAAAGGTATATCAGGTCTGTCTAACATAAAGCAACTTTCTAGAATAGGATTTAAAACTCTAGGGTTTTATATAATGACCACAATAATAGCTATCACAATAGGTGTATGTGTGGTGAATATAATACGACCAGGAGACAGTTTTCCTAAGGCTAAATCGCATGAATTACTAGAGAAATACAGTAATAATGTAGTAGAGAAAACAGGTTTAGCAAGTGGAGTAAAAGAAGAATCTCCTCTAAAGATGATAGTAGACATGGTACCCACCAATGTAATACAATCCTTTGGCGACAACTCAAAAATGTTACAAATAATCTTCTTTGCAGTACTATTCGGAATAGGAATGGTATCCTTAGGAGAAGAGAAAACAAAATACGTAAGAGGATTCTTAGACGGAGTAAACGACATAGTATTAAAAATTATAGACTATATAATGCTCTTTGCTCCCTATGGAGTATTTGCTTTAATGGCAGGTCTATTGGTAGATTACTCAGGAGATGTACAACTCTTTGTATCTCTAGGACTATATGCCATAACAGTAATAATAGGATTATGCTCTATGATCTTCATAGTATACCCTATAATAATACACTTCTTCACACCAATAAAATACAAAGATTTTGTAAAAGTAATGTCTCCAGTACAAATGCTTGGTTTTTCTACAAGTTCAAGTGCAGCCACACTACCTTTAAATCTTAAACAAGTAGTAAACGGATTAAAGGTACCAGCAAAAGTAGCTGATTTTGTGCTTCCAGTGGGAGTAACAATAAATATGGATGGAACATCATGTTACCAAGCCATAGCAGCCATCTTCATAGCACAAGTATTCGATATAGACTTAAGCATAGGACAAACACTAACAATAATACTAACAGCAACAATATCTTCTATAGGAACTCCAGGCATACCCGGAGGAAGTATAGTAATGCTAATAGTAGTACTTACATCGGTAGGAATACCAGTGGAAGGCATAGCTCTTATCTTAGGAATAGATAGACCCTTAGACATGCTAAGAACAGTTGTAAATGTAACAGGAGATGCTTCTGTGGCAACAATGGTAGCTACCTCAGAGAAGGAAATATAGAAATCATTTAATGAATACTTATGAGATAATAATTGCTTATCTCATAAGTATTTAATATTTTTGTAACTCAATAAATTAATAATATATCATTATGGCAAGTATCAAAAGACTTAAGAAAGATGTGGATTATTTAGCTTTTGCAGTAATCGCTGATTGTTTCAATTATAATAGCTATAATCCTGGAAACGAAGAAGTATTTGAAATCGTTAAGGATACTATTGCTTTAAGAAATGAGTTACGTTATAGAATAAGTAATCCAGAGCCTAAAGAGGACGGAGAGCTTAAAGCAATCTATAAATGTATCTTTAATGAAGCAATCGCAGCAGCTGATGATTCATTTATAAAATTAAGTGAAGCTATTAAAAAGAATATGTAATTCTTTCTATAACTTATAATCTATACCTAAGAGTTCTGCTTTTAGGTATTTTTTTTATCTATGCAAAAAACAGTATACATATATAATATAGGAGAAGTCCTTTTCAAGAAGGACAGACGATACAAACGACTAAGTATGCGTATCTCTCTTGATGGGCAGATTATAGTAAATCGCCCTATGCTCATGTCTATGCGCAAAGCCCAAGCATGGGTAGAATCCCAGGCCGAATGGATAAAAAAATCTAAGGCCAAGCTCAAAATGCGAGAAGACTCACAAACAATCTTTCTATTAGGCAGCATCTACAAAACTTACAAACACACAATAAAGATAGTAGAGGGAGAATCCTCTAGAGAAGGTGATATATTAAATATAGGAGTACCTAAAGAAATACTAGAAAACATAGAAAGAAAAGAAACACAGGAAGCTATACGAGAAATAATAAACAATATATATACAGAAGAAGCAAAGGAAGAATTGCCAATAAAGATATGTGAGCTTGCCGACAAGCATCATTTAAGCTTTAACAAACTCTCTTTTAGAAAAAATAAGAGTAGGTGGGGTTCATGTTCGAGTGAAAAAAATATCTCCTTAAACGTGCATCTAATGCGTTTACCTGATCATCTTATAAACTATGTAATATTGCATGAGTTGTGTCACACTATAGAAATGAATCACTCATCCTCTTTTTGGGAACTACTAGAGTTTATATGTCCAGAATCGCAGATATACCGTAAAGAATTAAAAAAGTATTCAACCACCGAATATTAGCAGCTGAATACATATATAATTTATTTTATCTCAGATAATACTTGGAAAGCCTTAAGATCAAACTCAGGCAATATAGCAATCACATGGTCGAATATATCCGATTGAATACCCTCATAGACTTTCCAGTCCTGCTCTTTAGAAAAACAATAAATCTCTAAAGGCACACCCTTATCAGTAGGTTGAAGTTGTCTAACCATGAAAGTCATATTATCATGAATCAAAATATTGCTATTTAAATACTCTTGAAGATACATACGGAATGTACCAATATTAGTTAGTCTAACTTTATTTACATCAAGAGTCTCATTAGAATTAATACCCTCAACTCTCTTAATAGTCTCGTTGATATACTTAGTAAGTAATTTATATTCTTTAAACTTCTCTATTTGTTCAGGAGTAAGAAATTTAACAGTCTGAATATCCAAACTAATACTTCTTTTTATTCTTCTACCGCCTGATTCAGTCATACCTCTCCAGTTAGTAAAAGACTCCGACATAAGTTTATAAGTAGGAATAGTAACAATAGTCTTATCCCAGTTTCTCACCTTAACTGTAGTAAGAGAAATCTCGAAAACCTCACCATCAGCATCACTAGAAGGCATTACTATCCAATCATCTATATGTAGCATATTATTGGCAGAAATATTAATTCCGGCCACAAAACCCAGAATACTATCCTTAAACACCAACATAATAACCGCAGCAAAAGCTCCAAGTCCTGTTAATAATGCTTTAGGGGACTTATCCATGAATATAGAAATTATAACTATAGCAATAATAACTATAGTAGTTATCTTAATCACCTGAATAAAACCCTTTATAGGTTTAGACTTAGACACCGCAAAAGAGTTATATATATCATTAGTAGCATCCAGAAGAGTACTAATTAAAAGAGCTGTAAGTACAAGAAGATAAACAGAGAGAGTATTCTGTATAGTATCTTTCACACCGAAATCGCCAAGGAAATGCATATAGTAATTAAGAACTATAGCAGGCATAATAAATGACAGTTTGTGAAAGAACTTTCTTTTCAACAGATAATCATCCCATTGAGTTTTAGAATTCTTAATAACTTTCACCAATACATTTCTTAAAATGTACCTTGTTAAATAAAATGCAAAAGAAGATAAAAGAATAGCACTTACTATGTGAATGGCATTCCATAAATACTGATTTTCCTTTAATAGATCAAATGAAAAGTCGATACTAGCTAAAATCATGTTTTTAAAGTTAAGAGGTTATTTGATATTTGTGTAGTTTATGTGTTTAAGCTATAAAGATACTAAAAAAATACAAAAAAAGTTTTGGGTTTAAGTGGTTAGAATTAAAGGTCTTAAAGATATGCCTGTAAAGGGCTGTGTAATTTTTATTGAAAAAGATTTGCAGGAACAAAAATACTGTCTATCTTTGCATGGCAATTGGGAATAACAAGTGCAAAATAAAAGGATGGTTCAGTAGCTCAGTTGGTAGAGCACAACACTTTTAATGTTGGGGTCCTGGGTTCGAACCCCAGCTGAGCCACGAAATGCAAGCTTTATAGCTTGCATTTTTTTTGTGCAAAAAAACTTTTAGATCTTGTGCAAAAAGATGAATGTTTTGACAAAAAAAAAGGTCGCCCTTGCGGGCGACCTTTGTTTAGGCTTAATCTTGCTACTCTGTGAGTAGAGATTATTTTAGTAGTGGTACTTCAACCTCTAGGTGGTATGAGGGAGAGAACTTAGACTCAGTAACATTCTCAAAAAACAAGAATACTTCAGCAGTACAAAGTTCAAACTCAGATAAATCTACACTTGCTTTTTCATCTTCACGAGTAGCATTAGATTTAAACTCATAAATGTTATTAAGCTCATCGTCTTTATCCATAACAATGATTTTCAAAACATCATCATTAGAAGAAACATCTTCATTCTCATGGCATATCCATTTCATATTATAGATACCTTTTTGAGTAGTATCAGCTTCAAATTGAAATTTCTTTGGATTACGAGCATCTCAAATACTAAGATGTAATTTCTCATAATCAGTTAATTCGCCATATTCGTTAAAAGCCTCATAATTATTCTTTATGAAAGAGTTTGAGCCAGTTAAGATTTTACTATCCTGTTCCCAAATAGGACGAATAATACTTTTAAGAATAGTTTTACTAAACTTAGTAAGAGCTCTAAAACGTATTCTAATCTCCTGTTGTTTTTTAGTATTAGCATCACGATAGTGATCAGGTTTACCACGCATGATATCTATACCTCTCCAAGAAGAGCCAACTACGTTACCTACAGTTCCTGAGAATGCGCCAGTAACACCATTATTAATTTTAGCCATTGTAATAAAATTTAAAGATTAATAAAAAAGATCTCTAGAATTATTGATCCCTGCGCACTGAATCTCTAATTCCTTATTTCTCAGACTTATTATGTCTGTTTTTCCATCTCCTTTGCAAATATGCAATAGTGATGCTTGAGAGCACTCCACCAATAATAGAAGTGATAGAGTTTATAAGAGGAACCAACAATGGATCTAAACCCACTGGAGTATTAGCTGCCATAATAGTCTGAGAAAACCCCAGAGATGAAATCATTCCTATGGCGAAATTTTTTAATTGATTCATATATTAAATATTAGTTCATATATACTTTTTAACTAATAAGTCTATTTGATCAGAAAGAGAGAAACCAGGATCAACTTTACGAGAAGTAATATCCGAATGACCTATAATCTCTTTAATAGAAGGGTAGTGCAGACGAAGCAATTGGCAGATTACTAAAAGTATGTTTATCTGAGCCTCTGTATACTTGTGCCAATAAGAAATATAACCGTTATTATCTACATGAGTATGAACCTCCTCTTTGTCTATCTCCTCACCAAACCAAGAAAGGTAAACATCCCCTTTCTTCTTAAGCTTACAGGCATTCATAAGCTCTATGCCTATAGAATACTTATTAAGTCCTTCAAAGCCCTTATAAGAACTTTTGCCTGCATGCCATGCCTGAGTGGAGAAATCCACTAACTGACTAATACTACCATCTCTAGCAATAACAATATGTGCAGAAGCTTTCACCTCAGGATCTTTCAAAAAATTTATAGTGCTCTTGAGGTTCTTAGAAGCAGTACTATGAAGCACTATGAACTGTAAATCCTTTATTGCCTTTCTGTTCTTAGAGCAGCTTACCTGCTGCACTATTTCATCTATTAATCTGTCATTTTCTATTTTCATTTTATAGAGTTTTAAGCTGTTAGATATCTTTTTGATACTACAATAATTTCTTACCTAAGCTTTGAGCAACTTTCTCGGCAGAGCGACCAATAACATAACCACCAAGACCCATTTCCAAGACGTCCCAAAAAGGAGAAGAATCCTTAAGCATTGGTATGTCAATAAATATTCCCAAAAGCACAACACCAGCAAAAGCAAGCATTATAATAGGTCGCCAACTCCTCTGTAAAAAATTACCTTTTGCTTCTGTTATAATAACTTCCTTTTTGGCCTCTATAACTTTATCTATAGATTGAATTATAGCATAAGAAACCTCCGATTTAAGCTTCTTTTTCTCCTTAGAATTACTGGTGAAATTTTCAATAATCCCATTCACTGTTTTTAGTAAATCTCCCATTACAGAAATGTTCATAATGTCTTTATTTTTTAGGGTGAATATTATTTTCAATCTCATTCAATATCTCTTCATAATCGTAAAGCCACAAACCCTGAAATCTAGAAAATGTGATTTTGCCCTCAGCTCTATATTTTGTTAGAGTTCTTGCTTTGATGGGCAGAATCTTATAAAGTTCTTTAGCAGTGAGCCATTTCTTTCTCTCTACAGGTTTAATAGATTTTTTAATCTCTAGTAATAACTCCTTAATAGACTTGATACCCTCTATAATAATTAGAAGATTCTTAATGATAGTACTAATAGGATTTGATAGATTAACTTTACTCATTTCTTGAATATTTAGAATTTTATATGTTTATTTTTATGTATATAAATTTCAAGAAATATGCATGTGATAGCAATTATAATAAATAATATTTTTATGAAAAATAGTTGCTGAATTTTGCTAATGATTACAGGCAAAGGGGAAGGGGTGGAGTAAATTTATTATGATTATTTATATGCTTGATAATATGTAATTAAATGTAATAATATGCCATTACTTTATACACTTTCATCATTATGAATAGGGTGAGGGCATATATAAACACAAAAAGTCCTGACATTAAAAATGCCAGGACTTTTGAAAACTAAAAAATGAAAACCTAAAACTTGTATTTGTAATATTCTTTAAGATAAAGCTCTAAGATCTCAGCAATCTTAGAAACAATGGGGAAAGTCACCTCTCTATTCTCTATATCTCTTCTTAGTTGGGGTATGTTCTTAATTTCTTCTTGTTGAGTAAGGCTAGTAAAAGAATGAGAACAATGAATAACATCCTTATTCTCTATAACTATAAACTTGCCAGTAGCCTTATCTGTAAAACCATTATTCTTGTAATATGTAGAAACAATATTATTTATAAGAGAAAGTTCAACATGAGAAATAGGTTCAATATTTTTATTCAAATCAAAATTTGCAAAATCTATGCAGGCTATATTTGATATACTAATAGCGTGTAAGATATTCTTTACAGAGGTAGTTTGCTTACTAGTAAAAAGATTAGTAGCTTTTATCTTCCTACCACTTACCTTAAAAGGATTAATATTCTTTTCATAATTCTCCTCTATAGTAATATTTGGGTGTTTAAACGGTTTGTTGTTCTTCTTGTTATGGTAATATGATTTCATATAATCATTACAAAAAGAGTAGAGAGAGTTTCTAACAATATTTGCCAGTTCAGGCTCCTCAGGATAAGGATCCAGTAAATTTGCTATCAACTCATTCTCTACTCCAAAAATCACATTGCTAAACTCGTTAGGGGCAAGATAGCTGTTATATGTCAGGACATCCCGTCTATTTTGTTTCTCTATTACAAGATTAGCGCTGTGTATAAACTCTTTATACACCATTAAAGACTTAAGTATATCCTTCATCTTAAGTTTCTTATTTAATCTTTAAAACGTAATGCTCTACTATTCGAAAAAGCAGATCTATCTTTATTTGTAAAAAAGATATATATGTAATCGTTAAGATCATCTAATCTTTTTATCTCTATTGTGGTTGATAAATCCTTACGTTTAACATCAGTATAAGTGATATTAAAAAAATCCTCATCCACTAAAGTGCAGTAAACAAGAGTGTTTTCATACTGATTCTTGTAATTAGATTTATCCTCAGACCATGAAACTTGTAATGAATGTTTATCTTCTGAGCTGTTTATATCTATGTTTATAGGTAAAGGTAGTGAGCCAATAGATGCATATAATACAGAAGGATCAATAATCTCACCATCTGCAGCAAAAGCCTTGCTGTTATATTTCTTAAATAGATTATAACCTGATGATGTATTCTCAGGCGACAAATTCCATATAGGTTTTATAATAGCTGTTTTATTAGCAAAAGTAAACTTAGAGATAATAGTAAATCGTCTTCTTGCTTGTATTTGCTTATCAGAGAATTCAGAATTTCTTTTCCTCTTAGGTTTATTTTTTATTACGCTAATCCCCATTTTATGATAATAAGCTACATAAGTATCTTTGTTCAAATTTCCGCTACCTATAGAGCCTAATTTACCTTGCAACTTCATAATTGTTTCAATTTAAATTAAACATTATTGTATAGATAATCAGGATAATATAGTTGAGGGTCAGGTTTTTAATCTGGGAGTCATTATAGGGCTGAGAGATATTCTGGCGAACAAGAATTTATCTTGATTCTTATACTTACAAATTTATTAAAATGTTTTCTCTTAACAATGACTTTCTATAATTATATTTTAAGATAGTGTAATATTATTGATATGACTTTATTAGGGTATAGCCTTGTTTTATGAGTGAGAGTTTTGTGTTTTTGTTGCATTCTGCTTATATGCTTTCTATACTCAATCTATACGCTTTTCGTATTAGCTGCGTATTAGCTGCGTGTTAGCTGCGTGTTAGCTGCGTATTAGCTGCGCATTGATAGAGCATTGAGGGAGCACTTGGCGGGCTTTGTGGGGAGTAATTAAAATCTTTGTTTTTGATTATTTGTTTGGTCAGGATAATTATCCATATATTTCATACAGGTTAAAGAACTTTTATATTTTTGGTAACTAAAATAAATAAGGATGTATCAAATAGATGAAATATGAATTTTTAGTACTATTTTTGATATTATAGAATTATAAAATGTAAACATAATTACATTTTAGTTTTTATTAATGCTTTGCAAATAAATGAATATGGATACAGTTATAATAAAAGATGTAGGGCCAATATCTAGTGTACAATTAGGTTTAAATAAAATCAATATAATTATTGGTCCTCAAAGTAGTGGAAAGAGTACTATAGCCAAGATTATTAGTTATTGTAGATGGGTAGAAAAACGTTTTTTATTGGATGGTGAATATAATTATAAGTTCTCAGAGCAATTTATTAATTTTCATAGAATAGATAAGAATTATTTTAGTGAGAACTCTATTATACATTATAAAAGTGATTTCATAGATATTAAATATGAAGTAAAAAGCTTATCAGAAGATCTATCATCGAAAGTACTTGACATCAATAAGGAATTAGGTTTATTCCAGTCTATTAATAAAATTGAAAGCAATAATTCTTTTGCAAAATCTAAGAATATTTATATTCCTGCAGAAAGAAATTTTGTATCAGTAATACCTAATTTGAAAAAGTACAATGAAACTAATGATAATATTATGAGTTTCTTATATGATTGGTATTCAGCAAAGGAAAATTATAAGCAAGACAATTCATTACAAATTTTGGGTCTTAATATAGGTTACCATCATATAAAAGAAACTGATTCTGATATTTTAGTTTTAAATAAAGATAGTAAAGAAATCTCCTTAAAAACTGCTTCAAGTGGACTTCAATCTGTTGTTCCATTAATTATGCTTATAGAATATTTATCAAATAAATTTTTTGAAATTAAAAGTCCTGAATCTGTTTCAGAAAAAGACAATAGTGAAAAATATATTAAAGAATATATAAATGATTTCTTAACTAAAGAATTTAAAAAACATACTAGTACTATTGATACGATATTGGCAGAAAGTGAAATTGATGACAAAGAATTTTTAGAATACACTAAGGCTCTACAGAAAATCAAGTATACAAAGGCTCTAGAAAATTTATCATCAGATTTTCATAAACAAAAGACATTAAGATCCGAATATCAATTTTCTAGTTTTATAATTGAAGAGCCTGAGCAAAACTTATTTCCAACAACACAAAGAGATCTAATATACTATATATTAGATAAAATTAATAATAACGAAAGGAATCACTCTCTTGTTTTAACAACTCATAGTCCATATGTGTTATATGCCATTAATAATTGCATGATGGGATATAAGGTACAGGAAGAGATAGAAGAAGAAGATAAAGAAAAATTACCTAGTCTAAATTCCTGTATTAATCCTGATCTTGTTTCTGTTTGGGAAATTAAAGATGGTAAAATCAATTCAATAAAGAACGAAGAAACGGGTACAGTTGGTAAACATTATTTTAATGAAATAATGGAAGAATTGATGGATGAATATTATTTATTATTAAGTTATTTAGAGTGATGAAACAAAAAATAAATTCAATTCTACCCAATCATACACTATTAGAATATGACTCCGATAATTTCTATGTTGTAGATTATAAAAATATAAATGGGGGTGATGTTGAGTTACATGAAGAGGAGCCAGCAGATGTAAAATCTGTTCATCTAACTAATAAAAAAAGGATTACTATATGTTTTGATGGATTTAAGGAAAATGCACTTCCAAGAGAAAATCCAGGAGACCATAATAGACAATGTGAATGCATTTTGTTCCCAAATGAAGAAGACAATACTAATTGGATATTATGCATTGAAACTAAGTATACAGATAGTATACAAAATGCTTTCAGAGAAAAAAATAACTATCCTAACTGTATGATTGAACAGATTGTTGCAACAGTTCTTTATTTTAGAGAAAAGGGAATAATTCCAAATGATAAAAAGGTAAACGCAATTGTCTCTTTTCCTCCTTTAATAGATGATTTTAGTGCTCACTTTTCTAGAGATAGAATAGCAGAAATATTAACTACTCATAAAATTAATATAAGACCTACTAATAAAGGAAGAATCATTAGTAAGAAAAGAATTGCCCTTGGATAATTTATCCAAAGATTGAACTATAGAAAAGAGCCATTTTCCTAAGATTAGGGGAATGGCTCTTTTGTGTCACTCATACTTGACCTTTTAATATCGAAATAATAGTTTGTATATAAATAGGGATGTAAGAGATTATAGTTTATTTTTGGAAAATAACTGTTCGCAATAATATTGTTTCCTTCAAAGAGATAATATAAATACAAGTAAACTTAATAAGGAAACCTACACTATGAATAAACAACAATTAGCAGCAAAGATTTGGGAATCAGCTAATCAGATGCGATCGAAGATAGATGCAAATGAATATAAAGACTATATTCTAGGTTTCATTTTTTATAAATATTTATCAGATAAGGAGATTCAATTTCTAAAGAAAGCGGAGTTCTCAGAAGAAGATATAAAAGAACTTACAGAAGACGATTTAGTAACGACAAAGTATATAAAAGAAAATCTTGGTTATTTTATAGCTTATAAAGATTTGTTTTCTACTTGGATAAGCAAGGGAAAAGATTTTGATGTTTCAAATGTAAGTGATGCATTGTCTGCATTTAATCGTTTGATTTGGCCAGCTTATAAGAAAGTATATGAGGGTATTTTTAAGACTCTTGATACAGGTTTGAGTAAGCTTGGAGAGAGTACAGGTGCACAGACAAAGGCAATTAGTAAGTTGTTATATCTTATTAAAGATATTCCTATGAACGGTAAGCAAGATTATGATGTTCTAGGTTTTATTTATGAATATCTGATAAGTATGTTTGCTGCTAATGCAGGCAAGAAAGCAGGTGAGTTCTATACACCTCATGAAGTCTCGTTTTTAATGTCGGAAATAGCAGCAGATCATTTAAAAGACAGGAAAAAGATACATATTTATGATCCAACGAGTGGTTCAGGCTCCTTATTGATAAATATTGGTAGTTCTGTAGCCAAGCATATAGTAGATGAGAATAATATTAAATACTATGCTCAGGAATTAAAGCAAAATACTTATAATTTGACACGTATGAATTTAGTAATGCGTGGAATATTACCAGATAATATAGTAACACGTAATGGAGATACATTAGAAGAAGATTGGCCATATTTTGATGAGAATGACTCCGCTAATTCATACGATCCTCTTTATGTAGATGTGGTGGTATCAAATCCTCCATACTCTCAGCAATGGGATTCTGCCAATAAAGAAAACGATCCACGATATGCACGATTTGGTCTTGCACCAAAGACAAAGGCAGATTATGCTTTTCTTCTGCACGATTTATATCATTTGAAGCCAGACGGAATAATGTGCATAGTATTACCTCATGGTGTATTATTTAGAGGAGGAGAAGAAGGAATAATACGAAAGAAACTTATAGAAGGAAATCATATAGATGCAATTATTGGATTACCTGCTAATATATTTTTTGGAACAGGTATACCTACAACTATAATTGTATTAAAACAAAAACGAACAAATACAGATGTATTAATTGTTGATGCTTCTAAAGGATTTGTGAAAGTTGGTAAAAACAACATGTTACGAGCTTCTGATATAAAAAGAACAGTGGATGCTGTAATAGATAGAGAGTCAATTCCTAAGTTCTCAAGGATAGTTGAAAAACAAGAGATACAAGAGAATGAATATAATTTGAATATACCACGATATGTTGATTCATCAGAAGCAGCAAAGAGTTGGGATATATATGCCTCAATGTTTGGAGGAATTCCAGAAAAAGAGATTGATGAACTAGGTAAATTTTGGGAAGCATTCCCAGGATTAAGAGTCGAGTTATTCACAAAGACATCAGCAGCATATTCAGAAGTAAAGGCTGAAAGTATAAAGGAATTTATAACTGAACACTCAGACGTGAAGAGCTTTATAAAAAGTTTTAATGAATCATTTGGCTCATTTAATACTTTTTTGAAAGATAAATTATTAACTAACTTATTGAAAGTAAATATATCAAAGGAAGAGAGCGAGCTTAGTCAAGACATATTTACACGTATGGAATCGGTACCGTTTGTAGATAAATACGAGGCTTACCAGTTACTTAACGATGAGTGGATTAAGATAGAGGGTGATATAGAGATTATACAGACAGAAGGCTTTGAAAGCACTAGAAAGGTTGATCCTAATATTGTGACTAAAAAGAAAAAAGGCAAAGACACAGAAGTGCAAGAAGGATGGTATGGGCATATGATGCCATTTGAATTGGTACAGAAAGCCTACTTAAAAGAAGCTTTACAAGTCTTAAAGGAAAAAGAGAATCGTTTATTGGAGATACCAGATCAATATACTGAGATACTAGATTCATTAAGTGAAGAAGAAAAAGAAGAAGAGACAGTAAATGAATCTAAAGATGGTTTTGTTGCTGCGCTTATAACTAAAGTAGTTAAGCAAATACAGGCAGATAAGAAGAAAATGGGTGTTTCTCGTAAAGCAGGAATGGATGTTGCTGAAAAAGAGTATGAGGAAAAGATATTAAAAGTATCGGCATTGATGGCTGAAAATAAAAAGCTTACTAAAGAGATAAAAGAAGAACAGGCAAAACTGCATTTATTGACAAAAGAAACAATTGAAAAACTTAGTGATGAACAAGTATATGAATTGCTTGAGTTGAAATGGATAAGTTCATTGGTTAATTCGATAAACAAATTGCCTAAGGTACTTATTAATACATTGAGTACTAAAGTGCAAGCTCTTGCAGATAAATATGCTGTTACTTATTCTGATATTGTAAGAGAAAAGAATAAAACTGAAAAAAGTTTATCATCCTTAATTGATGAGCTTACAGGTGATGAGTATGATATGAAAGGTCTTAGTGAATTTAAATCATTGTTAAAAGGTGAGTAGTATGGCTGAGAAAAAAAATATACCTGCGATTCGATTTTGTGGGTTTTCTGTGGATTGGAAAGTGTATAATTTGGGTATGATAACAGATTGCTATTCTGGAGGAACTCCAAGTGTTAGTAATAAACTATATTATGGTGAAAGCTATCCTTTTATTAGATCAGGAGAAATTAATTCATATTACACAGAGCTATTTTTAACTGAAAAAGGATTGCGAAATTCCTCTGCAAAATTAGTTAAAAAGGGTGATATTTTGTATGCACTCTATGGTGCGACAAGCGGAGAAGTAGGAATTTCCAATATAAATGGAGCAATTAATCAGGCAATATTAGCAATAAAACCGAAACAAGATTATAATTCTTACTTTCTTGCTTATTGGTTGAAAAAGCAAAAGAGCTCAATAGTAAATACTTATTTACAAGGAGGACAAGGAAACTTATCTGGAAATATTGTAAAAGATTTAGAAGTAAGTATTCCTAATTATACAGAACAAACAAAAATAGGAGACTTTTTTAAGCAAATAGACGAGCTTATCACTCATAATCAGGCTAAGTATGATAAGTTGGTGAATGTAAAGAAGTCGATGTTGGAGAAGATGTTTCCTAGGGCTGGTGCTGATGTTCCTGAGATTCGTTTTTCTGGCTTTACTGGGGCTTGGGTTGAATTGACTTTGGGGGAACATGCAATTATTAAGGGCCGTTTGGGTTGGAAATCATTAAAACATAATGAATACCTGGATGAAGGTCCAAGTATGATTGCAGGTAGGCATATTAAAAATGGAGTAATTGATTGGAGCTCAGTTGATTATATTCCTCAATGGAGATACGATGAATCACCAGAAATTAAGTTAAAAGATGATGATGTGATTTTCTCAAAAGACGGCTCATTGGGCAACCCTTCTATTATAAAGAATTTACAAAAAAAAGCAACAATAAATTCAACAATGATGTTAGTAAGGCTTGATAGTAAAATAAACTCTGATTTTTTCTATCAAGTTCTAAAAACTAAACAGTTTGAGAATCTAATAAAGCTAAAGGTTTCAGGAAGCAGTATTCCTCATCTATTTCAAGCAGATATGAGAAAATTCAGATTTTCAGCTTCAACCTTATCTGAGCAAAAGAAAATAGGAAATTATTTCAAAGAACTAGACAATGTACTAAATCTTCAAAAGCAAGAGTTAGAGAAGTTAAAGACCATAAAAAAGGCAATGTTAGAAAAGATGTTTGTATAATTGAATCATTAGGAAAAAATATATATAATGACATTTACCAAAGAGTCGGAATTTGAGCAAGCACTGATAAATATTTTAAGTCAAAAAGGTTGGGAAAAGGAGATAATAAAAAATCCTAGTGAAAAAGTTTTGCTTAGGAACTGGGCTGATATTATTTTTGAGAACAATAGAGGTATAGATAAATTAAACGATCAGGAATTGACTGATGGTGAGATGCAGCAGATTGTTGAGCAGATAAACAATCTTCGCACTCCTTTAAAGTTAAATGGTTTTATTATTGGTAAGACAATATCTATAGTTCGTGATAATACTGCTGATGCTCTTCATTATGGGAAGGAAGTATATCTAAAAATATATGACCGTCAAGAGATAGCTGCAGGACAAAGCAGGTATCAGATAGTACAGCAACCTCAATTTAGGACAAAGTCGAAGATGTTGAACGATAGGCGCGGTGATTTAATGCTTTTAATAAACGGTATGCCTTTAATACATATAGAGTTAAAGCGTAGCGGTGTGTCAGTAAGTCAGGCATGTAATCAAATAGAAAAATATTCAAAAGAGGGGATTTTTACAGGCTTATTTTCATTGGTACAAATATTTGTAGCTATGCAGCCTGATAAAGCACAATATTTTGCTAATCCAGGTCCAGATGGGAAGTTTAATAAAGATTTTTATTTTCATTGGGCTGATTATAATAATGAAATCATAAATAATTGGAAAGATGTGGCCTCATCTTTACTATCTATTCCAATGGCTCATCAGTTAATAGGTTTTTATACGGTAGCTGATAACTTAGATGGTGTATTAAAAGTTATGCGAAGTTATCAGTATTTTGCCGCTAATGCCATTAGTGATAAAGTCTCTAAGACAGATTGGAAAAGTCCTGATATATTAGGTGGTTATATATGGCACACTACTGGCTCTGGGAAAACTATGACTAGCTTTAAGTCGGCTCAGTTAATTTCTAATTCAAAGGATGCCGATAAGGTAATATTCTTAATGGATAGAATAGAGTTAGGTACACAATCATTAAATGAATATCAAGGCTTCGCAGATGATAGTGAATCGGTACAAGCTACTGAAAATACAGGAGTGTTAGTTACTAAGTTAAAAAGTAACGATCCTGCTAATACTTTAATTGTTACCTCTATTCAGAAGATGAGTAATATAAACGACGAGGAGGGAGGATTAAAATCGCATGATATTGAACAGATGAACTCTCAAAGGATAGTCTTTATTATAGATGAAGCTCACCGCTCTACCTTTGGTGATATGCTGATAATAATAAAAGAAACATTTCCGTCTGCATTATTTTTTGGATTTACTGGAACACCTATACAGGAAGAAAATCAGAAGAAGAAGAATACTACCTCAACTGTTTTCGGAGACGAATTGCATAGGTATAGTATTGCTGATGGAATACGTGATAAAAATGTACTAGGTTTTGATCCATATAAAGTCTTAACATATAAAGATAAGGATTTACGAACAGCAGTGGCTTTAGAAAAAGCAAAGGCAGCGGATGTGAGTGAAGCTTTTGCAGACGATAAAAAGAAAGAGATCTTCAATGAGTATATGAAGCAAGTGAAGATGACAGGCTTTATTGGAGAAGATGGAAAATATGTGAAAGGTATAGAAGATTTCTTACCTAAATCTCAATATACAAGAGAAGAGCATCAGAAAAAAGTAGTAGAGGATATATTAGATAATTGGCAAGTATTAAGTCAAACTAGTAAGTTCCATTCTATGTTTGCTACAAGTAGTATACGTGAGGCCATAGAATATTACAGATTTATAAAAGCTAAGAATCCAGATTTAAAAATTACAGCTTTGTTTGATCCTAATATTGACAATAATGGTGATTTTATTAATAAGGAGGAAGGCCTGGAAGAGATAATGCTAGATTATAATAATAGATACCAGCATGATTTTAGTTTTGCCACTCACTCCAAATTCAAGAAAGATATATCTGCTAGACTATCTCATAAGGAGCCATATAGGCATATACACAAAACTCCAGATCAGCAATTAGACTTGTTGATAGTAGTTGATCAGATGTTGACAGGCTTTGATTCAAAATGGCTTAACACTTTGTATATGGATAAAGTGATGAAGTACGAAAGTATAATACAGTCTTTTTCTCGTACAAACCGTCTTTTTGGTCATGATAAACAATTTGGAACGATACGTTATTATAGACAGCCTCATACTATGGAGCAAAACATAGAAAAGGCTGTAAAACTTTATTCTGGTGATAGAGAAATAGATTTATTTGTTCAGAAATTGGAATATAATTTGAACAAGATGAACTCTGTCTATGATGATATTTCTGGATTATTTACTAATGCAAAAATATCTAATTTTGAAAAGTTACCTGCAGATAAATCTGAACGTGGTGAATTTGCTAAATTGTTTAAGGAGTTTAATATGTTTCTAGAGGCAGCCAAGATACAGGGCTTTAAATGGGAACAATTGAGTTATGAGTTTGGAAAAGGTAAAGGAAAGCCTAAGTCGGTTGTTGATATAAACTTTGATGAAAACAGTTATTTGATTCTAGCTCTTCGTTATAAAGAGCTCTTTAAAGGTGTAAGTGAGGGAGGTCACGGTTATGAAGATGTACCCTATGAAATAGATGGTTATTTAGCAGAGATAGAGACTGGCAGGATAGATTCAGAATATATGAATTCGAGATTCGATAAATTTCTTAGAGAAATAAATACTAAGGGAATTGATAAACAAAAGATTCAGGAAACTTTAAATGTTTTACATAAATCATTTGTATCTTTAAATCAGGAGGAACAGAAACATGCCAATATTTTTCTTCATGATGTACAGAGTGGAAATGCAAGACTAGAAAACGGTAAGACTTTTAGAGAATATATTACAGAGTACCAACGTAATGCCAAAGATGAAGAGATATACAATATTTCAAGTGTTTTGGGATTGGATGAAGAGAAGCTTAGAGAGTTTATGAATTCAAAAGTTACAGAATCAAATATTAATGAGTTTGGACGTTTCACAGCTTTAAAGAGTAGTGTTGATGGGAGTAAGGCAAAGGAATATTTTGAGAAACTTGAGGGGGGACGAATATCTCCTCCTAAAGTGAAAATTAAAGTGCATAATTTGCTTCAGAAGTTCATCTTTTGCGGTGGCTATGATATCTCTATTGTGCCTGAGGAAAAGCCCGACTTGGCATCTGTTTAGTTGGTTATGAATTAGTATGTTTTATACTTAATATTACTAAAATAAACCTCTGAGATTATGTTAATCTCAGAGGTGTTCTTAATATGAAACTTTTTTACTGTTTTTTCATATTTCCTATAATTTCATATAATAATATTCATTATTTATAATAACATATTTTTTTGATGTGGAAGATTTATAATAAGGAATTTGAATTAGATTTTTACCTTCATTATCTCTTATGTATACATTACTTATGTTATATTTATCATTAATATAAGAGCCTTTCAAATATAAATATTCGGCTTTCATTTTAGGCTCTTTATTAGTGTCGTATTTTGTATATGCAAATATTTTAAGAAGATCTCTTTCCTCATTATTTTTTACTGATGTATTATTTGAATTATCTGTTGTAGGCCTTTGTTGTCTATATCTTTGATGTTTATTTTTTTTGAATTTTATATTAGAAAGAAGTCCAGAAGAACTTGATTTTGTGTTGGTAGATTTTGATGATGGAACGTATGTCGCATATGATGAATATGAAGATTGTGCTTTTAATTGATTGCTTAGTGCTAATATTAGAACTAATAATAAGATCGTTTTTACTTTTAACATTTCATTTAAATTGTTTGAGTATATATTAATATGTTATGAAAATTAGTTTACGAAGATAATGTTAAAACAGTATATAACAAAGAAATTTAATAAACTAGAATCCCTATAACTTTACCCCTTTAAAGACTGTAGTAAAATTTCACATTTAACGTAGCTAAATTAGAGATATGATAAAACGTTGGGCAATAGAAGAAAAACTATCAATTCTAACTATAAAATACTTGGTGTAGTTGAGGAAACAAAAGTAATATAATCCATAAAAAAATATCATTATTCATTTTGAGGAGACTTCGCATCAGCGAAAATATAAAATAGAATGAAACCTCAGGATATCAGGGATTAAAACAAGATGTTGTTATAATCAAAAGTAATACATAGTTGTTTGTACAATAACTAATCAAATGTTTTCTAGGTTTTATTTAAATTAATATCTTGCGGCAAATTATATATTATGAAAAAACGATTCTCTTATTTATTAGTGTGTTTATTTGTGTTTATGTCTTCTATTATAGTGGCACAAGATAAAACAGAGCTTACTTTTAAAGAAAATTTAAAGGAGGCAAAAAAAGGAAATGTTGATGCTCAATTACAAGTTGGTTTTTGTTATTATAATGGCAAAGATGTTACTAAGAATTATAAAAAAGCTTTTTTTTGGTGGAAGAAAGCAGCAGAGCAAGAGAATGCATCTGCTCAATATAATTTAGGGCTTTATTATTATAATGATAACGGTAATTCTAATGGTGTTACTAAAGATTTAAAGAAATCATTTTATTGGTATAGTAAAGCCGCTGATGCTGGTGATGTTGATTCTCAGGTATGGATAGGATATTTTTATTATAATGGATTAGGTGTTGTTAAAGATTTAAAAAAGTCATTCTATTGGTATAATAAAGCAGCAGAAGGAGGTAATGTCTTTTCTCAATCTAGATTAGGACTTTGTTATTATAACGGTGTAGGAATTCTTAAAGATTTAAAGAAGTCGTTTTCTTGGTACAAGAAAGCTGCAGAACAAGGTTATGAGTCTGCTCAATCTCAGTTAGGATATTGTTATTATAACGGTGAAGGAGTTCTTAAAGATTTAAAGAAGTCGTTTTCTTGGTATAAGAAAGCAGCAGCGCAAGGTAATGTTTCTTCTCAATCTCAATTAGGATATTGTTATTTTTATGGTGATGGAGTTCTTAAAGATTTAAAGAAGTCATTTCAGTGGTATAAGAAAGCAGCAGAGCAAGGTGATTTAACTTCTCAATCTCAATTAGGATATTGTTATTTTTATGGAGAGGGTGTACTAAAGGATTTAAATCAAGCAATTTTTTGGTATAAAAAATCTGCAGAAAAAGGAAGTGCTTTTTCTCAATCAAAATTAGGATATTGTTATTTTTATGGGAAGGGTGTATTAAAGGATTTAAATAATGCATTCTTTTGGTATAAGAAAGCAGCAGAACAAGGGAATGTTGATTCGCAAGCTAAATTGGGATATTGCTATTGTAATGGAAAGGGTGTTGCTGAAGATTTGAATAAAGCTTTTTATTGGTATATAAAAGCTGCAGAACAAGATAATGCATATTCTCAATATTGTTTAGGAATATTATATATAAATGGATTTGGATGTGAGAAGAATTTATATAAAGCTGCTGTTTGGACAAAAAAAGCTTATGATAATGGCAATGAAAAGGCATCTAAAATTTGGGAAGATAATGAATTATGGAAGTATAGTGACAAGTAATTTCTGCTTACTATTTCGCATGACCTACAACGGAGGATAGTACTAAGTTCCTTTATGGGAATGTTAAGCCTGGGGAGTCTGTTTTGATTGATGTTTTTTTGGTATTGTTACTTTATTAAAGAGAGAGTATGCCCGTGGAATGGTACTGAACTTAATGCTCTTTTACCTAAAATGAGTCCACTGAATCCAAAATGCTTAACAAACAAACATAATGTTTTTTAAGAGATTGCATCTTTTGTTAAGAAGTTTAAGGATGTGGGTAGCCATATATAATAATTTGTTAGAGAGGTTGTTTCTGTTTTGAAACAACCTCTTTTTCTAATTGATATTTATTAGTTTTATCTATAGGTAGTTAATTTTCTGAATTTTACTCAAATCTTAAAGATGACTAAATGACTAACTTGAGAGATGCTATTGTGCTTTTTGAAAATATTTATTATTGTTTATCATATTTCTTAGTTATCTTGTATTGGTTGTACTGTTACTTGTTTGTTCTTCTTATAATGAAATAAGTTCAGGATTAATCTATAATCAACATACGATAGTAGAAATATAATTTTTTAAGATTTTACAAGAAATATCATTAATGAATTTTTATTTGATATGTGTATTGTATTATAATCGCCGTAAGTGTATTGATATAATATAAGTTTTACTTTTGTTCCATTTCTACTTGTTCCAACATAATTATATGTCTGTTCATATCCTTTTTCATCTGCCTTAATTTTACATTTGCAATCAGAAGTTAAATAACTGAATTGTGTTTGACCTTCAATTTTAAATTTATAATATCTATAAGTCATTTCTACTTCAGAATTATCTAAAGCTTTTTCACTTATTTTATCATATGATTTAGTGAAGTCATCCCACTGATAAAGTGTACAAGAGACTATTTTTTTTGTACCCATTTGATCTTGGGCATGTACTGATATAATATTAAATAATAATAATAATAATAATAACAATAATATGAATTTGTTTAGTTTCATTTTTAAGTTAGTATTTAAAAGAATATTGAATTTTTTATCTCTAGTATATTAGTTAATAGTAAGGAATTATACTATTACCTTTTTATGTTATTAAAATAATTCTTTCTTATTTACTCAATAAAGAGAAAATAGGTGATTGAATGCTTTTTTGAGTTTTCTTATTTCCCACAGATTTATCAGTTATAGCAAAATCTTTTATTGGAAGAGGAGAATAGAACTGTGAAAAATCATATGACATTATAAAAGTATCAGCATGAAGAACGGTATTATTTGCTGAAGATTCTTTGATAGCATATTTATACTTTATATTATTACTATCTAAAGCATAAACAGACAATTTATTATTAATATAGTTAACCGTTTCTTTTTTTGTTTGTGCTTTTATCGAAAACGAAATACAAAGTATTAGAATCGGAAATATTACTTTCTTCATAATGATGTTTCTTATATTGTTTCAACTACAAAGTTAATATTTTATTAATTCTTTGTTATGTATTCATAATTTGTTTTAAAGAAGATTTTTATATTAAAAGTGCTAAGTTAATATTAGAGAAATCATACTGTTTGTTTTAACCCCTGATATCCTAGAGTTTTATTCTATTTTTTGATATACATATTGCCGCTGCTGCGGAGGCTCCTCAAAATTAATATCAAAAATCATTCAGAGCTTCGCTCTTAATGCTTATAGATCATTAATTTTCGAGGTTATTTTATTGATTATCCTTAACTAAATTCAAACTATAAAGGGAGCATATTAAGCAACTTCGTCTTTTAGCTTTATAAGATGCTCATCCTGCTGCCATTTTTCATTAGGAGTAATTTTACCTAATCGTCCATGTAGTCTTTCGTTATTATAGAAAGGAACATATCTTTTTATTATCTGCTCAATTTCTCCAAAAGTTCTATATTCCATTCTATCAAAAATATCTCTTTTAAGATTACCATGATAAGCTTCAATATGAGCGTTTTCCTCTGGTGTAGCTACATGAGTAAATTCCTGTTCAAAACCGACCATATGAATATATTCTCTCACGGTTTTTGCAATAAATTGACTTCCATTATCTGAGCGAATAATCAATGATTCAGGTGTAGGATAATTATCCAAAATTCTAGATAACAAGTCTATTACTTCTTTTTGTTTTACATTAAATGCAAGTGTATAGCCTAATATTTTACGTGTATGAGCATCAATTACAGAAAGAAGATAAGCGTTTTTGCCCATATTAGGTACCCAAACCATCTTTATATCCATCTCAAGGCATTCCATAGGATGCTCTGTACGAATCTTTCTGAAGCGAACAAACTTACGTCCGCCACCATTACGTTTTATTCTTGAATCAGGCTTTAAAAGCCCTGCATTGCTCATTACACGATAGACTTTCTTATGGTTTATTTCAAAGCCTTCTCGTTGAAGGTATTTTGTCATTATCTGATAACCACAATCAATAAATTCGTGATTAAGGATTTTTTTTATTGCTTCTACAAGCTTTGATTCGTAAACTAAACCTTGTGTATTATGCTTCGTTAATGTAGAAGGTCTAGCTCCCTTTCTGCCATTTGGTTTTTCTTGATAATAATAACTACTTTCTGAAAGCCCAACATACTTCAATAAAGACTTAATACTTACTTTGTATTGTTCTCGGAATCTATAAACTAAATCTTTCTTGGATCGTCGGTTCCAAACTTTTTTTTTAGCATTTCACGCTGAACCTCTAGCTCTATTTCTCTTTCAGCAAGTAGTTTTTGAAGAATTCTTATTTTCTCCTCAGCCTTCTTCATTTCACTGCTTCTAGTATCATATTTAATTCTAAGTCCTTCTTCTCCCTTAGTTTCAAATTTCTTTTTCCAATTATAGAAACTGCCAGTGCTGATGTTGTTTTTTCTACACACTTCAACTACATTACCATTTTCTGCTTCTGCTAGAATAGATAACTTTTCTTCTAATGTCCAACGTCTTTTCATACCTCTAAGTTAAATGTTTTAAATGTGAAATTTAACTCCAGTCTTTCAGGGGGCTAAGATAGTCCAGACTTTATAATTGTCTGGACTTATTGTTTACTTTAATTTAAAAGATTATAGTGTTCTTCCTATTTTATAGATGTTGGTAAATGATATATTTTTTGCTTTTGATGCATTTATGAAGTTTCTACTTTCTTATGTGTTTTGCATAACGAATGTTGTTATGTAAGCATATTTTGCGAAGTTTATTTCGATGTAGGCTTTTTTACAATTCACTATTCTTATTTCCTTTAGATATTTATAATAAAACAGAGGAGTCATGAGAGGAAATTATCTTCTGAACCTGTTATAAATAGTTTAAGAATGTTTTGAAGTCTTTCAAAGATAGGTAGTAACATATTATATTTTTTAGTACCTTTAAATTTCCTCGTAATAAATATAGTTTTTAAATGTACGATATGAAGGTAAATGATATAAACGACGTTGTTGAAGGTTTTAAAAAAGAGGGTGATGATGTTAGACATAGATACACATCTTTTGATTACTGTTATAATTATTTCGCATCACATAAAGGTCAAGCATTATTGGATGATATGGAGAAAAGTTGTCTGGTCTTAGGATTTTACCTTGCTAGTTGGGGTATGTTGAGAGGTTCTAGTTTCTTATTAGATAAAAGTGTAATGCATTATGAGGATACAATAAGATATATTTCTAAGTGTGATGAGAGTATTTGGAATATAGATGTTGATGATTATTCTGATAAAAATATTGACACTATCTTGAAGGTTTATAATGGTGTAAAGGATTCTTTAGTGGAAAAAGGACGTGTGCATAGAACTCTTGTTACGAAAGTTTTATTGGGTGTCTTTGGTTTTATTCCTGCTTTTGATGCATATTTCTGTGAGAGTTTTAAGGCTATTTATAAGAATGATCCCCAAGATAAAGAATTGAATACTAAGTGTGCATTTACTGTGGTTAATAGAGATTCTTTGAGATGTATAAAGAGTTTTTATGAATCGAATAAAGAGGCTATTGATACTTTGACTGATAGTACATATACGTTTGATTACGGTACTGGCAAGAAATCACAAGTGAAGTATACTAAGGCTAAGATTATTGATATGTATGGCTTTAATAAAGCTCTTTTAGCTAACAGGGATAAAAAGAAGAGAGCTGCTGAGGCACTTAAACAAGAATAAAGATTATATCTTTTAAATTACATAAAAAGACCTCTGAGATAGATTAATCTCAGAGGTCTTTTATTATAAAGGTTTAGCGAATATGTCTAGTAGATCCATTACCTTAGAAGTTTTATTTATGGTTCATAAGTGATTATATGTTGCATGTTTTTCATAAATTAGTATATCTAACAAATTAAGTATTGCTGGATTATTAAAAATAATGAATCATAATAAATACGATATGCTTATAGACGGAAATGATTTTATTACATTAGCTAATATCACTGAATGTGCAGATAAAATTGATGAATATTCAGTAGGAATGGATTTAGACGAATATGATAATAGACGTGTCGATGCTATTCTTTATAATCTTGTGAAAATAGCTAATTTGACTAAGTTTATAAAAGAAGAGTTTTTGAATAGATATTCTGATGTCGATTGGGTGTGTTTTAATTATAATTTATTTTTATTTCATCAAGAGTACGATGAGAATAATATAGATGATATATATGATGTACTATTTGAATTTCAAGAGAATGAATATGTTTTAAGAAAAGAATATTCTGATATTCAAGGAATAGGACATACAATATATAAAGAAATGTATACTTATGCAGAATCTGAGGAGTTATTTGAAAATATTATGAAACCAAATGATTTTATTAAATGGATAAACTTTGAAGGCAAATTATATTTTAATATTTGGAGAAATAATTTTGAAAAGAACAATGATCTAGAGATACCATCTTTTTCAATTGATTTAAAAGAAATTATACAAGCTTGGATGTATATAGACTTAAATAGAGGTAAATCAGAACAAGCCATCTTAAAGAAAGGAATAAAGCCTACTATTGTGGAATATAGTATCTCTTCTTATAAAGATGCTTTAGATATACTCTTCTTGCTTAAATTTAATGGTGAAGATTTAAGTGATCTTGTAAAGACTTATGATTTTGAATTAAAAAGTAAACCAAAGAAGAATAAAAAAAGAAATTCGGGTCGTAGAAAAGAAACAAAACCAAGATATAGCGAAGAGGAACTTAAAAGATTAAAAGAAATGCCTTCTCCTTATAAGCAATTCTTAAATAAAAAAGATGATGCGCTTTTTATTAGTGACAATGGATCGTGTATAAGAACTAAAAGTTCTGTTCGAAGTGTAAGGCAAAAGTTTTAGAAAAGATTAAAGTGACTATGTATTGGTTTTCTATTCCCTTTTCAT
Source organism: Marinifilaceae bacterium (assembly GCA_049671745.1). GTDB lineage: Bacteria > Bacteroidota > Bacteroidia > Bacteroidales > Marinifilaceae > SNAP01. The sequence continues at coordinate 78,729 of JBATVL010000042.1, forward strand.
AAATTAGGTATTATTAACAAATCAATAACTTCTGGAAATACGCCATCACCTGAAGCTTATAAGCATAAGAAGGGGGGATTGATTTATATCTCTACAATGATAACTTTATTCGTATTAATTTTCCTAAGGATATGGAAAGTGACCAAGTGAGTAACTAAGTGAGTAACCAAGTGAGTAACATAAGTGAGTAACTAAGTGAGTAACTAAGAGGAACCATTGTTACAAAAATTAGATGATAAAAGTACTAATGTTCCTATTATTGAGGAACAGCAAAAGATATCAAACTTCTTATCTGTAATAGACAAGCAAATAGAGAAAACAGTATCTCAAATAGACGCAGTAGAGTTTTTAAAAAGGGACTATTACAAAAATGCTTGTATAAGTTGAGATGAAGATTAATTCTATAATGTAACAGAAGCCATATTCTTATTGATGTGTGGTTTGAATATTAAGACTGCTGATGAATTAAAATATTTATTCTACTTCATCGCCTAAAGTTAAGGGGATAGAGTCTATGTTTTCTCTAGTAGTGAATATAGAGAAGAATTGCATGCTGAATATATACATGGAATTTAAATATTATAACTACTATTGTTTATAACATCTCATAGTATAGAAACTTTGAAGTGCTTGAAGGAGCTATTGGAGGAAGAGGAAATAATCCTCCAGGAACTACTAAAGGAGGTAAGTAAAATAAATAAGAGATTATCTTTAGTAGATGATCTCTTTTTTTATGGTGTCTGTATTTGTTGTCTCTTTTTGTGAAATGCAACAAAAAAAGACAAATGTTTGTATATAATAAAATATAAACACTATTTTTGTGGTATTACGAAACGAAATTACACATAATATGAGATTATTGAAGACGAAGATTGAAGGGTTTAAGAATATATCTGGAACAAGTATCTCTTATAATCATATTAATGCCCTTGTTGCTTTAAATAATTATGGAAAATCGAATACTATACACGCAATAGATTTTGCAAATGCTTTTATTCAAGGAAATAATAAAGTAAAAAGCCAAATGATGCAAGATCGGCAATGTATTCCAATCAATAATATGATTGCTGGTAAAAATTTCGAATTCGAGTTAACTTATGAAAGCCTATATAATGAAGAAAGTTATGAAGTTAATTATTCATTCTCTTTTGAATGGATAAAAAAGGGTAACGAGGGGAAAAAAATCACAAGAGAACTTCTTAAAGTAAAGAAGAATGAGAAGGACTCAAGATATACAACGTATATAAATAGAACAGGAAGTAAGAATACCTATCAAAGTGCTAAAACTGGTCGTTGTGATAAGAATATAATAATAGATAAAAATGCACTTATTGTAAATAAACTTTTAAATTTTGACGATTTATTTTATTTAGAAATAATTAAAGATCTTAATTCTTTAAACTTTTCTTTCTATTCATTAAATGATATTGATAGATATTTCTCTGCAAGTTTAATTGTTGCTGCTGATAAGCAGGGAAAGGATAGTGATATGTCTGAAATTTCAAATATTTCAAAGAGATTTTATCTTTTAAAAGAAGATGATTCTGATCAATATAATCTACTTATTAATACAATTCAAGATTTGCTTCCTGATATTGAGTATATAACTCCAATAGAGATTGATCTGAAAAAAGAAACAGAAGAATCAAATGGCTCTATAATGGTTCCGTTTGAGTTGCCTGAAAAGATTTACGATATACGAATTAAAATTAAAACAAATAATCAAGAGACAAGTGTAAAGAATTTGTCTGTAGGCTCAAAAAGAATCTTTTATATTCTCTTAAGTGCTATAATGGCAGATATGTTTAAATGTATGTTATTGACTTTCGAAGAGTTAGAGAATTCTATTCATCCAGCTCTACTTCAAAGGTTATTAATTGTATTATCTGATCTTGCTCCCAATACTAAAATATTAATTACAAGTCATTCTCCTCATATGGTAAGATATTTAAATGTAAATGATATTCTGATAGGAGTACCAAATCAAAATGGTATATCAACATTTGCTAAGGTAAAAAAATCAAAACAAAAAAAATTAGTTAGATATGCTGCTGATGCAGAAAGTAATATAGGTGATTTTATTTTTGATATGTTAATAGAAAGTTATTATGATGATAGCTTCTTTAATGATTTCATATAGAAACTAAGGTTATGACAGATAAGATTATTGTAATATTCGTTGAGGGGCAAACCGAGATTAAGTTTTATAAACATATCTGTAAGCAGATACAAAAAGATAATAAAACACAAATAAAACTTATTGTAAAGAATTTAAAGGGAGTTGGGAATTATGGCAAAAAAGCTTTTTCAATAATAAAGAATGATATTCTTCCTAAAAATAAAAAAGCTAATATAATTGTGTTTTGTGCTTATGATACTGATGTTTTTGAATTTCAAAGTAAACCTGCAATAGATTGGCAAAAGGTAAAGAAAGATATAAGAAGTCTGAAGATTGAGGATATCTATGAAATAAAAGTAATAAGATCTATAGAGGATTGGTTTTTGTTAGACTTAGAAGGTTTATGTAGATATTTAAGGCTTAAAAATGTACCTAAAAGTATAAAAGGAAAGTCAGGTTATGATAAAATGAAGATTCTTTTTAAACAAAAACAAAGGATCTATCAGAAAGGAACTAGTACTAGTGATTTTGTAGAGAAGTTGGATTATGTAAAACTTCTTAAATTACTAGAACAGGAATTTAAGGAATTTGTGGAGGCGTGTAAAGCTGTTTAAAAAACATAAGAATGAAAGTACAGTAGTTTCTTCTCTACTTAAAGATTAATCAGAAAACAATAAATTTTCCTATAAGACGTAAAATAATACTATTAGAAAGTCTTCAAAAGGTGTCTGTAATATATTATTAATATCTTCATGTCTCTTCGTAATAAATATAGTTTTTAAATCTACGATATGAAGGTAGATGATATAAACGAGGTTGTTGAAGGTTTTAAAGAAGAAGGTGACTATGCTAGACATAGATTCACTTCTTTTGATTATTGTTATAATTATTTCGCATCGAATAAAGGTCAAGCATTATTGGATGATATGGAGAAAAGTTGTCTGGTCTTAGGATTTTATCTTGCTAGCTGGGGTATGTTGAGAGGTTCTAGTTTCTTATTAGATAAAAGTGTAATGCATTATAAGGACACAATAAGATATATTTCTAAGTGTGATGAAAAATCACAAGTGAAGTATACTAAGGCTAAGATTATTGATATGTATGGTTTTAATAAAAGTTTTCTAGCTAAGAAAGTAGATTAGTTTCTATCTCTACAGTCTATATGTAAAATGTTATAATGCCTTGTAAACTCAATGGGTAACTGTAAATGTTATTTATGAGTTTGTAAGGCTTTCTTATTGTGAGTATTAGTGATTGATTCTTTATAACAAAAATGTTAGTTTTGCAGCATTAAATTATAATTCTATAAATAGTGAGTATAATAAAATAGCATTTGTGAGAATATGACAATAGATAATCAATATAATCCCGATATAGTTTTTCATCCAGCTTCTACTTTAAAAGAGAAGTTAGAGGAGATGGGAATGAGCACACATGAGTTTGCCTTGAAGACAGGTATGCCTGAAGATACTATACTTTCAATATTAAAGCAGGAGAGTTCTGTAACTTCTGAGATGGCAATCTTGTTTGAGGATGTTACTGGGATTTCTGCAAAATTTTGGATTAACAAGCAGACTAGGTATGATGAATATATTAATATATAGTTTCTGCTTTAACTTCTATTGGTTTTTCTGGTGTAATAACTTACTATTTTAAAAAAAGAATAGATAAAAATAATATTCTCGAGATTGCTTTTCTTTCCATGATAACTTTATTCGTATGAATTTTCCTAAGGACATGGAAAGTAACTAAGTGGGTAACCAAGAGAGTAACTAAGTGAGTAATCAAGTGGAACCATTGTTACAAAAATTAGATGAGAAAAGTATTAATGTTCCTATTATTGAGGAACAGCAAAAGATAGCAGACTTCTTATCTGTAATAGACAAGCAAATAGAGAAAACAGTATCTCAAATAGATAGTAGTAAAGCTTTTAAAAAGGGACTATTACAAAAGATGCTTCTATAAGTTGATATGAAGATTAATTCTATAATGTAACTATTGTTTGTATATTGTGTAGTATTATAAAACGTACTAATTTTATTGATTCTTAAAAGTTATTAAAGAAAAGTAAGATGAATATTTTAAATAGCATTCAAATAAAAAATTTTAGAGGATTTGATAATCTTGATATTGATGGGTTCTCTCAAATTAATTTGTTTATAGGTCGTAATAATTCAGGTAAATCATCTGTTTTAGAAGCTATATTCTTATTGATGGGTATGTCTAATCCTATTCTTTCTAATAACATTAATAGAATGCGTGGATTGAATATTAAGACTGCTGAGGAATTAAAATATTTATTCTACTTCATCGCCTAAAGTTAAGGGGATAGAGTCTATGTTTTCTCTAGTAGTGAATATAGAGAAGAATTG
>JBATVL010000043.1:0-22176 GCA_049671745.1 Marinifilaceae bacterium
ATATAGTATAGCAGAGAGGTTTATTCCCAAAACGACTCCTAAGTTTGTAGAGAAGAGTACAGTGGAGTATCTTTATTATATGAAATTTATTCTTGCTCTTGCAGGACAAAAAAATGTTAAAACAGTATCTGTAAAGTTTACTGATGGTAATAAAGATAAAATAGAGAAGATTGATTTAGGAAAGCATAAGTATTATCCTTTATTAAAAAGATATGATTTTAAGCAAAAGATTCTTAAGGATAATATTGGCTATATTGCTTTTAATAGACATATGGGTAATTCTAAAAAGTTTATTTCAACTCTTCATAAAGCAATGCAAAAGGTAAGAAAAACAAAATCTCTTATTATTGATATCCGTGGAAATGGAGGTGGGTCACGAGAACCATTATTGGCTCTATTACCATATTTTATTAAGAAACCTGTTGTTGCTAATGTTGCTCGTTATAGAGTAGATGATGTTACGGATATACACCCTAAAAATGGATATCTAGCTCATAGATTTTCATATCCTGAAACTTACACTGGTTTTTCTAATAAAGAGAGAGATGCCATTAAGGAGTTTAAAACTTTCTTTAATCCAATAAGAATTTTGTCAATTAAGAAGTACACTGATTATCATTACATGCTTGTTAGTCCAACTCCTGATAATGGTACTTATTATTACGATAAAGAAGTTTTAGTATTAGTTGACCAGGGATGTTTTTCTGCCTCTGACATATTTGCTGCTGGGATTAGATTAGGTGATAAAGTGAGATTATTGGGTAATAGAACTGGTGGTGGAAGTGGTGCTTCTGAGAAGAAATATCTACCAAATTCTAATATAAAGGTAAAACTGTCAAGCATGTTTTCTTATCAACCTAACGGGCTTACCTATGATTCTAATGGTGTTATGCCCGATTATAATGTAGATTATACATTAGATGATAGTATGGGTAAAACAGATACACAATTAGATAAAGCTAAAGCAATTTTTAAAAAGTAATTATGATATTTATGTTGTAAATTCATCTTATAATATTAGTTTGTTTTATAAAAGTCATTCTCTTTAGAGGATGGCTTTCTTATTTTGAGAAACTTTCTTAAATTTAAAAAAAAACCAATATAAATATGAAAAAAATATTTAAGAATCTTTTATCTCTTTTTTTGTTGCTTTTTATAATTAATTTAAGCGTAGAGGCACAGAAAATCTCCTCAAGACAAATAGATAAAATAGTAGAAAAAACTCTCAAAAACTTTAATGTGCCTGGTATGGCTGTGGCTGTTATTAAAGATGGTAAGTTAATTCATGCAAAAGGTTATGGAATCACTTCTATAGATACTAAGCAAAAAGTAGATAAGAATACTTTATTTGCAATCGCTTCTAACTCTAAGGCTTTTACTACAGCTTCTATAGCTATTCTTGTTGAGCAAAAAAAACTTGTTTGGGACGATAAGGTAATTAAGTATATTCCGGAGTTTAGAATGTATAATTCATTTGTAACAGAAGAATTTACTATTCGTGATTTATTATCTCATAGAAGTGGGCTTGGATTAGGTGCAGGTGATTTAATGATTTTTCCATCTGTAAATAATTTCACAGTAGCAGATATTATTCACAATCTTAGGTATTTAAAACCAGTTTCTAGTTTCCGTACTAAGTACGATTACGATAATTTACTTTATATAGTGGCTGGTGAGATTATTGAAAGACTATCTGGTGAATCATGGGTGACTTTTGTTAAGAAAAATATTATGCAACCTCTTGATATGAATGCTAGTGCTGGTAATTTCTTAAGTATTAAAGACACAAGTAATATTGCTTCTCCGCATATTCCTGTAGATGGAAAACTTAAAATTACTTCTAGATGTTATTCTACTCCATTAAATGCTGCTGGTGGTATTTATGCTAGTGTTTCAGATATGAGTAAGTGGGTTTCTGCTCAATTAAATAGAGGAGAATATAATGGAAAGAAAGTCTTTTCAAAAAGATCATCTTTTGAGATGTGGAAACCTAATACTCTTAAAGATGCATGGGGTATGCCACATTATAAAACTAATTTTAAAGCATATGCTTTGGGATGGGAAGTGGAGGATCTAAATGGACATAAACAAGTTTCTCATACTGGTGGACTTCCTGGTATGGTAACTCAAGTAACCATGATTCCTGATATGGGACTTGGTATTATTGTTTTAACCAATCAACAGTCTGGACTTGCTTTTATGGCAGTAACAGATGCTATAAAAGATAAATATTTAGGCATAAAAAAGGTTGATAGAAATAAGCTTTATAAATCGTTTGAGGATAGAACTAAAGCTAGAAATAGCTCTGTAGCAGCTAAGGTTTGGAAAGAAATAAATGATAATAATTCTATTTCTGATACTAAAACCTTTGAAGGCAAGTTTACTGATAAATGGTGGGGTGATGTTCAAATTACTAATGAAGATGGTAAGTTATTTTTTAGTTCTATTAAATCTCCTTCTATGCATGGTGAGATGTTCTTTTACAAGGCAAATACTTTTGTAGTAAAATGGCATGACAGAAGTATGAAAGCTGATGCTTATGTGATGTTTAATCTTGATGAGAATGCTAAAGCTATCGGCTTTAAGATGAAGGCTATTTCTCCTGAAACAGATTTTAGTTTCGACTTCCAAGATTTAGATTTCTCTAGATAAAAAATATACTCATATTAAGAGCCATTCTCATCTGAGGATGGCTTTTTTTGTGAATTATTTTAAGATAGTTTCTGTTAATAGTAAATCTAACTTTCTAATAAAACAAGAAAAAGGATAACGTAATTCGAAGGTAAAAGCCAAGTACTAGCCAATAAACACCCAAGTAATAGCCTTGAACTCTATTCTTCCTGTAATCTTGCTGTAATCTTCCTGTATTTAAATATACAGAACACATAAAAAAATATAAAGTAAATAACGGAGAATCAGTCTGTTTAATATAGCTTAATTGGATGTTAAAAGAGATATTCTTCCCTTTTTACGACGAATGGATACATTGTTTTAATATACTTCATAAGTTGAATGTCCATGTAAAGACTTTTATTTCTCTTTTGTTTTAAATTTTTATTCTCTTTTTTTAATTGATTGAAGAAGTCTCGAAATGAATAAAGAGTGAATGTGTTGACTCAATATTTGATTTTTTGTTTAACATTTTTTTTAACTTAATGCTTGAAGTTACACCTTTATATTTACTGTCTTTTTTTATTCATTAAGGTCTAGACTTTTAGCTTGTATTAAAATATTTAAAGTTCAAACCCCGTTTTGTTTCTCATATTATTTGATACTTTTGTTCCCCCACAGATGTACATGAGCGTTTAGACGAGCTTTGTTTTGCTGATGATTTGATCATGTAAAAGAATAATATATATGGAAGATAGAACAGAAGATGATATAATCATTGTTGATTTAAAATCTAAAGAATCTCTTAAGAATGCTTTGGCTGAATATAAAGAGAAAATCGTTAATGATGATTTAGAATTTGGCTCAGGTGATGAGTATTTTAAATGCTTTATGAAGTCAGTAGATGGAGAGATTCAAAGAATCGGTATTGATGATATAGAGGATATCGCTTTTGTTGATGAGGTTTTAGAAATTTCTTTTTTTACAAGTGCTAAAAGTGCTATGAATGAGTGTTATGAGCCTTTTTCTAATGTAGCCGTTTTCGCTGCAGCCTTAGTTTATGAAGATTTATTAGAGGATCTGTTAGCAGTGGTAAATGAGACTGTTAATCTTGTAAAGGCGCTTAATGATCCTTATGGATTAACGACTGATGAATGTCATGTTTTTGGTGTAGAGGCACTTGTTGCATTTGCTCTAAAAAACCCTGAATACACTTATCTTATTTCTGAATATATATTATCTGATTGGGACTCTGAGCATGTCGACTATGTTTATAGAACAATGCTTAAGTTAAAAGAAAAATGGGGTTTTGATAGGAATATTATAAAGGCCATAGCTTATTGTAAAGATGAGGAGTTTTTGAACTTACTAGTTCGCGTGGAGAATTACGACTACAATAGTCGAATTTTTTCTTATGAGTATCCTTTACTGAAGCATTTTAGAGAAAATCCTGATGACTATAATTATTTTAAGGCTCATTATATAGCATCTGTTAAAAAGAACCAATTAGAACCTAGAAATGAGACCTGTTTTTCTACTGTTGAAGTTTTATTTGCATATATAGCTTCAGAATTAAAAGAGCAGGAGATGAGAACAGAAATTCTTGTAGAAGATACTTATGAGAATGAGCTTGCAGAATTAACTCAAGCCTTCGATGCTGTTATAGATAAGGATTTCAGAAAGCCTGTTTATAATACCAATAAAGTAGATTTAGATAAGATTAGGCATAAATATGTTCCTTCTAGAAGAGAATTACCAAGTAAGAAACCTTATAAAGTTCTAAAAAAGGAATATGATGAATATTTAGTCAAATTCTGTCGTGAATCTATTTTTATATCCTAAATACGATTTGTATGAAGAAATAAAAACACTTCCAGCTAATTTAATCGTTTTTGCTTTAGAGCAAGCTGTAGTGGACGAAACTTTTCGTCCTCAATTAGAGAAGTTCGCTAACCATATAAATAGGAGAGTACGCACAGAGGCTTCTATTTTACTAGAGAAATATAATTCATAATTATAAAAAAGATATAACCATGGAAAATTTTGAAGAAGAGAATATAATAATTGTTGATTTAGAAAGTAAAGAATCTCTTAAAGAAGCTTTGGAGCAATTTAAGGTAAAAATAGTAGAGAATGATTTAGACCTATGCTCTGGTGATGATTATCTTAAGTGTTTTGTAAAGTCAGTTGATGGAGAGCCTGCTTTGTTTGAAGAGGATGATATAGAAGATGTGGATTTTGTGAATACTGTTTTAAGAATGACAGAGAATGAGGAGCTTGATGATTTTGATGATGATTGTTATGCTTCTTTATCTAATATTATTGTTTTTACTGCTGCATTAAAGCATGACGACTTAAAACCTCTTGTTATAGATGTTTGTAGAGAGGCTATTTCTCTTGTAAATAAAGTAGGAGATGTATATGATTTATGGACTGATGAGTGTCATGTTTTCGGAATAGACCTTTTAGTGACTCTTGTTCTTAAGTATCCTGAATACTCTTATTTTATAACAGAATATGTATTTGAAGATTGGGATTCTGAACATGCTTCTTATGTGTATGAGTCTTTAGGTATGATTAGAGATTTAACAGGATTCAACAAACATCTTATAAAGGCTGCAGCTTGTTGTAAGAATTTAGAATTACTTAAAGAACTAGCTACTAAAGAGATTTATGGTGATTTTGATCACTATTGTGAATATCTTCTATTGAATCATTTTAGAGAAAACCCTGCTGATTATCAGTTTTTTAAAGCTGAGTATATAAGTTATGTTAAGACAAATCAGATAAAGAAATCAGATTCATCTATAGAAGATATTATTAGATGTATGACTGATGAAGAAATTTCAACAGAAGAATGGAAGACAAAGATTTTTATAGAGGATACTTTTGAGAATGAGGTATTGAATTTTGCTGCTTCTGTTGATGAGGCTATTATATAATAATAAGGTCTAAATATAAAGTCATAACTAATGATTTCTAAAAAGATATATCTATGGAAGATTTTGAAGAAAAAGATATAATAATAGTTGATTTAGAAAGCAAAGAATCTCTTAAAGAAGCTTTGGAGCAATTCAAGGTAAAAATAATAGATAATGATTTAGACCTATACTCTAGTGACGATTATCTTAAGTGTTTCGTAAAGTCGGTTGATGGAGAGCCTGTTTTATTTGAAGAGAACGATATAGAGGATGTAGATTTTGTAAATACTGTCTTAAGAATAACATATAATCAGGAACTTGATAATTTTGATGATGACTGTTATGCTTCTTTATCGAATATCATTGTTTTGGCTGCTGCATTAAAGTATGACGACTTAAAACCTATTGTTGTAGATGTTTGTAAAGAGACTATTACTCTTGTAAATAAAGTAGGAGATAATGTATGGACTGATGCGTATCATGTTTTTGGAATAGAACTTTTAGTTACTCTTATTCTTAAATGCCCTGAATACTCTTATTTTATATCAGAGTATGTATATAAAGGTTGGGATTCGGAGCATGCTCCTTATGTGTACGAGTGTTTAGGTATGATTAGAGATATCACAGGATTCAACAAGCATCTTATTAAGGCTGCGGCCTTTTGCAAGAATGTCGGAGTATTTAGATCTCTAGCTATTAAAGTGATTTCTGGAGCCTCTGGTATAGATCCTTATTGTTGTGAATATGTTTTGTTAAATCATTTCAGAGAGAATGCTGATGATTATCAACTTTTTAAAGCTGAATATATAAACTATATAAAGACAAGTCAGATAAATCAAAAGAAATCAGATTCTTCTTCTTTTTCTCGTGTAAAAGATATTATTATACATATGACTCCTGAAATGTCAGAAGAGGAATGGAAGACAAATATCTTTATTAAAGATACTATTGAGAATGAGGTAGTGAATTTTGTTGCCGCTGTTGATGAGGCTATTATCTTATTATAAGCTCTAAATATAAAGTCATAATTTTAGTAGATATACAGATGGAAGATAGAACAAAAGAAAATACAATAATAGTTGATTTAGAAAGTAAAGAGTCTCTTCGTGAGGCTCTTAAATCTTATCAGGATAAGATAGAAAATGATGCTACATTGATTGATAGTGATGAATATTATTTAATGTGTTTTGCAAAATTGGTAGATGGAGATATCGAAGAACTTGATAGTTCTGATATAGAAGATGTAGAATCACTAGAGCTTGTTCTAAAGGCAAGTGATTCTGGAAAGCTTGCTTTTGTTGAAGCTCGAAATGAAGAGATGATTTCCAATGTGATAGTTTTTATTGCAGCTCTAGAGTATGATGATTTAGGGGATGAGTTCTTTACACTTGCTAAACAAGTTCTTAGATATATTAAAGAGGAAGAGTATTTAGAAGTCTTATGGTTGGACGGCTGGTATGTATTTGTAATGGATGTTCTTGTTTGTCTTGTTTTGAAACACCCAGAATATGAATTTTTTATCTCTGAGTATATTAAAAAAAATTGGGACTCTGAGCATGCTGCTTTTATATTTGACTCTTTTTCTGCTATAAGAGATTAAGTTTAATAATTAATTGAAATTTATTATTTATAAAGAGGAATTAAGTATGGATAATAGAACAAAAGAAGATATAATAATAGTTGATCTAGAAAGTAAAGAATCCCTTTGTGAGGCTCTTAAGCTTTTTAAAGATAAACTTGTAAATGATAAGCTTGTTCTTGGGGGAGATGATGAGTATCTGACATGTTTCGCAAAATCGACTGATGGTAAAGCAGAGGCATTTACTAAGGCAGATATAACAGACGAGATTTTTGCCACAAATGTTTTAGCAATATCAGGATGTGATGATACAGATAGCGCTAGTGAATATTACGTAGAGTCGTTTTCTAATACAGTATTTTTAACGGCTGCCCTGCAACATGAAGACTTAAAACACGACTTGCTTGCTCTTATTAAGGCTATAGTGGTGTTGGTAAACAAGAAAGAAAAGACTTATAATTTATGGGTAGATGAAGAGCATACTTTTGGAGTAGAATTTATTGTTGCTTTCGTTTTGAAATATCCAGATTATACATATTTAATTTCTGATTTTGTATTAGCAAATTGGGATGATGAACATGCTGGATATGTTCTTAATATACTCTATGATTTGAAGTGTAGAAGAGGATATGACAGACATCTTATTAAGGCTATTGCTTACGCTAAGTGTCAAGAGCTTTTCTTGACTGCTCTTGGGATAAATTATTACGATGGTGATGATTATTCTGAGGATGCAGAGTTATTTCATCATTTCAAGAAAACTCCTCAGGACTATATTTACTTTAAAGATCAATATATAGAGTTTGCTAAACAGAGTCAGAGAGCTGCAAAATTTGCTAATGGTCTTACTTATGCTGAATATATATTAAGAAGAATAGCACCAGAGCTTACTGATGAAGAGTGGGAAACAGAAATCTTTATAGATGATACTTTTAAGAATGAGGCTGCTAAGTTTAGTGCTGAATTAGAAGTGAACTTTAATGAGATTAAGAAGACAGCAACTTACAAGAATAGAGTAAAGAAGGAGTCATGGAGCATTTATGATGATGAAGAGGATGAGTATTATGAGAACGAAGATTAATAAAAAAGACTAAGAACACGAAATCATATTATAAAGTACGCATGGAAAACAGAAGAGAAGAAGATATCATATTAGTAGATCTTAATAATAAAGAATCTATTAAAGAGGCACTAAATAATTTTAAAGTAAAAGTAGAGAATGAAGAGCTGAGTATTGGATCAGGAGATACTTATTCTACTTGTTTTGCGAAGTCAATTGATGGAAAAATAGAGAAATTTACTGCTGAAGACATAAAAGATACATCTTTTGTAAACAATGTTTTAAAGTTCTCAGAGTTTGAATGTATAGCGCATGTTGTAAAACATTATTATGAAACATTCTCAAATGTAGTATTCTTAAATGCTGCATTAGATAATGAAGACTTAAAAGAAGATGTTCTTTCTCTAGTAAAAGCTATTCTTGTATTGGTTAATAAAGATGAGAATACTTACGAATTATGGATAGACGATGAGCATACTTTTGGGGTGGATTTTTTAGTGGCTTTTATTTTAAAATACCCTGAATATACATATTTGATGTCTGATTATATCTTGTCTGATTGGGATGATGAACATGCTTCTTATGTACTTTATGTGATGCCTGAATTAAAAGAGCATTGGGGTGGCTACGATAGAAATCTTTTGAAAGCTATGGCTTATTGTAAGAATCGTGATGCTTTATTAATGATTATTGATCCTTATTTATACGAAGGAGAAGACTTCTCTGAAACTCAAGAATTATTTAAATATTTTAAGAAGAATCCAGAAGATTTTGAATATTTCAAACAAGAGTTTGTTCAATTTGTAAAGGATACGCAAAGAGCTGTTAGATTCTCTAATGGAACATCTTATGCGGAATATATTATTAGAAAGATCTGTCCAGAGCTTACTGCAGAGCAGTGGAGAACGGAGATTTTTATAGGTGATACTTATGAGAATGTTACTGCTGATTTTGAGGCTGATGTAGATGCTGTTATTGAAGAGGATAGAAGAAGACCTAAATACAATCTAGACTCTCCTTATGATGAAGAAGATGATGATGAGGATGAAGATTACGAATTTGACGACGACGAGGATGATGAGGATGACGATTGGGATTCTGATTTAGACGATGAGGCTTATGAGGAGTTTTTCAAAAAAGGATTAGATAATGGAGAGCTTGTTTGGGAATACATTATAGAGGGTAATAATCCTGAGGTCCTTGAAACTATTCAAGCAGCACCTTTAATGTATATTGCAGCTTCTCGTGATCTTAAAATAAAGGGAAGACTAGACTATTTTGGAGCAGATTTAGATGATTTTATTAAACCTATCTTATATACTTACTATAATGAGGCTGCTGTAACGGGTCGTAATTGTATTTGCAAACAGAATGGAGTAGATATTACTGGTAGAGAAACAGTGTTGAGATTTATGGATGTACTTTTCAGGTTGGGAGGAAACAAATCTTTCGATAAATACACTATAGATACTCTTACTACTGAAAATAATGTCTGTTCTTTAGATGTTATTACCGCATGTTACCAGTCTGACAATGAAGAAGATTATCTTGAGAATATTATTGAATTATTGAATCCTTTGATGGAGAAGTATATGTCAACAAACCAGCTTGATCAAATACATCATCTATATAAAAAACATCCTGAGAAGTGGGCAGATATTCTTTCTACTATCAAACAAGATAGAATGGATAATATAGATCCTGATATATTAGCTGTGTCGCCAGGTATGCAAGATGTAGAAACTGCATCTGGTAGTCAGTTACTTTCTATAGCTTATATTTGTTTTAAAGAAGGTGCATCTTTTTCTAAGGAAAATGCTTTAGTAGATTTCTTCGCTAACAACTTCTGGAATGCTATAATGAAAGAGGTGAAAAGCTATGCTGGTTTTGGTGTAGAGGATGTAGATACTAAGATTAAAGATATTAAAGAATATTGTATAGGTATTGTTGGAACACCTCCTCCTGACGAAATTATTATGAAGTTAATGATGGGTGGACCGGCTTCTTTAAATGAGGAAGAGATGAAAATCTTTAAGGCTTCTAAGGAATCTTCTATGACTAAAACTAAGGAAGAAGTTGCTGCTATAATGGAAGAATTATATGTATCAGAGGATTCTGCTGAAGATTTAGGGATTAACGATATAGACTTATTTGCATCTGATGATATTCACTTACTTCTTGCCTCTATGGTTTATGCTCAGCGAGGTTTACCTAGGGAGTTTGAGAAGGCTCTAAACAAGATTTTTCATCTTATATTAGATTTAGCTCCTTGTAGAACTATACATTCTGTGTTTAAAATGTTCTGTCCTACTACTGTTTCTTTTAGTGTAGATATTTATATTATGGGTGAATATCTTTATTTTTTAGATAAACTTAAAGTGCCTCTAGAGTATGTAATGGCATGGAAGATTACATATACTCAAAATCATTTCTATAGAGATGAGGATATGTGTGTGAATATGCATAATGAGTTATTGGAGTATTATGCTAATCTTGATACAGTTGACGAAACTCAACCTAGAATATGGGCAGACCAAGAGAGAAGAGAGAAGGCTGCTTTAAAAGATTGCATGCAATATGTGGATAACAAGAATAAGGAGATATTCCAAAAAGCTTTAAATGAGAAATATCCATCTGCTGAATATCGTAAGTTTGTTAAAGAGAATTTTGATAAATGTCTAGTGAAATTTTGTGATAATATTATTGCTAGAGAGAATCCTGATTGGGCTGCAAGTGAGGAAGAGAAAGTTTTTTATAAGTTAGAATGTGAGAATGCTTACAAACTTATTCAAGCTTACGTTTTTGAAGATGAGTCTTTTGAAACTATAGAAACTGAGCTTATGCCTAAGTTAAGAGATTATATCTGCGATGAGCTTGACCAAATAATATGGGAATTTGATGATGAGGTGAAACACAGAGTCTTATATATGCTTGGACGTTTTGGTCATATGAATCGTATATATGATTATTGGAGAACTTGGGATGAAAAAGAGAAGGAGATAGAAATAACTTCTGAGTTCTTTGATCTTCTTATTGAAATAGAATTAGGTGCTTCTTATGCCTTTCATTTTATATTAAGAGAATATCAAGATTTAACTAAGAGACTTAAGTTTAATGAGAATGAGTTTGCTCAAGTATTTCATTCTAAATACTCGGAGTTTGACTTGTATCAAGAGATTAAGGATATTCCAAATAACTTAATCGTTTTTGCACTTCAACAACTTTCTCAAGATGTTTCTTTTGCTTCTCAAATGGAAAAGTTTACAAATCATATTGATAGAAAAGTTAGAGATGAGGCAACTATTTTGTTAGAAAGTATTAATAACCACAAAACGTTATTATAAAACATGCATGGAAGATAGAACTGAAGAGGAAATAATATTAGTAGATCTTAATAATAAAGAATCTATTAGAGAGGCATTAAATAGTTTTAAGAGAAAAGTAGAGAATGAAGAGTTAGAGATTGGCCAAAACGAAGAATATAATACGTGTTTTGCGAAATTATCAGATGGTAAAATTGAAAGATTTACTGTAGATGATATAAAAGATTTTGCTTTTGTAGATAATGTTCTAGTGTTCTCTGGATTTGGTCGCATGAAGGATGTTGTAGAAAATTATTATCTAATATTTTATTATGAGGTATTCTCAAATGTAGTAATTCTAAATGCAGCCCTAGATCATGAAGATTTAAAAGAAGATGTGCTTTTACTTGTAAAATCTATTCTTGTATTGGTGAATAAACTTCTTTACAATGATAATTTATGGATAGATCATGAACATGTTTTTGGTATAGATTTTTTAGTGGCACTTAGTTTAAAATATCCGGAATATACATATTTGATATCTGATTATATCTTTCATGATTGGGAGGATGATGAAGAAGCTTCTTATGTGTATTATGTTATGCCTGTATTAAAAAGATATTGGGGAGGAAAATACGATAGGAATATCCTTAAGGCAATTGCTTATTGTAAGAACAAAAAGGCTTTCTCTATTCTTGTTGATCAATGTTTATATGAGGGTGAGGAGTTTTCTGAAACAGGAGAGTTATTTAAGTTCTTTAAAGAGAATCCTAGTGAGTTTGATTATTTTAAACAAGAATTTATTCAACTTGCTAAAGATTCTCAGAGAATAGTTAGGTTCTCTGATGGAACTTCTTTTGCTGAGTTTATTATTAGAAAAATATGTCCTGAACTTACACTAGAGCAATGGAAGAATGAAATCTTTTTGAATGATACATATGAGAATACTGTTGCCGATTTTGAGATAGAAGTAGATGAGGTTATTAAAGAGAATAGAAGAGGACCTATCTATAATATCAATACCCCTTATGTGATAAAGGATAAAATAGAATCAACAAATAATCGTTATGTTTCTAAAGTGAAAGAAGTTGAAGAGGTGGATTCTAGCGATGATAAAAAGGATTGGGATTCTGATTTAGATGATGAAGTTTATGAGGAGTTTTTCAAGAAAGGATTTGTCAATGGTGAACTTGTATGGAGTTATATTATAGAAGGTAATAATTCTGAGGTTCTAGAAACTATTGAACCTGCATCTTTAATGCATATTGCTCGCTCAAGAAATTTAAAGATAAGAGAAAGATTAGATTATTTTGGTGCAGACTTAGATAAATTTATAAAACCTCTTTTACATCGCTTTTATAATGAAGATGTTGTGAAAGGTAGAGAAATTATTCTTCGAATAATGGATGTTCTTTTTGTATTAGGCGGAAAGAAACTTTTCGATAGATATACTATGGACATTCTTATTACAGATAGTAATATTTGTACTTTGGATGTTATCTTAGAAAGATATCAATCTTATGATGAGTCTACTTATCTTGAAGATGTTGCTGGCTTATTAAATTCTTTTATGGAGGATTTTATGTCTAGAAATCAACTTGATCAGATATACTACTTATACAAGAGACAGCCAGAGAAGTGGGGAGATATTTTATCTACTATTAAACAAGATGTAGAAACGGCCTCTGGTAGTCAGTTGCTTTCTTTAGCTTATATTTGTTATAAAGAAGGTGCATCTTTGCCTGATGAAAATACTAAACCTTTGGTCGAGTTCTTTGTAAATAACTTTTGGAATGCGATAATTAAAGATCTTAAATCATATGCTAATTTTAATGTTGAAGATTTAGATGATAAGTTGCAACGAGTAAGGGAATATTGTATAGCTGATACTAGAACATCTCTTTCAAAAGAAGAAATCGCAGCTTTGATGGAAGAGTTTTATATAGATGAAAATTCTTCTGAAGAACTTGGGATAAATAATATTGAATTGTTCTTCTCAGAAGATATTCATATGCTTCTTGCATCTATGGTTTATGCTCAAAGAGGATTACCTACGGTGTTTGAAAACTCTTTAAATAGAATGTTTCATCTAATATTAGATTTAGCACCCTGTAGAACACTTCATTCTGTTTTTAAGATGTTCTGTCCTGATACTATTTCTTTTAGTGCTGATGTTCATATTATGGCAGATTATCTTGATATCTTGTCTAAGCTTAGAGTACCTCTAGAGTATGTAATGGCTTGGAAGATAACATATACACAAAATCATTTTTATAAAAAAATGGATATGTGTATAAAGATACATGACAAGATATTAAAACATTATTCTAATCTTGATTCTGTTGATAAAAGTCAATCTGACATATTGATTGATCAAGAAAGAAAGGAAAAAGAAGCTCTTAGAAAATGTATTCAATATTTGGATAATGATAATAAGGATAAATTCTTTGAATTTTTAAATGAAAAGTATCCTTCTATAGAGCATAATAAGGTAATTAAAAAGAAATTTGATAGACGTCTTAAGAAATTTTGTGATCTTATTATTGAGAATAGAACTGGTAATCCTCGTTGGGCTTTTAGTAATGAAGAAAAACTTCTTTCTAAGTTAGAGAATAAAAAAGCTTATGAACTTATTCAGGCATATGTTTTTGATAATGAATCATTTAAAGCTATAGAAACTGAATTGTTACCTAAATTAAGCAAGTGTATATGTTATGAAATTAGTCAAATAATATGGGAGTTAGATGATGAATTCAAATATAGAGCTTTATATATGTTAGGGCGTTTTGGTGATATGAATTGTATATATGATACTTTCTGGGCTTGGAATGATAAAGATGATACTAAAGTCATTACTTTTGATTTCTTTAATTTATTAATAGAAATAGGCCTAGGTTCTTCTTTTGCCTTTCATTTTATCTTAAAAAGTTATCAAAAAACTATAAGAGATTACGAGTTTAAGGATAATGAGTTTGCACAAGTATTTCATTCTAAATATCCTGAATACGACTTGTATGAAGAAATCAAGGATTTACCAAATAATCTAATTGTTTTTGCTCTTCAGCAACTTTCTAGGAATCTCTTTTTTGTTCCACAAATGAGAAAGTTTACAAAGCATATTGATAGAAAAGTTAGTAATGAGGCTGTT
Organism: Marinifilaceae bacterium; assembly: GCA_049671745.1. Taxonomy (GTDB): domain Bacteria; phylum Bacteroidota; class Bacteroidia; order Bacteroidales; family Marinifilaceae; genus SNAP01. The sequence continues at coordinate 14,621 of JBATVL010000043.1, forward strand.
TTTTTGCTAAAAAGAAGAAAAATATCATATTAATATAGTTAGTTAAGTCTTGGTGTTGATTGAAAATAATGCTGAGACATATATTACTATATAGAAATACAAAGTTTATAATAAAACGCACAAATGACAAACAGAATAGAAAACGATATAATATTAGTAGATCTTAATAATAAAGAATCTATTAGAACGGCACTACAGGCCTTTAAAGATAAAGTTGATAATGATGAGCTAGTTTTAGGTTCGGAAGACTCATATAATATCTGCTTTATGAAATCTGTTGATGGAAAAGCAGAAAGATTTACTATCGCAGATGTAAAAGATATGACTTTTGTGAAAAATATTTTAAAGCTGTCTGAGTTTGAATGTATAAATGCTGTAGAAAAACATTATTATGAAACATTCTCGAATGCAGTGATTTTAAATGCTGCTTTAGAATATGAGGATTTAAAAGATGATGTTCTTGATCTTGTAAAATCTATTCTTGTTTTTATTAATGAATCTGCTGATACTTATGATTTATGGATAGATGATGAGCATACTTTTGGAGTAGATTTCTTAGTTGCTTTTATCTTAAAATATCCTGAATATACATATTTGATGTCTGATTATATATCTTATAATTGGGATGATGAGCATGCTCCTTATGTTATTTATGTGATGTTTGAATTAAAAGCGCTTTGGGGTGGAAAATATGATAGGAATATTCTTAAAGCAATGGCTTACTGTAAGAATACGAGTGCTTTCTTAAGTCTTATTGATCCATACCTTTGTGAGGGTGAGAAGTTTTCAGAATCAGGAGAATTGTTTAAATTCTTTAAAGAAAATCCTAGTGAGTTTGATTATTTTAAACAAGAGTTTATTCAATTTGTTAAAGATTCACAGAGAGCAGTGAGGTTTTCAGATGGAACATCTTATGTTGAATTTATTATTAGAAGTTTTTGTCCTGAACTTACTGCAAAACAATGGAGAACTGAAATATTTTTAGATGACACATACGAGAATACTGTTTCAGATTTTGAAGTAGATGTTGATGAAGTTATTGTAGAAGATAGAAGAGAGCCTATATATAGTCTTGATTCTCCTTATGAAGACGACGAAGAAGAAGATGATGAAGATGATGAAGATGATGAAGATGATGAAGATGATTGGGATTTTAATCTAGATGATGAAGCATATGAGGAGTTCTTTAGAAAGGGATTTGATAATGGTGAACTTGTGTGGGCATATATTACAGAAGGTACAAATCCAGAGGTTTTAGATACTATACCCACAGATTCGTTAATGCAAATTGCTGTTACTCGTGATCTTAAGATAAAAGGAAGATTAGATTATTTTGGTGCAGACTTAGATGAGTTCCTTACACCTATCTTGGATAGATTTTTTGATGAGGATGATGTTACAGGTGATATTTTTTGTAAAGTGAATGTTTTAGATATTACTGCTCGTGAGACAGTGCTTAGAGTAATGGATGTTCTTTTTAGATTGAGAGGAAATAAACCTTTTGATATATATACTACTGATATTCTTACTACAGGGTATAATATATGTTCTCTAGATATTATTACAGAACGCTATCAGTCTGACAAAATAGATAATTATCTAACTAATGTAATTGAATTGTTGAATCCTCTTCTGGAAAAATTTATGTCGAGAAATCAGCTTGACCAAATTCATAAATTATATAAAAAACACCCTGAGAAGTGGGGAGAAATTCTTTCTACTATCAAGCAAGACAGAATGGATAATATAGACCCTGATATATTAGCTGTTTGTCCAGGAATGCAAAATGTTGAGCTAGCTTCTGGAAGTCAATTACTTTCTGTTGCTTATATATGTTATAAAGAAGGAGCTATTTTTCCTGATGAAAATATAACAGCTTTAGTTGATTTCTTTGAAAATAACTTCTGGAATTCTATATTAAAAGAAATAAAAACATATAATAATTATGATGCTGAGGATATAGATAAGAAGATAGAAGAAATAAAAGCATATTGTATAGGTCCTGTTGATACTGCTCCTCCAAGAGATATTATGATTAAGCTTATGACAGGTGGACCTGCTTCTTTAAATGAAGAAGAGATGAAGATCTTTAAAGCTGCTCAAGAAGCTTCTAAACCTAGGCCTAAGGAAGAAATTACTGCTATAATGGAGGAATTATATGTAAGAGAAGATTCTGCTGAGTATTTAGGAATTAATAATATTGAATTATTTGCTTCTGATGAAATTCATCTTCTTTTAGCATCAATGGTTTATGCTCAAAGAGGATTACCTATGTCTTTTGAGAAACCTCTAAACAGAATTTTTCATCTTATATTAGATTTAACTCCTTGTAGAACACTTCATTCTGTGTTTAAGATGTTCTGTCCTGAGACTGTTTCTTCTAGCGCAGACATTATTATTATGGCAGATTATCTTGATATTTTAGATAAACTTAAAGTGCCTTTAGAATATGTAATGGCATGGAAGATAACATATACTCAGAATCATTTTTATAAAGATGAGGATATGTGTGTAAGAATTCATAATCAGATATTGGAAAACTACGCTAATCTTGATACTGTAGATGAAACTCAGCCTAGAGGATGGATTGCTCAGGAGAGAAAAGAGAAGGAAGCTCTTAAGAAATGCATACAATATTTGAATATCGATAATAAAGATGAATTTTATAAGACTCTTAATGATAAGTATCCAAATGCTGATTATAAAAAGTTTATTAAAGAGAAGTTTGATAAGTGTCTAGTGAAATTTTGTGATAGTATTATTGATAGGGATGCTGATAAACCTGCTTGGTCTCTTAATGATGAAGAAAAGCTTATTTATAAACTGAAAAGCGATAATGCTTTTAAGCTTATTCATGCTTATGTTTTTGAAGGGGATTCTTTCGAAATTATAGAAACTGAGCTTATGCCTACTTTAAAAGAATATATCTGTGATGAACTTGACGAAATAATCTGGGAATTTGATGATGAGGTGAAGCATAATGTTTTATATATGCTTGGACGTTTTGGTCATATGAATCGTATTTGTGACTATTTGAGAACTTGGGATGAGAATGAGGAGGAAATAGAAATTACTTCTGATTTCTTCGATTTACTAATAGAAATAGGTTTAGGTGCTCCTTATGCTTTCCATTTTATTCTTAGAGAATATCAAAGAACTGCAAAAGATTATAAGTTTAATGAGAATGAGTTTGCTCAGGTATTTCATTCTAAATACTCAGAATTTGATTTATATGAAGAGATAAAAAATATACCTAATAATTTAATAATTTTTGCTCTTCAGCAACTTTCTGCTGATGTCTCTTTTGCTCCACAAATGGAAAATTTTACAAACCATATTGATAGAAAGGTAAGAGATGAAGCAACTATCTTATTAGAAAGATTGAATAAGCCTATAAATTAAAAACGAATGAAAAAAATATTGTTATTAGTACTCCTATCTTTAATATTAAAGATAGGAGTTTCACAAAATGTAGATACAATTAATTATTTGATTCAGAAAGGTGAAGTTCTTGGTTTTAAGGTAAATGCTTCTATCTTAAATCTGAAATCTAATTCAAAGTATAAGATAATTAAGATATCAGAAAGATTATATGATGAGATTTTAGGTGAGACTTGTACATATACTTCTTATATAGTCCGAGATAAAAAAGAAAATTTATTAAAGATTACTGAAGATAATTGTGGTGAGAGAATAATTGCTAAGATAGCTATACTTTCTAAAAAATTTAAAACGATTAAAGGTATAGGTATTGGTTCTACTTTGGACGATTTTATAAAAGCATATCCTAATTATTCTCTTTATTGCGGTTCTATGTGTTATACATATGAACTCCAAGAAAAAGATTCTGATTTTAATTTTATTCTAGATAAAATAGGAATTTTAGATGATAATCTATATTGTGATCCAGGTGTTCCTATTAAAAGTTCTGCTTTTAAGTCAAATACAAAGATTGTAAAGATTTTTCTTTAATATTTAAATAAAAAAAAATGAAAAAACTATTAATATTTACTTTGCTATTATTGTTTGCTAGAATAGGAGTAGCACAAAATGATTATGTGAAGGTAGTAAATGCATTCATTAAAGCTGTTCAGAATTCTGATAAGGAAGCTATTGCATCCACAGTGAACTTTCCTTTTAGAATGACTGCTCCAGTTCCATATATTCAGAATAAGAATGAGTTTATTCGTCGATATAATGAAGTCTTTCCTGCTGGTCTTGTACAAAAAATCATTCGTTCACATGCCTCTAAGCATTGGGGACCTGTAGGATCGAAAGGAATAATGTTTCTAAATGGAGATGTATGGATTGACATAGATGGTAGTTTAATGGCAGTGAACTATAAGCTACCTATTGTTAGAAATGAAAAGCCTGTTAAGAAAAAAAGTATTATTCCTAATGTAAATGTTTCATCTGAGTTTTTAATAAAAGAGGGTTGTGCCGGTAAGTTTAAACTTAGTTATGATGCTCCATCTTTATCTCCTACTAAGGAATATAAGGTTACAAAAATAAAAGAAGTAGTAAGTGAGGAAGGTTATGATTGTACTTATACCTATTATTTTGTAAATGATTATAAAGAGGATTTATTAAAGATATCTGCAGAGAAAAAAGAAATTATAGTTCTTTCAGGTAAGTATAAAACGTCTAAAGGAATATGTGTTGGTTCTACTATAGAAGAATTTATTAATGTATATCCTGATTATAAAATTTGGTATACATATATTTCTGATATGTGTGTTATTCAGACTAAAACAGGCAACATTCAGTTTATTTTAAATAAAGATGATTTAAAGATAGATCCACCTTGTAATGGTGAGATTGATTATCTTAAGAAGTTAGATTTTGAAGCTAATTCTAAGATTATAAGAGTTAGAATTTTTTAGTACTGAATATTACTAAATTATATGTGTCCCTCTATTTCCTTTTAAGGTGATAGGGGGATTCTCTTTATTTAAAGGACTTGTGGAATATATTTTAAATATTAGAGTGTTGTTCGCTTTTCATTTCTAAATTTAAATCATGAATTTTTTTGCTTAAAACCTTGGATAATGCACAAATGTTCATTAAGATTGTAATCTTAAATAATAAAAAGATTAGAATTATGAAGAAATTATTTGCATTACCAACTAAAGCAGGACAGTTATGTCAACATTTCGGTCACTGTGAGAAATTTGCTATCATTGAAACAGAGGATGGTGAATTTGTAAACGAAGAGATGCTTACTCCACCAGTTCATGAACCAGGTTTATATCCTCGTTTTTTAGCAGAAAAAGGAATAAATGTAATTATAGCAGGTGGAATGGGACAGAAGGCTCAGGATTTATTCAAACAAAACAATATAGAAGCACATTACGGTGTTGAAGCTGATTCTCCTAAAAATCTTGTTAATAAATATCTTGCTGATAGCCTTCAAACAGGTGCAAATCTTTGTGATCACTAGAATATGAAGATTGCAATTGCAAGTGGAAAGGGAGGAACGGGTAAAACTACTCTGTCTACCAACTTAGCTTCTTATTTGGCTGAAAAGCAAGAAGTTGTATTGGCGGATCTTGATGTAGAAGAACCTAATTCTTCTTTTTTTCTAAATACTGAATTAGTATGTAGTGAGGATAAGTTTATTATGACTCCTAAGTGGGATTCGCAAAAGTGTAACGCTTGTGGAGAGTGTAGAACGAATTGTAATTTTAACGCTATAGTGAGTCTTGGCAAAGAGATAATGTTGTTTCCTGAGTTATGTCATTCTTGCTATGCTTGTTCTGACTTATGTTCTCAGAATGCTTTACCAATGATACCTAGGAAGATGGGTAGACTTACTCATTCATCATTAGGAAATTTATCTTTTGTAGAGGGGCGATTAGATATTGGTCAAGTGCAAGCCGTTTCTCTTATTTCGCAAACTATAAGTTATTTAGACGAGAATTTTTCTAAAGACACAATAATAATTCTTGATTCGCCTCCTGGTACTTCTTGTCCAGTAATGGAGGTTGCTAAAAATGTAGATTATATTATTCTTATTAGTGAACCAACCCCCTTTGGTATGTCAGATCTTAAATTGGCTGCTCGCACAATGCAACTCTTAAATAAAGATTTTGGACTTGTGATTAATCGTTACGAGAATGATTCTGAAGAAATTTTAGAATTGTGTAAAGAGGAAAATATAGAGATAATTGCTAAGATTCCAAATGATAGAAAGATAGCTGAACTTTATTCAAAAGGAAAACTGATATATACAGAGCATGATGCTTTTAGAGAACAATTGGATGTAATCTACAATAAGATTTTATATAAGAAAGGAGTTTGTAGATGAAAGAGATAGTTATTCTGTCTGGAAAGGGTGGAACTGGTAAAACTTCTATTGCAGCCTCTTTTGCCTACTTGGCTAAGAATGATTTAGTATTGGCAGATTGTGATGTTGATGCCGCCAATATGCATATAATTTTAGATGCCGATTTTGGGCAAAGCACTGATTTCTATTCTGGTAAATTAGCTGTTGTAGATAGTGATAAATGCATAGAATGTGGAAAGTGCCTAGAGGCTTGTCATTTTAATGCTATTTCTCAAAATTTTACTGTAAATCCTTTAGATTGTGAAGGATGTGGATATTGTCAGAAAGTTTGTCCTTCAGATGCTATATCTTTCAAGGATTGTCTAACAGGTCAGTGGTTCTTGTCTAAGACACGTATGAATAGTGATTTAATTCATGCTAGACTCTCTATTGGAGCTGATAATTCTGGTAAGTTAGTGGCTTTAGTAAAAAAGGAAGCAAGAAAACAGGCAGAAAAAAATAATGCAAGTTATATTCTTGTAGATGGCTCTCCTGGTATTGCTTGTCCAGTTATTTCTTCTCTTTCAGGAGCTGATTTTGTTGTTTTAGTTACTGAGGCTAGTCTTTCTGGTTTTAGTGATTTAAAGCGTGTATATGAGCTTGTAAGGAGTTTTAAAATTAAAGCAGCTTGTATAATAAATAAAGTAGATATAAATTTAGAAGTGGCAGAGGAGATAAGACTTTTCTTAGATCAGCAAGGTATTGAACATCTTGCTAGTTTACCATACGACGAGAGTTTCTCTAAAGCAATGAAGATAAATAAAACGGTTCTTGAATATGACAATTCTGATTTGAAAAAGAAAATTGAATATTCCTGGAATAAAATTAAAACATTAATAAAATGAAAATAGCATTTACAGCAAAAGGAGAAAACTGGGACTCTATATTAGATCCTCGTTTTGGAAGAACTCATTTTATAGTACTTTATGATGAGGAAACAGAAAATTTGACTTCATATGATAATAGAAAAATTGAAGGTGTAGAGCATGGGGCAGGTCCTCAAACAGCAAATCTTTTATTTGATATTAATCCCGATGTTCTTATCACTGGTAATGGCCCCGGTGGTAATGCATCTAAGGTTTTAGAAAAAGCAAAAGTAAAGATATACCTTTCTGCTTCAGATATAACATTACAAGAAGCTTATGAATTATTTAAAGAAAACAGTTTGAAGGAATTTTAATTTTGTTTCCTTGTTTATTGAGCCAGCTAGCATTAGCTGGCTCTTTTTTAT
>JBATVL010000044.1:0-24081 GCA_049671745.1 Marinifilaceae bacterium
AGATATAGATTCTACTGCCCAAGGCGATACTAGACCTAATGCTATACTGAATATTTCTTTGCTGTTCTCCATGCAGGCTAAGATAGTTTTTTTTACATTACCCACTATAAATCATATAGAGCCAAAATAAGATTACTTGATTGTATGCCGGCAACAAATTAATTTCATTTACTGCTCAGTTAGTATACTTATTGTAGAATTGTTACAAAAAAAAAGCCCATTCCGTAAAGAATGAGCTTTTTATATATGTGTATTGTTCAAATAAATGAACTGTTTCTTACTTAGAAGTTAAAGCAGCAAGTGCGATAGAGTTAAGTTTTGTTTGAACAGAGTCACCTCTTGATGATAATACAGAAGGTACTTTAGCACCTACAAGTATAGCACCTGTTTCTGCATTAGCTAATTTAGTACTAGTTTTGTAAAATACATTACCAGTTTCTAAGTTAGGGAATACTAGACAGTCAGCATCACCAGCAACAGTAGATTGTAATTTCTTAATAGCTACAGCTTCTGCATCTATAGCAGTATCTAAAGCTAATGGTCCATCAACGAAACATCCAGCAATTTGTCCTCTATCTGACATCTTAGCGATAACAGCAGCATCAGTAGAGCCAATTACATTAGGAAGAACTTGCTCAGAGGCAGCTATCATAGCAACCTTTGGTTTAGCAACACCTAAAGTTTTAGATATACCAACTACATATTTGATAAGAGCTAGTTTTTGCTTAAAGTCTGGTTGAGGAATGATAGCAACATCACTCACAACAAGTAATTTATTATAATTAGCAAACTCCATGATAGACACATGTGTTAAGATTGCTTTTGGAGGTAATAAACCTTCTTGTTTGTTTAAGATAGCTCTCATGTATTTATCAGTACTACATAAGCCTTTCATAATAATATCACCTTCACCAGCGTTGATAAGAGCAACAGCTTTCTTTGTTGCAGCAACCTCTTCGTTTTCTTGAACGATTTTGAATTTAGAAACATCGTAAGAATGCTTAGCACAAATCTCTTTGATTGTTGCCTCGTCACCTACTATTGTTACGTCAACGATTCCTAGTTCTAAAGCTTTGTAAGTTGCTTCTATAGAATGCTCATCATTACCAAAAGCAACAACAAGTCTCTTCTTAGAAGTCATACCTTTTAGTTGCTCGAAAATCTGGTTTAATTTAGTAATTGCCATTATTTTGTTTTATATGTTTTATCAATTGTGGCAAAAGTAAGAAATTATATAACAATTTATAAGCATTTTTATATTAATGAGTACAATCTGTAAGAAATATCTATAAAATTGATGAGAAATCGATAATTGGCCAATTATTGTCTTTGATAATAGGCACATTAACAATTTTACAGTCTGGATAATGCTGATCTAGATAATGCTGAAATACACTAGATGAGTCATTAAGAATCTGCTCTGAGTCGTTTGGAAATTCGTTATATATCAGTCCCACAACATTTATTCCTCTGTTTTTACAAAGCTCTAAACTCATTAAAGTATGGTTTATACTTCCCAGTTTTGAAGATGTAACAAGAATTAATGGTAGTTTATGCTCTTGCACATAGTCTATAGTATAATACTCACGAGAAAGAGGTACATATAAACCTCCAGCTCCCTCAAGTAATACCTTTTCGAACTGTCCTTCTAACTTTTTAGTGGCGTTTGTTATAAGATCAATATCTATTGTTGTATTGTCTATCTCTGCTGCTAAATGTGGCGAACATGGATATGTAAAGATTATTGGACATGTAGTTCTATCTGTGTCTACAGAATATGACTCTACTCCCATTATTTCTCTGTGTTTTTCTATGTCCTCAGAGGATGTAGTATTACCTGTTTGTACAAACTTTTGTGTTATAACATTTACACCTTTGTGTTTCAAAGATAAAGCCATAAGTCCTGTAACTATTGACTTTCCTGCATCGGTATCTATACCCGATATAAAGACTGTTTTACTCATTTTTATTATTTATGACAAACAAAATACACTGGATTGTAAGTAAGATAAACTCCTTTTTCATCAGAATATTTTGCTTTATATTCTTCTTCAAATTCTTTAAGCTTGCTTTTTGTCCACACTTGCGGTACACGTGTAGCATTAACGCCTGTTAATCTGAGATGCTTCAAGACATCTAGAGGTGTTTCGAAATAAAGTCTCTTTTCTATGTTTTCAGAATGTTTCAAAGTGAAATGTTCACATAAGAGTTCCTGCATATTCTCAAAAGAACGGTATTCTAATCCTCCGCCTGTTATATCTCTTATTTCTTTGAAGTTATTAGCTCCGTAAGAATTATATATAAAATATCCTTTATCTGTAAGTGAGACTTTTATCTTTTCAAATATAGGTGCTAGATTCTCGAACCATTGAAAGACTGAGGCAGAAACTATTAGATCGCAATCTTTTGGCATTTCTACACTTTCTGCATCTCCCATAAGGAATGAGAAAGAGCCTAATTCTACTGTTTTAAGAGCATCTGTTACACGCTCTTCCATCTCCGATACAATATCATTCAGTACTAACTCTTGTATGCCAAAGTCTTCCGCAAGCATCTTACTTAAGATGCCTGTTCCGCATCCTATCTCAAAAACTTTCTCGTATGTACATTTGGCATATGCATCTATTAAGTCTAGCAATCTACAGCAAATCTCTCTCTGCATAATGGCGTGCTCGTCATATGTACCTATGCTTTTCTTAAAGCTCTTTCTTATTTGCTCTTTACTGATATTCATATTAAATGCTAAGAATTTTATTCCAAGTATCGTATTTATCGAAAGGATAATGTGGTATACTATCCTTTATTAATTTTGTTTTCCCTTCCCAATAAGATATTAAACTCTTAGATGGAAAGATTCTGTCTTTTATGCCTACCACTGCTACATCCCAAGAGAAAGGCTCTTTTTCAGCATCTATAGATACTTTTTTAAGATTCTCTAGTTCTGTTATTTGCTCCATCAACTCACGTTCGGGCCTGTTGAATAAGGGATTATCTATACCTATAAACATTTGTTTAAAGAACTTGTCAGTGCCTGCTAATCTTAATCCCTTGCTCGTTATATCGAATATCTTTACAGATATACCATACTCGTTATGCACTGGATAAGGCGAACCGCATAGTGCTATAGATTTCTCTATGTTTAGTCCTAGTTGTGATGCCAGTTGATTAGCAATAAAAACGCCCATAGACCAAGCTACTACATATGCCCTTTTGTAAGTTTTCAAAGACATTTCTGGCAAAATAACCTCTGAACTGTAATCATATAATGTTAGAACATCTCTACCCTCTGCATCTATATGCTGTAAAGATTTCTCATCCATGCCCCAACCATTAAAGAAAACTATCAGTTCAGAACTATTATTATTTTGTATAGAATATTTCATATTGCAATTAACTAAGAATGGTAATTACGTAAAATTTCAATAAGTTGATCCATCTGCCATTCCTCTATATTAGCATTTAAAGAGAAGCGTATACGTGAACTTCCACTAGGAACTGAAGGCTGGCGAACAGGCAAAGCAAAGAATGAGTTCTCTTTAAGATAATCACTTAGAGCAATGGCACTTTCGTTTGTTCCAGTAATAAGAGGCACTATATTTGAGTCTCCTAGAGTCTTGTAACCCATATCTACAATAGCATCACGCAATTGATTAGAGATATCCTCTAGATGCATTCTCTTATCGTGTAACTCAGGCAATTTATTGAAAATAAAATCTGTCCATGCCACATTAACAGGTGGTAAAGCAGTTGTGAATATCAAAGGGCGCATATGATTAATAAGGTATTCCTTGAATATAGTATCGCAAATGCAATAAGCACCCATAGAAGCCATAGCTTTACCAAATGTGCCAACAATGAAATCTACATCATCTATACACACTTGTTCCTCACAACAACCCAGACCATTTAATCCTCTTGTTCCTATTGCATGTGCCTCATCTATATACAGATAAGCATCAAATTCATTCTTTATATCTATAAGCATTTGTAGGTCAGCAAGATCACCGTCCATACTAAATACCGATTCTGAAACAATAAATACATTCTCAAATTCTTCTCTTCTTGTAGAAAGAATCTCAGTAAGTTGTTCATAATCAAGATGCCTAAAACGTATCATTTCTGCTCTAGAAAGATTTATTCCATCTATTATACTTGCGTGAACAAGTTTGTCGGCAATAATCAAGTCGTTTTTATCGGCTAGTGCTGATAAGATACCAGTATTAGCGTGATAACCACTGTTTAATACAAGAGCAGCTTCTCTTTCGAAAGTATCTGCTAGGTGCTTTTCTAAAGCAGTATAAGCTAAATGATTACCAGTAAGTAATCGTGAAGAGGCTGATGTTAAACCAAGTTCTTGTTTATTCTCCTGAGCTAACTCATAGAATTCATCCAAAAGGTCTTCGTTAAAACCTAAGCCTAAATAATCGTTTGAAGAGAGATTTATCATCTCTTTACCTTCAAAAACTATAGTATTCCCTTTATTTTCAATATCTCTAAGCTTACGATAGCCATCCTTCTCTTGAAGTTTTGCTAATCGGTAAGTATATTTTACAATATTTTTTGGCATATTTTAATTTTTATCCCTCCACTACATTCACTATTGCTTTACAAAGTTTCTCTAATTCTTCGTTAGTAATAATATATTGAGGCATTATATAAACGTTCTTTCCAAATGGTCGAACCCAGACTCCTTCTGCTACAAATAGTGCTTGCATAGAGGCCATGTCTATATCTTCGCACATCTGAACAACTCCAATAGCTCCAAGGCATCTTACCTCTGCTACTTTAGATGATTCTTTTAAAGGAGATAAGTGTTGATTCATTAATCCTTCTAATTCTTTAACTCGCTTTTTCCAATCGGTACTTAAAAGAAGATCTATGCTTGCAACGGCAACAGCACAAGCAAGTGGATTTCCCATAAATGTTGGTCCGTGCATAAAACAAGAAGGATTACCACTACTTATTGTATTTGCAACTTTGTTTGTTGTAAGTGTTGCAGCAAAACTCATGTATCCTCCTGTAATAGCCTTACCTATACACATTATGTCTGGTGTGATATCGGCATGATTACAAGCAAATAATTCTCCTGTTCTACCAAAGCCTGTTGCTATCTCATCGCAGATTAAAAGTACATCATACTCTTCGCATAATTGCTTTACTTTCTTAAGATAATCAACCGAGTAGAACCACATTCCGCCTGCTCCTTGAACTATAGGCTCTAAAATAACAGCAGCTATCTTATGCGAATCTTTCTCTAAAGCAGATTTCATTTTGTTGTATTCTTCATCTGTACACATCTCAGCAAAACGAACTCTTGGTTGATCTACAAAATGCTGAATAGCTAATTTGCCATGAAATATATTGTGCATTCCTGTCTCTGGATCACAAACTGACATTGCATGCCATGTATCTCCATGATATCCTGAGCGTATAGTTAGAAATTCGTTCTTTGTAGTCTCATCTTTAGCATGCCAATATTGTAAAGCCATCTTCATAGATACCTCTACGGCTACTGAACCTGAATCGCTGTAAAAAACTTTCTCTAATCCCTCTGGTGTTATATCAACTAATCTACGAGCTAATTCTATAGCTGGTTTATGTGTTATGCCACCGAACATTACGTGCGACATATCTTTTATCTGATCCTCAACAGCTTTATTAAGCACTGGATGATTATATCCGTGAATTGTACACCACCATGAAGACATGCCGTCTATTAATCTACGTCCGTCTTCTAGTTCTATATATACACCCTCAGCTTTCTTTACCTGATAAACAGGTAGAGGATTTATTGTTGAAGTATATGGGTGCCAAATATGCTCTCTGTCGAAATCTAAATCTTTCATTTATTTTAGTATTGTAAATCCTGTATCTTTTATTCTCTTTATATCTTCAAGAACTGTTGCGCCAGTAGTTGTTAGTAAATCACCTGTTATTGCGGCATTTACTCCTGTTTTCATTGCCTTTTCTTGTATGTCAGCAATAAGTAATCTTCCTCCTGCAAAACGTAACCATGCCGTTGGGTTGATTATTCTGAATAATGCTATTGTTGTAAGAATATCATCGTTTGTAAGTTTAGCACTATCCTCTAGTGGTGTTCCTGGTATTGGATTAAGAATGTTTATTGGAATAGATTTGATGCCTAAGTCTCTAAGCATTATTGCCATATCTATTCTGTCTTCCATTGTCTCTCCCATTCCGATTATTCCACCAGAACAAACTTCTAAACCAAGGTCTTGACAAGTTTTGATTGTTTTTATTTTATCTTCTAATGTGTGTGTTGTACATAGATTCTTGAAGTTACGTGGAGAAGTCTCTATATTACAATGGTAACGAAGTACACCTGAGTCTTGTAGTTTCTTTAGTCGTGCCTCGTCTAAAAGGCCCATAGATGCGCATACCTTTATATCTTCCGATTTATCAACCTCTTCTATATATTCGCATAATGTATCTAAGTCTTTGTTTGAAACAGCCTTACCACTTGTTACAAATGAGTATCTATTTACTCCGTATTCAGCATTTTGATGAGCTAAGTCTACAGCAGTTTTTTTGTCTACTAAGTCGTATGTGTTTACTTGTGTTTTGAAATGAGAAGATTGAGCACACCATTTACAATTTTCAGAACATTTTCCAGACTTTGCATTTATTATAGAACAAAGGTCGAAAACATCGCCCATAAGTTTTTCTCTAATATCGTTGGCTACTTCGTATAAAACTTCTTTATTCTTACTATCGGCAAGAATAAGTGCGTCTTCCTTTGTAATTCTGTGACCAGCAATTACTTTGTCTTTCAATTCCTTTAAATCTATCATCTCACTAGTGTTTAAAAAAAAGGATACAAGAGTTGTTTACCCTTATATCCTTTTCATATAATTATTCTTATCTTTTCTTAAATAGATATCAGTATTAGCATGCATATTTTGGCATACATTCAGCTCTAAACTATCAATAATAGCTTCGTCTAATTCTTCCTCTTCTTCACTAAAAGCCAAGAAGAGAGCAGACATTCCTATAATATTATCAAGTTTTAGTAGAGCTTGTTCACACATATTCACAGACAGACGACAAATCTTCACATTTATGCCAATAGAAGCAAAAACAGCATAGGCCTTTCTGCTCCATTGATGGAAGTGTATTATCTTATTCTTATGTATGCGCTTATTCATTATTGAGTGTTTTCTATCACAAAAGTAAAAAAATTATGCAGTAGTGTCTCTTTTACAAGTAATTTCTTTTGGGTAAAGTATAAGAAATTCAGAATATAATTTACGTAAAGTATTTTTTATATTTTTTTCTGTTGTTCTATGAGTAAAAGAAGAATTTTTATTTACATAAACCAAGAATTTATCTAGTCTTGCTTCATCATTTTCATCTATTATCTCAGCAACTATTTCTCTATTGTATTTTCTTAGAAGTATTCTGTTCTTTTTCTCTACTTTAGCATAAGCCTCTCGTCTTTCCTTAACTATTTGTGCGTAATTTTTTCCGTGAGAAATTATCAATTCCACAGGAAGAGGATTTAATTCAAAACTTCTCTTAATAGAACTTTGTATATTAATACATATTTTTTCTAATCGTTTATCTTCCTCAGTCTTTACAATCTTCATGTGTAAGATTTCTTGCTTAAACTGAGCAAAAGTGCCCATATTATAGACCTCTACATCTGAAAGGACGTAAGAAATTGGCTGAATATCTATATTCTTAAATGTGTCTTCTGTAAGATAAGATGGAACATGGTACACCTCATCTTTATAACCAATAGCAGTAATACGAAGAGAATCGCCTGGATTTACATATATTCGATAAAGTCCAGTATCGTCTGCTACCACTCCTTTACGAGAGTCATTTATAAACAAGTTAGAGAATGCTACCGCAATCTTACTTTCTTTATCAATAATCTTACCTACTAATAAAAATTTATCTGCTGATTGTGCTTTTGAATTAAATGAGATAAGTGTAAAGATTACACTTAAAATGATACTTGAGACCAATAGGGTTCTTCTCATATTACTGCAATTTTAGTACACAAAGAGGTTAGAGGAAGTGTACTATATTATTTTTATGTATACACTTACTTATTGTTGTGTGTATTCTATCACAAAAATAGAAAAATTATGCTGTAGTATCTCGTTTACAAGTAATTTCTTTTGGGTAAAGTATAAGAAATTTAGAATATAATTTACGTACCGTTTGTATTATATTTTTTTCTGTTGTTCTATGAGTAAAAGAAGAATTTGTATTTACATAAACCAAAAACTTATCTAGTCTTGCTTCATCATTTTCATCTATTATCTTAGCAACTATTTCTTTATTGTATTTTCTTAGAAGTATTCTGTTCTTTTTCTCTACTTTAGCATAAGCATCTCGTCTTTCCTTAACTCTTTGTGCGTAAGGTTTTCCGAAAGAAATACCAGCAGAGACTGGTATAGGATTTTCACTTAAACTTCTTCGTATTGAGCTGCATATATTCATAGATACCTTTTCTACAAGTTTATCCTTCTCAGTCTTTACAATCTTCATGTGTAATATTTCTTGCTTAAACTGAGCAAAAGTGCCCATATTATAAACATTTACATCTGAAAGAACGTAAGAAGTTTGCTTAATATCTATATTCTGAAATGTGTCTTCTGTAAGATTAGATGGAACATGGTAAATCTCATCTTTATAACCAATAGCAGTAATACGAAGAGAATCGCCTGCATTTACATATATTCGATAAAGTCCTGTATCGTCGGCTACCACTCCTTTACGAGAGTCATTTATATATAAGTTAGAGAATGCTACCGCAATCTTACTTTCTTTATTAAGAATCTTACCTGCTAATAAAATCTTATCATTTGATTGTGCTTTTGAATTAAATGAGATAAGTGTAAAGATTACACTTAAAATGATACTTGATACCAATAGGCTTCTTCTCATATTCCAGCAATTTTAGTGAGTAAAAATGTTAGAGGAAGCCTAAAACTTATAGAAAAAAACTAATTCGGACTAACAAAAAACAATATCTTTTCTCCTACTCCCTCTAACACTGCAAAACTAGGCATGTTTTAATTAGCTTGCAAATTATTTAGAAAAAAAGGCTTTAAATTCACACTAATTAACTTAACTATAGGTTCGTTAAGCTTTGAAGTTTAACTCAAATTCATTATTTAAGCATAATTTAGAATTTATTTTCTCTCCAGACTCTATCTCAAAACCTTTAATTAAGGCAGTCTCTTGTTTTGTGCATAAGTCAGATATTTGCTTCTTAGTCAACTTCTTAGAATGAAAAACCATGGGTATGACTGTATGACAACCTTCCTTATATCTGCTACAACCCCAAGCTGCTTTACCACTTATTATTTGTCCTTCTTTACAGCGTGGACAAGGGAATTCAAGCTCTTTTGCTTTCTTGACTTTCTTTTCCTTAGTTTTTTCTTTTTTCTTGTCTTCTTCTTCGTCAATTATAGTAATTCTTTTTGAATGAGATCTTTTTACATCATCTACAACATCTCTTACCATCTGCTTCATCTCTTCCATAAAAGATTTAACATCGTAATCACCCAGCTCTATTTGTCTAATCTTCTTCTCCCATATTCCTGTAAGCTCAGCCGATTTTAAAAGCTCATTATTTATAGTGTCAACCAATTCAATTCCTGTTATAGTAGCCACTAATCGCTTTCTTTCTTTCTGTATATATTTTCTTTTGAAAAGAGTTTCTATGATATTTGCTCTTGTTGAAGGTCTACCTATTCCGTTCTCTTTCATTGCATCACGAAGTTCCTCATCATCAACATTTTTACCCGCTGTTTCCATTGCTCTAAGAAGAGTTGCCTCTGAGAAATATTTTGGTGGATTGGTTTGTTTCTCAACCAAATCAGGTGTGTGATCACCCTTTTCTCCAAGCTCAAAAGCAGGTAGTATGTTATCATCCGATTTTAAATCAAATACTTCACGCCATCCTTTATCTAAGATTTGCTTACCATTAGTCTTGAATTTTATTTTATTAGTCTCCCCTAATGCAACAGTATTTGCTACTTTACAGTCTGGATAGAAAACAGCTATAAATCTACGTGCTACCAAATCATACACACGCTTCTCTTTATCGTTCATATTACGATTAAATGCGTTTGTAGGGATTATAGCATGGTGATCTGTTATCTTCTTATCATCAAATACTTTCTTCGATTTCCTTAGTTTTCCTCCTTCTAACTTAGCAACTAGATCTTTGTAGGGTTCAAGTTTTTGTAGAATACCCATTATCTTTGGATAAACATCATTAGGTAAATAAGAGGTATCAACCCTTGGGTATGTTGTAAGTTTTTTCTCGTATAATGATTGTATTATCTTAAGAGTTTCATCAGCTGAGAAATCGAATTTTTTATTACATTCTACCTGCAATGTTGTTAAATCGAATAACTTAGGTGGATGCTCTTTTGCATTCTTTGTTGTTATATCTGTAATTTCAAATTCCTTGCCTTTTATCTCTTCTAACTTCTTTTCGGCTTCTGCCTTATCTGAGAATCTACCTGATGTAACAGAGAAACTAATCTCTCTATAATCTGTTTTTAGTTCCCAAAATGGCTCTGACACAAAGTTTTCTATATCTTTTTGTCTATTTACAATAAGAGCTAAGGTTGGAGTTTGCACCCTTCCTATAGAAAGAAGTTGTTTGTTTGCACCGTATTTTAGAGTGTATAAACGAGTGGCATTCATACCTAAAAGCCAATCACCTATGGCACGTGCACTTCCTGCTGCATATAAATTATCAAAATTAGAAGCGTCCTGAAGTTTAGTAAAACCCTCACGTATAGATTCCTCTGTAAGAGAAGATATCCATAAACGTTTAACGGGAACAGAACAAGCAGCTTGTTGAAGAACCCATCTTTGTATTAATTCTCCTTCTTGACCAGCATCACCACAATTTATTACCTCCTCGGCTTCTGTTACTAATCTCTTTATTGTATTGAATTGTTTCTGCACCCCTGCATTGTCCATCACTTTAATTCTAAAGCGTGGTGGTATCATAGGCAGATATCTTAAATCCCAACGTTTCCACTCTACAGTATATTCCTCTGGGTATTGTAATCCACATAAATGACCGAAAGTCCAAGTTACTTGATAACCGTTTCCTTCGTAATATCCATCTTTTCTACTATTAGCACCTAATATCTTAGCTAACTCTCCAGCTACAGAGGGTTTCTCAGCAATACATACCTTCATAAGTAATAAGTTTTTTTAGTTAGCGAAATGCACATATTTAGATGTGGCTATAATACTGAAAATTGTAACGGCAAGTACAATTAAAATTATAGAAAGTGAGCTGTGATGTACTTTTCTTGTATCTGTAAATCTACCTAGAACTTTATGTAATAGATAACCCAAAGCAGAACCTAATATTCCTCCACAGATTATATCTCCTGGAAAATGTACTCCTAAATAGACTCTTGAATATGATACCAAGGCTGCCCATGATATAATGACTACAGAATAAAGTCTATTCTTAAATAAAAGTGCTGAGAATATAGCCAAACCAAATACATTGGCTGCATGAGAAGAGACAAATCCGTATTTACCTCCTCTTTTACCATTTACTATATGTACTAAGTCTGATATGCTTGAATCTCTTGATGGTCTCCAACGTTCAAAAAGAGGTTTTATTATTGAGGCAGATATCTGATCACATAAAGTAATACACAGTATACAAGCCAATAAAATGTAAAGACCTGTCTTTTTATCTGTATTTTTAAAAAAATAATAAATTACAGACATGTACAAGGGAACCCATAATTCCTTACTTGATATCATCCACATAAAGGTGTCGAAGAACTGATTATGGAAACCATTTAAAAAGAGTAATAATTGTTTATCGAAATCGATAATAGAGAGAATCTGCATATTTTTATATTTTTAGAATGAAAACAAATATACCACATATTTCTAAAAGCTTAGAATAAAGAGCATAAAAAATCCCCCAATATCCTTCAAAGATATTGGGGGATTATTTAATAAGTACTATGCAAGAAGTTCTTTCACTTTTGCAGAAACAAGTTTGCCATCAGCCTTACCTGCTAATTTCTTAGAAGCAATACCCATTACTTTACCCATTTCCTTCATGCTTGTAGCACCACACTCTGTAATTACAGCTTGTACCTCTGCTGTTAATTCTTCATTAGTTAATTGTGCTGGTAAATATTTTTCAAAAACATGTACTTGTAACATCTCATCATCGTAAAGGTCTGCTCTATCTTGCTCTTTATAGATTTGAGCTGCATCTTTACCTTGCTTAGATAATTTTGTAATTATTTTTATGCATTCCTCATCAGTTACTTCTCCTGTAGAACCTACTGCAGATTTTGCTTCTATAATTACTTTCTTTACTGCTCTTAAAGCACCTAAAGCTACTTTATCTTTTGCTCTCATTGCAGTTTTGATGTCCGCTGTAATTTGCTCTTCTATATTCATAATTCCTATTATTAAATTTGTAAGTACAAAATTAAGTATATTTAATAGCTATCCTATCATTTTTATTAATAGTTTTGCGCAGAAATAAAAATAGGTACATGCAAACAAAAATATCATACAAACAAATATGGGCTATATCATTTCCTATTATTTTAGGAAGTATTGCCCAAAACATCATAACTGTTACTGACACAGCCTTTCTAGGTAGAGTGAGCGAAGTAGCTCTTGGTGCCGTTGCTTTATCCGGATTACTTTATATTGTTTTCACAATGCTTGCATGGGGGTTCTCGTGTGGTTTGCAGATTGTTGTGGCAAGAAGATATGGAGAGGGAAACATAAACAAAATAGGTGCTACTGTTGAACAAGCATTGTATTTCATTGTTCCATTAAGTATAGTTCTTTTTATAAGTTTGAGACTCAGCTCTGATAGCCTTTTAGGGTATCTATTAAAGTCAGATAATGTAGCAAAAGCTAGTTCTCAATACCTTAATATTCGCTCATGGGGAATATTTATATCTTGTATAAACTATGTTTTTAGAGGGTTTTATGTTGGTATAGCAAAAACAAAAGTAATTGGTAGCACAACCATATGTATGGCTATTGTGAATGTGATTCTAGATTATATATTTATTTTTGGGAAAATGGGAATCCCTGCTATGGGCGTTGAAGGTGCAGCTTTAGCATCTTTTATTGCTGAGATATGTGCTCTTGTTTATTTTGTCATTTACTCTTTCACAAAACTACCTTATAAGGAATACGAGTTGTTTAAATTTGCTAAGATCAATTGGGACTTAATGAAGAGATTGATTTCTGTCTCTATTCCTACCATGATACAGAATTTTTTATCTTTAGGTTGTTGGTTCTTGTTCTTCATTTTTGTAGAGAATCTTGGAGAGAGACCTTTAGCTTCCTCTAATATTGTTAGGAGTTTATATATGTTGGTTAATATTCCAATATTTGCCTTTGGTGCCTCGGCTAACACTCTTACTAGTCAGCTTATTGGATCAAAGAGAAGTGATGAGATAATGCCCATGCTTTGGAGAGTAGCTAAACTTTCTACTGTTTCAGTATTAGCATTTACTCTTATAATTGTTCTTTTCCCAACATATGCCTTATCTATATATACAGATAATCAAGAATTAATAAATTATTCTGTATCATCTATATATGTCATCAGTATAGCATCTGTTTTCTTTGGCTTTGGAATTACTTTCTTTCAAGCAATTTCAGGTACAGGAAGAACCATGCATGCACTTAAAATAGAAACATTTATATTGATATTATATATGACTTATGTGTGCTATTTTACTATTTATCTGAAGAGTGATATTGCTGTTGTATGGACTTCAGAAACAGTTTATGCTGGACTACTAGGTATTATATCGTACTTATACATGAGAAGCGGTAAATGGAAAGGAGCTATTGCTTAATCACCTTATTGATATTTGATAACAGATGGTCTTTGGGGATCTAGATTTATAAAATCCTCTGACGTAGATGAATTAACTATAAATTTGAAACGTCTGTAGTTATTTGGGACTTTAGGATAATAAGCTAGACGTATAGAGAAGGTTCTGAATATTAAATTATCATTATTAAACTTGACACCTAAACCAAAACCATAATAGGTGTCAGTATTATATATTATCTCTTTATTTGAACCTATCATTCCTACATCTGCAAAAGCATATAAGGATGTTCGAAATCCATTGACAACAAAAGGAATAAAGAAGTTCTGAGTTATATTTATAGAGAGTTTTTGCGTTCCTATTAATTCATTAGAGTTTAAGCCTCTAACATAGTCTGTTAGAAATACAAAATCTTTTGGATATCTATTGAAACCTATGAGATATGAGACAGAAGTGTTAAACCTCATCATTGATTTTTTAAGCTTAAATAATTTAGAGACTGATTGAGCCTTAAACTCTATAACTCCTCTCTCTATTTTCTTTTCGTTATAAAATGCACCTGAAGCAAGCTCAACTCCTACATATTCCATCTTAGATCTGTAAAACCATGACTTTGCTAAATGTATTCCTGAGTAGAAAAGATCAAATTCGTCATTTTGTTCAAAACCAAGAGTAAGGTTCAGCAATTTCCCTTCTACAACATCCTCTGACTTTCCTAAATCGTATATGTAGTTAGTTTTATAATATTGCCTTTCTGTAAATGTAAAACTACCAAGATATCTTTTACGACTCATATAATAAGGTAGATTTTCTGATTCTAATGGTGCGTCTGTTATTTTTATGTTTTTATAAGCTACAGCAAGCATAATGTTATCTATTCTCTTATAATTATTAAATAATGTGTGTGAATATCCTAACCATGAATCAAAATACAAATAATTACAATCTGTTTCGTAGTTTTTCTTGTTTTCTAAAGGAAGAACCTTGGCATGACTCATGCCCTCTAAACTTAATAATCCTGCCCATTTTGTTGAAGATAAGAAAAAATTTCTTTCTATACTTGCTGTAAAACCTCTTCCACTATCCTTATCGCTTAAACCTATATCTGTATTTATATAAGTACGATATAAGTTTTTAGTCTTGTAATTTAAAGCATACCCGAGTTCTTTTTTTTTTCTTTTATCGTATTCAGAATTTAATATTAACTGATGACCTATGCCAAAAAGATTCTTATTGTACAATGACATGTCTACATAATTAGACACATCTGAACTCATTTCTATGGCAATAGAAAACACATCTTCACAAATAACATATATGTCTACACTTTTAGTGTCTACCTCTTTGATATCTATGAATACATCATTAAAAATTGCCATCTTTCTCAAAAAACGCTCATTATCAGCCAATTCCCACGCGCTAACTTCTGTTCCCTCATGAAAGGAAATTAAACGACGAATATATCTTGTTGATGTAGAATTATGAAGAGTATTACCTGTTCTTTGAATCCAAGAATGGGCATATAATGAAGTATCTCTTATACTAGACCCGAAAGGTTTTAAAACTTTTATTATTACATGACGAATTTTTCTGTCTTCATACTCAAGAAAATAAGACTCCCTATCGTCAACGAAGACTTTACCTGCATGTCGTTTTACAATTAAGCTCCTTATTGTTTTAGCAAAAAAACTATCTGAGTTTTTTCCTAAATTTATATTTAAAGTATCAAAATCTGCACTATGTAAGCCTGGACGATTATTATTTGACACTTGGGCATATGACTTTATTTCGGTAAGATATACCAAGGCATATAACATAAACAATATTTTAATTATCAGTCTAGACATGGTACATTGGTTCAAAGATAGCATTTTTTAAATTATATCCTAAATCATGCAAACGATTACATGAAAAATAAGTACTTTTATCACATCAAAATGCACGAAAAATAAGTACTTTTATCACATCAAGGTATGGCTAGCTATACCAAAAATAAACATTATACTAAATAATAGTAATATGGCAAATCAGGATTTTATCGCCAAAATACAAGGCATGGTTAAATCGCATTCAAATATCTTAATTGATTGCGAAAGAAAAACTCTTATCAAAGAAGCAGTTGATAACAAAAACTGTATTGTTACTGAAAACGGAACTCTTGCGACTTGGACTCCATCACACTCTACTGGAAGAAGCCCTAAAGATACATATATTGTTTGCAACAAAGAGAGCCAAGATAGAATAGACTGGACGTCACCGAACAACATTAAGCTTGCTCCTGAAACTTTTGAAATGGTTCTAGAGGATGCTATTAAGGTTTTATCAGAAAAAGATAAACTTTACACTACTGAAAGAGTTATTGGAGCTGACTCTCATTTTGCATTACCTGTTTCTTTTGTTTCAGATAACGCACTTGTAGGTGTCTTTACTGATAACATGTTTAGACCTGTTCCTTCTGACATAGAAAACTCTGTTTTCAATGATAAAGAGTTCTATCTTCTTTCACTTCCTTATGATTATTTAGATAAGGATAAGTACAAAGGGTTATTAAACTCTGAGATATGTGTTGCAATGGATTACGATAAACGTATAGGTGTGGTTTTTGGATCTGCTTATTGTGGTAGTAACAAAAAACTAATGTTTACTGCAATGAATTATTATCTTCCTTTCGAAGATGTTCTTCCTTTACATTGTTCTGCTAATGAAGGTAAAGATGGAAATTCTGCTCTTTTATTAGGTCTTTCAGGAACAGGAAAAACAACTCTTTCTGCTGATCCAGACAGAGCTCTATTAGGTGATGATGAACATGGATGGAGTAAGAATGGTATCTTTAATTTCGAGAATGGATGTTATGCTAAAATGGTTGACATTGAGAGAGAAAATGAACCTGAGATATGGGATGCTGTTATGCACAAAGATGATTATCTTAATCATGGTGCTATATTAGAGAATGCTATGATTTATCCTAGTGGTAATATCGATTTCTTTGATACTCGTTATACTGCTAACTCACGTTCTTCTTATCCTTTAGATTTCTTATCTAATATAAAGAAGAGTTCTTGTTCAACACACCCCAATACTATTCTTTTCTTAACTGCTGATGCTTATGGTGTTTTACCTCCAATATCACAATTAACTAAAGAACAAGCTATGCTTTGGTTCTTAATGGGATATACTTCTAAATTAGCAGGAACAGAAACAGGGGTTACTGAACCTCAAGCTACTTTCTCTAGATTTTTCGGTCAACCTTTTATGCCATGTAAACCAAATATATATGCAGATATGCTTGGTAATAAAATGGATCAATATAACACTAAGGTATTCCTTGTGAATACTGGATGGAGTGGCGGATCTTACGGAACAGGGTCGCGTATAAAACTTAAGTACACTCGTGCTATGGTAAATGCAGCTCTTACTGGAGAACTTAATAATGTTGAGTATAAATACAACGAATTATTCCACGTAAATGTACCTCAATCATGTCCTAATGTTCCTTCTGAGATGTTAAATCCTGAAGATACATGGACTAACAAGAATGACTATAATGAGACTGCTCATAAATTAGCTTCTCAATTCATTACCAACTACGATAAAAATTACGGTAAACAAGATATTGCTGAAAATATCAAAAACCAATGTCCTGGTAAATGTATAAAAGAATGTACTGTAGAATAATATAGATTTATTCTATTGTAAATATTAAGTGGACTGGGATATATTTCTCAGTCCACTTTTATTTTCAGTCTATTCCATAATGATACATTACAAAATCAATGTCTTTATCTCCTCTTCCTGATAAATTAACCAAGATAGTTTCTTCTTTACTTTTATCTTTTGCAAGTTTCATTGCATAAGCTACCGCATGTGAACTTTCTAAAGCTGGGATTATTCCCTCTTTTCTAGATAATTCAAAAAAGGCTTTTATAGCTTCTTTATCATTTATTGTTTTGTATTTAACTCTTTTAATTTCGTTCAGATAAGCATGTTGTGGACCTACACTAGGATAATCAAGACCACTAGCAATAGTATGTACAGGGGCTGGATTTCCATCAGAATCCTTAAGCATAATAGAATTAAAGCCATGAAGAATTCCTTCTGTTCCATAAGTTAAAGAGGCAGAATGCTCTCCTATATTATTGCCTTTACCGTTTGGTTCTACTCCGTATATGTCTATCTCTTTATCTTTTAAGAATGCAGAGAAAAGGCCTAGTGAATTTGAACCTCCTCCTACACAGGCTACTAAATTATTTGGCAGATTTCCTGTCATTTGCAAAAACTGCTTACGAGCCTCTTCTCCTATTATGCTTTGAAAATCACGAACCATCATCGGGAAAGGGTGTGGACCAACAACAGATCCTATTGCATAAAATTGATTCTCACTATCTTTAAGGTAATTCTCAAAAGCAGAATCTACAGCCTCTTTAAGTGATTTAAGTCCGTGAGTGACAGAAACAACTTTAGCTCCAAGTATCTTCATCTTAACAACATTTGGATATTCTTTTTTTATATCCGATTCTCCCATGTAAATCTCACATTCCAAGCCTAATAACGCGGCGGCTGTTGCTAAAGCTACTCCATGTTGTCCGGCTCCTGTTTCTGCAATTAGTTTCTTTTTATTCATTCTCTTTGCCAGAAGAGCCTCCCCAAGACAGTGATTAATCTTATGTGCGCCTGTATGATTTAGGTCTTCTCTTTTAAAATATATCTTAGCTCCTCCCACATATTCGGATAAATTCTTTGCATAAAAGATAGGGGAAGGTCGGCCTGTGTAATGTTTGTGTAGATATGCTAAATCTTCTTTAAACTCCACAGTGTCTTTTATTTGATTGTACACCTCTGTAATTTTCTGCATTTCATTTAATAATTCATTTGGAATATAAGCACCTCCATATTTCCCAAAATAACCTAAAGCATTAGGCATTACCTCTTTTAACAATAAATCTTTCATCTTTTTTATTTTATTTATTAGTACAAAAAAAGGCCGAAGAACTAAATCTTCGGCCTTATAAATATTTATAGATATTACTCTACAATATGACATAACAGCTTAAATCAAATTCTTTAATTTGAATATTTAAAAGCCACCAACGCCATATTGTTATTATAATCATCTTTATTCCTTAATTTTTTTCATAAAAAAAACCTTGAGTATGGACCCAAGGCTTAAATATCTTTGTACAAAGAACTATTTAGGTCAATATCTCGTATTGTCTATCATTCCATTGCCATAAAATGCAATTAGAAATTTCTATAATAATATTTCTTTGTTTCATTTTCATGATACAATTCTAATATAAAAAATAACTAATTCAAAATTTTATTACAATATATATTTTTTTTAGATTAAATTTGTACAAACAAAATTAGAAGGAACATGTATTTAAAACAGGCATTCAAAGGAGATAATAAGTTTATAAACTATTTATTATCTATAATATTTATATTTCTAATGATAAACACAATTGGAGCAGTTCCCATGATGATAGGATATGTGTTTCCACAGTATACAGATAACTTTTCAATAGGAATAAGTCAAGACATTAAACTTATATATCTATTGTTTCCTTTTGTTATTGGAGCCCTTACAACTTTGTTTGCAGTTAAAAGAATACATAAAAAGAATATAATTAGTTTTTTAACAGCACGTAAAAGATTCGATTTTAAAAGAGCAGGTAAAGGTGCTTTGATATGGACTATAATCTTACTTATATCATCTATACCAACATTTCTATCAAGCGATAGTATAGTATTTAATTTTCAACCAGTAGCTTTTATAATTCTTGTCTTAATAACTATATTTTTGTTGATCTTTCAAACTTCTTTTGAAGAGTTTATGTTTAGAGGATATTTAATGCAAGGCTTAGCTGTAGCTACAAAGACAAGATGGGCTCCTCTTCTTATTACATCTATTATATTTGGATTAATGCACATATCTAATCCTGAGGTAAAAGAATTCGGAGTATTAATGACTATGCCAACTTACATTATTTATGGCCTAGTGATGGGCTTAGTCGTTGTAATGGATAATGGATTAGAAATTGCTTTAGGAATGCATTTTGCTAATAATGCTTTGAGTTCTTTATTATTAACAACAACATCAAGTGTACTTCAAACTCCGGCTTTATTTTTAGAAACAAAACCTACAGTATCAATGACTGATAATATAATAATGCTTGGTTCTAGTATCACATTTTTAGTGGTCTGTGCTATTATATTTAAGTGGAACGATTGGGGAAAGATTTTCAGAAAAATAGAAATAGAAAAGTAAATAAAAAAAGCGGCCTAATAGCCGTTTTTTTTTATATCTTATATTCTCTATATTTTTCCTTTTCTAAAAGTTTCTAATAAATATCCAGTTGGACAAAAGTAATTACACCATGCTTTTGGTATAAAGATGGAAATTATTAAAAATACTGTTGCTATAACAATAGCAGCAGGAGAAGCTACCATTACTAGAAATGCTGAGAATGGTTCAAAATCAGATAAATCTATTTCAAATCTTAATATAACAGCCAAAACAATGGAATAGAAAAATACCATTTTCATACATCTTAGATATCTTGAAATATTTCTAGGAATCTTTATCTTCTTCTTATTTAATTTACCCAAAAGTTCTTGAGCAGCACCATAAGGACAAACATGAGTACAATAGAATGCTTTATTAGTAAATAGAGGCAGTACAAAAGATAATACGATTAGTAAAAGTATAAATATTTTAGCCATCACTGGTATGCCATTAATTAACCAACCATACATTAAAGCTAAAGAAATAAACTCTCCCTGCCAGAAACCTAATATAATTATTGAACTTAAAAGAAGGAAAATTCTTTTCTTTGCCACATATTTAGGAGAGAAGAATGAAAGTAAAGCAAAAAGAAGAACAAATAAACTTCCTGCAAATGCAATCATTTTAGCCCATGGCATATCTTTCTCTTTTTTCTCTATTTCAAGATATTTAGCTAAACGTAGATTTACGCCTTCTTTTACTGCTCCTGTTGTCATAGAAGCACCAGAGACTACATCTACATTAGCCTTTAGAGCATCAACTACACTCATTTTGTCCCACGAATTAAAAAAAGCTTTTCTATTTATTCTTCTTATAAATCCTCTTGACTCACTATTAGCAAGAAGCTTTACAGCTTTTATTGTGTTATTACTGTCTATCGCTATCATGACAGGAACACTAGAAGCATAGCCGACAATATTATCAGCCATAGGAGAAGTAGACAATAAATGCCCAACTAATTCACCCTTAACATTTAGAACATGTGCTCTATCATTAGATATTACATCTAATTTCTCTATATCATTAAAATACTGCTTAGCATCTTCTAAATTAAAAATAGATTCTTGTTTAGATAAATAATCAACATCTTTAACAAGAGTTTCACTTGATTGTTTTGCAATAATAGTAAATAGTATTACCAATAACACTATCTCTGGTAACTTCCTTAATATTTTCATTTCGTATTATTTAAAATATTTTCGAAGATAACATTTTATCCATTAATTGTGATAAACAAATAGAATTTTAGATTAAAAGTAATGAACTATTCTCTAAGCAAACCTCCTGTTAACTTCACAAGGTAAGTATTTGCTCCTATCAGCATATAGATAGAATTTAAACGAGAAATAGAGGCATTCAAATATAACATTTGTACATCTCTATAATTAAAAGAAGAGATAACACCTGTATTGAATTTTTCTAAAGATAATTTAAGATTCAGTTCTGCAGTTTTCATATTTTCATCAGCAAGAATATACATTTGTTTTCTTACATTATACATCTCTAAAGCTGATGCCATAGTATTTGATAATTTTAAGAGTATTTCTTCCTTTTTAATCTCCCCTATCTCTTTCTGTAATTTCGCAATTCTAACAGCACGTCTATTATTACCTCCATTAAAAAGTGTATAACTAAGATTTAAACCTGCAGAAAGAATTTTTTTAGTATTATCTCTATCAGCATTAGTACGATAATCCATATTAGAATCAATATAAGAAGCACCAGCTGTCACACCCAAGCGAGGATAATAAATACTTTTAGCTAAAAGTATTTCCATCTCATTTATATTTAAGGCAAGATATTGGTTCTTCAGAACATTATTTGAAGATTTCATTCTATCAAGAAGATTAGCTAATATATATTCGTCATTGTTTGCAACAAAAGAAGAAATAAGCATGTATCTCTTTTCAGAATTTTCACCCATCAAAAGATTTAAATCTCTAATAGAATTATTGTATACTGACTTCTGTAATAGAAGTTTACTTTTATCTTCTAGATATGAATTTTTTGCTTGTAAAACCTGATAAACACCACTAGTTCCTATACTCTTATGCGATTTCGCCTTTTCGTATCTATCTTTAGATAAATTAAATAATTTAAGGCTTACATCAAGTTTTTTATCTTGCAAAAGTGAATTATAATAGGCTATTATGATTTCTTGTATTGTGTTTTCAACAAGAACAGATGTATTACCTTTAGATAAATCATTAAGAGTAGCAAGTTTCTCTTTATTAATTCTTATTGCAAAACCATTAAACAGAGTCCAATTAAGATTTACTCCTGCATTTAAAGCTCTTATATTTGCTCTATCAAAATCATCATTATCTATTGAATAAGAATAGCCTGCTTTAAAATCAATAAAAGGAAATGCTCCAGCTTTTCCCCATGAATTATTTAATTCTGAAATATTTTGCAACTTGTTTATTGCAACAACTGAGTAGTTATTTGTAAGACCTTTTGTTATTGCATCCTCCAGACTTAATGATTCTTGAGCAAACACTCCAAAAGAGAATAAAGTGAAGATTATTAGTATCTTATATTTCATTTTTCTATTATTTACTTATATGTAAGACTCAGAAACAGACTACTCATCCATATTTTCTCGTTTCTTATTAATAACGGCAATACACACTTCTTCTCTACTAGGTTTCTTACCTGTCCATAAATATGCCGTATATACTTTTATATCATTAAGAACATGAATAAAAACAGGAAAAAAGATAAGTATAAAAAATGTTCCAAAAACTATACCATAAGCTAAAGATAATGCAGTTGGTATAAGAAATTGAGCTTGTGGACTTTTCTCAAGAATCATTGGAAATAATCCCACAGAAGTAGTAACCGATGTTAAAATTATTGGCCTAAGTCTAGTTTTTCCAGCCTCTATAATTGACTCTCTCAACTTTCCTCCATTCTCCATTAATAAATTAAATTTAGCCAAGAAAACCACAGCATCATTAATCACAACACCAGATAATGCAACTATTCCCCAAACACTCATAAGAGAAACTGGTCTCATGTGAATTCCATGCCCCCACATAACTCCAAGAAAAGAAAGAGGAATCATTAACAATATAATTACTGCCTGAGAAACAGATCTAAAATGCATCATTAAGACGGCTATAATAAGAGCAAATGCTAGTGAATAATATATTTTAATCTGCTCCATAGCCTCATTACTTGTTTTTTGCTGACCTTGATATGCAACATCTACACTGGGATATTTAGCTTTCAAAAGAGGAATAATCTCTTCTTTTACTTGGGCCAATATTTCAGTAACAGATGCATATGGATCAAGAAGTTCAGCCTCTATTCTTCCCTCCCTTTTTCCATTTAAACGCTTAATACTAACAGGCCCTCTTTTTACTGAATATTCTATCAATTCAGAAAGAGGATATTCCCCCATAGCTGTTTTAATCTTCATATTCTCTAATTGACCAATATTCTGACGGCCTTCTTTGGGATATCTTATCCATACTCTCAATTCATCTCTTCCCTCTTGAAGACGTTGAACTTGTCCACCATAAAAACCAAAACGAATTTGACTTGCTAAAGAAGCTTCTGTTAATCCAAGGAAATATGCCTCATCTTTAAGCTTTAATAATATTTCTTGTTTTCCTTGCGCATTATTATCAACAATATCCTTCAGAACTGGTATTTTACCTAGCTCTTTAATCAAATATTCCTTAGAGTCTTCTAGAACATTAAGGTTTCTACTCATAAGGCTTATGGATACTGGGGCTCCCCATCTATTTGTTCCACCTACAGTAAACTTTCTTGCTTCAGGAACAGCACCAATCTTCTTTTTCACTAAAGCAGCTATCTCCATTCCTGTTATTTCTATATCATCTAGATTCCTGGGTAAAACAAATATATTACCAGCATGAGTACCTCTTTCTGTTCCCTGAAAAGCCCAACCTACAGAAACGAATGTATGAGAAA
>JBATVL010000045.1:0-18336 GCA_049671745.1 Marinifilaceae bacterium
TTAGAAGTCGACCATACAAGAGTTTTATCAGTTGTATTAGCAGGTAAAATCTTAGCAACAATAGTTTGAGTGTCACCTTCATTAAGTGATACTTCTTTTTTATCGATAGTTACTGACTCTGCAATAATAATGACAGATAAAACATTGACTTTAATTTTAGATGTCTTACCATTCTTAGTAGAAACAGTAATAATAGTAGAACCTTCTTTAACACCTGTGATAACCCCTTTATCAACTGTTGCAATTAATTTATTAGAAGTCGACCATACAAGAGTTTTATCAGTTGTATTAGCAGGTAAAATCTTAGCAACAATAGTTTGAGTTTTACCTTCCTTAAGTGATATTTCTGTTTTATCTATAGTTATCGACTCTGCTAGAATAATATTAGATGAAACATCTACTTTAAGTTCAGATGTTTTACCATTCTTAGTAGAAACAGTAATAATAGTAGAACCTTCTTTAATACCTGTAACTAAACCTTTTTCGCTTACTGAAGCTATTTCAGGATTTCCACTTTCCCATGTAACGCTTTTATCTGGTGCATTAATAGGGAGAATAGTAAAACTTAATTGTTTAATACTGTCTACCTTGATAGATAATTCAGCTTGATTGATTTTGATGCTACTTACTGCAATTACTAAGTTTTCATCATCTTTACATGAGCACATTGCTATTAGCAATATACTTACAAAAGCAAGTAATACTTTTTTCATTTGTTTTAATTTTATAGTTTATAATCTAGGTTTTGTATTGCTTCATACAAACTCTGAAAACATTAATCAGGGGTGATTAGATATTTTCATGCAGTTAACATATGTTAAATATACAAAAAAAATATTAAATATGAATGTTTAGACTTAGGTTACAATAATAATAATTTAAAAAAGTATTCTTTTAAGCCAAGTGATTAAGTTCTGATTTCTAGGATAGGATACTGATAAAGACTATCTTAAAACTGATTGCATAGTTTTTAAAAGTTGTTTTAAGATTAAATATTTTTCTATTAACTATACAGTATGAATTTTGACAATAATAAAACTGAAGAATAGTATAAGAAGACTTTATAATATATAGAAATAATGACATATGTAAAAAAAGAGATAATATTTATATTAATCCACTAGCCATTAGTATGGCTAGTATGATTATCATTACACCCACTATTATCTGCACAGAATTCATAGTTATTTTCTTTAGTACTTTCCTTCCAAAAAATGAACCTATAAATGCGGATAGACAAGGTATCTTTAGATTTCTATTCCTCCATGCTAAAGCAACTTTAAAAAGATTATTAAAAAGATGTACTATTGCTGTTAATGCAATAGCTATTTCTATTGGAAAAAATACTGCAAATACGGTCATAAGAATAGTGTCTAATCCAAATCCTGATAAAAATGTTATGAGGGCTGTTAAAGAAGAGATTATAGCTATAATTATGTATTCCATGTTAAGGTGGACTTATTACATTTCTTAAATGTTTCTTTCTCAGTCTGCATTTTTTAATATTCACTATCAATAGTAATATATGTGTAGACCTACTGGATTTATACACAAAGGATCTCTGAAAAAGAGAAGCATCTAATGTTTGTAATGTGAATAGGGTTATTATTAACTGTGAAATAGTATTTACAATAAATGAATAACAATTCTCTTTTTATATAGTTTTGTCTAATATTATTAAGATGATGTAGGTGATTATGATGTAATTATAATCTTTATGGATTAGAATGTATGAAAAAAAAGATTGTTTAACGTAATTATATTTGAATAAGTGTTACTTTTTGTATTAATTTGCAAATAGTAATCTATCTAAATTTTATTTATGACCAGTTGGTCATATTTAATCCTTTAAATTTATAATTGTTTCAGTATGAAAAAACAAACAACATTATTAATATGTATTATGTTTTTGGTATTAAATACCTCTTTTGCACAGTCTAAACTATTAACTGGAAAAGTTATAGATACTTCGGGGAATGTAATCTACGGAGCTAAAATTAATATAAAGGGCTTTAATAACGGAACGAAAACTGATGTTAATGGAAAATGGGCATTAAGTGTTTCTTCTAAAGATACTGTTATGATTTCTTTTATTGGTATGAAATCTCGGGAACTTGTTATAGGAAAGAGTCTATTTATAAATATTATTCTAGAAAAGGACTTTGTTAAGAAGGCATTTATGCCTTATGGCATTCTGTCTGTTGATGAAGAAAAATTGTCTAGATTCCCTGAAATCTCGCCTGAAATAGCTTTGTCTAGCATAAATGCAGGAGTTGAAGTCTCTGGTGGTTTAGGTCAGTTAGGTTCTCCTTCTTCTATTAAAATAAGGGGAGTTAGCTCCATTAACCAACATAGTAAACCTTTATATGTTGTAGATGATGTTGTTATTTTAAACGACAATTCCAATCTTGGTGTATTATCTTATCTGAATGAAAAAGATATTGCTTCTATCTATGTGTTAAAAAATGCTGAAGCTCTTTACGGATCTCGTGCTTCTAATGGAGCAGTTATTATAAAGACAAAAAGAGGAGGTGGTGATGGTGTTAAATTCTCTCTAAACACAGAGTACACATTTAAAGATTTTGCTGTTAACACTGCTGAATTAGCCTCATCTAGAGAAGCTTTTGATTATAAAGTAGAAGGGTATAAAAATAACTTAGTAGAATATAAGAATAAAGAAGATAATGACGCCACTTATCATCAAGCTAGAGATTTTATTACGCAATATTTTAATAAATATGATGATACACGACCAGCCTCTGATTATGATTGGAAATCTGCATTATTCAGAAAAAATCCTGTTCTAAAAAACATACAATTCTCTGTATCTGTAGGAAACAAAAAAACAAAATTATTCTCTTCTATTTCGTATGCCATGTCTGATGGTATTGCGTTAGGTTCCGATTTTAAAAGATTTACTGCTAGATTAAATATTGAACATAAAATAAATAAGATTATGTCTGCTGGTTTTAAAACAAGTTTAGCTTCTATAGATCAGAATACGATTAATACATATGGATATCTTACAAAAAATCCTATGTATTCGACAAAAATGATATTAAATCAATTAATTCCGATTAAAGAGATTAATGGTGCTTTTAATAATAT
The DNA here is from genome assembly GCA_049671745.1 of Marinifilaceae bacterium. Classification (GTDB taxonomy): domain Bacteria; phylum Bacteroidota; class Bacteroidia; order Bacteroidales; family Marinifilaceae; genus SNAP01. The sequence goes on from JBATVL010000045.1 coordinate 3,109, forward strand.
ATACTCAGGAAATATTTCTAATCCTGTTGAGTATAATAAATTAAATTCAGAATACACTAATATATGGAAGAATAATAACCAAGCCTATATTTCACTTCGATTATTCGATTGTCTGGATTTTAAATCTACAAATAGTATAAAATTATGGCGAATTCCTTCTTATAAAAAGAGTGAATTTAAATTTGGAGAATTAGATATTAATGATTCATATAAAAAACATATGAAATTAATTACCTCTAATACAGTAAAATACTATAAAACTTTTGATATAGCACATCGTATTGATATAAGCGCTGCTTATGAGTATGAATACTTAGATAGCTTGTTTTCTTCTGAGCAAAAAACAGATAAATATTTTTCTAATGAGAGTGATAAAATATATTCTTTTTTATCAAGCTTTAAGTATGTTTTTAGGGATAAATATAATCTAAATATTAATTATAGAACTGATGGATGCTCTAGATTGGACGCAAAAACTAAGTGGTCTGATTTCTATTCTATTTCTGGTGTGTGGAGAATTTCGCAGGAGAATTTTATACAAAATCTGTCATTCTTAAATGAGTGGAAATTAAAAGTTTCTTATGCTTATAGTGAAATGAGTGAAGATTCATGGTTGTCCCATCAAAGAGTAGAAGGTTTAGATACTGATTTAAGCTATAGGGCTAATAAGATACTAATAGATCCCAATATAAACATAGAAAATAGTAATACTTTAAGTTTTGCTACTGATGTTAATATTCTTGATTTTTTAAATGTAAGGGTTGAATATTTTCATAAAAAGACTAAAGATTTTATGAAATTAGTTCCAATGTATAACTCTTCAGGTTTTGAAGCTATTTTAAATAATATTGGCGAAATGACAAATAAAGGTTTTGAAATTAGTTTGTCTTCTAAAAATCTTAAAAATTCTGAAATCCATTGGAATACTAATCTTGTTTTAGCTCATTACTCAAATACGATTGATAAGATATATGGAGGTGCAGATGTTAAATTATTTCCTAATATATTAAGAGAAGGTAAATCGTATAACTCTATATATACAAGAGATTGGGCTGGAGTTGATAAACTAACTGGACATGGAAGGTGGTATGTCTTGGAAAATGAAAAGAGAGTTGATAAAGATAATGATGGAAGAATGGATACAACAGAAAATATTCAGGAAGCAAGAAACAAAATTGTTGGAGCTTTTGATCCTGATATAGATGGAAGTATTACAAACTTATTTTCTTATAAAGGTATTGATTTATCATTTACGTTTAGTTTTAGACTAGGAGGAGATGCTTTGATTTATCCTTCTGCTTCTTTATATGATGACGGAACTAATATAAATAAACCTGTTCTAAAGTCTAATTTGAATCATTGGAAAAAACCGGGTGATATTTCTGATTTACCTAAAAATGTATTTTTAAATCCACAATGCACAGATTATATATCTTCAAGAATGATTGTAGATGCATCATATTTAAGATTAAAGAATATTTCTCTTGCTTACAATTTACCTAAAAGTATTCTTCAATCAATTCATTTAACAAATGTGAGATTTTATGCTACAGCTAAAAATTTATGGACACTAAGTAAGATGAATGATTTTGATCCAGAACTTTCTTTTAGGGGAGAAGCATTTAATAATTTCAGTTTCCCATCTCTAAAAACATTAACTTTTGGCCTTCAGGTAAATTTCTAAATATATGAAATTTTTATTGTATTGACCTATAGGGTTTTAATATGATTAGTCGTTGTTGTCAAAGTGCTCCTATTATGTGCAGCTAATACGCAGCTAATACTCAGCTAATACGCAGCTAATACAAAAACAGTATATGTTGAGTATAAATAAAGTACAGATAGAATGCAAGCAAGACACTATTTTGACAATGTTAAGACATTAACAAAACATCTTTAGGTGTTTGTTAGTACTTTTTAACAAGACATTTTAAATTGAATTATTATTGTATGTAAATTTTTTTTTAATGTAAAGTAAGGAATATGATTAGTATTTTTTTTACATTTGCAATGTAAATGAGAAGAGTAGAATATATAGAATTTTCCAACAATGGGCATGTAATCCTTAGATGCCTTCTGCTTTGCTTTATTGTCTTTTCAGAACTCACGAGATTTTAATTTCTTTATTAGCCTATTTTGTGGGCTTATATATTAAAAATACAAATCATGGTAATTTATTATGAGGGATTTCTATGCCTCACGGTGAGTAAATGAATAATAATCACAATGGAAATAAAGATTGTTAAGGCAAGTAATAAAGATTTTACTTTTCTTAAAAAAATAGATGAAGCTTGTTTTAAAGATTATCAACAAACTTCAGACAGGTCTATACTAAGAAGTTTAGATAGCAGTTGTAATGAAATATTTATAGCAAAAGTTAAAAGAAATAATAGGTGGACAAAGGTTGGATCCCTAACTGTTCATAAATATAAAACTACTTTAAGAATTACCTCTATAGCAGTATATTCTGAATATCGAAACCTTAATATAGGTTCCGAGCTTATAAACTATACGATTAATCTTGCAAAAAAGAAATTATTCAATATACTTAGTCTTGAAGCATTAGCAACTAACAATAAGTTGATCATCTGGTATGAAAAATTCGGATTTAAGACGTATGACTATTTGCATAATTACTATGATGATTATATAGATGCTTTTAGAATGATATTGAAATTGGAATCTATAAATTATAAAGGAGAGATAGCTGTTGATAAAAGGCATATTGATTCAGTTGTATATAAATAAAACAGTTATAATTTATATCTGGATGTTGTTATTATTATGTTTTGTAGTTTTTTTCTTGTTGTTTTTTAGAGAGACTATTCTTTTATTAAGAAAAAAATGTTTCTTTTGCAGGGTTAAATTTAAAAGCAATTATTCTATGTTTGTGTAAATGATGAAAAACACTTATTTTGATTTAGTGGAGCAGAGTTATTACTTTCCTCAGGAAGGTTTTGATTTGCGTGATAAATACCTAAGTTTTCATGGTATTTCGTTAAAATATTTGATTAAAAAATATGGTACCCCATTTAACCTTATCTATCTACCTAAAATTGGAGATCAAATAAAAAAGGCAAGGAATCTTTTTAATCGAGCCATTAGAAATAATGGTTACCAAGGCGAGTATCAATTTTGTTACTGTACTAAATGTAATCATTTTCATCACGTATTAACAGAAGCCCTCAAGCACAAGGTTAATTTAGAGACATCATCATCATTTGATATTGATCTTATTCTTCACCTTAAAAAAGAGGGAAAAATTAATACTAAACGTTTGATAATTCATAATGGATATAAAACAGACGATTATATAAAAAAAATAATATCGCTTCAAGATCATGGTTTTACTAACTCTATAATTATCTTAGATAGTATAAAAGAGTTAGCTAAAATCAATAAATATGCTAATGGTAAGAAGGTTAAGATAGGTCTTCGTATGGCTATTAATGAGGAGTCACAATCGGCTTATCATACATCTCGTCTGGGTATTCCTCATACCGAGATGCTTGATTTCTTTAATGAGAACATAAAAGATAATGAGCAACTTGAGCTTAAGATGTTTCATTTCTTTGTTGATTCAGGCATTAAGGATAGTCTTTATTATTGGGGAGAATTTCAAAAAGCTATAAAGTTATACATAGAGCTTAAGAAACAATCGTCAACTCTTGATTGTCTTAACCTTGGCGGAGGATTCCCTATTAGGAATCATCTAGGCTTTGAGTTTAATTATGAGTATATGATTAACGAGATAATCACAAATATAAAAGATGCTTGCGTTAATGAGAATATTGCTCAGCCTAATATATTTACAGAATTTGGCAAATATACAGTGGGAGAGAGTTCTGCTATTATTTTTGAAGTGCTTGAACAAAAGCAACAAAATGATACAGAGCTTTGGTATATAATTAATAATTCTCTTATGAATACTATTCCCGACGCATGGTCTATTCATGAGAAGTTTATTCTTCTGCCTATAAACAAGTGGAACAACGAATATACTCGTGTAAATATTGGTGGAATATCTTGCGATCATTCTGATTATTATAATTCTGAAGATTTAAATCAAGAGGTTTTGTTGCCGGCTTATAAAGACGATGACAAAGAACCTTTATATGTAGGTTTCTTTCACACAGGAGCCTATCAGGATTCAATTAGTGGTTATGGAGGTATTAAACATTGTTTGATTCCTGCACCAAAGCATGTTATTATTGATAGAGATGAAAAGGGGAATTTTGTAGATTACATATATAGAAATGAGCAATCTGTCTCTGAGATGTTTAATATTTTAGGTTATACAGAGGAATGAGAACATACGCAGGAATAGAAGAGGAATATTCAGAATACGAATCTTCAAAAATATTATTACAATCAATTCCTTACGATGGCACAAGTACTTGGGGAAAGGGTGCAGACAAAGGTTTTGATGCTTTTCTTGAAGCCTCTGAGAATATGGAGCTTTACGATATAGAAACTAATACTGAAGTTTTTACAGAAGGAATTAATATCATACCAGCTTTACTAGAAGATTCTAGTCCGGAGGATGTGTTTAAAGCAGTCTATGAGAGTACAAAGATACTTCTGAACACAGATAAGTTTCTTACTTTTTTTGGTGGTGAACATTCTGTAAGTATAGGTATTATTAAAGCCTTCTATGAGAAATACGATAATATGACAGTTTTACATCTGGATGCTCACGCTGATTTACGTAAGGATTATCATGATTCAGCTTATAATCATGCTTGTGCTGTTCATGATGCAAGTAAGAATACTAATCTTGTTCAAGTAGGAATAAGAAGTATGGATTCTTGCGAGTTAGAATATCTTAATAAAGAGCAATGTTATTTTGCTGAAGATATTTATGGAGAGACTGATTGGATGGATAAGTCTATTAGTCAAATGACTGATGATGTCTATATTACACTCGATTTAGATGTGTTTGATCCGTCCATAATGCCTGCAACAGGAACACCTGAGCCTGGTGGTTTGTTGTGGAATACTACTATTCAATATCTTAAAAAAGTTTTTACTCATAAGAATGTGATAGGTTTTGATATAGTAGAATTAGCACCCTTAGAGAATTACAAAGCAGCTGACTTTTTAGCGGCTAAATTATATTACAAAATGTTAAGTTATAAATTTGCATATAATGGAAAATAAAGGACCTATAGGAAAGTTTATCCTAGAGCATTACAAGCATTTCAATTCTGCCGCATTAGTTGATGCTGCAATGGGTTACGAGAAACATCTTAGTGAAGGTAAGAAAATGATGATTACCCTTGGAGGCGCAATGAGTACTGCTGAGATGGGAAAATCTCTTGCTGAAATGATACGCCAAGATAAAGTACAGATTATTACTTGTACTGGAGCAAATCTTGAAGAAGACATAATGAATTTAGTGGCTCATTCTCACTATAAGAGAGTGCCTAATTATAGAGATTTAACTCCTCAAGACGAATGGGATCTTATGGAGAAAGGTCTTAATCGTGTTACGGATACTTGTATTCCTGAAGAAGAGGCTTTTAGAAGACTACAAGGACATATAGAGAAGATATGGAAAGATGCAGAAGCTTCTGGTGAGCGTTATTTTCCTCATGAATATATGTATAAGATGTTGCTCTCTGGTGTGCTTGAGCAATATTATGAGATAGATCCTAAAAACTCATGGATGCTTGCTGCTGCTGAGAAGAATTTACCAATAGTTGTTCCAGGATGGGAAGATTCTACTATGGGTAATATTTTTGCTTCTTATTGCATGAAAGGTGAACTTATACCTTCTACTACTAAGTCCGGTATTGAGTATATGACTTGGTTGGCTGATTGGTATACTGATAATGCAGGCGATCAGGGTATAGGATTCTTTCAAATTGCTGGAGGAATTTCTGGTGATTTCCCTATTTGTGTAGTACCTATGTTGTATCAAGATATGGAGAGAACAAATACTCCTTTCTGGAGTTATTTCTGCCAGATTTCTGATTCTACTACTAGTTATGGTTCTTATTCGGGAGCAGTTCCTAATGAGAAGATTACTTGGGGTAAATTAGCAATTGATACTCCTAAATTTATAGTTGAGTCTGATGCTACAATTGTTGCTCCTCTTATATTTGCCTATCTGCTTGGTTGGTAAGTTAAATTTATATAAAACATATTTGAATGCTACCTATTCAGAGTAGCATTCTTATATTTGTTTAAATTAAATAAAGAGGACAAATGAATTCTATAGAAAGAAAAACCTTTTCACTTCACCTTGTATATACTATTATTGATGGCTGCTTAAAGGGCTGTTTTATAATGAATGAATTCATCTTTCTGCGCTCTATGAAAGGTGGTAATTATCAGGTAGGTTTTTTGTTTCAATTATCTATGGTTTTGCTTATTCTTTCTGTTGTTTTTAACGAACTTCTTAAACGTACTGAGAATAAAAAAAGATTATTAAGAGTGGCTGCTGTGGTTTGTCATATTCCTCTTTTATTTACTTTCTTTTTTCCATCTATAGCAGAACCTTATGAAACGTCTTTTATTTATCAATGGCTTTACTTGGGAATATTCTTTATGTATTATCTTTCTACTCCATTGGTTTTACCTACTATAAATTTGCTCTTAAAGAATTCATATACACATGAGAATTTTGGTAAGCTTTATGGGTTTGCATCTTCCGCTAGTAAGATTACTATGCTGCTTTCTACTTTCGCTTTTGGAGTGCTTTTAGATCAAAACAACTTTGCTTTTAGACTGGTGTATCCTGTGCTTGCTCTAATGGGTATAGGAGCTGTTACTGCTATTTCTTTTATCCCTTTTGATGCTGAATCACTTAAGATAGTAAATAAAAGTTTCACAACTTCCGTTAAGGATTCTATTTCTAAGATGTTTTCTATAATGAAGAACAATCTTGCTTTTAGACATTTTGAGATTGGTTTTATGCTTTATGGATTCTCCTTCTTGTGTACTTCGGCAGTTATTACTATCTTTTTAGAGGATTATTTAAATCTGAATTACTCAAGCGTTGCCTTTTATAAGAATATATTTAATATACTTTCTATAATTATAATGCCTGTATTTGGTAAGATTCTTCATAAGATGGACCCGCGCAAGTTTGCCCTTATCACATTCGGCTCTCTTGGTTTATATATATTCTTTATTGGCTGTACTGAATATTTCCCTGCTCATTTTACTTTTATGGGAATAGAGATATATGCTTTTCTAATGTTGGCAATGCTTGCTTATGGGATTTTCCAGGGAACTATGCCTTTGCTTTGGAATGTAGGTTCTGTTTATTTTTGTAAGAATAAAGATGCTGGTGATTATCAGTCTATACATCTTAGTTTAACAGGTATTAGAGGAAGTTTTGCACCTCTTATGGGTATATTCTTTTATGAGATATGGGGATATGTTGGAACTTGGTCTATAGCAATAGTATCGATACTTGCAGCTATGGCATTGATGATATACTCTGTTAAAAAAGCTAATATTGCTACAAAATAAAAGATCTTACTACTTTATAGTGTCTTAGCATTTGCTTACCTATATATTATTCCTATATTTAAAGAAAAAAGTAGAGTGAAGTTTTTTTTGTGCGATTATGTGAAATAATAGATAAACTTAAACTTTGGATTTTTAGTAACATACAGTTATATATGAAAGATAAAAACAGCTTATATAAGATAGCTTTAATATTAGCAATGATAACAATTCTTTACAATATTATAGAAGGATTATTCTCTATGTATTTTGGTTACGAGGACGAAACTATTGCGCTATTTGGTTTCGGAATAGATAGTTTTATAGAAGTTATTTCAGGTTTTGGTATTATGAATATGATTATTCGTATCAGAAAGAATGAAGACTCTAAAAGAAACGATTTTGAGCGCACTGCTTTGAGAATAACAGGTGTTTCTTTCTATTTATTGGTCCTAGGTTTATTAACAATAGGAATATACAATATTATAATTGCTCATAAACCCGAAACTACATTTTGGGGAATAGTGGTGTCTAGCATATCTATACTTAGCATGTTGCTTTTAATAGTTGCTAAAAGAAGAGTAGGTAAACGTTTGAATTCTAAAGCCATAATAGCTGATGCTAATTGTACTAAGGTGTGTTTGTACATGTCTCTTATATTACTAGCTAGTAGTGGAATGTATGAGCTTACTCAATTACCTTATATAGATAGTTTAGGATGTATAGGTTTAGCTTATATCTCTTTTAAAGAAGGACGAGAATGCTTTGAAAAGGCTTTGGGAAATGATCATTGTTCTTGTTGTGATTAATATGTATAAATTAGAATTTAACTTTATTTTTGTGGAAAGAATACAGAATGAAGAAATTCCATTAAAGATAAATTAAGTACTGACAAAAAAGCACAACAATGAAAAGCATTATTTGTATTAACAAGTCATGAAGATCTAGAAAGTACTGGTCTAAAAACTAGTTTTGCGATTGAAGAATTTGCCTCTCCCTATTATTTATTAAAAGATAAAGGAGTAGTAATTATTCTAAAGGAATTGATTTAACTCCTTATCTGCTAAGACGATTTATTGATTACTGTATAAAATCCTGAATTTTCTGAATTAGTTGCTAAACTTTTATTGGAAAAATTGAAGCAAAAACTAATCGCATAAACTCTGTACTACTCATTTATCTAATCATGATATTAAAAACAAAACACCACTAATACTTATTGTATTAGTTGCTATGAATATTTCTAAATGCAGTATTAATATAATATTGCAACAAAATGATTATAAGCTCGTTGAAGTAATAATAAACTAAAACGAAATAATATGAGTATGTTTTGTAATCAGTGCCAAGAAACAGCACGTAATACTGGCTGTGAAGTAAAAGGTGTTTGTGGAAAAACGGAAGATGTTGCAAATATTCAAGATCTCTTAATTTATGTCTGTAAAGGTCTTTCTTTTGTTGCCATAGAGGCCAGAAAAAGAGAGCTAAAGACTGAAGAAGTAGATATGTTTATAGTCAATTCGTTTTTTATGACTATTACTAATGCAAACTTTGATAAAGAAGCTTTTGTTAAGGAAATAAACAAAGGTATTAAACTACGTAATGATTTAGCTGGAAAGCTGGATATGAAATTTACTCATGATTCAGTAAATTGGTGTTGTGATAATTTTGAAATTAAGGCTATTGAAGTTGGAGTTCTTTCTTTTGATACTAATGAAGATATTCGTTCACTTAAGCAATACGTTACTTACGGACTTAAAGGGATGGCTGCATATATTGAGCATGCATTTAATTTAGGATATACCGATGAGGATATGTTTAAATTTTTTGAAGAAGCTTTAGTTGTTACTACAGAAGAACATTCTGTAGAAGAGATGCTTGATTGGGTTTTAAGAACAGGAGAATATGGTGTTAAAGCAATGGCGCTTCTTGATAAGGCTAATACTGAAACTTATGGCAATCCTGAGATAACTAATGTGAAATTAGGAGTTGGAAACAAACCAGGTATATTAATTACAGGTCATGATCTTAAGGATCTTGAAGAATTATTGATACAATCTGAAGGTGAAGGTATAGATATCTATACTAATTCAGAGATGCTTCCTGCAAATGCTTATCCTAAATTTAAGGAATTTAAGCATTTATATGGAAACTATGGTGGTGCATGGCATCAACAATTAACAGATTTTGAATCTTTTAATGGGCCTGTTCTTTTTACAACAAACTGTATAGTTCCTCCAAGTAAAATGAGTACCTATGGAGATAGAATATTTACTACTGGTGCCGCAGGTTTCCCTAACTGGAAACATATTACAAAACGTTTAGATAATGGACAGAAGGATTTTTCTGAGATTATCGCTTTAGCAAAAGAATCAAAGGCACCTACTTCTATTGAAGATGGAGAAATAACTATTGGATTTGCACATAATCAGGTTTTAGCTCTTGCTGATAAAATACTTGATGCTGTTAATTCAGGTGCTATTAGAAAGATGGTTGTAATGTCAGGTTGTGATGCACGTCAAAAATCTAGATCTTATTATACTGAGTTTGCTAAGAATCTTCCAAAAGATACTGTTATTCTTACCTCAGGATGCGCTAAATACAGATATAATAAGTTAGATTTAGGCGATATAGGTGGCATACCTAGAGTTCTTGATGCTGGACAGTGTAATGATTCGTACTCTTGGGCAGTAGTTGCTATGAAATTACAAGAGGTTCTAGGTCTTGACGATATTAATAAACTTCCTATAGTATTTAATATTGCTTGGTATGAGCAAAAAGCTATTATTGTTCATTTAGCATTACTATACCTTGGTATTAAAAATGCACATATTGGACCTACATTTCCAGGATTCTTTACTCCTAATGTTATAGAAGTTGCAAAACAAAAATTTGGACTTGCTGTTATGGGTACTGTTGAAGAAGATATGAAATTATTAATCAATTAAATTATATAAATATGTCAGATGACGAAATAATTTGCAATTGCAATGACATCTCTAGAGGTGAAATTATTAAAGCAATAAAAGAAAAGGGACTTAAAACAGTTGATGAAGTAGGTGATGCTACCTCTGCTGGTACTATATGTGGTGCTTGTCAAGATGATATTCAAGAAATCCTTGATGAGACGAATAAGTAGTTTAGTTTTTTATATCGCATTCTTATGGATGCGATATTTTTTTCTTTCTTAAAATGATTACTGTTATTTCTGGTCTTTGCATTATTCTTCCTGGAAGACCAATATATCCCAAACCTCTATTAACGTATAGATATTTTTCTCCATCCTTATAAAGTCCATCCCAATATTTAAATATGTATTTGGAAGGTGACCACTTAAACGAACCTATTTCTATTCCCATTTGCATGGCATGTGTATGCCCAGCTAGCATTAAATCTACATCTTTTGCTTTTACTTGCGCGTCCCAGTGATTTGAGTCATGGCTTAAAAGAAGAGTAAAAGCATTAGGATTAACGTCTTTTAGTGCCACATCTAATTTTCCATAAGCTGGAAAAGGAGGTAAACCCCAATTCTCTACTCCTACTATGTTTATAGAATCTTGTCCAAATTTCAAGAACCTATGCTCGTTATTTAATACATCAAAACCAACTTGTTTCTGATACTTTATAAGATTTGCGATATTTAAAGAATCTTGTTCTGGTGTATCCCATTTTACGTAATGTCCATAATCATGATTACCTAGAACAGAGTATTTTCCATATTTTGCCTTTAATTTTGAGATGTCATCCATCCATATTAACATCTCAGAGGAGAATGTATTTACCATATCTCCTGTAAAAGTGATAATATCGGAGTTCTGTGCATTTACTAAATCTATTGCTTTTTTTACTCCTGGATAATTCTTTCCAAAACTTCCTAAGTGAAAATCAGAGATTTGAACAATCTTAAATCCATCAAATGATTTAGGTAGTTTATCACTATAAACTTCTACTGTTTTTACTCTATAATTATATCGTCCTACTGAAAATCCATATAACATTATTACGAAGAAAAATATAGAAACTACTACGCCAATCTTATTTATGTAGAAATATTTACGTTTAATACTATTCATAACCAATTTAGTTATAAAATAGCGAATGGCTCCAAGTAAAGAAAAGAATAATAAAACTATCTTTGGTAGATAAACCAATGCAAATGAAGCTATTAGGCGTGAAAACCATATATACATCTCTGGTCCCTTCATTCTTGGTATAAAGAGAGTATATGCTAAGAACGCTAATATAAAGATGCCAAATACAATCCAATGTATATCTTTTACAAATCTTTTAATCTTACAACTTTTTAGGGTAGGTTTTATAAATAAATAGAAAATAGAAAAGTCAATAAAAGATAATAATATTATCAGCATTGAGAATATAAGCCAACTTGCACGCATAATTTATAATTTTATGGATTTGAATTTCGAAGTATATCAGTATTTATATTTAACAAATATATCTATTTTATCCTATTTAAGTTGAATAAACTTCTCTAAATTAGTCTGTCATTTAAAAATAAACTATTTTTGCACCACATTTTAAGAGAGGGAGTTATGAGTAAGAAGAAAATAAATATCATTTGTCTAGGCTGTTCTAAGAATCTTGTTGATTCTGAGTTACTTATGAAGCAATTATATGCTGAGGGGTACGAAGTTGAAGCAGATGCAGAAAAGTCTAATGCTGAGATTGTTGTTATAAACACATGTGGCTTTATTGGTGATGCAAAAGAAGAATCAGTAAATACTATTCTTGATTATGCAGAATTAAGAAAAGATGGTGATATAGAGAAGCTTTATGTTATGGGCTGTCTTTCAGAGAGATATAAAGAAGAATTACCAAAAGAGATTCCTGAGGTAGATAAGTTTTTCGGTAAATTCGATTGGAATGGAATTATTGATGATTTAGGTAAGCATTATCATACAGAATTAAAACATGATAGGATTCTTTCTACTCCTAAACATTATGCTTATCTGAAAATTTCAGAAGGTTGTAATCGTAAGTGTTCATATTGCGCAATTCCTTTAATTACAGGTTCTTATAATTCAAGACCTATGGAAGAAATTGTAGAAGAAGTTGAGAAGCTTGCTGCACAAGGAGTTAAAGAGCTTTTGGTTATTGCTCAAGATTTATCTTACTATGGATTTGATATTTATGGTGAATATAAACTAGCTGAATTAACTAATAGAATCTCTAAAGTAGAGGGTATAGAGTGGATTAAACTTCATTATGCATATCCTGCTGATTTTCCATTAAATATAGTAGAGGAAATGGCTGCTAATCCTAAGATTTGTCATTATTTAGACATAGCTCTTCAGCATTCTTCTGATAAGATGCTTAAGATTATGAGAAGAGGTATTACTCGCGAAAAAACTATTGAGCTTATTAATAATATAAGAAGTATTGTTCCAGATATTTGTCTTAGAACAACTCTTTTAGTTGGTCATCCAGGTGAAACAGAAGAAGATTTTGAGGACCTTAAGTCTTTCGTTAAAGAGATGAAATTTGAACGTTTAGGTGTCTTTCCATTCTCTAACGAGGAGGATACTCATACTGCTTTAACTTATAAAGACGATATACCACAAGAGGTGAAGGATTCTAGAGCTGAGGAAATCATGACTATTCAAGAGAATATATCTTGGGAAAATAACCAAAAGCTTGTGAATACTAAAGTTAAAGTAATCATTGACCGTCAAGAAGGAGAAACTTTTGTTGGACGTACTCCTTATGATTCTCCAGAGGTTGATCTTGATGTGGTTATTACTTCTAAAGAAGAGATGAAAATAGGAGAGTTCTACACAGTTACAATAACTGATGCAGATACATTTGATTTATTCGCCATTAATGAATAATTTTATAATGTAAAATTATAATAGCATGAAAAATCAAGATAAAACACGTTTGTCATATATTGAAGGTTCTCTCTCAATATTAGTAAATACTTTATTGTTTGCTCTTAAGTTGTGGGCTGGAATTGTTTCTAATTCGATTGCTATAACGGCTGATGCATGGCATACCTTATCTGATTCTATTTCATCTGTTGTATTAATATTAGGTGCTAAAATTGCCAAGAAACCTGCTGATAAGGAACATCCTTTTGGACATGGAAGGGCTGAACTTGTTTCAGCTTTTATAATTGGCTTTTTATTACTTTTTGTAGGATATGAGTTTATTGTGAAATCATATGACAGTTTAATTAATAAAACTACATCTACATTCACTACCTTATCCATAGTTGTAACTATTATATCAATAATAGCTAAGGAGGCACTTGCTCAGTTTTCATTCTGGGCAGCTCGAAAAACTCAATCTAAGGCATTAAAAGCTGATGCATGGCATCATAGAAGTGATGCTTCATCTTCTTTAGTGATTTTAATTGGTATATTTATTGGTAGATTTTATTGGTGGATAGATGCTGCATTGGGCTTTGTTGTTGCCGGATTTATTATCTATTCTGCTTATGAGATTATAAAAGATACTGTATCTACAATTATGGGAGTAACTCCTGATGAGGCTTTTAAGAAAGAACTTAAGGATTATTGCAATGCGCTAACTAATAGAGATTTGCATATCCATCATGTTCATATACACTCATACGGAGATCACATAGAATTAACTTTTCATATACGTCTACCTTCTGAATGGAATTTGGTAGATGCACATAGTATTTCAGATAAATTAGAGAAATCTCTTATTGAGAAATACGGATACGATCCAACTATTCATGTGGATCCTTTAAATATAAAATAATGAAGAAAGATATAATGTATAAACCTGAATTATTATTACCTGCTGGAAATGCAGAAACATTTCGTGCAGCCGTTGCCGGTGGTGCAGATGCTGTTTATTTAGGATTAAGAATGTTTAATGCTAGAGGTAGAGCTTCTAATTTCTCGCATATACAACTGTGGGCTTTGCTTTTAGAAGCTAAAGAGAAGAATATTAAGGTTTATCTTACTGTTAATACTCTTATCAAGAATGAGGAGTTACCTGATTTAATAGAATTCCTTTATTTTATCTCACGTACTTCTATTGATGCTATTATTATTCAAGATTGGGGCGTTTATTACTTGGTTAAAAACCACTTTCCAAAGATAACTTTACATGCTAGTACTCAGATGGGAATTCATAACTCACTTGGTACTCGTCATATAGACTCAAAAGTATTTACACGTGCTGTTGTAGCTCGTGAACTTCGTTTAGATGAACTTAAATCTATTAAAAAGAAATCTAAAGTTGAATTAGAGGTTTTCGTTCATGGTGCTTTGTGTTATTCTTTCTCAGGAATGTGTATGTTCTCATGTTTCTTAGGAGGCGCGGGTGCTAATAGAGGTTTATGTGCTCAACCATGTCGAAGAAATTTCTTCCCAGAACAAGCTGCTAATAAGGGTGAATATTTCTTTTCTTTAAAAGATAACCAGCAAGTGTCTCTTATTCCAGAGATGCTTAAGATGGGTATAGAGTCTTTTAAAGTTGAAGGTAGAATGAAGTCAGCTGAATATGTTAATACTGTAGCCAAGGCTTATAAAGCTGTCATTGGAAATCCTGAATTAATAGATGAGTCTATAGAAAATCTTAAAAACGATACTGGTCGTGAGAAAACTTCTTATTTCCTAGACAATGATGTTAAGGATGCAATTACGGATAATCCCAATACTGGTCTTTATCTTGGGACTGTGGTACGTGTAGATAGAGATGGTTTTTATATAAATGCAAACGAAGATCTACATGAGGGTTTTCGTTTAAGAATAAAATCTCATAAAGCAGATACTC
>JBATVL010000046.1:0-15730 GCA_049671745.1 Marinifilaceae bacterium
AAAGATATAGATTCTACTGCCCAAGGCGATACTAGACCTAATGCTATACTGAATATTTCTTTGCTGTTCTCCATGCAGGCTAAGATAGTTTTTTTTACATTACCCACTATAAATCATATAGAGCCAAATTTATTAATAAGGGAATGTATAAATTAGTAGAAGTATCTGAAAGAAATATAGCTTTCTCTTTTTTAAAGTATATTATTATTAGTGAAGATTTTATAAAAGAAGAGGAAATTTTAAGTCATGAATTAGTGCATGTTAATCAGAAACATAGTTTAGATGTTATTGTGATTAATATATTACAAGTAATATTATGGTTTAATCCTATAATATATTTCTATACAAAGGCAATACAAGAAAATCATGAATATATTGCAGATAAAGAAGTAATAAAACATCATTCGGCCGGTGGTTATTTACAATTATTATTAAGTCAAACAATGGCAAATACAGTCTCTGTAATGAGCTGTTTTGCTCAGTCAAATCTTAAAAAACGTGTTATTATGATGAAAAAACAAAAGAATATGAAATATGCTTTATTGAAGTATATCTCTGCTTTTACTCTACCTGTTGTTATGTTTTTTGCTGTTTCTGTTTGTAATGAAGCTAGTGCTGCTGAGAATATAAAAAGTGTTATTTCTAAAGTTACTAATGTTAAGGATTATTCATTTAAGGCTGATAGTACTGATCTGATTGTTATTGGTGATACTGTAGTTACTTGTAAAGCTAAAGTTATTATGCCTTCTGATGTTACTGTTGTTGATGAACAAGTACTTGTAAGAGCTGAGCAGATGCCTACCTTTCCAGGTGGAGTAAAAGCTATGTATAAATTTCTTGGTAAAAATACGACCTATCCTGCAGAAGCTCAAAAAAATAATATTAAAGGAAGAGTATTTGTTGGTTTTGTAGTTGATAAGGATGGTTCTATTTCTAATGCTAAGGTTCTTCGTCCAGTTAATCCATATCTTGATAAAGAAGCTCTTAGAGTTGTAACATCTATGCCTAAATGGAAACCTGGTGTACAATCGGGAAATACAGTAAGAGTTAAATATACTGTTCCTATAAATTTTAGCTTGAGGGGTGTGAAAAAAAATACAAAAGTAAAGATATCTTAAGATTATAAGAGTTTATTGTATAAGTTAGAGATTTGCATGTTTTATGCAAATCTCTTTTGTTTGCATATATATAAGATATCTTATGTATATGTATGTTTGGAGTGTCATTTCAACTTGTTAAGTAGTATTGAACTAAAACAGAAATGTATATAAAATAATGCATTTTAGCTAGAAATCAGGGGTTTTTTTGTTTCTCAGATTTGGAAAAGTTATGAAAAGGCTTATATTTGTATAGTAAACATTGAAGAATAGAAGTGTTTCTAACCCTTAAATTATTAAATTATGAACAAAGCTCAATTAATTGACGCAATCTCAGACAAAGCTGGTTTAACTAAAGCTGATTCTAAAAAAGCTCTTGATGCATTCGTTGCATCGGTAGGAGAGGCTTTAAAGCAAGATGATAGAGTATCTCTTGTTGGTTTCGGATCTTTTTCAATTTCTGAACGTACTGCTAGAGTTGGTAGAAACCCTAAAACAGGTGCAGCTATCGATATTCCTGCTAAAAAAGTTGTTAAATTCAAGGCTGGTGCTGAATTAGCTGATGAAGTTAAGTAATTAACTAGGCACAATATTTATAAGGTGGGTGAGTATCAAAATACTTTCCCACTTTTTTTGTAATTACCGAATAAGAATATATTTGATGGAAAAAGAATTGATTGAACATCTAAGAGGCTTTGTGACAGAAAGAAGATCAGGCTTAATTGATAAAGTACTGGAAGATAGAACAAGATATATTAAGATCGTATTAGAGAATATCTATCAATCGCAGAATGCTAGTGCTGTTCTGAGGTCGTGCGACTGCTTTGGAGTTCAGGATGTACATGTTATAGAGAATTCATATAAATTTGATATTGACCCCCAGGTGACTATGGGCTCTTCTAAATGGTTAAACATTCATTCACATAGAGAAAAAGAAAATAATACTTTAGATGCAATAAAGGAACTAAAAGCAGATGGTTACCGTATAATTGCTACAAGTCCCCATGTTAAGGATGTGACAATAGAAGAGTTAGATTTAAATAAGGGTAAATTTGCTTTGTTTTTTGGAACTGAATTAACAGGTTTGTCTGATATTGTGATGGATAATGCTGATGAGTTTGTGAAAGTTCCTATGTATGGATTTACAGAGAGTTTTAATATCTCTGTTTGTGCTTCACTTAGTCTTTATGAGTTAACTAAGCGTCTGAGGCAGTCAGATATTGATTGGGGATTGAGTAAAACAGAAAAAGACGAAATAAAACTTGAATGGTTACGCAGAACAATTAAATCCTCTGATGAAATAGTTGAGCGATTTATGGAAGGTAAGGAATAAATTAAATTAACATATCTATCCGATTTGTTTTGTATTTACCTACCTTTACAAGGTATAAATATTTAATAATATACAGCTAATATGAATTGTATTGTAGTTGATGATGATAAGCTAGCAAGAGAAGTTCTTGAAAAGTTTATAAAGAGAGTGGATTTCCTAGATTTAATAGGTTCATATGAGAATGCTATTGATGCTTCTAATGCTCTACAGAATACAGAAGATAAAGTAGATTTAATCTTCCTTGATGTAGAAATGCCTGAAATGACAGGTATAGAGTTTCTTAGTACCATGAAGCAGACGCCACAGATAATTATTGTTTCCTCAAAAGAACAATATGCACTTGATGCATACGAATATGCTGTTACTGACTATCTTCTAAAACCAGTATATTATACTAGATTTTTGAAAGCAGTAAACAAGGCTTATGAGAAGTTTTCTCAGAAAATTAGTTCATCAGGAGAATTAGAGGTCTTTATTAAAAGTAATTCTGCTCTTGTTCGTTTAGAGTATGATGATATCTTATGGATAGAGGCTTTGGAAAATTATATAATGGTAAAGACATTTGATAACAAATTTGTTATTCACTTTACTATGAAATCAATGGAGGGCAAGCTTCCTTTAGATAAATTTATTAGAGTACATCGTTCTTACATTGTAAATAGAAGTAAGATAGAAGTTATTGAAGATAGTTCAGTAGTTGTACGTACTGAGAGTGGATTGAAATCAATTCCTATTGGAAAATCTTATAAAGATAGATTATTAAAAGATTTAAATATTATTACAAGATAGATAATTTTGTCTTTTTATATTTATTGACAAAGGTAAATCTTATAAAACAAAAGCGCACTTCCATTATTGGTAGTGCGTTTTTTATTGTTATTAATATCTGTACTTTTGTAGTAAAATTAAGAATGATATGGAAAAAGAATTTGAATATTTTGTAGAACAGTTTTCTGATTTGAAAATACTTAGATATAAGCTTAATGATTTTGATAAATTTTCACTAGATGAAAAACTCTTTGTGTATTATTTATCTCAAGCAGCTATTTCTGGTAGAGATATATTATGGGATCAGAATTATAAGCATAACTTAAAGATCAGGGAAATACTAGAATCTATTTATAAGTCATTCTCAGGCGATAGATCAACAGAGGATTTTAAAACTTTTGAAGTATATTTTAAAAGAATCCTTTTTGCAAACGGTATACATCATCATTATTCTATGGATAAGATTATGCCTGCATTTTCTAGAATGTACTTTGATTCTCTTTTGTCTATTACTAAAATGACTTGTGATGAAGAGATTAAAGAGGCTATCTTTGATAAAGATTTAGATAATAAACGTGTCATTTTAGATTCTGATAAAGATATTATTGCTGATTCTGCTAATAATTTCTATAAAGATTTAACTCAAGAAGAAGTCGAAGATTATTATTCTAAAAAAGATAAAGGAGATGAAAAGAGACCTCTTTCTATAGGTTTGAATTCTCAACTTGTAAAAGAAGATGGACAGATAGTTGAGAAAGTTTGGAAGATAGGTGGAATGTATTCAAAAGCTATTGAGCAGATAGTCTGTTTTTTGGAAAAGGCTAAACGATATGCACCTAATCCTCAGCAAAAAACAGTTATAGAACTTCTTGTTGAATATTATAAAACTGGAGATTTAAAAACTTTTGATGATTATAGTATAGAGTGGATATCGGAGGTGAATTCACCAATAGATTTCATAAATGGATTTATAGAGGTATATGGAGATTCTTTAGCATATAAAGGAAGTTGGGAATCTATAGTTAATTATACAGATGTAGAGGCTACTAAGCGAGCTACATTAATGTCGGATAACGCTCAATGGTTTGAAGATAATTCTCCTGTTGATAAAGCATTCAAGAAAGATAAGGTAGCAGGTGTTTCTGCAAAAGTAGTGAATATGGCTGTTCTTGCTGGTGATTGTTATCCTTATACACCTATAGGAATTAATCTACCTAATGCAGAATGGATACGTGCTGAGCATGGTAGTAAATCGGTTACCGTAGAAAATATAATGCAAGCTTATCATATGAGCTCTCTTGATTCGGGAATGCTTGATGAATTTGCTTATTCTAAAGAAGAAATGTCTAGAGCAAGAAAGTGGGGATTCTTAGGAGGATGTTTACATACTGATTTACATGAGTGTTTGGGTCATGGCTCAGGGAAACTACTTAATGGAGTTGGCCAAGATGCTTTAAAAAATTATCATTCTACAATAGAGGAGGCTCGTGCTGATCTTTTTGCTCTTTATTACATAATGGATGATAAGCTTATAGAGCTTGGAATTGTTCCTGATATGGATGTTGCTAAATCGGAGTATGACTCTTACATAAGAGGAGGATTAGTTGTACAACTTACTCGTATAGAAAAAGGAGCTGTTCTTGAGGAATCGCATATGCGTAATCGTCAGATTATTGCTAAGTGGGCATACGAAAAGGGGCTTGCTAATAATGTTATAGAGAAAAAGATAAAAGATGGTAAAATATTTTTTGTTGTGAACGATTATAATGCGCTTAGAGACATCTTTGCTGATTTACTAAGAGAAGTGCAGAGAATAAAGTCTGAGGGTGATTATGAGGCTGGAAAAGCTCTTGTTGAGGATTATGGAGTGAAGTTTGATACTCAAATGCACGAAGATATTCTTATCCGATTTAAGAAATTAAATCTGTCTCCTTATTCTGGATTTCTAAATCCTAAATATGAATTAATAAAAGAAGGAGATAAAATTGTTGGTGTAGATGTTAAATATTCTGAAACTTTCCTAGAACAAATGTTGAGATACGGAACTGATTATTCTTTTTTATAAAGAGATATATTTAAAATGATAAAAAGCTTGCTTAAAGAAATTTAAGCAAGCTTTTTTTTGTGTGTAATTTTTCTGATTATATTGTTTTACCCTATGTTTATTAGTTGCATTTCTTATTTTTGTTCTTTTTGTCAGTTTCTTTTTATCTGTTTCACCTCTTATAGTGACAAATAGTCAGAGATATATAATGGCACAGGCTTTGCATAAAGAGTAAGTATAAAGAATTAAGATTATTAATAATTAAAAAATATAAAAATGGCAAACGGAAAGATTGGGGTTACTAGTCACGACTTGTTTCCTATCATTAAGAAGTTTCTTTATTCAGATCACGATATCTTTTTAAGAGAGATTGTTTCTAACGCGGTAGATGCTACTCAAAAGTTAAGAACATTAGCTGCAACAGGAGAATATAAAGGTGATGTAGGAAAATTATTTGTGGGTGTTGCTGTTGATAAAGAAGCAAAAACTATAACAATCTCTGATCGAGGAATTGGTATGACAGAAGAAGAGGTTGGTAAATATATAAACCAAATAGCATTTTCTGGAGCAGAAGAATTTCTTGACAAATATAAAGATGATGCAAATGCAATAATTGGTCATTTTGGATTAGGATTCTATTCTTCATTCATGATTTCTGAAAAGGTAGATATTATTACTAAATCTTATAGAGAAGATTCTCAGGCTGTTATGTGGTCATGTGATGGTACTCCAGAATATACTCTTGAAAATGTTGATAAGGCTGATAGAGGTACTGATATTGTTATGCATGTTAGCGAGGAAGAAATTGCATTTTTAGATGAATCTAAAATTGGTGGACTTCTTGATAAATATTGTAAATTTTTACCAATAGATATAGTTTTCGGTAAAAAGAAAGATTGGAAAGATGGTAAAGAAGTTGTTACAGAAGAGGATAATATCATCAATGATACTAATCCTGCATGGACAAAGAAACCAGCTGATTTAACAGATGAGACTTATAACTCATTTTATAAGCAATTATATCCTATGGGAGAGGATCCTCTTTTCCATATACATTTGAATGTTGATTATCCATTTAATCTTACAGGAATACTTTATTTCCCTAAGCTTAAAAATAATATAGAGATTCAAAAAAATAAGATTCAATTATATTCTAATCAAGTATTTGTAACTGATTCGGTAGAAGGAATTGTACCTGAATTTTTGACTCTATTACATGGTGTAATTGACTCTCCAGACATCCCTCTAAATGTATCTCGTTCATATTTACAGACTGACGGAAATGTTAAGAAGATCTCTAACCATATTACTAAAAAAGTAGCTGATTCTCTTTTTGATATCTACAAAAAAGATAGAAAAGAGTATGATGATAAGTGGAGTGATCTTAAGGTGTTTGTACAGTACGGAATGTTAACAAACGAGAAGTTTGCAGAGAAAGCGACTAAGTTTGTGATGTTACAAAATACTGATAAAAAATGTTTTACAGTAGAAGAGTACGAGACTTTAATTAAAGCGAACCAGACTGATAAAGATGGTAATATAGTAGCTCTTTACACAACTGATTTAGATGCTCAATATTCTTATATAGAGGCTGCAAAAGACAGAGGTTATGATGTTCTAGTAATGGACGGACAATTGGATACTCACTTTGTGAACCATATGGAACAGAAAGATCCTAAGAAGAAATATGTTCGTGTTGATGCTGATATTGTTGATAAATTAATCGTTAAAGACAATCATAAAGCTTCAACTTTATCAGAGAAAGAAACATCAGAATTATCTCCTGTATTCATGTCTCGTTTGAAGATGAATCAAACACAATTCAATGTTACATTTGAAGCTTTAGGTGAAACTGCATCTCCAGTTATCATTACTCAATCAGAGTTTATGAGACGTATGAAAGAGATGTCTGCTATGCAACCTGGAATGAATATGTATGGTGCAATGCCAGATTCTTATAATCTAGTTGTAAATTCTGATCACAAATTAGTAGATCAATTAATCTTAGATAAAAACTCAGCATTGGAGAAAGAAATATCTCCATTATCAGAGAAAATCTCTACTCTTGAGTCTAAAAAAGCTGAATTAGAAAAAGCTAAAGAAGGCAAAAAAGAAGAAGAAGTGTCTCAAGCTGAGAAAGATGAATTATCTAAAGTATCTGATGAAGTATCAGGACTTAATACTGAAAAGTCTGCTAAATTAGAGGCTTTTGGTAAAGATAGCAAGGTGGTTGGTCAGTTGATCGACTTAGCATTATTAGCAAATGGTTTACTAAAAGGTGAAGCATTAGCTAAATTCGTAAGAAGAAGTGTTGATATGATAAAGTAATCAATATTTGATAAATAGATATTAAACCGATTGTGTGCAGTAAATGTAGGCAATCGGTTTTTTTGCTATCTTTGGTCTAAGAAAAATAATACTTATGAACGATATACTCGAATCAATTAAGCAATCTACAAAAAATACTATGGTTGAACATCTAGGTATAGAATTTGTGGAGTGTACTCTAGATAAACTGGTTGCAAGAATGCAGGTTAATCATAAAACAATGCGCCCTGGAAACATACTACATGGAGGTGCAACAATGGCTCTTGCCGAAACAGTTGGAAGTGGACTTACCTTTATCAACGTTAATCATCAAGATTTTAATATATTTGGTATAGAGATAAACGGAAATCACCTAGGATCTGTTGCTGAGGGTGGATATGTTGAAGCTGTTGCTGAATTTATTCATAAGGGCAAAACTACTCAAGTTGTTGGCATAATGATAAAGGATCAGGATGGTAAAAAAGTCTCTGTTTGTAGAATCACGAATATTATTTTAGAAAAGAAATAAGACATGAACTTTTACGATATAGTTAAGAAATGTATTCTCGCTGATGTGTCTATGGCATTGTATCGATTGCCAGATGATAATAAAATTATTCTTGTAATAGATAAGCAGAAAGCAAAATCTATTTGTTTTGATAAGCTATACGAATTGAGTGAGGCTTTTATATTTCATCCCTATAAAGAGAGTGAAGAAAATCCTATCTGGGCTATAGAACCTACATTTGTTATATGTTCAGATGATAAATCTTATTCTAAATCTTTTATAGAATATATTAACTCTTTAGAGATTATTACAAGAGAAGATAAAGCAACAGATAAAGATATAAGTCATAATGAGTACCTAAATAAGGTAAATGATATTATAAATTTATTGAATGAATCGTCTCTAGATAAATTAGTTTATTCTCGTACAAAAACGATAGAGGGACAAGGCATAGATAAGACTATAGATATATTTAAAGGTTTAGAGCTTAAATATGATGATGCTTTTATTTCTTTTGTAAATATAAGTGAAGAAATATCTTGGATAGGTGCCAGTCCTGAATTGCTTTTATCTATGGATGAAGATGGGATGCATACTATGGCACTGGCCGGTACTCAGAAATGTATAGATGAGGATATCATAGATAAAGTATGGGATAATAAAGATTTAAAAGAGCAAAGATATGTATCTGATTATATATCTTCTAAACTAGAAGAGCAAACTTGTACTTTTGAAAAGGGAAAGCTAAGAACAGTAAAAGCTGGAAATATCTGTCATTTGCAAACTAGTTATACTATAGAGGCAGAGAATGATAGTTATTGGGATATAGTAGGAGCACTTCATCCTACTCCAGCAATATGTGGTATGCCTGCAAAAGAGGCAGCTGACTATATAGATAAAATGGAGAATCATAATAGATCATATTATTCTGGTTTTTTAGGTCCTTTAAATATATTCTGTGAGACTCAGATGTATGTGAATCTTCGTTCGGCTAGACTGTGTTCTAATTCTTTACAGTTATATGTAGGAGGAGGAATAACGGCAGATTCTATAGCTCACAAAGAGTGGGATGAGACTGAAATGAAATCAACAACAATATTAAATATATTATAGAATGGGAGAGCAATTATCGGATAGCAAGTCTGTGAAAATCCTGGCTGATATCTGTATAAGTAAAGGATTAAAGAAGCTAGTCTTTTCATCAGGATCGAGAAATGCTCCATTAATACTGACCTTTAATAGAATGAAGTCTTTCGAGACTTATACAATTACAGATGAACGTTCAGCTGCTTTTTTTGCATTAGGATTATCGGAGCAAACAGGTGAAGCTGTAGCTCTTGTTTGTACATCTGGCACAGCAGTTCTTAATTACTCACCAGCCATAGCAGAGGCATATTATAAAGGTATTCCTTTGTTAGTTTTATCTGCGGACAGACCTATAGAGCAGATTGATCAGGGAGATGGTCAGGCTATTAGGCAAGTAGGTGCACTCTCTAATTTTGTGAAATATTCGGCATCATTACCCATAGTTGATAAAAAAGAGGATGAGTGGCACGTTAAGAATCTTCTAACAAATGCTTTTTTTAATTTATCTAATGCCAAGAAGGGACCTGTTCATATAAACATCCCTTTAAGAGAGCCTTTATATGGTACTTGTGAATATACTGAAGAAGCTGTTTTAGCAAACATACTACCAACAGAGAATACACTTTCTGAAGAAAATATTTCTTTTCTAAATGAAGAAATAAAGAAATATAAAAAGGTATTAATTCTTCCTTGTACGACAAATAAAGATAAACGCTTAAGTAGAAAACTTGAAGAATTATCAAAACAAAGTAAAGTTGTTGTTTTAACAGAAACAATAAATAATCTACATTCAGATGCTTTTTTTAATGGAGTAGATAAATATATAAAGTCGATATTTGAGGATTCTAATGAATATAGTCCAGATTTAATAATAAGTTTTGGTGATATATTGATTTCTCGAATGATAAAAAAATATATTCAAAAAGTAGGACTAAAAGCTCATTGGCATATATCGGAAAATGCTCAGCATATTGATATGTTTCATAATCTTAAATTGCGCTTAGACATTAATCCTAACTACTTCTTTGATAATGTAGAGTTAGAAGCAAATCTTGATTATAGAAACCTGTTTTTAGGCAAGAAAAAGGAAATAGAAGACTTTCATGATACTTTCTTACAGAATATTGAATGGTCCGACTTCAAAGCCTTCACTCAATTAGTAGATGTTTTGCCAAATGACTATATAATTCATTCAGGAAACAGTACAATCATACGTTATTTACAGATTTTTGATAAATTTGCAAAACAAGATTGTTTCTGCAATAGGGGTACTTCTGGAATAGATGGTTCTGTTTCAACAGCTGTTGGTGCATCTTGGATAAATGGAAAGAAGAATCTTATTATTACAGGGGATTTAAGTTTCTATTACGATTCAAATGCACTTTGGAATAGATATCTAAGTAAAGATCTGAAAATAATAGTAATCAACAATCAAGGTGGTGGAATATTCAGATTTATAGAAGGTCCATCTGTACATGAGGAATTAGGTGAATTCTTTGAACATCACCAAGAGAGAGATGTAGAGCATATAGCTAAAGCTTTTAATTTTGAATATCTAAAAGCAAATGATGAAGATAGTTTATCTGATAAATTAGATGTCTTTTTTAGAACAGCTGGTAAAACAATATTGGAAATTGTTACACCAAGAGAACAAAATGATATAATATTACGTAGATATTTTAATAATATAAATAATAAATAGATTATGGCTACCAGAGAATGGAAAACTATAAAAGATTTCGAAGACATACGCTTTGAATTCTTTGAGGGGATTGCTAAAATAACAATCTGTAGACAAGAGGTTAGAAATGCCTTCCGTCCTAAGACAGTGATGGAAATGTGTGAGGCAATGATAATTTGTAGAGAAGCACAAGAGATAGGTGTTGTTGTTTTAACTGGAGAAGGTGATAAAGCATTCTGTAGCGGAGGAGACCAAAACGTAAAATCTAAAGCAGGATATGTTGGAGAAGATGGTGTTCCTCGTTTAAATGTTCTTGACTTACAAAAGCAAATACGTTCATTACCTAAGCCAGTAATAGCAATGGTAAACGGTTTTGCAATAGGTGGTGGACACGTGCTTCACGTTGTATGTGATTTATCAATAGCATCAGAGAATGCAATCTTCGGTCAGACAGGACCTAAAGTAGGTTCATTTGATGGAGGTTTTGGTTCTTCTTATTTAGCAAGAGTAGTTGGTCAAAAGAAAGCCAGAGAAATATGGTTCTTATGTAGACAATATTCAGCACAAGAAGCTTTAGATATGGGCTTAGTGAATAAGGTAGTTCCATTAGCACAATTAGAAGATGAAGTTGTAGATTGGGGTAAAACAATCTTGAAACGTTCTCCTATGGCTTTAAGAATGGTGAAAGCAGGTTTAAATGCTGAGCTAGACGGACAAGCAGGAATACAAGAATTAGCTGGAAATGCAACTCTTCTTTATTATATGACAGAAGAAGCTCAAGAAGGTAAAAATGCCTTTTTAGAGAAGCGTGATCCTGATTTCGATAAATATCCTAAATTTCCTTAAACATCTATATATGTTAAAAGCAAGTTTTAAAAAACATACATTAATCTTTAAGACTCCAGTGGGTACATCTCGCGGAGTCTTAGAGACTAAGGACTCGTGGTTCCTTAGTGTATGGCAAGAAGAAACCCCTGAGATTATAGGTGTAGGTGAGTGTTCTATTATACCCAATTTAAGTATAGATGATATAGATAATATAGAACCTATGTTGGAAGAGGTATGCGAAAATATTACTTCTTTTAATGATTATCTTGATGATGTATTAGTTCCTTTTCCTGCAATAAGATTTGCATTAGAGATGGCAATATGTGATTTAAGTAATGGCGGTATACAGGTCTTGTTTGAATCAGATTTTACAAATGGAATAGAAAGCATTCCAATAAATGGTCTTATATGGATGGGAGATGAAAATCAGATGCGAGAGCAGATGGAACAAAAGATCTTTCATTATCCATGTATTAAAATGAAAATAGGTGCAATAAGTTTTGAAAGAGAGATCTCTATAATAAAGTGGCTTCGAGAAACTTATGGTAATGATTTTGAGTTGCGTGTTGATGCAAATGGAGCCTTTTCTATTGAAGATGTAGATGAAAAACTAGCTGAATTGAGTAAGTATAATATTCATTCCATTGAACAACCTATAAAACAAGGGCAGTGGAGTAATATGGCAAAATTGTGTGAACGTTCTCCAATTCCAATAGTTCTTGATGAAGAATTAATAGGTGTTAATACGTTAGAGATGAAACGATTAATGCTTCAGACAATTCGACCAAGTTATATAATAATAAAACCTTCTTTAGTAGGTGGATTTGAATCTTCTGACGATTGGATATCTCTAGCAAAAGAAATGAATATAGGCTGGTGGATAACTTCTGCTTTAGAGAGTAATATTGGTTTAAATGCCATAGCCCAATGGACATATACATTAAGAACGGATATGCCACAGGGATTAGGAACAGGTGGATTATACACAAATAATATAGACTCACCTTTATATATAGTAGGAGGCAATTTATGGTATGAAATTGAGCCTACAGAGAACGATATAGTTGTAAATCTTAATTAACTCTATACAAATTGCTATAGTGTCAGTTATTTGTTGTTTAATGATATTGTCTATGTCAAATATTAAAACTTACTTATTAAATCACCAAGAATACACAGAAGAGACTTTATTGAAATTATGTAGAAATAAAGTGCCTTTTGTAAAAGAATGGGAGAGGAATTTATACCTTTTTATAATAGAATGGTTTAATGAAGAAGATTATGTATTAGGACATACTTCAGGTACAACAGGAATTCCCAAGAAAGTTTTTCTATCTAAATCTAGAATGAGATTATCTGCAAAAAGGACAGTTGATTTTTTAGGCCTAAGAGCAGGAGATACAGCTTTACTTTCTCTTTCTTCAGATTATATTGCAGGTAAGATGATGATAGTTCGCTCACTTGAATATGGTTTAGATCTAATAAGTATAGAGCCAAATATGCAATCTCTCTTAACTTTAAATGAAGATATAATATTTGCTGCTTTAGTACCTTATCAAGTTTCAGAGATAATGTCTAGAAAACCTGTTCTATTTAAAAGAATTAGAATATTAATTATAGGTGGAGCAGCGGTTAATAAACATTTAGAGACAGAACTTCAAGATATATCTACTATTTGTTATGCAACTTATGGTATGACGGAAACATTATCGCATATTGCTTTGAAACGTTTGAATGGAGTCTCACCTGATAAGTATTACCAAACAATGCAAGGAGTGCAAATCTCTCAAGACAAAAGAAACTGTTTAGAGCTTATAGCTTATGACAATGATAAACTTATAACAAATGATATAGTAGAACTGCGTGATGATAATTCATTTGAGTGGTTGGGACGATATGACAATATAATTAATTCTGGTGGTTTAAAATTCATGCCTGAGCAGATAGAGGCGAAGATTAAGCATTTAATTCCTAATAGGTATATAATTACTTCAAAGGAGGATAACAGACTTGGAAATCGCCTTATTCTTACAATTGAAGGCGATCAATATTCTACAATTACACTTCATAAACAACTTTCTAAAATTCTTTCTAAATATGAGATGCCTAAAGAGATCTCTTTTGTTGTAAAATTTAATGAAACTTCTTCAGGAAAGATTATTAGAAAATGATTTAATTCTAATAATTTAAAAAAAGTGTTTCAACAATTTAATACCTTTCATATTTTTTATTTTCTTTGATGTCTATTAAATTTTTAATTATTATATATCATGAAAAATAAATTCTTATTAGTTTTAGTATTATCTAGTACTATTCTTTTTAGTTGTAATGATAATGTTAAAACAGTTAAAAAAGTATTAGACAAGTCTGAAACTTCTTTGTTTTCAAATGTAGATCCTGAATCGAGTAGTAAAAGAACAGCTGCTATTAGTTTACCTATAATATTCCCCTCTGGTGATAATAATATTGTAGGAAGAGTACTTATAGCTGAGGGAAAAGCCCCAAAATCTACTGTTATATTTCTACATGGGAATCCTGGTTTCGAGAAGAATGAAGAAACTGGTCAAATTCTTAGAAGAGCAGGGTATAACACTGTTTTCTTTTCATATTCTGGAACTTGGGGAAACAAAGGAGAATTCTCATATCATAAGTCTATTGAAGATCTTGAATCTTTAGTTGAATATCTTGATAAGAATAGCAAGAGATTAAGAATAGATAGTAAAAAAATCTATTTATGTGGATTTAGTATGGGTGCTGATATTGCTTTATTGTCTGCACATAAAATTCAAAATATTAAGGGAGTAATTTCTATTGATGTTTGGAATGGATATAATGAGTTGAAACACAAATCTGAGAAACAAATAACTCAATATATTAAGAACTTAGATATCCGTCCATGTATTAATATTCGTTCAGGAAAGTTTTTCGTTGATGATATAATGAATGATGATGATATGGATTTGAAGATTCATTTAAATGAGCTTTCATGCCCTGTGCTTCATATTTTTAGTAATAGCAGAGATATGAAGGTTTTTAAAGAATATAGCGAAGGCTTAAAAGAACAGAAATTTGCACTTTTAAAGGCATCGGATCATTCATTTTCAAATAAACGTATTGCTTTAGCTAAAACAATCTTTAATTTCATTAAACAAAAGTAATCTTTTAATGATATTCAGTTCTAAATATTTTATTTTTAAATAAAAAACATTACACTTAAAATGAAAAATATACTACTAATTATATCTTTGTATTTACTTCTATCTTGTTCTAATACAAAGGAAAATACTTTTGTTGTAAAGATTAATCCTACCGAGAGTCAACGTATATCTATTGATAGTATTTCAAAAGCACAGTCTTGTACCATTTTAGATGATAGTCTACACCTAGTTGGTGAAGTAAAGAAAATGCTTAAACATAAGAGTTACGCCTATTTCTTAGAGGACAATGAACATCCTATAGTTTCTTGTTTCGATTTGATTACAGGTGCTTTTCTTTTTAAAATTGATAAGTTTGGGCGTGGTCCATCAGAATATGCAGATATAGAGGATATCCTGATTGATGAAAATAATGGTTCTTTGCTTCTGTATGAAAGAACAAATAAGAGAATTTTATCTTTTGATTTATTGAATGGTAATTATATATCTGAGCAAAAGGTTGGCATGTATTTTACTCAATTCTGTATGGACAATAAGGGAAACTTTTTATTGTGGAGAGATGAAGGAGATTATCGTTTACAATTATATTCAAATACTTTTAAGAATTGTCTCGCAAGTGTTTGTATGCAAAAAGATGAAGCTCTTGATATGCCTAGAAGATTGTGTCCCAAAGAGGATGTTATTCTCTTCTCTAAAATATTTGATGATAATATATATAAATTTAAGAATAAGAAAGTAACGACTTTTTGTAAGGTCGATTTTGTTAATCATAGTCTTCCTGAAGATATCATAAACATTGCAGATGATGGGGAAAAGATGTCTAAGATCTTTAATGGAAATTTTGCTTTAGGCATATGTAATATTTTTGCTTGTGAGTCGTCTCTTCTTTTTTCATATTCATTTAATCAGAAGCTAAATACAGT
>JBATVL010000047.1:0-17095 GCA_049671745.1 Marinifilaceae bacterium
CTCTAGTAGTGAATATAGAGAAGAATTGCATGCTGAATATATACATGGAATTTAAATATTATAACTACTATTGTTTATAACATCTCATAGTATAGAAACTTTGAAGTGCTTGAAGGAGCTATTGGAAGAAGAGGAGTTTGTTAAATCTCAAGATAAATTGTCGGTCTTTAAGTTGAAGCATACTAAGAATTCTGGTGTGAAGACTTATAGATATTCTTTTAGTGAAGCTATTATCTAGTCTATTGAATTTTATAACACAATATATAATAGCCCCAATATCTTTAATAGAAGATGTTGGGGCTTTTTTTGTTTAAATGTACTATGAGTATTTTATATTTGATATCAGAAGATTGTCTGGTTTTAAATATTGAGCTTTATAATTTAATTAATATATTTGTATATATAGAGAGTTCTGATTGTGTAATAGCAAAAAAGAATAGTGTGGATGTTTGTTTTTAAAATATTGTAGATGGGAAATATTAATATCGTTAGAGGAGATTTAAAGTCAAAGCCTGAATCTTCTAGACAATTGGCAGATTTTTTTGAATCAATGGATATACCTTGTGAAGGTACCCTTTATGTTGGTTACCCAATTATTGGTACATCTACTGGTGGTTATCAAATTGATGCTTTGTTTATTTCTAGAGAAAAAGGATTAATTGTATTTAATATTGAAGAAGGAATTGATAATACAATTGATTATAAGGATATACAAGATGAGAACTTTACAAAATTACAATCTAAACTAGTACAGAATAAAGAATTAACTCAGAAAAGAAAATTAGTTGTTGATATTAATACGGTTACTTATGCTCCTTCATGGTCATCAAGAGTAGATGATGAAGACGGCTATAAGTGTTGTATAAATAATGATGAATTAACTGATTTTATTGAATCTCTTACATGGCCTAATAGTGAATATTATGAGAATCTGATGTCTGTAATACAGTCAGTAACTACTATAAGACAATCGAAATCTAGAGCTTATGTTAAAAAAGAGAATTCAAGAGGTTCTATTCTTAAAAAGCTTGAAGACTCAATTGCAAATTTAGATAGAAATCAAAGTGCAGCAGTAATTGAAACTGTAGAGGGAGTACAAAGAGTTAGAGGTTTGGCTGGTTCGGGTAAAACAATAATTCTAGCTTTAAAAGTGGCTTATTTACATGCTAAAAATCCTGAATGGAAGATTGCAGTTACTTTTAATACTCGTTCTTTAAAAGATCAATTTAGAAAATATATAAGAACATTTAGTTATGAATATAGTAATGCAGAACCTAATTGGGATAATATAGATATTATTCATGCTTGGGGTATGCCAACATCAGAAGGTGTATATTTTAATATATGTAAGGATCATAATATTGAATATTTGGATTTTACAAGTGCAAAACAAATATCGAATATATATGGTAAAGAATTTGATGCGGTTTGTATAAAAGCACTTAATGAGATATCGGTTTTTAAACAAAAATATGATCTAATTGTTATTGATGAAGCACAGGATTTTTCAAAAGAATTTCTTAGACTTTGTTATAGTATTCTTAAAGATCCTAAAAGATTAGTTTATGCTTATGATGAACTTCAGAGTTTAAATATTAAAATAATGCCATCTCCTGAAGAATTATTTGGAAAAGATGATACAGGGAAAGAGTTAGTCCGTTTGGTAAATGATAAGAATAAACCTAAAGCTGATATTGTTTTATATAAATGTTATAGGAATCCTTTAGAGACATTAACGGCAGCACATGCTTTAGGATTTGGTGTATATAGAGATTCTCTTGTTCAAATGTTTGATAATTCAACATTATGGAAAGATGTTGGTTACGAAGTGACTCGTGGTAATCTTGCAGATGGTGAAAATGTTGTATTAAAAAGGAATTCTGATTCTAGTCCAGATTTCTTATCAGAGCATTCTGATATTGATGATTTATTAGTTTTTAAATCTTTTAATAATGATGAAGAACAGGTAGATTATGTTGTTAGTCAAATAGAGAAGAATATAAAAGAAGATGAGTTAAATCTTGATGATATAATGGTTATTAATACTGACCCTTTAACGACTAAAAAGGTTGTTGGAGTTTTTAGACAAAGATTATTTGATGTAGGGATTAATTCTAATTTGGCAGGTATTACATCTTCTCCTGATGTTTTTTATACTGGGGATGCTATTACTTTTACTGGTATCTTTAGAGCAAAGGGAAATGAGGCCGCTATGGTTTATGTTATAAATTCTCAATATTGCTATTCAGGTGTAAATTTGTCAAAAAGAAGAAATATTCTATTTACTGCTATGACAAGGAGTAAGGCATGGGTTAGAGTTTGTGGTTATGGCGAAGGTATGCAGGGACTTGTGGATGAGTATAATAAAGTTAAGGAAAATGAATTTACTTTATCTTTTAAGTATCCTACGGCTGATGAGCGTGCACATTTGAATATTGTAAATAGAGATATGTCTGAACAAGAGCGAGAAAGAATACAAAAAAATCAGCAAAATCTAAATGAGTTATTTAATGATTTATCTGAAGGAAGAATTAAAAAGGAAGATATACCCAATGAATTATTAGATCAATTTAAAAAACTGATAACTAATGATTAAAATTGTCTTAAAGCAAATAAGAGATATTACTTCGGAATTGATAGCCTTAGGTCTTTCTGTTGAGCAGTGTTTTCCAGCAATTAAAGATGGGCAAGTATATATTACAAACAATGAAGATTTGTCAATTGCATTAAAGAATATTCCATATAATGAAATTTATTCAGCATTAGATAATGGCAAGAATTATAATATAAAAATGATTGATGGAGCTCTTATTCAATTAATGTATAATTTTGATTCTAGAAATGTATTAGTGAAATATCGTTTAGGCTTTTTTCCTTCTCCTACACTTGAAGAGTTTCAGAATAATCAAGAGTTGTACGAGGATGATGAGATATATGCAGATGTTATTGATAGGAATGTTGTTTCCGTTCCAATTAGATTTGATTATGATCCAACTAATTCTATTGACTTAGAACATCCAAAATCACATTTAACTGTTGGGCAGTATAAGAATTGTAGAATTCCTGTTTCTAGTCCAATAACTCCTGATGTTTTTATGGAATTTATCCTTAGGAATTTTTATAATACAGCTTTAACAAAATATTCTGATAGAATTTCTTTTGATAAAGAAAAACGTTTTGAAGATTGTATATCTGAGTCAGAGAAAAAGCTTTTACATATTGCTATTTTTTAATGTAATAAGCACGAGTATCTTAAGTAAGTATTTATAAATTTTAATATTGAGAAGTTATGTTGATTGCTATTAGAATAATTATTGCCCTTTTGGCTGTTATTCATTTATATATAATGTTTTTTGAAATGTTCGCCTGGGAAACTAGAGGTGTTAAAGTGTTTAAAAGTTTCCCTAGTGATTTGTTTGCTAGTACTAAAGCTTTAGCCGCTAATATGGGGATTTATAATGGCTTTTTGGCTGCTGGTTTAATATGGACTTTCTTTATTGATGATGTAATTTGGCAGACTAATATATCTGTTTTTTTCTTGTTGTGCGTTGTTATTGCCGGTGTAGTAGGGGCTTTAACTGCTGAGAAGAAGATCTTTTTTGTACAAGCCTGTCCTGCTTTAATTGCTCTTATTTTGATATTTATTTAATATTATTTTTGCTGTTTGTTTATCTTGAAAGCCCCAATATCTTTTATAGAAGATGTTGGGGGTTTTTTTGTTAGTATGTTTTTTTATAACTTTATGTGTAGTAAACATATTCTATAAATTTAAGAAAGTACGATATGAAGGTAAATGATATAAACGAAGTTGTTAAGGGTTTTAACGATGAAGCTGCTGATGCTAGACATAGATATACATCTTTTGATTACTGTTTTAATTATTTTGCATCGCATAAAGGTCAAGCATTATTGGATGATATGGAGAAAAGTTGTCTGGTCTTGGGCTTTTATCTTGCTAGTTGGGGTATGTTGAGAGCTTCTAGTTTCTTATTGAGTAAGAGTGTAAAGTATTATGAGGATACAATAAGATATATTTCTTCTTGTGATGAGAGTATTTGGGAAATAGATGTTGATAATTATTCTGATGAAAATATTGACACTATCTTGGAGGTTTATAATAATGTAAAGGATTCTTTAGTGGAAAAGGGACATGTACATAGAACTCTTGTTACGAAAGTTTTATTGGGTGTCTTTGGTTTTATTCCTGCTTTTGATGCTTATTTCTGTGAGAGTTTTAAGGATATTTATAAGAATGATCCCCAAGATAAAGAATTGAATACTAAGTGTGCTTTTACTGTGGTTAATAGAGATTCTTTGAGATGTATAAAGAGCTTTTATGAATCGAATAAAGAGGCTATTGATACTTTGGCTGATAGTACATATACGTTTGATTACGCTACTGGTGAGAAATCACAAGTAAAGTATACTAAGGCTAAGATTATTGATATGTATGGTTTTAATAAAAATAGATATGGAGATTCCACAAAAGAAAAGTATGTTAGTTCCGATTTTATGCAAATTAAATGAGGACGGTATAACTATGTACTCTCACGATATAGTAGATTATATGGCTGGTCTAAAGTAGAATATATAAAAGACACGTAAAATCTTTCGTGGTTAAGTTTTTTTAATTACATTTGCATCAACATGCTTACCCCGCCTCTTCATTGTGAAAGCGCAACTGGGTAAGCCTTTTATTTTATATACTATGTCAAAAGTGCCATATTCTAAGCCGGCCCTTTCTTCTTATGCCGACAGTATTAATAAATTAAAAGATAGAGGCTTGAGTTTCAGTAACGAACCTAAAGCTTTACATCTACTAGAAGTAGTTAGCTATTATCGTTTAAGTGGCTACTGGTATCCTTTTCTTCAAGATAAACAAAATCATATTTTTAAGCCTAATGTAGATTTTGAGTCTGTTTTTAATGTTTACAAATTTGATAGAGAATTAAGATTTATAGTAACTGGTGAACTTGAAAAGTTAGAAGTTGCTTTTAGAGCCAAGATTAATCATGTAATGTCTAATTCTATTAGTCCTTTTTGGTATAAGGATTTAAGCTTGTATTCTTCACGAGAGGAATCTGTAAATGCATTAAGATTAATCAAAACTGAATTTAAAAGAAGTAAAGAGGATTTTGTTTTATCTTTTAAAAATAAATATTCAGATGAATATCCACCTAGTTGGATAATGCTTGAATTCTCCTCTTTTGGTCTTATTTCTAGAATATATTGTAATTTAAGGAACAATTCTCAGAAAAAGGAAATAGCTTCTTTTGTAGGTATACAACCCAAGGTACTAGAGTCGTGGTTGCAATATATTGTGCATATTAGAAATATATGTGCACATCATTCTAGAATGTGGAATAGAGTTTTTGGGATAAGTCCTATGATTCCTAAAAGCACGCAATTTACATGGCTTAATAATAAAAATATTAGAAATAATAAAGCATATTTTGCGCTTTCAGTGATATTATATCTTTCTAAACAAATTAATCCTAAATGTAGTTTTGCCTCTAAGGTGAGATCTTTATTTCAGAAATATGGAAATATTGATTGTAAAGCTATGGGTTTTCCTGATGGTTGGGAAGGTGAGCAGCTCTGGGAATAGTAAATGGAATGTGAATTATAAAATGAATATCTTAAAAATTATTTAAATAAGAATTTATAGATAATAATAGCCCCAATATCTTTTATAGAAGATGTTGGGGCTATTTTTGTTGTTTTGACTATTGTGTTAATTATTTTGTATTGTTTTCATAAACAGCACTATATTAGCACGTTTAAACATTATTTTATGTGTTGTTATTTTATTCTTTAATAAAAGATTCTCTTAGAAATTATTTTAGTGAATAAAAGATTAATTTCGCACAAAATACGAATTAAATAATATAAATATTTTAAAATGGAAGATAGCAAGAATGATGATTCTAAATGTTTTACAAACTCATTATTTCGAGATTTACCAATGTGGTTATCTGGACTATTAATAATTACATCATTAGTGGCAATATTAAAATTACTATTATCAATAGTAGTTGTTGTTAGTGATCATTCATTTACGAAAATGAAAAGTGATGAATTCTTAATACCATCTTTAATTGTACTCATAGGGGTATTTCTTAGTTGGGTATTTTGGAAAAAAGAAAGTACAAGAAATATTATTCCTACTTTATGGACATCATTGGGGATTTTAGGTACATTTATTTCTCTTTATATTGCTTTTAGTGGTTTTGCTACTAAAAATATTTCTAGTAATGATATTGGAGGTCTAGTCGTTATACTATCAACTGCATTTTCAACTTCCATAATAGGAGTGTTTCTTTCTCAGGTATTTAATTATCTTATAAATAATCTTGAGCATAAGAGATCTTTAGATGTTGAATGTTATAAGGTTTCTCCAGAACAAATGTTAATGGAATTACGAAATGCTTCTCTTTTGCAACTTGAACAACAGAAAGCTATGTGTAAGAGTTTGGATGGAATGCATACTCATCTTTCAAGTATTGATGGGAAGATAGATACAAAGGTAGGAGAATTGGCATCTGAGTTTGGTTCTACTATGGAACAGATAAAGTCTGTTTTAATTGATGATACTAAGGGAATAAGAGATTCTTTATTAAAATCTTCAGAAAGTATAAATGATGATATGTTGAAATCTATTGATTCTCAGATGAAGAAGATGGAAGCTGTTGTTGCTCATACATCAGAAATTTTGGATGATCTTGGCAAATCAAGTGTAAGTAGAACAGATGAATTGTTTGAAAAACTAATGTATGATTTCGGTTCTTCTGTATGTATGTTGAATGATACATTGGAAAAACAATTATTGGAGATGAATTCTCAGATAAAAGAATCTGTTAGTACTGGACTTAATGATAATATTTCTGAAGTGAAAAAAGTAGCTGATGAAGTTGTTTCTGTTTCTAATGGTATTAAAACAGAGTTTACTAATAGTATTGATACTATGGTTAAGCATTCATCTGAAGTTTATAATCAATTAGAGAATCAATCTTCAGAGGTTCTTTCGAAATTATCAGAAATATCTAATCAATCTTCTAAAGATATTACACTTAAAACTAAAGATTTACTTGATGGTCTAGAGAAAGGTTTCGGTGATATTCTTAATGAAGCAAAATCATGGACTGATATTAATGATGCTGCTTTAAGTACTGTTTCTGATAGACTAAAAGGATCTGTTCAAATGTTTGATAAGTATGGAGTGAGTCATGAAGGTATAATAGATAAATTAGAGACTCAGATAAAATTATTACAGTTGGCTCATAATAATATGGAAAATCTTTTAGGGAAATTTAATTTGTATGAAACAAAGTCTGAGATGAAACTAATTAAAGAACCTATTGAAGTAGAACCGTCAGTTAATTAAATTGTCTAGCTATGTTTAAAAAGAAAAATGAGTTTAATATTTGGTTGAGTTTTTCTGATTTAGTTATTGGATGTCTTGCTGTGTTTATGCTTTCTACCGTAATATTATTAAAAGAGTCACATATAAAAGAAGTCTCCGTTGATGTTGGTAGTGATCATTTATCATATAAAGGTGAAAAATCACTAAAAGATAAGAAGACTTACTCATACATGAGATTTGAGAATGATTCATTATTGAATATTGATGATTTAGTAAAAGTAGTATTTTCAAATAAAGTATTAGTAAAAGTGAATGCTTTAAAATTAAGAGAGTATTACGGATTTAAGAATAAAGATACTATTAGCGTTGTTTCTCGGGTTCTAAGTAAGTTGAAATCTACTTTTGAGTATAGGTTTAAAGATCAAGATGGCGTTCATATAATTGATGAGGGAGTTATAAGATTCAATTCTGGAAGTCATATGCTTTTCAAAACAAATAAAGAGAAACCTACAAAATATTTCTCAAAACAAGTTCTTGATAATATTCATGTGTTTTGGGATGAAATAGATATTTTATCTAAGAATCCTAGAATAGAAATAAAGGAAATTAGAATAGAGGGACATACAGATAGTTTTGCTGATGATGATTATAATTTGATTTTAAGCCAGAAGAGAGCATTTAGAGTTTGGCAGTTAATTAGAGACAAAACTTTAAGCACCAAGCCTTCTTCTTTTCGTGAATATGTAAAAGATAGGATTGTGACAGTAGGCTTTGGAGAGAATAAATTAATTGATTCAGATGGTGTATATGTAAAAAATAATCATAGTTCAGAGTCTGCTGAAATGTCTAGAAGAGTTGAGTTTAGAATAATTATTGGCGAAGTTAAATAGTTGAAATGAAGATAAAAGATTTAAATCTATATATTAAAAAACTTACTAAGTGTGATGAGTTTTCTGTTTGGAATTTTGAGGAACAGAAATATAAACTCCTTAGTCTATTAAATGGTGAAACTGATGATATCAGTGGAGTACATAGATATATACAGACACTTACTGATTTTGCAAATGATTCTTATGACCAGATATTCTACGAGATGCTTCAGAATGCAAAAGATGAAGATGCTAGTAAGATGTTTGTGTATTATGAAGAGGCTGGCGGAATTTTGATAATGAATAATGGTAATCCATTTCAAACTGATGTTGATATAAAAGGAGGAGATAAATTTAAAGGCTTTCTTACTATAAATAAAGCTTTAAAGTATAACGATGATGGTAAATCTGGAAAGTATGGTAAGGGTTCTAAATTAATGTATAATTTATTGATTCCTAGAAGTACTGCTGATAGAGATACGACTTCAAGTGGTAAGCGTCTTTTATATTCTATGAGTAATGATATGAAGGCACCAATATTATTTAGTTGGAAGAATCGTCAGTTGAAGGAGTTGTTGAAGGTTGATTCTGCTTCTAAATTTATGCATGATGATAATTTAACAGAGGATTCATATTCTCTTTTATGTATGTTGTTGTTTAGTTATTTTCCTTTAATGCCTAATCAGAAGGTAGATTTAGGAAAAGGAGAAAAGAATATATTTAATAATGAGGTTTATTCTACATTCAGAAATTTCTTGCAAAGAGCATATGATAAGTTTGAATCAGAGAAATTGTTTTTGGATAAAGGTACTCTTATATATATACCCTCACCTGAATTAGTTAATAGTGAGATCGCTTCTGCAAAAGATAAGATTGTTTCAGGATTAGAGCAGTCTTTTACAATCTTAAGTTCAAATAATACTGATAGTAAGATTGATGCTATATATTTTAATGATATATGTATTAAACGTAAGGATGTGTGTTCTTTTGATATGACTGTTCATGCAGAAAATTTGACTCATGCTGTTTCTTTTGTTTTAAATAAAGAGCTTAAGTTGGAAGATACAAAGATGTCTAATATTATGACGGATTATTTTCCTGTTTCAGAAGAGAAGTATGGTTTAGGCTATTCTTTGAAATGTAGAGATTTTGATATAGAAGATAATAGACAAAGGATAAAAAGATCTAATGTTACTTTGTTTAATTGTATAAATGAAGAAATAGATAAAAATTGGATAAGATGGAGAAGTGATGAAAATTATAATTCTTTACTTATTGCTTTAGCTATATCGGATATTAATGAAAGAGGTAAGGAGCATTTGTTGGTTGTGCATAATAGTATGATTGCTTGCGCTAAGCAGTATCTACCTACTAATACTGGTGAATATAAAGATTTTAATTCTGTTGTTTTTCTTCCAGATGCTTATAAAGATAGTACTTTGTTGGAGGATTTTTCTTTGGATTTAAGTTCTGTTAGTGCTGATTTGTATAAATATAGAGGCTCTTTTGAAAAGCTTGGAATTAAATCTCTATCTATAAGTGAGGTGTTAGATATTACAGATAAAAGTGTCTTAAGAGAATATTTTGATGCAGGAGCTAGTAATAGATTTAAATTATTAAAAACTTTAGAAGAAGAAAATAATGAATCTCTTTTATTGAATATTCCTATAATAAAATTAAATACAGGAGAATATTATTCTCTTAATGATTTTATAAATGATGAAGATTCTTTCTTATGTTTTCCTGTTTCTGTTTTTGAAAATCTCTCTAGATATTGGAATGATATAGGTATAAAGACATATGAAAATAGAACTGATTGTGAGTTTTTTGATGAAAATAATTTCCCTAATATCTGTAATTTGTTTAAATTCTATTGGGATATTTTCTTAGTAAAAAATAGACTTATTAGCATTTTTCATAAAGATAATGTTCATGATTTTAGGGTAGGAAATGAATTAATATCTGATTTAAGAAAATATGATAATGAGAAGTTTGATAAGCTTATATCAGAAAAGATTTATTTGTTTAAAAATAATATAGGTGAATTAAAAGTTCTATCTGAGATACTTCCTTGTGTTAAGAGTATTATAGCTACTCCTTGGCAAATAAATGGTGACTATAATGCCATACAAAAATATCTTGCCGATGAAGAAGATTGGTGGGAGATTATTTCAAGTGATAGAGATAAGTTAGAAGATGAGATTCAGAATAGTAATGATTTAATTAAAGCTGTAGGAGATTGTTGCTCTATAATAGAGGGTAGTGGTGATGATTGCTTTGATAGAGAATTAAAGATTTTAAAGTCTACGGATGATGATTTCTATTCTATAGAAGATTTCTTTATTACAGAGAAGA
Organism: Marinifilaceae bacterium; assembly: GCA_049671745.1. Taxonomy (GTDB): domain Bacteria; phylum Bacteroidota; class Bacteroidia; order Bacteroidales; family Marinifilaceae; genus SNAP01. The sequence continues at coordinate 10,588 of JBATVL010000047.1, forward strand.
TGTCTGAATTTACAGAGAGTGAATATGATACTATTATTACTTTAATAGGAAAATGTTCATATAAAGCATTGAAGTATGATATGCTTGAAGTTGTATGTGATAATTTCTCTTTGTTTAAGAATGTACTGGGAAAGAGTGCTTTTTCTAGTGCAAATAAATTAGTTTTTGATGAATATAAAATAAGGTGTAGTAATATACGAGAAATAAAGAAATGGTGTAAAACATGCACAGTCTCTTTCTTTAGTAATTTTATTTTGAGTGAGGAGAATGAACATATTTATATTTCGCCTAAATCAGATAAATATCAATTCAGAACTAAGGATAAGGAATTGTGTGATTATCTGGTAAAGAAGGGTGATTATGTTCCTTTGCCAGTAGCTTGTAATTCTTTATTTATAGATTCTAGTATTAATACTACAGATAATGATGAATTCATCTCTGAATTGATAAAAAAATATGGTGCATTCAAGGAGCTTATTTCATCTGTTGTTAATTCTAATAATAAGGTAAAACTTGAGTTTATTAATAGATTAAAATCTTTGCAATTATCTCTTAATGAGGATTACTCTACAGATTGCTTTGAATATAAGTTCTTGGAGATGTGTATGAATATACTATCTGTAGAAAATGTAAGGAGAATTATTAGTGTAGATGCTAAACCTTTAAATGGGAATATTTATAAGGATAAAGTAAATATTTTAAGTAAAAATTTTTACTTGTCAGAATTGTTGCCAGGTAAGTTTGGTGATACTGAACAGTTTAGTAGGCTAGCTGATTGTTTTAAAGATATACATAAAATAGATCAAGTCTTTTGTCTTTCTGATATTGATTTAGATGAACTTTATTATTTAATCTTGGATGGAAAGATTAATGATATATCCCAGTTGTATTTTGTGTCTTTATATGTAATAGACAATAAACTTCAATTTGAGTATAATAATATAGGAGAATCTTTAAGTAAGGGAGATTGTTTGCAGCTATTCTTAGATGAAGGAATAAACTTTAGTGAGATTTTTTCTTTTTATGATTTTCTTCCTTTTGAACAGATTTATACAGAGAGAAAGGAGTTGTTATTAGAATCTGAGGTATTGCCTGTTTGGCTTAATGAGTGGATTATAGAAGATGAAATTCCAAGAAGGGAATATCTTAAGAATAAAGGGTTAAGAGATGATTCTTGTAATCTTATAAATGTGAGAGAAATACTTTTTGATGAGAGTGAAGAGAAAATATCTAATTTCCTTGTTAAGAGTGATTTAGTTTCGCATTCTAATTGGGTTATTGAACAGAGTTGGAATGTTGATAATGATTGTAATAGATTGAGAAATTTATATGACTTATCTCTTATTTCAATAGAACAATCAGAGACTTATTTTGCTCTTGTTATGAATTCTTTTGATAGCAATGACGATTATACTTTAGAGTATATAAAAGTAGATAAATCGTATTACTATTATAGATTAAATAAAAAAGATAAACATGTAAATGATGTAGTTGCTTTTTTCTTGAGAAAGGATATTAAAGTGTTTTATATGCACTCTGTTGTTCATAATAAAATCTTTAAGAATAGAAAAGTCAAATTTGTATCTGAGATTTCAGATTATGATACTATAGATAAATTTGAGTGGGATTATGCTTATTATAAAAAATGGATTGAAGAGAAAGAAAATGATGATATAAGAATATATTCAATTAATGAGCTTGTAAATAATAGATGTACGATTTATTATGGTGAGGATTGTGAAACATTAAGTGATTCAGAAGGTCTTGTTGGTAGGACAAAAGATAAAGAATTGTTAATTAATAAGAGCCTATTGAATGGTAAAGATTCAGAATTAGCAATTTTAAAGGATAATATAGATATCCTATTTCCATATAATAAAGAGCAATTAATTTCCTTAATGTTAATAGCTTGTTCTTGTAAGGATGAACAAGTTGATATATTAAAATCTGATAATAGTAATTCTATTAGTAAGTTTAAAGGTCATGTGAATAGAGCTAGTAATTTTTCATCAAGAGGTAGTGGAAATGTTAATTCAAATATTAGTCAAGAAGTGCTGAGTAAATTAGATGATTTGTCTGATGTTATAGAAAACATGGATATTAATCTGCTTAGAAATTTCATTAAAAATCCAAATAATTATACAAAAGAAGATCAAGCAGAGATAAATGAGATAGTTGGGTATATTGGAGAAGCTTTATTGACTTACTGGATGAAAAATATAAAACAGATGGATGTTAATTTAGTCTCAGATATAAAGCCTGAGTATGATATAGATGTAAACAATGGAGAACAGTATATTGATGTTAAAACTAATAAGGGATACATTAAGGAAGATTCAGGTTCTTCACCAATATATGTGAAGGGTAGTCAGAGAAATTTCATAAAAGGTATAGGCGATAATAAAAAGTATAATATTGTTAGATTAAGTTTAGAGTCTTTAGGGGTTGATAAATGGAATTATGGTGAATCTGAATTAACAGTTGATGTGAAAGATAAGATAAATCTTGATGTTGAACGTTTCTTTAAAATTGAAAGTAATGTTTTGACTTTTGAAGAATCAATCATATCATTTAGATTACAAAACTCAGAATTGTTTAGTTAATTGGGAGATTTCTTTAATATTACATAAAAAGGCCTCTGAGATAGATTAATCTCAGAGGTCTTTTGTAATGAGATTAATTCTATAATGTAACAGAAGCAATATTCTTATTGATGTGTGGTTTGAATATTAAGACTGCTGATGAATTAAAATATTTATTCTACTTCATCTCCTAAAGTTAAGGGGATAGAGTCTATGTTTTCTCTAGTAGTGAATATAGAGAAGAATTGCATGCTGAATATATACATGGAAATTAAATATTATAACTACCATTGTTTATAACATCTCATAGTATAGAAACTTTGAAGTGCTTGAAGGAGCTATTGGAGGAAGAGGAGTTTGTTAAATCTCAAGATAAATTGTCGGTCTTTAAGTTGAAGCATACTAAGAATTCTGGTGTGAAGACTTATAGATATTCTTTTAGTGGATTTAGTGAAGCTATGGATACTGAAACTGAATTAAGATAATTGTTATGAGGCTTAAGATTTTTGTTGAAGGTGTTGCTGATATTAAATTTCTTGAAGATTATTTATCTCATTTGAATATTGATAAAAATAATTTCTCAATTATAGAAACCAAAGGATGGACATTTCTTTAATCATTGTTCGTTGATAAACGTGCCGATATAACTTATTTATAATTTTATTTATGTAATAGGGAAATGATGTTTATATTATAAATAATCACCAATATTGTTAATTGATAAGTTATTTTTCAATATATTTGCCGAAGTGATATAAAGTAATTTTAAACCAATTTAGTATGAAATATGAATTGAGGAAATTAGATAATCTTAGTGGCAGTAAGGCTTCTGTCTATTCTCCTTTCATTGAAGAAGAAGGTAAAACTTTGTTCGATATATTTCTTGAAGAGAATATAAGTTCATTTAAAAGTGAACTTAACGATATTTACTCTCGTATTCATACTATAGGTCATAAGGTAGGGGCTAGAGAACAATTCTTTAAATTAAAGGAAGGTAAGCCAGGAGATGGTGTTTGCGCCCTATATGATAATCCAGATAAAAACTTACGTTTATATTGTATAAGATATGGTTTATCTTTAGTTATTCTTGGTGGTGGGGGATATAAATCAAAGGATATTAGAAAATTACAAGAAGATCCAAAACTTAAAAAAGAGAATTATCTTTTAAAAGAAATCTCAGAAAGTATAAAAGAAAAATCAAAGTTTGGAGAAATAAAATTTGTTTCTGATGGAATGGACTTTGAAGGTGATTTAACTTTTAATGATGAAAATTATGAGTAAAGTAAAAAATTACAGCAGTAGTATTATGGAGGATTTATTTAATGAAATCAGTCCAAAAGAATTAAAAAAAACAGAAAAAAGGATGCGTCTTGCCTCAAGAATTTATGATGGAATGAAGGCTAAAGGATGGAGTAATAAAGATTTTGCTAAAGCAATGGAAAAATATCCATCAGAAATATCAAAATGGTTGAGTGGAACTCATAAGTTTAATTCCGATACACTATTTGACATAGAGAGTGTATTAGATATTGATCTATTTGCTCTTCTTGATAAGCCTAAAGAGAAGGTTGTTTCATTTTGTATTGAGGTTCAATCAACACAACAAACAAGTATAGGTATTACAAATGACTCATCATTGGAATCGTATATGTCACATGTATCTAATTATAAAATAAATACATTACAGAGATTAAATTCATCTACAACTGGAATTGTTAAAATAATGAAGAAAGAAAAGGAAATATTATTTCAATTGAAAGGTCTTGAATTATTAGATGTGAAATTAGTGCATCAAGTAAAACCTTTACCTTCGCAATTAATATTTAATTTTGATATTAGTTTAGAGCATCGAATTAATGTTGAGAAGAAGATGGTTGTTGTGGTTACTTCAGTTGCAATATTACATGAAGATAAGAATACATTATTAGGATCTATTAAAGCTAGTTGTGTTTTTGAGATTCAAAATATCTTAGAATTTGTTGATGAAAAGAGTAAGGAGATAAAAATGCCTAATGATATATTGACTACATTAAATTCAATATCAATTTCTACAGTTAGAGGAATTATGTTTTCTCAATTTAAAGGAACTTTCTTGCACAATGCACATTTGCCATTAGTTAATCCTAAGGGATTAGAAAAGAATTAAGTAAAACTTTATATAGTATATTAAATCTCCGTTTGCAATTATGCTTTCGGAGATTTTTAGGCTAATGTATTATTTAGTCATGTTGTTACTTTAGTTTATAAAAGTATTATGCATTAAATTTATAATGATACAAATAGATAAAGATTAATACGTTAATTCTTTAAAGATAGAATAAAAAAGACTTCTGATTCTTTAGAAGCTTTTTCTGTAATGTTATAAGAAATGTAATTATAAAGAGCGAGAATAGATTTTATTAGATTGCATATCAATCATAAATTCTTTTTATCGATGTGTTTAAGGTTGTTTGTGATTTCTGTTATACGATTAATTCTATTAATATCAGGATCTTTAATAGATAAATTCATATGTAGTTCAATCAGTTTAGCGTAATTAAAAATTTCATCAGCGATTATTGCATTGTTCATTTTATAGTTAAATCAAGAATCTTGAAAAACTTGAAGGAGCTATTGGAGGATGAGGAGTTTGTTAAATCTCAAGATAAATTGTCGGTCTTTAAGTTGAAGCATACTAAGAATTCTGGTGTGAAGACTTATAGATATTCTTTTAGTGGATTTAGTGAAGCTATTATCTGGTCTAAAGAATTTTATAACACAATATATAATCGCCCCAATATCTTTAATAGAAGGTGTTGGGGCTATTTTTGTTTGTATGTTTTTAATAGAAGTTTTATAGCTAAGAAAGTAGATTAGTTTCTATCTCTACAGTCTATATGTAAAATGTTATTTCTACTTTAAAAAAGAAGTTAGAGGAGATGGGAATGAGTACACATGAGTTTGCCTTGAAGACAGGTATGCCTGAAGATACTATACTTTCAATATTAAAGGAGGAGAGTTCTGTAACTTCTGAGATGGCAATCTTGTTTGAGGATATTACTGAGATTCCTGCAAAATTTTGGAGCAACAAGCAGTCTAGGTATGATGAATATATTAATATATAGCTTCTCTTTACATCTTTACTCAAATAATAAAAAATGATAGATTTGATTTCTAATATATTTAAAGATGTTATAGTTTCTGCTTTAACTTCTATTGGTTTTTCTGGTGTAATAACTTACTATTTTAAAAAAAGAATAGATAAAAGTAATATTCTCGAGATTGCTGATAGTGTAAAACAAGAAAAAGTTATTGGTGCTGATGAGACTGGTGATAATGTTAATGGGGTAAATCATTGTTATTGGACTATTGAAAGAGTTTAATGATATACTTAATCATAAATCAAATCTTAATGATAAAGTACAAAAATTACATTTTTAATTTTCTCTACGATTCAAATATTCTATCAGATAACAATGCTATCTTTAGGTTGTGTATTGATACTACCATAAAACAAGGTGGTATGCCTCTAGTTACACTATATTCTATTGCCCTTAGTCAACCGACTGAATAGTTACGAAAAATAAATAGCTGTATGTACGAATCTTATTTAATGGTCTGATTTAAAATATAGGATCATAAATTGCCGAAATATTAGCAGCAGTATTAAGACAACTTGTTGAATGTTTGCCAGAGTATTAGTTTGTATTTAGATAAGATTTTATAATGTGTTTTATAGAAGATATGTGCATATTCATCATGTAATTGTGTGTTTACACCATTATCATTATTAATGGGGATTATTTTACAGATTAGTTGATTATATATTTACAACAGAAAATCAGCACTTTAAAAGTTGAATATTTCTGTTTATTTAAATTATATAAACATGTTTATGATGAAGAAAAGTTTTGGAATTATTTTAATGAGTATTTTGGCGGTATTGA
>JBATVL010000048.1:0-2529 GCA_049671745.1 Marinifilaceae bacterium
CAATATTGGCATGCTAACAACACCTTTTGAAAAAATATAATAGAAAAAACAAAAATGAAAACAGAAATTACGAGAGAAGACTTTTTACAATTTAACAAACATGTTCAGTCTACAAAAAACCTTAGAAAGCCTATTTTATTTACCTTTTTATTTTTAATACTTCTTGTTATAATGATGAATATTGGTGAACCATTCGATCTGCTTTCTATTATAACTCAGATGCTTATGATCGCTGCTATTTGGGGTATTATTTTTGTAGTATTTAGGCAAGTTATGTTATCTAAAATCAAGAAAATGCCTAACGACAAAGGGGGGATACTTGGTGAAAGAAAATATTTGATAGAAGACAAGGGGTTTAGAGAAATATCTAATTCAAGTGAAACTTTGACCAATTGGAATGGAATTAAAGAAATTCAAGAATCAAAAGACCACTATTATTTATTCGTTGACAAAATAGCTGCATATATAATACCTAAAAGAAGCTTCTTTAATGGAACGGAAGAAGAAGAGTTTATAAATACGATTAATGAAAAAATATCAAAATACAATACGGGCGCTAACAAAAGCTAAATATAAACTCTTTAAAAACAGACTCCTTATTGAATGATATCTTACAACATATTTGATGAAAATTTAACTGAGAACTTAATTTCAAAGTATAAAACAATATAACTTTACGTTAGTCAAAATTTCAATATCAAGACACATGAAAATTATAAAGAATAGATATAATGCGCTTAATTTTTCCTTAGTTTCTATTTTCTTATTGTCTCTTCTTACAATTGTAGATATTAGGTTAAGGCTAATTGAGATACCAGAACTGTTTAATAAGGGTAGTTTATTTGAAGCTGATATATACAATGTTTCAATTGCCTATATAGCTTCTTTTATTTTTTATGTATTAGTAGAGTACATTCCAGCTCTTAAAAAAAGAAAGAAATTTATATTCTATGTTAATCATCAGGTTCGAGAAATACTAGATGTTTCTGCGGATGTTGTCGATGCTATTGTTAAAAACTCAACTATTGATAGAACAAATTACTTGCCAACTAAAAATGAACTGGAAAAAATATATGATGATGTAAAAACAACAGATAAATCAAATCGTGTTTTTTTTACTTCAGAAGGAGGAATGCAGCAATTTTCAGTATGGGAAGTAATAATGCAATGTCGTCCAAAAGTTTTATATATTATTAATAGAATTAGTATTCGTACACCGGAATTTGATGAAAATTTAGATGCTCTACTTATGAAGCTTGAAGAATGTAGTTTCTTCGCTATTTTAGATCAGGTAGGAATCAATTTTAAAAGTTCAAACTTAAAAGTTCTATCCAAAATATTTAATGAGTATCTTGATATATTGATTGAGTTAAGTGATTATACAAATATAAAGTACGGTAGTCCAAAACTAGACCAAATGTTTAATGACGTTGGATTACCAAAAAGATAGAAGAACTTTACTCAACAAGAAATATAGCTAAAAGGGTAAATATGCTGTTAAGTTCAGAAGTAGTAACTTGATTAAGTAATAACCTGCAACAGCTTCTCGTTTTTTTGCCCGTCAAGCCATATTAAAGCCGTAGCGTTCATGCAAGAGCGACAGAGACAAATAATCAAAGAAAGAGAAAAATATGAAATATGAATGGAGAAAAAAAGAAAAAAAAATTTATCTACCAAAGAATAAACCTGAAACAGTAGATATTCCAGAGTTTAAATACTTTACAATAGAGGGAGAAGGAAACCCTAACAGTGATGTTTTTCCTGAATATATCGGAGTTCTATATTCTTTGTCATACGCAGTTAAGATGAGTTATAAAAAAGGAATTGAACCTGATGGATATTTCGATTATACTGTTTATCCACTAGAAGGTGTTTGGGATATTAAGGAAGATGCAAAAAAGAACTTTACTGGAACAATAAAAAAAGATGATTTGATTTTCAAATTAATGATAAGACAGCCAGATTTTGTCGATTTAGATTTTGTTGACAAGATTATTACATTGACAAAAGAAAAGAAACCTCATGAATTATTGGATTCTGTTAAATTTGAGACAATTAATGAAGGGACTTGTGTTCAAATGTTGCATTTAGGGAGCTATGATAATGAACCTGAAAGTTTCAAGATTATGGAAGATTTTGCAATTGCCCAAGGATTGAAACGATTATCAAAGATTCATAAGGAAATATATTTGAATGATGCTAGGAAGACGGCTCCAGAAAAATTAAAAACAGTATTAAGATTTCAGGCAGCAAAACACGGGCAATAAAGGACGAACGGCTAACAAATCTAAACCTCATGGGCGGTGCCGAGCAAATTGAAACTTTAGTGAACATACTTCCTTTAGCTACATGCTCTTTTGTAAAGAAATAATTTTTTAGATTATAGATAATATATTAAGGCAATCTCCTTTTGGGCGGCTGCCTTTTTTGGTATGTTAATTGTTCTTCTTTTCTATATAATAATATTGTTTAGCCATGTTATTCTATTATATTTGTTTTGCTAAATAAAGTTAGCATCCAATATTGGCA
>JBATVL010000049.1:0-1969 GCA_049671745.1 Marinifilaceae bacterium
ATGTAGATTCTGAAGGCGTTGCTGTAGGTTCTGACTTTAAGAGAATTACAGGTCGTTTAAATCTTGATCATAAAGCTAATGATGTAATTTCTGTTGGTTTTAATTCAAGTTTATCATATATGGATCAAAATACTATACCTACTTCTGCGGCATATTATCAAAATCCAATGTACGCTACAAGAGGCTTTTTAAATCAATTAACACCAATTAAGAATCTTGATGGGACTTATGCAGATGTTGAAGGTGTTAAAAAACCTAATCTTGTAAAGGAAAAAGGTTTAAATACTCAAACGACTACTGTTTGGAAAAATAATAACCAAGCTTATATTTCTCTTGATTTATTAGAAGGTCTTAATTTTAGATCTACAAATAGTATTGAATTATGGCAAATTTATGGTCATAAATATAATTCTCCTCTTTCTAATGATGGTAGATCTAACAATGGATATATTTATGATTCAAACAAAAGACGTATGAAATTAGTAACATCTAATATCTTAACATACGATAAAACATTTGCAGAGGTTCATAGTGTTAATATTCTTGCAGGATATGAGGCTGAAAGATTGTCAGATCAAACATTATCTGCTTCAGGTAAAAATTTACCAAATAACATAAAAAATCACTTAGATGTTGCTGCTAAACCATTAGGTGCATTTTCTAATGAAGACGGTGATAGAATGCAATCGTTCTTATCTAGAATCAACTATAATTTTGCTAGCAAATATTATTTCTCTGCAAGTTATAGAACTGACGCTAGTTCTAGATTAGGTTCTAATAACAGATGGGGTAGTTTTTATTCTGTTTCAGGTTCTTGGAGAATTTCTCAGGAAGAATTTATACAAGATTATGAATTTATTAACGATTGGAAAGTAAGAGCTTCTTATGGTTCTAACGGTACGCTTCCAGATTCATGGGTTGGTGCTTATGGTTTGTATGGTTATGGTTATGATTATAATAGTGTTCCAGGTGCTGTATATACACAAATTGAGAATAAAGATCTTAAGTGGGAGAAAAATAATAACTTAAGTATTGCTACTGAAATTAAAGTGTTTGATTTCTTAACTGCTGAGATTGAATATTTCCACAAGAAAACTAAAGATTTACTACTTCAAGTACCTGCATCTAAATCAACTGGATTTGACACTTATTGGGATAATGTTGGTGAAATGACTAATCATGGTTTCGAAGTTTCTTTAACATCTAATAATCTTAGAAATTCGGAACTTTCTTGGACTACTAATATTGTTCTTTCTCATTATACTAATACTGTTGATAAGTTAGTTGGTGGTGATAATGTTGATACTTTCCCTTATATTCTTAGAGAAGGAGAATCTTATGCTTCTATCTATATGAGAGACTGGGCAGGAGTTGATGCAAAAACAGGCCACGGTACTTGGTATGTTTTAGAAAATGAGAAAAGAGTTGATAAAGACAATGATGGTAAAATGGATACAACAGAAGATACTAGAAAAGCTGGTAAGAAAATTGTTGGTTCTTTTGACCCAGATATAGACGGATCTATTACAAACTCATTTTCTTATAAAGGTATTGATTTATCATTCATGTTTAGTTTTAGAATTGGTGGAGATGCTTTAATTTATCCTTATGGTTCTTTATATGATGATGGGGCTAGTCTTAATAGACCAGTTCTTAAGTCTAACTTGAATCATTGGAAAAAAGCTGGTGATGTTTCTGATTTACCTAAAAATGTATTTTCTAATCCACAACATACAAACTATAATTCTTCAAGAAGAATTGTGAGTGCTTCTTATTTAAGATTGAAAAATGTATCTCTTGCTTATAATCTACCAAAGAATATGCTTAAAGCAATTCATTTATCGAATGTTAGATTATATGCAACAGGCGTTAATTTATGGACATTAAGTAAAATGGATGATTTTGATCCTGAATTAGCTGATAGAGGTCAAGCATTTAATAATTATGACTTTCCTTCTTTAAGAACATT
>JBATVL010000050.1:0-1780 GCA_049671745.1 Marinifilaceae bacterium
CTTGCTACACCACCAAATACACGATGATCAGGATCTCGAAATAATCTTCTTCTGCGACGAGCTTTCTTAGTATCAGTAACAACATCTTCCTCATCATTATCTATTTCAAAAATCTCTTCGGGTTTCCCCATTATGGTGACAACCTCATCAATCATTGTCTCAGTAACAACCTGATCTTTTGAGCTTAGTTTCTCATTGAAAATTTCAGAAATTCGCGACTCAATATCTGCGATAATTTCACGTCCTTCTTCGCTCGCACCAAAGTGAGCATTAATACTACGTAGATAAACTTGGAGTTTTTCGTATGCATCTTCGTCTATGTGAAAGATGCTACCACTTATGTTTATTGTGAATGTCTTTTTCATCTTTTTTATTTTTAATATTCAAACACCTATTCAGAAACTTATCTTATTCGGTATTATAAATAATTTCAAATACACTTTCTTTTTTTTTAATACCTACACTTTTACTATAGTTACAGCATCTACAAGTTCCTGCCACGAACCATCTAGTTCTACAAGAAAGGCTCGTCCGGTATCGGTAATTCCATAATACTTCCGAGGAGGTCCTTGTTTCGATTCTTCCCAGCGATAGCTGAGTAGTTCGGCATTTTTAAGTCGAGTTAGTAATGGATAAAGTGTTCCTTCCACAACTATCATTTTAGCTTCCTTAAGCTTCTTTATAATATCCGAAGCATAAGCATCATTTTTAGAAAGTAAGGAAAGAATACAATATTCCAATACTCCTTTTCGCATCTGGGCTTTCGTATTTTCTATCTTCATTTGGAATATTTTTAAATTCTTGTTTGAATTACAACTGGCATATTTCTAAAATTCTTCTTCTTTAAGTTTTTAAAAGAGATTCTTTTAGATTTTGGAATGGTTGAGTCATTAAAACTCTTTGTCTTAGATTTAATTTCAATTGCTTTTTTCAAACTATCAGCTTTAATAGTTTCTTTCTCGCCTGATGGCCAATCAGAATCAAAAAAGTAATTAAGACTTAACCAGTTATTGAAATTAAATTGTGAATCTGAGTTTATTAAAAAAGAAATTGAACTCGTAGGTTGAACCATCTGAGATTTTAATATCGTTGGACAAATGCTAAACCCAATTAACATACACACAACCATGATTCTATTTATTTTCCTTTTCATTACAGATATATTTTAATACAATACCATCCTAAGCACACTTGCTTGTTATACAAATATACGTATTAAAAAAGGTAATATGCAATACATAGTACCTTAACGCAACAATCAAATCGACTAAGAGGTCTATTTTTACTAGTCACACAGAGCTTATATTTTTTTGAAAAAAATATAAATAGGTCGTATTAAGTGCTTAATTTGATGAGAAATATGATTCTCAACCACTCAAAAAAACAAGATCCCAGAAACTAAAGCACAAAAAAAAGACCTAAGCAATGCTTAGATCTTTAATTCTATAATTAAGTCAAAGTTTACTCAACTTTGATATAAAATGTCTTTGTAGTTGGGTTATCTGAGTTGTCAAGAACAGTACATGTCATTGTATATTCATTAGCTGGAGCACCTGCTAATGTTTCAATTGCGAAATTAACACCAAGCTCTTCTTTATCTAGCACAGAAGCAGAACTAGGTTTCTTACTATTTAGTTTCTCATTGAAATCCGTGATAAACTCACTAACAGATTTTGCTTTCACACTTAGATTTGTGAATGTGATAGATTCTAACTCCTTATTATCACTTACAGTTCCACTAAAAGTTACTGTCTGACCTGAAACTATAGTTGTAGGTTTT
>JBATVL010000051.1:0-4884 GCA_049671745.1 Marinifilaceae bacterium
GAGGGCAAATGAAATAAATAATATTTAATAAATTAATTGGGTGGTAAGTTTTTATCACTTATTTTTGGATTCAAAGTGGGTACTTTTCAAATGCTACAGGTGGTACCTTTTCGAATGCTACATACAAGGCTTTAAATAGCCTAGTAATTATATGTATATATTGCCTTAAAAGTTATATGTTATTTAATTACTGTAAAGAAAGGATCATAAATAGTATAACGACCATAATTTTCCACTTCACTAATTAGTTGTTTAAATATCATATTATTGTAATTATCTTCTGAAACGATCTTGCAAAAATACGAACCATCTGTTTCACGGTATACATCAAGAGATATTCCTTTTCTATTAAGATAATATTTAAAATTACTCTTACCATCTAAATAATACGCATACGAATCTATATTAGTATTAATAGAAATTAAGCTCCCAGAGTTATATGATAATGGATATTTACCTACACCCTTAAAATCTTTTATTTCTATAATAATTTTTGCACCCTTTTTTTTACCAAATTCTAGAATCGTTTTTTTATTTTTTAAGTATTTATTTGTATATTCTCCACTTATGCCATTCCCATTACCAGTGCTGTATATATAGTTGAATATATATTCTTGACTATTCTCAAATATTCTCACATTCTTTTTATATGTTGCTGTATATCTTGCATAGAATTTAGTTTTAGGTTCTTTAAAATATTTTTTAAAAACACATGTGTTTTTAGCTTCAAATCCTTTTGTGAAATCTTTATCTCTTGATAATTGAAGTTTATGAGTTATGATTTCTGAATTATTATTATTAGTCATAACATCTCTTGTGTTTACTTCAAATATAGAAAAAGAACCACTTGTTGGTTTTGGAACTATTACAGCAAAAGGTTTAGGCATATCCTCTGTTGTAGCAGTTCTTGTATCAGAATAATATATCTCTTCTTTTGTTGATTCTATATATTTTATTTGCATTCTGTACCAATATTTTGTTTTAATATTTAGATCTGTTGCTTTATAGTCCATGTTTTTCGTATAAGAACTCACTTCCTTCTCCCTAACTATATTTTCAAAAAGTTCATCGTTTGCAATCTGTAAATTTAGTATAGCTGGAGTATGTGGATTTTTTCTTGTCCATTTAATAGTAAAACCTGCAAAATCTAGATTTTTATAATCATAAAGACTAACCATAGGTTTATGGCCTTCTGGGTCACCAATTACTATCTTCTTTGATTTGTTTATAACTTTTGCAGACTTTAGTGTTGTGGCGGATAATGATACTTGGAATGTACCCTCAGATTTGTATATATGTTTTGGTGATTTTTCTTTAGAAGTATCTCCGTCACCAAAATACCAAGTATAGTTTTTAAGATTTTCAGATTTATTTGTATAAGAAACTGTCTTTGTCGGAATGTCAATATTACAAGTAAAATTTATTTTGGGATCTAAGGTTAGGAAGATTTTATCACCTTGGCTTTTCTCACAACCACCTAAAAATACTATTAATATAAATAGTAAAATCAATTTTTCTTTCATGCGCTTTCATTTTAATAGGTTAATAGTTAAGCGCTAATGTACTTTAATTTCGTTTATGTGTTATGCCTAATATTAAGGAATTTTATTAATTTTAGAATTAATTCCTTCTCATATTTCATTACTTGTTTTACTTCCTATGTAACATACAATACTTGTCTTGTTTCCAAATTAACTTTTGAAAAATCTTTTATCTCATCTTCTTTAAAAGCTTTAGATATCAAATAAGAAGAAATATTCTATATTATTTGAGAATAAACTTCCATTATATTACCCACCTTTTTTAACAAGTATCTCGTTTTCTATCAATAGTATAGGACATGCTTCAAATACTAAATCTAATGCTAGGCTGAATATTTCTTTGCTGTTTTACATGCAGATTAAGATAGTGTTTTTATATTATTCACTATAAATCACATAGAGCCTTATTTTCACATCTACTTAAAGAAAGAATAATTATTATTAATTTTATATGTCTCATACTATTATAACGATAATTATTCAATCTAATTTATTAAAGGATTTACCTACTCATAATCTGAACTATTTATAGTGATTTTTATTTATATATTATTGAGATGATTATCTCCATTTATACGTCAAACCAATTTGTCCTCCCACATTTATAATTTTTGAATTGGAATCAAAATAAATATAATCAGAATTTAAACTAGCTCCTATGGCTATATTTTTATTTATATTATAGTTTAGATTGATTGATAAATCAACAACTGGACTTAATTTATTTTGTTGTTTTAAACTTTTTGTAAATGAATTTTCGAAGTAAATACCTGAAAAGGTATTTTCGTGTTTAATTTTATATGCCAGACCAACATGAGAAAGTACATTTATATCCCATTTCTTTTTTCTATACAGTCGATACTGGCAACCAGGCATTATTTTAATTAAATTTAATTGCTTCTCTATTTCTCCATCTTTTCCTTTTTCTGAAAAGAATTGATTTACAATACCAATGTTTTGATATTCTGTTTTAACGCTTATGCTAAATTGATTATTTAATTTATAGTCTAACACTAATGCCGCACCTGTGAATGAAGCTTTTGATTCTTCATTGTGATTTTTAGATAATTCAACATTTTTAAGTAAATAGGTTTTACCTATATTAAAATTAATAGTGTAGTTTATTTTTTTTATGATGCATGTTGACGTATTTGTTTCTAAATGAATATTTTTTTCAAAATCGTTTATATACGTTTTTATATCTAAAGGAAGATTTAATTTGTTGTTTTTTAAAGTAAGATATTGATTGATTGATTGAATCTTATTTATATCTTTCTTTGTTGATTTTTTGACTAAGTTGTAAAAAGGTTTATCTATAGTGAAATTTAATTCTTCTTTAATATTTAATCTGTTTTTAGCTTTTGAAACGGTAGTTATGGAGTTTCTATTTTGTAATATACTTCTATTATTTTTCATTGTTTTAATGAAATTCTCTAATTCAGCTTGATGTATATCTGTATTAATGAATTTATTATTAGGCTTGTTAATATGTATTATCTTTTTATTTTCTTTAATCTTATTAAGATTACTATCTATTAATACATAGCTACCTATTGTTAGGCTTGCAATCGAAGTAATACTTATAATAGCTTTTATTGCTATTGAATAAGTCGTCTTTGCAACAATAGTTTTTAATGCACCAATCTTTCCTGATATTGCTACTCCATTTTGTATATTTGTTTTTAAACCAGCTTTTATTCCTGTAAATATATCTGGAGAAACGTTTGTTTTAAAATTTAGAGATTTTTTTCTTAATGAATCCTCAAATGATGAATTATTCATGATTTTCTTCTGTTATTTTCTTTAATAAGATATTCTGAAAAGCTCTTTTTGCTTTGAAATATTGTGACCTTGATGTTGCCTCTTTAATGTTAAGAATTTCTCCTATTTCTTTGTGTGAAAATTCTTCAACAGCATATAGATTTAAAATTGTTTTATAACCTGTGGGCAATAAATCCATTAATTTAATTAATTCAGTGATATCCATTTTATCTATAATATTTTTTGAGTTTGATTCTTCATTCTCAGTTATATCTAATTTATAGTCTTCAATATTCAAATAAAAAGTATTGTGAGAACTAATGGTCTTTATAGCAGTATTTATAACTATTCTTTTGGCCCAAGGTTCAAAAAGTTTTGCTTCTTTTAGTTGATGAAGATTATTGAAAATGCTGATAAATGCTTCTTGTAAAATATCATCTATTTCTTCTAATGAATATGTATAACGTCTACATATTCCTCCAAAAATTGGACTATATTTATGATAGAGCTTATTAAAAGCGCGTTCATCATTTTTTAAACAGAGTTTAATGATTTTTTTAAGATCCATTTATCATTTGTTGTAAAACTTACGCATAAACTATACATATATAAGAGTTGTATTATATATAAACGTTGCCTAGATGTTTTGATTTTATTATAGAAGTATTAATGACAATTAGGTAAATCTAATTATTTTATATGATTTTAAAAAAAGTGATAACACTTGGGCAACGAAATCTATTTTCTTGTATCTTATAGTTGTGATTGATTTTATTTTCACAGAGATATTATATAAATTCTAATTATTATAGACACATGAAACATTTTATTAAAGCATTACTTTTTTTATCCATTCTTATATCTAGTTGTGAAAAGGAAGATCTTAAAACTTCTCCAGACTCCAGTCTTAAAAATTTAGTTAAAAATACTTTAAAATCGGTTCAATTATCTCCTGATAAAAACAATTTGGAAAATAAAAAATGGAGTTGCATTGATTGGCACTTAAAGTTCTATAATGGTAATAATAAAATTGGAGAGTGGAATAGTTTTAAGAAATCTATTAAACAAGATGAAAAAAAACAATTATATAGTTTTGAAAATGGACTTTTTTCAATTAAAGCAGATCCATCTCAGTCTACTTTACTAGAAGGTTCAAATAAAGGAAATACATATGAGTTGAAGGAAGATGGTTTATTAATTATAAATAATTTATTATTTATTCCTAAGTGGGATAACAATACACTAGTTTTATACTATAATATAGAAAAATCTGCTTCTATTGGTAAATTGTTTAATATTACGATTGATAACACCTATGGAAAAAATTTACAAAAAGAGGGAGGTATTGTAGGACTGGGGACGATTAAATTTTCTAGTAATAAAAATATAGATCAAAATATAGAAATCTCATCTTTAAAACTGATAAAGAGCTTTATTTCTAGAGAAAAGATATCAACTCATATATTTAATAAAATTGAAACAACTACAGATCCTTACCAATTTGAATTATCAGGTATTCCTGGATCAACTGATGTATCAAAGACAAAGGTGTCTATTACAAATCAATTAGTTAATCTAGATA
>JBATVL010000052.1:0-8567 GCA_049671745.1 Marinifilaceae bacterium
ATCAAGTATAGAAGACTTTCCTGTACCATTATCACCTATTAGAACTGTCATATTAGGATTGAAATTTAATTCTATATCCTCGAATCCCTTAAAATTTTATAAATGTATTTTATTTGCTTTCATAAGTTAATAAACTTTTAATAGAATACTTATGGAAAATTTCCATATAAAAAACATCTCAGCCAAAAGCCTATATATGTATTAATATATTTTCTGAGATAATACAGAAGAGCTATTATAGTTTAAGGCTAAAAGATCTACAGTTAAAAACTGTATTCAAAGGATACAATAATAATGTAGTCATTATCCAACCTGAGAAATAACTAAAAAAGTACAACTAACTATAGAAGAAAAGATAGAAGATACTTTAATTAATAGTGAGAGAGTTAAAATGAGCATTTAACATGAGTTATAAAGAGCATTCGTATTCTTAAAGATAAACCGAAAGTCTGGGCAAACAATTTTAGAGATGTAATTAAGAAAACAACATGTGCCTTGCGTGATTTTAGATTAGAATATCGTCCAAAAACGATATCCCAACCTAAAGACTAATCATTAAATATAGATTTCTTAATAAGTATAATATTTAAAACATACCAATAAATTTTAAAATCATTAAGACAGCAACACATACAATAATAAATGAATAAAGATAAGCCGAAAACACACCTAGTTTAGATGGCTTATAATATTCTTCAAAAGAACCTATTAATTCAATATTTGCAAAATCATTTTCTTTAATAGTTTGTAAAAATAATTGATAATCATATTCACTAAAATCAAATGCAATATGAGCAGGATAAGCTAATACACGCCCCTCTTCTTCACTTTGACAAACACAAGCACTTTTAATCGGTAATCTACTCATTTTAGATATATTCTCCCATACAGAATCAAAATTTTGAAGAATAAATACGATATAACCATATCCATCTTGTGAAATGTCTGAAATTTCTATACTTTTAATTTGTTCCCATGCTATTACACCAACTGGAGGTATAGTATTATCTTTATTGTCAATAATAACTTCAGGATGAGCATGCCCCAACCAAATACCTTTAGGACTAATCCCAACTCTAGGTTTGTTTTTTACAATAAAATTTGTTTTCCCGAAAGTTGTTATAAAAGTATCTTGTACATCTTTATAGTTTATTTTACTCATAATAAATTTAGTTTAATACACTTTATATCATAATTTTTTTTGGTTTCTTTTCTAATTCAAATTTATTTTTCTTATCATGAAACCTATCAACAACTTTTTTCAGACTATTTCTACATTGTTTTTTTATAGTACTCGATTGCATATATTCACTAGCTCTTTCTGCATATGTTATAAAATTTCTCTTGCCAACGTCAGAATATCGTTCATATAGCTTTTTCTTAAACACCTTATTTCCTATTGACTTACTTCCATATGCTGCCTTTAAGTTCTTTCTTATCATTGCAGACATTCTTCTGTTATATCTAGACATACTAGATGATCTAATGTAAGTATTCTGTCCATTAAACTCAAATCCAAGATACTGAAGATTCCTGTATTTATGATTATTATCATACCCTCTCAATTCACCTACTTTATCAAAAATAAATTTAGTTACCTCTGTTTTTGAATTATTTATTTCTAGATGAAATAATCTAATTTTATCTTGAACTTGTTTCTTTATTTTATCTCCATTCTCAGAATCAACAACTATAATTATATCGTCACAATACCTCCTATAAAGCCCACCAACATCTGACACGATTTTATTTATCAAGACATCAAATTCTAGCATATAGATATTAGACAAACAGGCACTTAATGGAGATCCTTGAAGTATTCCACAAAGTTCTCCCTCTCTTTCACTATCCTTTAATTTAATTTTATTACAATTATTCCTTATTAAACTGTTCCCCCTAACCCTACTTCGAAATTCCTTAGGTGTACATATTAAATCAATAAAATCACCTTTATCTCTTTTTTTTATTAAGAATGGAAATTCATTTTCAAGATCTTTCTTTACAACATATGAATACTTCGTTAAAGACTTAAAAACTTTAAAATGATCATTGGGTAATTTAGAAACATCAAGAACCTTACACCACATCTTTTTTAAATGTTCATGATCTAAACCGTCAAAAAAACTTGTTATATCAAAAGCTAATGTAACACATTCTCCTTTAGATTTTATATACTCAAAAACTTCATGTGAAAATTCAATATTACTCGCTCCTTTTTCTATATAAGCAAGAACATTTTGCGAAATCTTTTCTTTCTCTATTAATTTCTCATATTTCTTTGTTAATAGTGTTGAGAACCAAGAATATATGAATGCATCAAAATGAGCACAATATGCCAATGGCCTTTTTTTTATATCCTTGACTCTAATAGGTCTTCCATTTACTCCATTATTACTAATTTTCTTATATCTTGGAGTTTCAAGCTCCATCTTTATAAATGGGTAGAAGGAATGCCTTGCTATATTTAAAGGATTATTAAAGTAATTCTTGTAGAACTTAATATTTTTGAAGAAATCAATTTTTGGATCAAAATGAGGATATTTACGTTTCTTTCTTGAAACAATTTTTTTTTCTTTTGCAACCCAGAAATCAAAAATATCCTCTTGTAACATATATAACATAATTATTTTCTGCAAAGCCAAAGATCATTATCCTGAGTAAGATATTCATAAAGAAGAACCTTTGGCGCACACAACAGGCTGCTACCGCCCACTTTTGTACCACGTAGCAATATCATGGCCTAACTCATTTATAAACTTAAATTTACCATCAGAAATGGAACTACTATTACTAACTGGAATTATCTTTACCATCTTACTCGACGGAAGATTTACAATACTTCTTTCGAAAGAAATATTGGAAATCGTTTGGATAATTATCCAAATTAACAAAGACCCCCATAGACACGATTACTCGTTCTAAAGGCGCTGCAAATATACATTTATATATTTAACTTTCATAACATTTGTATTGGAAACAAAGAACTACACAGTACGAAATTGAAAGAAGTAAAGAAGACAAACTTTAAAAAACTTAATTCCTTTGTTAAAAATATAACAAAAGATGCATATAAATTAAATGCAGCCATAAAATCAGATACAAACAATAGTTAAACGGAGTGTAATGTACATAGACTTAAGAATATAAAAAGACAACTATATAGAAGTAAATTTTAATTTATCGAGAAAAGACATCGTTTTGTCAATTATTCAGAAACAAAACTATTGTATCACTAAAGTTGATTAAAATTCATTGTGTAATGCTACATATACAGCATTACACAATGTATATCTAAAAGCAATAATTTCTTAAAAAACAAAGATCTAATATCTTATCCTGCGTTTCTGAAAAGGATAGGTAACAATAGGATATATATTTATTCAGTTGTTTTATCTCTTCAGTAATTTTTTCAATTTCTAATACTAACTATTTCTTCTCCTTTATATATGGTCCATTATTTCCATGTATACCTCTACCTTTCCAATCTCCAGTAGCTTGCCAAAACTCATAATAATACAACCACTCACTTATCCATGGAACTATAGTATCTGCAATTAACATCTTAGAATCCCATTCATTAGCACTTCGTCTATATAAACATAACCACTGCTTCTCGGTATTATATACATGAGGAAGTCTAGTTGTGCCAGAATACAATTCTAATTCTTTATTAACTATATAGATACATGGATGCTCCCCATAATTATATACTAATTTTATGTCATAACTTTCACTTAAAGGAGTTGGACTTAAAGTATATTTCCAGACCAATCTATTATTTCGATGAGAAATCTTAGACAAAGGAAATAACTTTCTTAATTTTACTACCTGGACAACTATACTATACCCTCTATTCTTAATCTTCACCATGGAAATTATGACTTTTTATACCTATACCACCTAATTGACTTGCTCCAAGAACACCTGTTCCTGCATCCATAAATAAACTACCTTTTTCTCTATTATAGTAGTTTCTATCTGCCATATTTGAGAATGACTTCTTTATCAAGTTTTCTCCAAACGACTTACTAAATGATTCCTGAACTCTATTCATTCCCCTTTGTTCATACAAATAGGCTAAATCTATCTTTACTTTACTCAACCATGAATAGAAATTCTTCTCTTTATTTGGATTCTCTGGCCACTTATCGGCAAAGTTCTCTTCATCATTTACTGGATTAGATATCCATTTAATCATTCTTCTATATTCTAATGAATATCTCTCTTCTATATATGAAGACATTCTAGCAAGAATGCTATCTAAAGCTGAAATCACATCAGTTTCTTTCTGATATGCTTTTGCCGAGAGTGTAGTTATAATTATTGATATTGGTTTATCATCATCTCCTTTAAACATTAAATCTCTATGTCTCTTTAATATTTGTATTGCTCGCTGTAATGGTAATTTATCTTTTTGATAACTTGGTAATGGCTTTATTGATTCATTAACAAACATTGCTTTTCTAAGTTCTAAACTACATCTATTCTGAAACCATACTGCATAACCAAATGGGTTACTCTTATGCCAATTATCAGGATTAGCATCTGTTCTATAATTATCTTCTTGATTATCTGTTATTCTTATTGCTGTTTCGGTATTCCTATCGCTAAAGGATGATGATATTGCTTTTTCTAATATTTCACTATAACCTTCTCCCACAATAGCAGGTAAAATATCCATATGATATTTTGAAGAAGCAGAATAGATTAATGTCCAACATCTTCTACCTTCTTCATCTAACATTTGCTTATATGTAGTATTCTCTTTTATCCTATCTCCAACAATTTGTTTGACATTGTATTGAGTCCAATCCCTATTCTTTCCTATTAACTTACATACCAAATCCACATCTAATTCATCTGTATCTATTACTGGTTTTATCATTGTTCCCAACAAAAATGAACCTTGTGGCAATACTTCTGGAGAATATGGAGATAACTTAGATTGCCTCTCAGCTAACCATGATCCAACTGCTTGATAACTTTGAACTGCAGCTTTATATTGACTCTCTGTTATGTCTAGGTTCTTAGCTATCTCACTAAACATTTCATTAAACTGATTCTTGATTTTATGTTCTAGCATAACTATATAATTTCTATTGTTTTTATAAATCCATTTCTTTCTTTATTCTGATCATAAACAACCATGCTTACATCTGCTTTCTCAGTCCAGATTCTACCTAGTTCTATAGCTGAAGAAATTCCCATTGCAGGAAATATATGCAGTTTAGAATCCTGACCATGCACTTGTTTAATTTTGTCAAAAAGACTTCTACATATTATTCTATAATCAGATAACATCTGCTTAGACGTTAAATAATCATTATTTGGATTATCTATTGTTAATGTCCAAATACTTGTCTTTTCAGTAAGTACTTTTTTAATTCTATCATCTGTAATTGTCCCACTTAATGATATATTTAAAACAGGTATTCCATCATAACTGGTAGGTTCAATTAACTTAAATGTTTCTTCCTTACTACCATCTTGCCATTTCCAACTTGAAGGCTCTTTATGTAATTGAAATACATCTACATCTTGAATACTTGAAAACAACGTTCCTAACCTTATTAATAAGGGCATGGGAGCTAATGCAAAAACAGAAAAATGTTTAACTATATCTTTTGAACCTAAATATTTTATTTTGTCTTTAAACTGCCTACATAGATTAACATTCTCTAAGTCCCAATACAAATCTTCACTATCATAGAAATTACTATTATGTAGACCTAACTGTATTCCATAACTGTCAGATGGATAACGATTGGGTAATACTGCTTGTACAACATTATTATAATTCAGAGGGGCATCTTGCTGACCAATATTTGCTCCGTAAAAAACTATGTTTGTTTTATTTTCTTCCATTAGTGAAGTAAGAAGCTCTATTCTTTTTTCATGCTCTTGCTTCATCTCTATTAACAATGACTCAGGATGACCTATTACATCTTCCTTATCTATTAAGCGATGATGTTCATCGCATAGGAACATTATATTATTAAAATCTTTTGCTAGTAATGGAGATCGATTTTTGTCTCCTCGTGGCCCACCTTCACTATCTGCAACTATATGAGCAAGATAAGCTTTATTCATATTAGCCATTGTTAAATCATCTCGCCAAAGTGCTTTATTACAACCTCTATATTCACATCTTCCACCAGATAAAGTCCATAATTGAGTTTTAACTTTTGGGGGTATCGTTGTTTTCGACATACTATCTTATTATTTAATATTGATATACAAATACTAGCAATCATAACAATTCTGCTTTTGACTAACTAATACATAAATACTTAACTAACGTATAAAGAGGCCATATAAATACGACCTCTTTTACTCGCCAGTAATCTAATTACGAAGCTTATCCTTAATAACAGCCTCAACATCACGCTTCCAATGCTTACCATGAGGTATTCTGATATATTCATCATCAGATCTATTTTGTATTTCTGCTCTACTTAGTTTGCTCAGACTCTCCCAATCTTCGAACAGAAGATACATCGCATTTCCATAATCTCTGTTTTCAAAGACAACAAGATTATCATTAAACTTTGCACCAAAATAATTACGCATTCCACTAGTACCTTGAATTATTTCCTTAGGATTAAGCTTCATCAGAAAACCATATCGATCTTCTACGCGTTTAACTAATTCAGCACTTACATCTTTCCTTGGCCCAATAATTCTTAAAAGGTCATCATCTCTACTCCCAGGAGGAAAAATATCCCAATTCACAAATTGTGTTTTAAGATAATCTTCTCGTGTACTTCCTGCTGAAAAGACATCTGAAACATAAATATTCTCTTGAAGTAGATTTATTGCAAAAAATAATTCTTTTTCAAAATGAGTTTGCTCTTTATTATATACTGCATCTATACCTACTTTCAATGTGAATGTTCTGTTGCCTGCATCACCTTTTGTATCTATTGTACTTACTACGATTGCTAACTCTCTTGGAGGAATATTATCATAAGCTGTTACAATTCTATCTACATATAGAGGAAAAGACCCCTTACTCCAATCACCAAAATAAGGGTGCTCTCCGTAATATATTGTTTTTTTTACTTTAGGTTTATTCGGATATTTAATCCTATAACCATCAATATTTTTACGACTATAAGATCCACTTTCTGACTTTGGGACAAAACCATCTTTATACATTAATACTCCATCAACTAAACAAAGTCCCAAATTGGCATATTGCGGATTAAGCAATTCATTTTCTTTTATCTTAAGTATTGCACATACTTCTACTTCTGCTGTCCCTATTGTTCCTAATTTATTCTCAATAAACTGAGGAATCTTTCTATAATTTTTTTTCATAATTCTTCTACTTTTTTTCTTTAGTAACTCCTTTAAATTTACCACCACTTGTTTTCACATCCATGAATCTACCTGTGTCGCTGTCTCTCTTTACCCAAAGACCAGTCTTTGGATTCTTTACTTGAGAGCGATTTTTTACTGCTCCCTTTCTTGCATTGTCGCCAATCGGCTTGTTTACTGCCATTTTTTTTATTTTAATTAATACTATCTATCCTACATACTAAAAGCGTGATATTGGTATAGAATACTTGATTCTCTTAATAATTATGTATAATTTGCTAGCATATACATTAGCCATCACTCTATATACTAAAAGCGTGATATTTATTTAAAAAAATATTTTGGAACTAGATACTATAACTGATAGTTATGAACTTCTCGAATATATTTCGATGAAAGACGATAGCGAATACAAGGAATATGCAGAAAGTGCATTTGTCCTTTTTTGTAGCAGATTCTCTGAAGAACTACAGAAGAAAACAGAAATCATATGTAAAAATTGGGGATACGATAGCACTGTTGCTCTTAGAATAGTTAATTGTAGCTTTGCTCGCGTTTTTAAATATCCTAGCTTTAAAAAAGAAAAAGCTAGAGTTAAAGATATTAACAAGGCAATATTATTATGGTTATTTAGTATTGCTAAAACTCAATTAGTTAATTTCCACCATAATAACACATGCTATAAACCTACTCAAGAAGAAGATTTATCTATTATTTATACTATTGATGAAATGATTAATTATAAATGTGGTGATTGTGTAGAAAAAAAACGTGAACTTAGAATTGCTCTTGAAAAATTAGAATCTCTTCTAAGTGGTTTTAATGAAAAAAAAAGAATTGTTTATCTTACATATAAAACATACGAAAGAATTGGAAAATATCCTCCAAGAAGTGTTTTAGAACAATTAAGAACGAAACTAAATTTAACACAAGCCTCCCTTAGAAAGTATAAAGGAGAGATAGACAAATACATTAAAGAAAACATATCATGCCAAAAATAGATATAACAGAAAATAATATTGATGAACTATTAGGCTCTCTTGGCTATCTTTTCCCATCTAATGAAAAAGAATTAGAACGCTTTGATAAATTGTATTCTGACTATCAAATAGAGAATAACAAGCCGATTGATCCAAAAGAAATAATGTCTCTTAAATTTGAGAATGATACACAATTTGCCAAACTATATAGAATAGAGGACAATTCTAATATTCTTAAAATGGTTGCAAGAAAGGGTAATACTATCC
>JBATVL010000053.1:0-1551 GCA_049671745.1 Marinifilaceae bacterium
GGTTTTTAATAAAGATGTTTTTAAGTAGTTATCTTGTGAGATTGAGATCAATCTATTAGAATGAATTCTTTGGAACCCTAGGCAGCCTACCTCTGATAATGGCACTTATTAGGCGGCTATCAAAGGATGATAGGCTGTAACAGCAAAAGCGTTTAGCGTGGTAAGGAAAACAATGACTAAAACAATGTATGAAAAAATTTGGGATGCAAATTTGGTTCATGAACCAGAAGCCGGCTCCCCTCTTCTGTTTGTTGACAGACACCTGATGCATGAAGTAACAAGCCCTCAAGCTTTTGAAGGACTTCGTCTACAACACCGCAAAGTGCGCAACGTCCATAGTATTCTCGCTACAATCGATCACTGTGTACCGACAAAAGATCGCTACAATATTGTTGATCCTATTGCCAAAAAGCAAGTTGAAACGATGACAGCAAACTGTGCTGAAAATGGTATCAATCTGTTTGGTATGGATAGTCAGCAAAACGGTGTTATCCATATCGTTGTACCTGAGCATGGCTTTATCCATCCAGGTATGGTTGTTTGTTGTGGTGATAGCCATACAGCAACACACGGTGCTTTTGGTGCATTAGCATTTGGTATCGGTACCTCTGAAGTTGAGCATGTAATGGCGACACAGACATTACAACAGAAAAAAGCCAAAACAATGCTTGTGAAAGTTGAAGGTAAACTTTCACCTTATGCAACAGCTAAAGATATTGCACTCGCAATTATTGCCGTAACAGGTACTGCGGGTGGTACTGGTTATGTAATGGAATTTGCTGGTGATACAATTACAGACCTTTCTATGGAAGGGCGTATGACGCTTTGTAATATGGCCATTGAAGCGGGTGCGCGTGCTGGTTTAGTTGCGCCTGACCAAACAACGTTCGATTATATTGAAGGACGTGAATTCGCTCCTAAAGGTGATGATTGGGCGGCAGCTGTTGAGTATTGGAAAACAATGACATCTGATGAAGGTGCAGAGTTTGACTCTGTGATTTCACTTAAAGCAGAAGACATTGCGCCACAAGTTTCTTGGGGTACATCTCCAGAGCAAGTTGTTGCAGTTGATGGCGTTGTTCCTTCTCCATCTGATTTTGATAATGTAGTAAAAGCGCAAGCATGTGAAAATGCACTGAAATACATGAATGTTAAGCCAGGTCAGAAAATGACTGATATTAATATTGATATCGTATTTATTGGCTCTTGTACAAATGGCCGTATTGAAGATTTCCGCGCCGCAGCTGAGCTTCTTAAAGGCAAAAAAGTGGCGGCAGGTGTACAGGCGATTGCGGTACCAGGTTCATTCCCTGTAAAAGTTCAGGCAGAAAAAGAAGGTTTAGATAAAATCTTTCTTGAAGCTGGTTGGGAATGGCGCGATCCAGGCTGTTCAATGTGTCTTGCAATGAACGGTGATGAATTAAAAGACGGTCAACGTAGTGCTTCTACATCAAACCGTAATTTCGAAGGTCGTCAAGGTAAAGGTGGTCGTACTCACCTTGTATCACCAGCGATGGCAGCGGCAGCTTCAATTGAAGGCCACTTTGTAGA
>JBATVL010000054.1:0-4225 GCA_049671745.1 Marinifilaceae bacterium
CATCAGTACTTATCATAATGATAAGTGTTACAGGTTTTACACAAAAAAAATGTCCAATTCAGGACTTTAAGTATCGTAGAAGTTCACTTCACACAATGATTATTGAATCGAATGATTTTATAGAAGGTAAAAAAGATATCATCTTAAAAGCATACAATAATGCACCATTTCCGGACAAGTATAATAATCATTGTCTAAAATCAAGATCTTTTAAACCAGAAGATTACGCTGTTACGAATGAAGAAAAAATAGCTGCTGGCTTTAAAAAAACAGACAAAGCTTTATCATTAGTAATAGAGAAATACATCAAGAAAGAAAAAATAGGTAATGCTTTAGTAGCTAAATGGTTTGATCGAAAAGAAGATGGAACTTTCGACATGAATTTAATCGGAGAAAGAGGATTCTACAATGCTTCTGACCTAGATGTAAGTACAGCAAAAGGAACTGCAAGAGGAACGGCATGTTTAAATGATGCAGGCGAAGAATTAATTAGCAATACATTCTTTATTGTAAATAAAGTTAAATTTGTTAATAATGAGATCGTTGCAGCATTGATTAGAGATGCAGCTTATTTTGCAGTAAAAGATTTAAGTGGTTTTAAGAAGACCTTAGCAGTTAAAGCAGCTGATATTATTTATAATAAAACTAAAGAAGGATATTCAGTTTGGACAAGCTCATATCTTTACAAATTAAAATGGACTCCAGAAGTAGCAAATACTTTCTATTGCGATTTATGGATGGACAAAACGAATATAGATGCAGTAAAGAAAGCGGCATTTGATAATTCTGACATTTTTCAACTAGAGTTCGTAGGTAAAAAAGAAGCAAGTTCACTTGTAACATTCTCATTCAAAGATAGAACAGAAGAGGAGATACTAACTCTTGCTACAGTTCGAAATGTAAATACTGTATATTCAAAACTTCAAAAAAAATACGATGTATTTAAAACAAAAACACCTATTATATCTATAAATCCTGTAACTGCTCAAATTGGCATGAAAGAAGGTCTTACAGGAGGAGAAAAATTCGAAATTCTTGAACAAGTAGTTGACCAAAAGACTGGATTAACTAAATATGTTAAAAAAGGAAAGATTAAAGTTAAAAAAGGAAAAGTTTGGGATAACAGATTCAATGCTGGAGAATCAAAAGAGGGAAAAGAAATAACTGAACTTCACGCTACAACATTTAAAGGTGGAAAAAAATGCTACCCTGGTATGTTAATCAGACAGATTAAATAATAGCAATACATCTTATACAAAAACATCGAAAATAAATAGATATGAAAACAATTATCAAATTTTGTGTATTTATTCTTACACTAAGTCTTTTCTCATCTTGTGCAACAAGTAGAGCTGTAAAAAAAGCTGATGCAGATACTAAGATATGGAGATACGAATTAACAGGTGAAGGAACAGGTGCAGCAGGAACATATCTTGTAAAAGTTTGGTCTTATTCAAAAAAACCACAAGTAGCTAAAGAACAATCTAAGAAGAATGCTGTTCATGGTATTATTTTTAAAGGATTTACAAGCACAAAAAGAGGAATATCAGCACAAAAAGCCCTTGCTAAAGATGCAAATATTGAGCAAGAAAACGAACAATTCTTTACAAGATTCTTCGCAGCAGGTGGCGATTATCTTAAATATGTAAATCTTACAAATGACGGTTTAGTTGCTGCTGGTGATTTATTGAAAGTAAGTAAGAAAGAATACAAGGTTGGTGTTATTGTTTCTGTAAGAAAAGATGCTCTTAGAAAACATCTTGAAAAAGAAGGAATTATCAGAGGTTTATCAACAGGATTCTAAATTTTAGATTATGAAAAGATATATATTACTAAGTATACTTTGCATAGTATATTCTAGCTCATTATTTGCGCAAGCAAAGAAACCTACTATAATGGTTGTTCCTAGTGACGTATGGTGTAATTCCAATGGTTACATGATGGAATTTAATAATCAAGGAACAACAGTTAAGATTCCTGATTATAAAAAAGCTTTCCAAGAAAATGCTGATTTATTACTTGTAATAAGTAAGATTAACGGATTAATGGCGGAACGTGGATTTCCTTTAAAAAATATGGAATCTGTACTTAAAACATTAGCATCTAACAGTGCAGAAGATGCTATGATGACATCTAAAGATTCTGGTTCAGCTGCTAGTGAATCTCCTACTGATCAACTAAAAAAAGTTGCTAAAGCAGATATTATCATGCAACTTACTTGGACAATTAATAAGAAAGGACCTAAGAAATCTATTACTTTTAACTTACAAGGCCTAGATTCGTATACTGACAAGCAAATTGCTTCTGCATCAGGAACTGGAGCTCCATCTTTCTCAGCAGAATTACCTGTATTATTAGAAGAGGCGGTATTATCACATCTAGATAATTATGGCACAACACTTCAAACATATTTTGACGATTTATTCACTAATGGTAGAGAAGTAATTATTCGTATCAAGAAATGGGATGATTGGGATGATGATTTAGAATCAGAATTTGGTGAAGAGTCACTAGAATTATCTGAAATCATTGATGACTGGATGGCTAGTAATACTGTTAAAGGTAGATATAATGCTACTGATGTGACAGCTGATATGATGCTTTTTGAACAAGTAAGAATTCCAGTATTCTACGAAAGAAAAGGGAAACAAAGAGCTATGGATACTCGTAAGTTTGCTAGTAATTTAAGTAAATACCTAAGGAAAAATTATCAGATAATTAGCAAAGTTACCATAAAGGGATTAGGAAGAGCAACTATTTACTTAGGTTCAAAATAAGATAATATGAAAATAAAATATACTACATTAGTTATAATCTTCTCTTTTATCTGTTTTTATTATAATGTGTCTGCTCAAAACAATTTAACTAAATCAGATGATTTAGGGCGTATTATTCTTAATACATATATATCAGATAAGATAGTTTCTTTACCCAAAGGTGCAAAGAGATTATTATCAAGCAGAATTACTAAAATTGCCTCTAAAAATGGTGTTGGTGGTTCTGCCTCTAATCCAAGATTCATTATTACTCCTAATATTAATATATTAACTAAGGACATAACTCCTACAGCTCCTCCTATGATAGCTATGACATTAGATGTGTCTATCTACGTAGGTGATGGTATAGACGGAACTATGTTTGCTAGTGAATCTATAGAAGTTAAAGGTATTGGAACTAATGAAACAAAAGCATATATATCAGCAATTAAACAAATTAGAGCTAAGAATCCAAGATTTCAGAATTTAGTAAAAGTTGCTAAGAAGAAGATTATTGAATACTATAATTCAAGATGTGATTTTATTCTTTCTGAAGCTAATGCTCTTGCAAGTAAAGAAGATTTTGATGAAGCTATACTTAAATTAACTAGTGTACCAGAAGTTTGCAAAGAATGCTACGATAAATGTATGGAGGCTGTAGGCCCTATTTACAAAAAAAAGATAGATAAAGAGTCTAGCATCAAATTAGCACAAGCAAATGCAGCATGGAATGCTGGTCAGAATTTAGAAGCGGCTAATAATGCTAAGGAATTTATAACGGATATTAATCCAAGTTATTCTTATTATTCTAAAGTTGAAAATTTATCTGAAACTATATCTAAAAAAATTAGAGCTATAGAAAAACGAGATTGGGATTTTAAATTAAAAAAATATAATGATCAACTTGAATTAGATAAATCAAAAGTAGCTAATCAAGGAATTAAAAATAAAGAAGAGGCAGAAATTAATAAAAGTAATGCTAAAGCAAATAACTTGCTTAAAAAAGCAAGATTAGCAGTTAGTAAAGAAATACTTCAGAGAAATACTAACTTAATATATGATATAAATTCATGGTGGTAGATTAAGAAACATAACATAATAGAAGGTATCAGGCATAAGCTTGATGCCTTTTTTTATAGTCATAATAAACCTCACAAAACACCTTGTTTTTATAGAAGTATAGAATGTAACTAATGATTTGTTGAATTGAATAGTATGTATATCTTACTTTTAATTGTGAATTGAATCAAATATTAAAGACTTTATTAAATGAATAATATTATGTTTCTAATTCTGAATGACTTTCCATTGTAGATCTATATTATATAGATCTAAAAGTATAATATCAGACTCTAAAGAAGATGTTGTTTTTATTCTTTGGGGGGCTTATGCACAGAAAAAAGGAGCTCTTATTGATGAATCAAAACATTATATATTGAAATCTGTTCACCCCTCTCCCCTTTCGGCTA
>JBATVL010000055.1:0-2295 GCA_049671745.1 Marinifilaceae bacterium
TGAGGTTGAATAATTTCGAGGTTTTCGTAGTTGATGATGTAGATGAGGCTTATAATATCTTCAAAGATGATATTTATAGCCGTTTAGAGCCAAAGAGTCTTTCTTATGCTGATTCTGTAACTATGCACAAAACGAGAGTCTTAGATCTTGTTAAAAGGGATGATTCTATAGATTTTATTGATACGTTTAATCCTAATGATAGCTGGAAAGAGCAGATTAAGAATAGAAAGAAAGCTCTTTGCGTTGATTTGTTTATTACTGAGAAGTCTTATCCTAAACATAGAATTAAGATCGTTTTAATTAATGAGGCTCTTGGTTTTTAATTATATTTTAAAAAGTGCAGGTATGATAATAACTATGACACAATATTAAAAAAGAGATAAATTCTTTCATATATTTGTATATCCTTAATAAATTAAGAAGAACGTAAATGGAGAAACTAAAAATAGATAACTTTCTAGGCTTAAAAGACATTAATATACAAATTAATGATTTTAATGTAATTATTGGTCCTCAAGCTTCAGGTAAAAGTCTTATTGCAAAGTTGATTTATTATTCAAAGTCAATCTTTGAGGAAATGTATTTAGCTGCAAATAAGGATTATACTAAAACGGAATTAAAGAAAGAGTTACGTACTAAGTTTGAAAGGTTTTTTCCTAAATCTTCGTGGATAAATTCTTCTTTTGATATAGAATACTCAATTGATGATTATACTTTTTCGATTACAAATAAATGGGAAGATAAGGACTTCTTCTTTATAGAGTTTTCAGATGAAGTAGAGAAAGTTTGGAAGGATTTAGTTGTAGAGAGAAAAGATATTCTTGATAAGTATAAACTAGATGACGTATTAGGACTTACAGAGGCTTCTATGAAACTTGGCACCTTTAAAGATTATTTTAATAATTTAATTCCTGATATTGCTAAAAATCAACAAGTTTATGTTCCAGCAGGTAGGTCTTTCTTTGCTCTTCTGCAATCAAGTATTTTTTCAATTCTTTCAAGTAACCAAAATATTGATCCTTTATTACAGAGTTTTGGAGCTCTTTATGAGAAATTGAAACCTATATATGCTGATTCTGATTCTGCCTCTATTAAGATGTTTGATTCTTTAGTTAGTGAAATTCTTAAAGGAAAGTATTTACTTGAAAAAGGTAAGGATTATTTATTACATGAAGATGGTAGAAAAATAGAAGTTTCTTATTGTTCTTCTGGTCAACAAGAGATATTACCACTTGTAATTGTTCTAAGATTTTTATTAAGCGCATCATCTCTGAGAACACAGAGATATACTGTTTACATAGAAGAACCAGAGGCGCATATTTTCCCTATGGCTCAGAAAAAGATGATAGATATATTATCTCTTCTTTTTAATAATATAAATGTGCAGTTTATTGTAACTACTCATAGTCCATATGTTTTAACTTCGCTTAATAATAATTTACAGGCAGGTTTGATTCGTAAAGAAGCAGATTCAGAAAAGCTAGATAAATTGTTTGAAGTAATACATAAAGATTTTATTCTTAAATCTGAAAGTGTTTCTGCTTTCTCTATAGAGAATGGAAATCTTAGATCTATCATTGAAGAAGAATCTGAATTAATCTCTGCTGATTTGATTGATGATGTTTCTAATGTTTTGGGTGCTCAATTTGATGAACTTTTAGATCTTATTGATTATGGAGATTAAGAGTATATGTAAAAAGGTTTTTGATGATAGAACAATAAAGTTAAATGAAAAGAAATCAACTCTTTTTATTGATAACGCAAAAGGGGCAACTGTCGTTCATGTTGATGGTTGTGCGATTAGTGATAATGGTTTAAAATGTGATTATCTTGTTATCACTCCCAATGGTGTAGAGATATATGTTGAGCTTAAGGGTAAGGATGTTAAACATGCAGCTGAGCAAATTAAAAGGACAATAGACTTATTATCAGTTGATAAAGTAAGACAACAAAAGCAATCTTATATTATTGCTTCTAAATGTCCTCCTGGTTTAACTACTTTTAAACAAATACAAAAGAGTCTATTCAAGAAAAGGTATAATTCTTCATTCGAGATTAAAACAGTAGAACATAGAATAAAAATATAGCAATCTAATATATATAAGAACTCCTAAGGATTAACTGTCTTTAGGAGTTCTTTTTATACATGATATAAATGGATAAAATGAAAACAGATAAATTAGAAAAGACAGTAAAGAACTTGAGGTTGAATAATTTCGAGGTTTTCGTAGTTGATGATGTAGATGAGGCTTATAATATCTTCAAAGATGATATTTATAGCCGTTTAGAGCCAAA
>JBATVL010000056.1:0-1841 GCA_049671745.1 Marinifilaceae bacterium
ATGTCCTTTTATATCTATAAAATATATATTTTCATTTATTTTAGATATATTTTCTTCTATTTCTTTTACTTTTATTGTTTCTTCTTTTTGATTTTTGCTTTTATCATCATCTTTTCGTTTTTTATGATTATGTTTAGATGGTTCTTTAATGTTATTAATTACTTTCTCCGTAATACTTTCATTTCCAGCTTCATCAACTGCTTTTATTTTAACTTTACAGTTTTCTGAAACTTTAAATGGACTTTTATAATTAATCCATTTACCACCATCAACACTAATTAAATCTCCACCTTTGGCAATTATTTCAACATCGCCATAAGTTGTAGTTTTAGGTTTAATGTTTACTTCAGGTTTTTTTGGTGGTGTACGGTCAATATTTTTGATAACTTTACTAGCTATTGCACTGTTTCCGGCTTCATCTATTGCCTTTGCTTCTACAGTACAATTTTTGTTAACTTCAAAACTATTATGATTTGCATTTTTTGTAGTTAACCATTGATTTTCTAATTTATATTGATATGCACCATCAATTGTTACTGTTACACTTCTATTTTTAACACTTTCTGGTGTTACATTAATTACTGGTGGTGCAGGTGGTATTTTATCTATGTTATTAATGGTTTTTATTGCTATGCTTGTATTTCCTACACCATCACTAACTGTCGATTGAATTTGACAATTTTGACTAACTGTAAATGGTGTTTTATAACTTTGCCATTGTCCATTATCAATTTTGTATTGACTTCCACCAGATATTGTTATTGTTATATCTTTATTTGTAAGTTCTTCAGTCGACAATTTTATAATTGGTGGTGCAGGTGGTGTTTTATCTATGTTATTAATGGTTTTTACTGCTATGCTTGTATTTCCTGCTTCATCGCTTACTTTTGCTTCTATGTTGCAATTTTGTGCAACTATGAAGCTTTCTTTATATTCTTGCCATTCTCCATTATTAATTCTATATTGAGTTCCACCAATTATAGCTATTGTTATATTTTGATTTGTTGGTGTTTCAATATTTGCTTTAATAGTAGGTTTACTTGGAGCCGTTTTATCTACTATTAAAGAGTTGGACCACTTTGTTGATGATGTTATATTACTATCATTTGCTATAACTTCAATATCTGAATATTTTCCTTCAGATAACTCACTTGTGTTCCATGTAAGTGACCATCTATCAGAAATATTAGTATCAATTGTTATAGTTTTTTCTATACCATTAACTATTGCTTTAATAGTTATAGTGTCTTTCTCCTGGTCTTTTATTGTTCCACTTAATGTGAAATCAAGACCATCTTTAAATATTTTGTTGTCTATGTTTTCTACTGTTATGATTGGTGGTGTATTAAGTTTCACACCATCTAATGCTTTATATTTATCATTTTCTATTTTATCTGCATTACGAGTTTGTAACCAAACTTCGTAAACATCATCTACAGATAAATTTTGAAATTCTTTTGTTTCTCCTGGTGTCCATTCTGATATTGCTTTATTTTCTCCATCGGTTCCTGTTCCTTGAAGTTTTACTTCTAAGCGATATTCAGGAGCTTTTTTATTTTCTCCTTCTTGAAGTTTTATTTCTAATGTTGTTTGAGTAACTTTTCCCTTTTCAACATTAACTGGATCACTAGCTAATGTATGTTTTGAAGTTTCTAAGGAATAGTCACTTGTATTTTTCAAAATATCTTTAGCTTTATATTTGTAAGTATATAAAGCATTTGATTCTAATGAAGTATCTGTTAAAGCTTCATCTATCCATTCTAAATCCATTCCATTTCTATTGAATAGATAAACTTCAGTATCAATAAGTCCATTAATATCTGTTGCATTTGGACTTATTT
>JBATVL010000057.1:0-4616 GCA_049671745.1 Marinifilaceae bacterium
CTTGTATGTCCACCATATTTATCATTTTCGTACAGTTTAGATAAACTAAACTGTAAGTTAATAACTATTTTTTAGGTGGGGAGTTTTCGAATGCTAGACTGGGGAGTTTTCAGATGCTACATACAAATTGGGGTATTGAAACAACGTTCCTCAATGGTAGGCAATTATATCAAGATACAAAATGTCCTCGAAGCGCAATCTATTTTAAAACAACTGATGAAGATTTAGATTTTAGTACAGCTACAATCGTTAGAAATCATAGAAAAGGATTATACTTTTTGCAAATACTTAGAAATAAACGGATTTATTTTCTTAATGGGAATGTTGAATTATTTAAGATCTTTAATAAACCTGTTAGTATAGATGAAGGTCAAAATGTCCAGCAACGTAGAGAAGGTCCGACTGTAAGTAATATATTTAAATTTTACGAAGATCTTATTCTGCATGAAATTGATGAAGTTGATGATAATCACATTGTTTCTTTTACTAATAGAGGAGTTAATAATGCTTTTTTGATTGATATAGAGAAGTCTATAATAGATAAGGAAAGATTAATAGACATCTCCACTGGTAAAGTAAAAGTAAAGGATAATTGGTCAGATGTAATTCACCTAAAAAGTTTCACTCTAAATGAATTAGACGAATGTAACCACAGACTTACATATGTAGAAGATAAATATGAATCTAGCGAATCAGTTAGAGCTTTAGCGTGTACCAATATTTTTGAATTAGATCAAAATATCATTCCTCAAACATCTATTTATCCTCATAGCATTAGACACCTAAGAGACAAAAGGATTTCTTTAGCTTATGCAGAAAATGCAGAACAATTCAATTATAAATATAATCTAGTTAATAATAGCGGAGCCATTGAAAAGGCAACCATTTGTTTTGTAGGGAGTGCTGTTGGTTTTCAAGTAGTAAATAAAGCTTATGGTGAACTACAAAAATTGTTTGATGAAGAATCACCAGGTAAAAATACAATAGTCGTATTTTATAAACAAGGGAATGAAATACTAAATAAATCAAATTTAGATGCAGGCAGTATTACAGAGGTACCAAATGATAATAATTCAATCGCGTAATAAATTATGAATACTCTACAATTAATAGAACAATCAGAAAGTTTATTTGCCAATTTTGAAAAAGTAGATGATAAACTATATAAAGGTAAGCTGCTAGTCGAAGAAAAGACTGCTGGGATCTATTACTTTAACTTCAATCAACGGGTTTCTGTAACAGAGTTTGAAGAGTTGCAATATAAGTATCTCGCAGAAGAATTCTACAAACAAAAGGAAGCGCTTCAATGGAATATTTACATGATATTTATTAATAGCAATATTGATGAAACATTAAAATTAAAAATACTAAAGGATGATAAATATGCTCGAAAATTAATCTTTACAGATAATGAATTTCTAGAGTATTTTGAATTAGAGAAATCAAAGGAATCAGAACTACCAGATATTGTTTCAACTTGGAAAGAAGAATTCAATAAAGTTGGTCTTCAAGAATTATATGGCACAGTTTCTAACGAAGGAATAATTAGAAATTTCCTTAATAATACAGCTTCTAACTTTATAGAAAAAAAAGATAAAAACTTAGATCAAGTTCCCGTTATATATAAAATAAGTTCAATAGCATTAAAAGATGATTATAGACCTTTCCCAAAAGTAAGAGATTACAGTTTTGGTTCAGTAAACTTATTTACAGGATCTAATGGAGTTGGAAAAACTAGCTTATTAGAATCCATTGAATTAATTCTTACAGGGAAAACCCAAAGAAACAATGATAAAAATGAACTGCCTAATTCTATTACAGCTATTTTGAATGAAGGTTTACCTGATACATATACACATCAAAATAAGAAGTATAAAGAAAGAGGTACTAAGTGGTATAATAGACGAATTTCTGAGGTAGGAAATCAAACCTTTAAATCATTTAACCAGTTTAACTTTTTTAATGCAGATGCAGCCCATCAATTTTCAAATTCCGAAGAAAAGGATGTAATAAATGAATCTTTAAAGCAAATAATCTTGGGAGA
Organism: Marinifilaceae bacterium; assembly: GCA_049671745.1. GTDB lineage: Bacteria > Bacteroidota > Bacteroidia > Bacteroidales > Marinifilaceae > SNAP01. The sequence continues at coordinate 2,045 of JBATVL010000057.1, forward strand.
AGAGTACACTGCTTTAAAAGATAAGATTCAGAAAATTCGACCAAAATTGCGATCTGAGCTAAATAAGAGTTCAGAATTGATTAAAGTTAAAAATGATGAATTTAAAAAAAATTCAAGTCGAATTAGTGAATTGAGAAATAATAAAAATTTCGAAGCATTAAAAGAAAATATCAAATCAAATATTTCAGGTTTGGGTTATAAAACTACTATTGATGAATCTAGTTATTCTGTCTCTAGCTTATTTGTTAACGAAATTAAGAATGAATTAGACTTTATATTATCTAAAAAGTGGATAACAGATTACAAAAGATTTACTGAAATTAAAGAGACGGTTTTAACGCGCATTAGGCTTGTATCTGAAAGTAAAATAATTTATAATAGAAATATAGAAAAATCAAATGAGAGGATTATAAATAAACAAAAAAGGGAACATACACTTAGTAAAGCAAATGAGTTTTTAAAATATTTAAAAATTGACAATAGTTCCAAAATTGAATCATTAGAAAATAGTAATGAACGAATTAGAACTCAACTTTTAATAATTAAAACGCTTAAAGAGTTAAATGACATACAGCTAGATGTTATAATATTAGCGAAGGAGCATAAATCTCTTCCTGAAATAATAATTCTAAAAGTGGCTTTATTCAATACTAAGAATGATTTACTTAAAGAGTTAAAAATAGAGATTTCCACCCTTCAAGAGAGTTTTTCAAAAAATGAAAAACTGGTTAATGAACTAAAAAATATTGGAAAAAATATTTTAAACCATAATCTTCATTCAAATAACTGTCCATTATGCGAACAGCAAATTCTACATTCTGATCTATTATTAAAACTTGAAACGGAATTCACTAATGATAGTGTGAAAAGTATTATCAATAGTAAAAATGAAAAAATTGGAGTACTAAATAAGGAAATTTCTCAATTAGAAATAGAAATAGCAAACCTAAAGCAATATGAAATTTCAATTTCAAGTTTCGTTACGGATTATAAAGAGTTAAGTATAGTAGATATTGATAAAAATGTTAAGGAAAGAATTAGCAAGGAAAAAGAAATTTTAGTAGAAAAAGAACTCATCGATAAGATATTTCTTCAGTTGAATAGTATTGGTGGGGAGGTATCAAAATATATAAAATTAAAATCAGAATTATCATTGATTTATTCTGATCTAGATATTTCTAACAATAATGTCTTAACAGGGATTGTAGATAATCTAAAAACAAAAATAGACAAAAACATTTCTGATGTAGAGAAATTTAAAGATAGTAATATTGTAATATTAAACGATTTAAATGGTTTTCTAAAACTGAAGGATTATAACAATAGTATTGATAACATAGAGGAAATAGTTAAATCAAAAGAAACTGTAATAGAATCATTAAATTTTAGTTTCGAAAATTTAAATCGCTATATCCAGATTTCAGATGATAAAAACATTATTGATTTAGCTAAAGATTTAGATCTTTTAAAGGAAAATATAAACACATTAAGGCTTATTGAAAATAGTCAAAATGAAATCAAAAAGCTATTGATTACAAACGAAGCTATTGAACAAAAATTACCTGCTTTAAAAGCTTTAAATAGTAGATTAAATAAAGCAGTTGAAACTTTAGATAAATTAAGCAAGAATAGTGAAGATTTAATTCTAGAGGAGTTTTTTAAAGACAATCTAAATGAAATAACAGATATTTATAAAACGATACACTCACCGAAAGAATTTTCTAACCTAGAGTACAAAGATAATAGATTAGTTTTATTTAAGAACGAGGAGCCTTATGAGGTTTCACAAATCAGCACAGGCCAGAAATCGGCATTAGTTCTATCGATATTTATAAGCTTAAATAGAAAACTACAGGATGGTCCGAAAATATTAATTTTTGACGATCCTGTATCTTTTATCGATGATTTTAATGCATTGTCATTTTTAGATTTCTTAAGATATTTCATTGTGAAAGAAAAGAAACAAATATTCTTTGCGACGGCAAATAAAAAGTTTGCGACTTTGTTTAAAAAGAAATTCAACTTCTTAGGAGAGGAAGAATTTAAGGAGTTTCAATTAGAAAGATAAAAAAACATCAGCTAACAATAGCTAAAAAAGCATAGGCTTGCCGCAGGCGCAACACAAGCCTACGGCTTCATAGCAAGACCGTTACCCGCAAGCAAATACAAATATCGTAAATTAGGAATGATTAAATCAAATACTCTAAAAACTGTAATAATACTATCAGTATTATTTATAATTATATCTACAGTTAATGTCTTGACAATAACAAATAATCCTAAATGGTTTTCAATAGACTATGTTAGTCGGAATCAGGAAATAATAAGTTATGCCACTTTGATTGGGGCAATATTGAGTTTTATTTCAATCTTATTAATATTGGCAAACATTATAGAACAAAAGAAGCAGTATGAAAATGACAAATTGTTAGTGAAAAATAAAGAGGTTCTTCGTCAATTTTAGTGGTACAATATTTTAACTATCCAGTCATTGATAAAACGACCTTTTTCCTCAATAAATTAAAATTAGCTCTTCCATACATTTGTCTTTTTATATTCTTAAGTCTATTTA
>JBATVL010000058.1:0-2411 GCA_049671745.1 Marinifilaceae bacterium
CAAGAATAAAGGTTTATCTGCCATAAATATTTTTGGTCTTTCAATAAGTATAGCTATATGCTTACTTTCTTATCTATTTATTTCTTTTGAATATTCACATGATGATTTCCATAAGGATGGAGATAGAGTTTTTCAGGTAATAAATAAAACGAATTTTACTAAATATGGAACACAATACAATGCAAATCAAAAGAGATCAAGCGTTGAGATTCTTAAAAGAGATATGCCAACAGTTGAAGAAGCAACGGCATATCACACTTTTAAAGATTGGGTAACATGCGATAATAAAAAATTCAAACAAAATATTTGCTTTATAGACTCCTCTTTCTTCAAGATATTCTCTTTTGAGACTTTAATTGGAAAAAAATGTACATCGGCAGGAGATATCAATAATACTGTTATAACTAAAGAATTTGCTGATAAATTATTGAAGGATAATTCTTTTAGTGACTATTCAAAACTTATAGGTAAAAGTATTCAATTCTCAAAGCATGATAATATAAATCTAACTATTGTTGGAATATTTAAAGCCTTTCCTAAGAATTCAATGCTACATTTCGATATGACTGCAAATCATATTCATTCTAAATATTATCATTATAACTGGGATTTTGGAAACACAAATCTATTTGTGAAACTTAAACATAAAGAAGATAAAATAGTTTTTGAGAAGAAGAGTGATATATTAACAAAAACAATATATGCTTATTTATTTGATGCTTATGTAAAAGGTGGATATATTGAAAATGATTCTAAAAACATTGCTACTTATTTAGTTAATATTAATGATATCTATTTTTCAGATATAGTGCCCAATAATTTATTTTATAATAAGGGAGATAAGAAACGAATAAGTATACTTAGAAACATCTCTATTATAGTACTTATTCTTGCTTGTATAAATTATGTTATGCTTTCTGTGGGACTTTCTATAAAAAGATTTAAAGAGATTGCTATAAAAAAGGTTTTTGGTAGCAAGAGAAGTAGTTTGATTGTTCAGTTTGTAACTGAGTCTGGTATTACTGTTCTTATCTCTCTTATATTAGGAATTGTGATTAGCGAATTAGCTTTACCATTTTTTAACGATTTAATAGGCTATCAACTTGAGTATAATCTTTATTCAGATGTTAAGGCATATTTATTTATGATTTTAGTATTTATTTTTATTGTATCTATTATAAGCCTTCCTGCTATATATATATCTAAACAAAAGCCTGTTTCTATTTTTCGTAAAGATACTAAGATGGGGACAAGACTTGGTGTAGCTAAATCATTTATACTTGTTCAATTTTGTCTTTCTCTTATTCTTATTATTAGTTCTTCTTTTATTAATAAGCAGATTGTATTTATGAAAAATCTGGAGTTAGGATTTAATGTTGATAATATTATAAAAGTTAATATACCTTCTGATTTTGCATATAAGGCTTCTATAAAAGATAGAATGCTTAGTGTAGATGGAGTTAAGAATGTAAGTGTTAGTACTGGAAATCTAACTAGTATAGGAGTTCCGTCTGTATGTTCATGTGATTCAATAAATGTGAATTCAGGTAATATGCTTATAGATACAAGCTTCATTAAGACTATGGATATAGATTTGCTTTATGGTAGAAATCTTAGGGAAACAGATAATAAAGATGCCTTAAATACAGTGATTGTAAATCAAGCTTTTGCAAAGGGACTAGGCGTAGATAATCCTGTGGGAATGTCTATTAAAATGTGGCAGATGAATATGGATATTGTAGGCTTAGTTAAAGATTTTCATTTTGATTCTATGCAACACTCTATTTTTCCTCTTGTCTTATTGAGTGGTATTCCAGATACTTACACTTATTGTTTTGTTAAAATTAAGGCTGGGACTCTAAGTTCTACTATAAATAAAATAAAGAATAAATGGGCAGAGCTTGATGGAGAAAGAGAGATGGAATATTCTTTCCTTGATGATAGTATAGAGAGTCAATATAAAAATGAAGAAAGAACAGGGAATATAATATCTACAGTTACAGTAATTGCATTATTTATATCTCTTCTGGGTTTACTTGGACTTACAATGTTATTATTAATGCAGAAGATCAAAGAGATTGGTATTCGTAAGATTAACGGTGCAACCACTAAGGATATTCTTATAATGATCAATAAGGAATTTGCTAAATATCTTCTTATTGCTGCTCTTGTTGCTATTCCTGTATCTTATTATGGACTGACAGAATGGTTAGAGAACTTTGCTAATAAAACTCCTCTTTCTTGGTGGATTTTTATAGCTTCTTTTTTCTCTCTAGGGATTATTGTTATTGCAACTATAAGTTATAGATCTGTTAAAGCATCTTTAAATAACCCTATTGATGCCATTAAATACGAGTAAATATAAATTAAACATTCCCTTAACTTAAAATAGAATTATAAAGAATATACAG
>JBATVL010000059.1:0-140258 GCA_049671745.1 Marinifilaceae bacterium
TTTATGCTTATATATCATATATACTCTCTATTTTATAACAATATTTTTTTTGTATCGTAGATATATTAATAATTTGCAATATGAATTTTTTATATAATCTATATATATGGCAAGTAGTTCTTCTAAATTTGGTACTGCCCCAGTTTTCTTTACTGCAATATCTACTATTCTAGGTGCGATATTATTTCTACGTTTTGGATGGGCTGTAGGTAATCTTGGTTTTTATGGAGTTATTTTAGTTATAATTATTGGGCATATGGTTACTATTCCTACTGCTTTAGCTATTTCTGAAATTGCCACAAATAAAAGAGTTGAGGGAGGAGGGGAGTACTTTATTATTTCTCGTTCATTTGGATTAAATATAGGTGCTACTATTGGTATCTCTTTATTCTTTTCTCAAGCCATTAGTGTAGCTTTTTATGTTGTAGCTTTTACAGAAGCATTTTCTCCAATATTTGAGTACATAAAAGAGACGTATAACTTCATTGTCCCTCGTCAGTGTGTTAGTTTGCCTGCTTTAGGTTTATTGGCTCTAATAATCCTTAAAAAAGGTGCTAGTCTTGGTGTTAAGGCTTTGTATATAGTAGTTGCTATTCTTGCAGTTTCACTATTAGCTTTTTTTCTTGGTAAACCTATGGATTCTCAGATAGTACAAGCCTCCGATTGGTCATTATTTGCTAACTTTAAGAATACAGATAAACTTTTTTTTGTATTAGCTGTTGTTTTTCCTGGTTTTACTGGCATTACTGCTGGTGTAGGACTTTCAGGTGATTTAAAGAATCCTAAACTATCTATACCTTTAGGAACTAGTCTTGCTACCTTATTTGGTATGATAATATATGTTTTTGTTGTTTATAAATTAAAAGTTTCTGCTACTGCTGCTGATTTATCAGCTAATCAGTTAATTATGTCTAATATTGCCTTGCAGGGGTCTTTTCTAATCCCTTTAGGACTAGCAGCATCAACAATTTCTTCAGCTTTGGGTTCTGTTATGGTGGCTCCTCGTACTCTTCAAGCACTTGGTTTTGATAATTCATTTTCTTCAAAGAAATTAAATAAATTCTTTGCTAAAGGAAAGGGTGAGTCAAACGAACCATATAATACTTCTATAGTTACTTTCGTTATCGCAAGTTTCTTTGTTATTCTTGGAGATGTAAATATTGTAGCTGAAATTATTACTATGTTCTTTATGCTGACTTATGGAACCCTTTGTTTAATATCATTTCTTAATCATTTTGGTTCTGATCCATCATATAGACCATCTTTTAAATCTAGATGGTATATTTCTTTATTAGGTTTTTTTATGTCTGTTTTTCTAATGTTGAAGATAAACTTTTTGTATTCTCTTATTGCATTTGTTGTTATAGTATTAATGTATCTTTGGATGACTCATATTCATAAAGACAGAAGAGGACTTCAATCAATATTTTCAGGCGCATTATTTCAGATTTTAAGGAAATCAAACGTATTTGTCCAATCATCAACAAAAACGACTGAAAACAAATGGAGACCTGCTGTCATTTGTTTATCACATAATACATTTTATACAGATAAAACTTTTAAGCTTATTAAATGGATTTCATATAAGTATGGCTTTGGAACATATATGCATTTTTATGAAGATTATTATTCGCGAGAATCAGTTGCTAAGGCTGCAACTATAAAGCAAGAAATTCTTACAAAGAATAAGGGGGTGAATCATAATGTGTATATAGATACTATTATATCTCCATCTTATACCTCTGCTATTGCTCAAGGTATTCAGATACCAGGAATCTCAGGAATGAAGAATAATCTTATAATATTTGATTATGAAAGAGATAATAGTGAGGAAGTTTCAAGAATTTCTGAAAATATATCTCTGGTTAGAGCTGGAGAATTACATATAGGTGTGTTCTCTTTTGTAAGAGACAAACAATATACCGAGAATTCTATTCATGTCTGGATCAATAGAGATAGGCTTAAAGAGTCTAATATTATGCTCCTTTTGGCTTTTATTATTCATGATAATCAAGATTGGAAGAATTCAGATATAAAGATTTTTGATATTCTAAGAGATGATAATGAATTAGAAGATCTTGACTTTATTCAATTTATAAAAGAAAGTAGACTTCCAATTTCTCCTGATAATATCCGTTTTGTTAAGAAAGAAGAAATGGATAAAATGTCTGATGTAATAAAAAGATACTCTTTTGGTGCTAGATTTAATATAATAGGTTTTGAATCTACTGTAATAAAAAAGATTGGTGAACATGTTTTTGATGGTTATAAAGACATGAGTGATATCTTATTTATTAATGTGGATACTAGGATTGAAATTGAATAAATATGTTATATTGCTGTTAAATATACGTTAATTATGTAGAGCTTCTTTACAAAGACCTATTAAACTCGTAAATTTGTATGCAACAATAGACTAAAGATAATACATGAAGTATCTGATTTATATATATATATGTTTTTTCACTTTGATATCGTGCTCATCTAACGAAAGTGTAGAACTTCGAATAATGCTTAATATTCCAAATGTAGATAAGTTAATATTAACTACTCCTGCAGATTTTATGGAAGTAAAATTAGATGAATTTGGATTAGGAAGTGCTTCTATTAAGATAGAAAAGGGATGCTTTGCTTCTGTGTTTTGCGCTGGGAAAGGCTTTGATATCTTTCTTACACCAAATAAGGATATAGATTTAAAAATATCTCAAGATAATTCTTTGATAAATTATGAGATTAAATGTGATGATGGTGGCATTAACGATTACCTTCTTCAAGATATAAAAAGAAAAAGAACGCTTCCATATATTAGCTTTAAGTTAGATGAGGCTAAGTATATAGATAAAATAAATACACTTTTAAAGAAAGAATTAAAAGTAGCTGATAATCTGCTATTCTCAGAGAAATTTAAAACTATAAATGCAGAACGTATAAAGTACGATGTTTTATATTCTTTAAGTGTTTATCCACAATATCATTCTTATGAAACAGACAATATAGATTATCTACCTTCTCAATTTTTTATTGATTTTGTTAATGTATATTTTAATGAGCAATATGACTTATTTGGATATTCTGCCTACATCAGTTATATGGATAATATTTCTGTCTGTAATGCAAATAGATACCTAAAAGATTGGGATTCTCGCGATTTTACAGTCAATGTGATGGATTTTATTCAAAAGAAAATCAAGCATCAGAAGTTAAAAGAAATTCTTATTACCAAAAGGCTAAATCACTATCTAACAGGTACTGGTTTAGATAAATCTGACGCTTTTTTAAGTGTGTTCAATAAGAATGTTAAATCTAAGTATTATATAGATGAAATAAATTCCATTGTAACTCGTTTAAAGGCTCTAGAAAAAGGAAAAAAATCATATTCTTTTATTTTTAAAGATAAGAATTCAAAATCTGTTAGTTTAGATAGTTTGAAAGGTAAGTATAAGTACATATGTGTATGGTCTTCTTGGTGTATTCCATGTAGAAAAGATCTTATTGATTTTAATCTTTTAAGAAAAAAATATAAAGAAAAAAACATAGAATTTGTGTCTGTTTCTATAGATCAGAATAGAAAGGAATGGAAAATAAGACTCAAGGAAGATAATTTGGAAGGAATGCAATTGAATTATTTTGGAGATAATAAATTTCTTGAAGCATATATGATATATTCAATACCAAGGTTTATTCTTCTTGATAAGAATGGCCTTATTATTAATTCACGTGAACTATCAGCAAGTGATGATAAAATAGAGGATTTGTTGAATGCTATAAGTAAAAAAAAGAGTAGTCTTTAGAACTACTCTCTTAACAAACCTATGAAAAAACGTATTGGGAATGCTTTGTTATCAATATTCATATTATTGGCATTGTATGAATTGAAAACAAAAGCGGTATTTATAGTAGATTGAAATCTTTTAAAAGCTCATTATATAAATCTATATCTGAATTGTCATTTTTTTCTTCTTCTGTTATTGTGTTGATATCGAGAGTGTTAATATTGCTATATATGCTATCATATAAGGCATCATCTTCCATTTCCATTTCCATCTCAATTTCCGTTTCGTAGATGAATTTATAGTTTAAAGAGCTATCTTTTGTTACCTCATCAGTATTGGCAAAAGTCAATAATATTGATGCCAACATCGCTATTGATAATAATGTAATTTTTTTCATGGCATTAAATTTTTTATATTTGACAGTGAATTTTTAAGAAGTCTATATTGAACTTCTACACTACAAATGTATGGTAAGTATTTCTGATTTTTAGTTAAGTATCTGCTAAATATGATTAAAGAAAAGTTAAATGTTTTGTGTATAAATGTTATAGCAAACGTTATAAGTTAAATAAAACTTAAAATCCTTTATCACTGTAACTTAGAGATTATGAAAAAATTTAATATTAGACTATTAGTTATAATAATGTCCTTGGCATTACTAACTGTAGTATTGGTGCAGTGGTTCTGGATTTCCAATGTTTTAACTGTGCGTAAAGAACAGTTCAATAATAGAGTTTATGGAGTCCTTGATGAAGTCGTAAATAAGATAGAGCAAATTAACTATGCTAGATTTATATCTAATGTAAATGACGAATTAACAAGTAAAGACTTAATAGATGATAAAGAATATAAAGCATATAGTTCAAATATAGTAGATTCATTAATACATGGTAGTGGTTTCTATCGTTTTAATAACGAAGGCTCATATATGCCACGTAATCGTCATCACAGAATGGATATTCGTACCTATGGTCAAAATTACTCTATGTTTACTGATGCTTCTAAGATTAGAACTACAGAGATGATATTTAGTCAGGTTGTTGAATCAGCAACCAATAAACTAAACCTTAGAAATAGTAAATCACCAAAAGAACTGGAGACAAATAAGAAATCTCTAGAAAAATTTATCATAAATATATTCAGAGAGGCTGATGTTTCGAAGCTTACAACAGAAGAAAAACTTCGTGATATAAATGTTTATAATATAGTACAAAATTATCTAAGGTATAACGGTATTGATTTAAGATTCTCTATAGAGTTATTAAAGAATGCTGCTGCAGAGGATTTAAAAAGGGGAAAAAAGACTGATGATTATTTTATTATAAATCCTTTTCCTAATGATTGGAACCAAGAAAAAAATATGTTGGTTTTACATGTAATGAACAGAAAAAAATATCTTTATTCTTCAATATTATGGATATTAATAGCTACTGCAATATGTATAAGTGTACTTATGGCCGTTTTTTGTATTACAATTTTTGTAATAGTTCGTCAACGAAAACTTTCCGATGTAAAGAATGATTTCATAAACAATATGACACATGAGTTTAAGACTCCTATAGCAACTATTTCCTTGGCAACCTCAGCAATTGCAAATTCGAAAGTACTTTCTAATCCAGAGCAGATTCTTAAATTTAACGACATGGTGAAGAAAGAGAATAATCGTATGCTTAAACATGTAGAAAAGATTCTTCATCAGGCTCGACTTGATAGAAAAGAAATAGAGCTTAATAAAGAATTGATTCATCTTAATGACATTATTCTTGAAGCTTGTGAACATTTCTCTTTGCAGTGTGATGATAAATGTGTTAATTTAGTTTGCAAACAAGATGCTAAAATGGATATTGTATATGGCGACGAGATACATATAACGAATTGTGTCATTAATATGATTGATAATTCAATCAAATATTCAGATGTAGATCCCGAAATTATAGTTTATACTAAGTCGAATTCAAAAGGAGTAAAGGTAGGAGTAAAAGATAATGGTTTAGGGCTTTCAAAAGAAGCACAAAAGATGGTTTTTACTAGATTTTATAGAGTTTCTCATGGTAACCTACATAATATAAAAGGATTTGGTCTTGGTTTAAGTTATGTGAAATCTATAGTAGAGGCTCATCATGGTTCTATAAATTTACGTTCAAAATTAAATAAAGGAACTAGCATAGAAATGTTTTTCCCTAAAAAATAATAATATGACCCATAAGATATTGCTTGTAGAAGACGACCCCAGTTTTGGTTCCGTACTAAAGAGTTATTTAGAATTGTCAGAATATAGTGTTGTTCATTGTATTAACGGTGCAGAAGGCCTAGAGACGTTTAAAAAAGAACATTTTGATCTGTGTCTTTTTGATGTTATGATGCCTGTAATGGATGGTTTTACTCTTGCAGAAAATGTTAGAAAGATAAATAAGAAAGTTCCTCTTATCTTTATAACAGCCAAATCTATGAAGGAAGATATGGTGCACGGTTTTGAAATAGGTGCAGATGATTATATAACTAAACCTTTCGATTCAGAAGTTCTCTTCCTAAAAATAAAAGCTTTGCTTAATAGGGTAGATAATGATGATAATATTGTTAATGATATTAAAGTTGATACTGTTATTTATATAGGTAATACTGAATACAATACAGATTTCAGAGCATTAAAAGTAGGAGAAAAGAACTTTAAATTAACACCAAAAGAGGCAGCACTCCTTATTCTTCTATATAAGCATAAAGATCACCTTTTACCTCGTGAATTAGCTCTTAAGGAGATATGGGGTAGTACTGATTATTTTACTGCAAGAAGTATGGATGTATATATAACTAAGCTAAGAAAGTACTTTAAAGAAGGAGCTGGTTTAACTATAGAGAATATACATGGATCAGGTTTTAGATTAGTAGAAGAGTCAAAATAAAAAATAAAGAGTCAATAAGTTATTTTCAACTTATTGACTCTTTTATTTATATTTTTTTAGTTGTATTAACTAATAATTACTTATTAACGAAGTCCTAATTTCTTCGCAATCTTTTTAGGTAAAGCATCTTTGTGAACCATAATAGCCACAGTATGCAATCTAGCGTACGATTCAGACATTCTTAAATATCCACCAAACTTATTACTATCACTAGCCCAAGAGTTCTTTACAAGATAGTATTTAGTACCATTTTGATCTTTATGAAGAGCAGTAATATGCATTAAATGATCATCAGTAGTTTCTCTAGAATCGAATTTCTTTAGTCTTAAAGCATCATCAACCTTTGCTTCAGGAACAGGTTGTTTAAACATTTTCTTTTTAATATCTTTAGCAGAAATATCATCCCACTTAGACATCTCAGAATTTACCATGTTTTCTTTATGAGAAGTAGGTAGAATAGCCAAGGCATTTCTATGAGAGAAACCTTTTTCGCTAACATCACCATCCCACGCAAAAGAATAGTTATTCTTAAGAGCATTATTCATTATCTCCATTAAATCGTCAATAGGAAGATTATAATACCTAGAGTGAGTCCAATTATCAGGAATCTCTAATTCAGACTTCTCGTAGAATGGATAGCAAGAATAAGACATTATCTCTACATAATCATCAGAATTAAATTTAAGAGACTTGTAGAATTCTTTAGGAGTAACTTCTTTTTTATCAGCTTTGAAAGTTTTTACTGGCTCGCCCATATAAGAGTTAATAAAACCATTAAATGCTCTTTCCCAAGCAGTAGAGATTTTTTTGTTTTTATTCTTATTTAAACCGTCAAGTATACCTTTTAGTTCGGCAACCATTTCAGAATGTATATGGTATGTGCTACCATAATTTAAACCTAAATAAGCCTGTTCTGTGCATATACCATACTTATCCATCATCTGAAGAACATCGTGAGCTTGTCCGCCCTCAGAGAAATTTGTTTTACCATGAAAACGGAAATATCTTTTCCCTTTCTCAAGAAATGCATTTCGAGTAACAAACATTTCAGAAAGATCATATTCCTTGTTCATTGTTCGAAGTAACTCTGTTTCTATAAAAGAAATAGTAGCATAACACCAACAAGTACCGGTAGATTGTTGATTCTTAACAGAAGTAGTTTTAACATTGTATACCTCACTGAATTTGTATTCAGTATCTTGAGCATTTGCAGAAAAGCCAATTAGCATGCAAAGGGCTACTAAGATAGTTTGTGTAAATTTTTTCATAATAAGAGAATCCTTTATAAATTTTTAACTTAAGCATTAAATTCAAAGGCAAGTTAGTAAAATTTTTATAAAAGAAAGGAGTGACACACCCCTATGTCACTCCCTCGTATTACTAACCCTAAAATTTAACAATGAAAAAAAACTAAATTACTTCAGCTCAATCAAAGTGTCTTCAATAGTCAAAAGACTAATATGTTTTTAATATTTTTAATTCTTCATCTTCTAAGAATCTCCATCTTCCTCTTGGTAAGTTCTTTTTAGTTATTCCAGCAAAGAAAACTCTGTCTAGCTTCTCAACCTCAAAACCAAGGTGAGCAAATACACGTCTTACGATTCTGTTTTTACCTGAATGGATTTCTATACCAACTTCATTATTAGCTCCTCCAACAAATTCTATTCTATCCGATTTAATAAAACCATCCTCTAAATCAAAACCTTTTTCAATTAGATCAAGTTCTGCCTGAGTAATATTTTTATCTAAAACAGCGTGATAGATTTTCTTTTTATTATAAGATGGATGAGTAAGTTTCTTAGTCAAATCACCATCATTAGTTAATAAAAGAATACCTGTTGTCATTCTATCTAATCTACCTACTGGGAATATACGTTCTGTACATGCATTTTTCACAATATCCATAACAGTTATTCTTCCTTGTGGATCGTTAGAAGTAGTTACGCAATTCTTAGGTTTATTAAGAAGTATGTATACTTTTTTCTCTGGATTCAATTCTTTACCATCAATACTAACAGTGTCTTTATAAGAAACCTTAGTACCTACAGCATCGCATTTTTCTCCGTTCACAAGAACTCTACCATCAGCAATCACCTTATCAGCCTCACGACGAGAACAGAATCCCGAATTAGCTATATATCTATTAAGTCTCATCTCTTCCTCAGAAGACATATTTCTTAATTTATACTCAAGCTGTTTTTTCTTACTATAAACAGGTGTTTGATCAGTAGTATCCCTCTTAGCTTGTGGCTCGCGAGGTTTATGAGAATCGTTCGCACGTCTCTTGTCAGAAGAGTTCTTCTTGTCGAATCTCTTACCGCTTCTATTTCTATCAGTGCTCGTTTTTCTCATTTTTTTTCTTTGTAAAAAGTAACATCACTTAACTTAATTGGCGACAAAAGTAGGCAATAGAATGAATTAAGCAAATTTATTTTGTATTTTTATTTTTTTATCTTATTTTATTAAAGGTATTTATCTTTTTCTATTTAGCCATATAGAGTTTTTTTACTTCTTCAAGTTTCTCTTCAGTGCTAATGTGTCCGTCAAGCCAATGAATATTAAATCCATCTTTCTCCATCTTTCTAAACCATGTCATTTGTCTTTTAGCAAATTGATGAATAGAAATATTAAGCTTCTCAACCATATAATCATAAGATATTTCACCCGTAAGATGCTGAGTCATATATTTATATTCAAGTCCATAATAGATTAAATCCTCTGCAGGAATCCCCGAATCCAATAAACATTTAACCTCATCAAGCATTCCTTCTTCAAATCTAGCATGAAGACGTTGAGTAATTCTCTCTCTTCTCTCTTCTCTCTCGAACTTTATACCCACAACAAGAGGGTTTATCTCTGGATAATACGTATCTATCTTCGGATTTGTTTTATAATAATCCTCTATTTCTATAGCTCTAACTGCGCGTTTACTTGTGTCTACCTCAGTTGTGTTGTGTAAATCCTTATAAGTTTTTAATATAAACGAAAGTTCCTCTAAAGATTTTCCTTCAAGAGTTGCTCTTAATTCTTCATTTGTTGGTACAGCAATAAGTTTATAACCTTTAAGAACAGCCTCTATGTATAAACCTGTTCCTCCGCATATAAGAGGAAGTTTGCCACGAGAAGATATATCATCCCATGCTTTAATAAAATCTTGCTGATATTCATATAGATTATATCTATAACCTGCATCGGCAATATCAATAAGATGAAAAGGAATATCTTTGTTATGAAGAGTATATTCACCTAAATCTTTACCAGTACCTAAATCCATACCACGGTAAATCTGCCTTGAGTCAGCAGATATAATCTCTGCGTCATAATTATAGGCCAATTCAGTGGCTAAACTTGTTTTTCCTGTTGCCGTAGCTCCTAGTACACAAATCGAATTATACATCTCTCTTAGTTATGAGTTAGTAGTTATGAATTAATTGATTGCAGCTTCTTTTTCAAAAAAAACTACTTAAAAAGATAAGCTTTTTACAATACAAAGATAATATAAGAAATGAACTCGCAAGATTTTATTACTTTTGTAGGGCAAAAGATTATAGATATGAAATTTACTTTAGAGAATACTGATACAAAAACAGCTGCCCGTTGTGGTACGATTGTTACTGATCATGGAGAGATAGAAACGCCAATATTCATGCCTGTTGGAACTTTAGGTTCAGTAAAAGGTGTGTCTATGCGAGAGTTAAAAGACGATATAAAAGCACAGATTATCTTAGGAAACACCTATCATCTGTATTTACGTCCAGGTATAGAAATTATAGAACAAGCAGGTGGACTTCATAAGTTTAATGCTTGGGACAAACCTATCTTAACAGATAGTGGAGGTTTTCAAGTTTTTTCTTTAGCAGCCAATCGTAAATTAAATGAAGAAGGAGCAACATTCCGATCTCATATAGACGGTTCTAAGCATTTATTTACCCCTGAGGGAGTAATGGATATACAACGTTCAATAGGAGCAGATATAATAATGGCTTTTGATGAATGTCCTCCAGGAGATTCTGATTATAATTACGCAAAAAACTCTCTTGCTATGACGCAAAGGTGGTTAGAGCGTTGTGTTAATCGTTTCGATACAACAGAAGATAAGTATGGATATTCTCAAACACTTTTCCCTATTGTGCAAGGATGTGTTTACAAAGATCTACGTATCAAATCGGCTGAACATGCTATGTCTATGGACAGAGAAGGCTATGCTATTGGAGGATTAGCAGTGGGCGAGCCAGCAGAATCTATGTACGAGATGATAGAGGTTGTAAATGATGTTTTACCAAAAGATAAACCAAGATATTTGATGGGTGTTGGTACTCCAGAAAATATACTAGAGGGAATAGCACGTGGAGTAGATATGTTCGACTGTGTAATGCCAACTCGTAATGGTAGAAACGGAATGTTATTCACCTCAGAGGGACGAATAAACATCAAGAATGCTAAGTGGGATAGAGATTTTTCTTCTATAGATCCTAATGGACTTTCTTATGTAGACAAAACATATTCTAAGGCTTATGTACGTCACTTGATGAAATGTAATGAATTGTTGGGACTACAAATATGTAGTATTCATAATCTTGCTTTTTATCTTTGGTTAGTAGGCGAGGCACGTAAGCATATTAAAGCAGGAGATTTCTCTCCATGGAAAGATAACATGGTTAAAAAGCTTGCTACACGCTTATAAATTCTTATTTTTAACAAAAAAATAAAGCCTTTTGAAGAAATTAGACTTATACATAATCAAGAAGTTCT
The DNA here is from genome assembly GCA_049671745.1 of Marinifilaceae bacterium. Lineage (GTDB taxonomy): Bacteria > Bacteroidota > Bacteroidia > Bacteroidales > Marinifilaceae > SNAP01. The sequence continues at coordinate 11,426 of JBATVL010000059.1, forward strand.
TAGGAACTTTTTTTTTCTCAATAATATTATTGATAGCAATAATAGTTGTCTTTGATGTATCTGAACATATAGAAGATTATATAGAGAAGGCAGCTCCTCTAAAATCTATTGTCTTTGATTATTACATGAACTGGATACCTTTTTTTGTAAACCAGTTCGGGGCTCTTTTTACATTCGTTGCTGTAATACTTTTCACTTCTAAGATGGCAGCTAACTCTGAGATTATCGCCATCTTAAGTAGTGGTATTTCTTTTAGACGAATGTTACTACCTTATTTTCTTTCTGCTCTTACCATAGGTATATTGTCGTATGGTTTAGCTTCTTTTGTGATACCACATGCCAGTAAAAAACGATTAGCTTTTTGGGAGACATACATAGGTTCTAGCTACTCTAATAGAGAAACGAATATACACAGGCAAATAGCTCCAGGTACATTCATATACATGAAATCCTTTACCGTAAGTAGTTCTACTGGTTATTATTTTGCAATGGATGAATTTAATGAGGACAATATTCTTGTTAAGAAATTGAATTCTAGTAGAATAGTATGGAATAACGAATTGGATAAATGGACAATAAAAGACTATAAAATACGTACTTTTGATGGGGATAATGAGATGATGGAAAAAGGAGTTGAATTAGATACTCTATTACCATTTTCAAGAAAAGAATTCTCTACACGTTCTGATGTCTCAGAAACAATGACTTCTCCAGAATTAGCTGATTATATAAAGCTACAAAAGATGAGAGGTAGTTCTAATGTTGTGCAGTTAGAGATAGAAAGATATAAAAGATTATCATCAGCTTTTGCCACCTTTATACTTACTCTTATAGGAGTGTCACTTTCCGCAAGAAAGTTAAGAGGAGGTATGGGAATGCATTTAGGAATAGGATTAGGTTTAAGTTTCTCTTATATACTATTTCAACAAGTATCCTCTGTTTTTGCAACTAATGGAGATATGGATCCTTTGTTAGCTGTTTGGATACCTAATATTATTTATTCATTTATAGCAATATACCTTTATATAAAGGCGCCTAAGTAGAAAAGATTATTATACTATAAATCCCTCTTATATCACATCAAAGATGATAATAAGAGGGATTTTTTTAGTCTTAAGATATCTTATTTAATACCTAGTTTTGCTTTTAATTCTTTAGACAAAGCATCTTTATGAACCATATAAGTCATAGTCTTAGCTTTAACAAAAGCCTCCGATGCGTAGAAATATCCTTTATATTTACCATATAATCCCCAAGAGTTCTTAATCTTGTAATATTTCTTACCAAATTGATCTTCAGAAATACCCATCATATGCATACCATGGTCATCTTCTGTTTGGTAATTATCAAAACCTATTTGACGAGACTCTTGAGTTACATTTTGTTCTTTTACAAAAAGTCCACTTTTCTTCTCTTTCTTAGATAGTTTCTCCCATTTACCAATCTCTGAATCACTCATCTCTTTTTCTTTCTTTGCAGGAAGAATAGCTATACCTTTTCTTGATTTGAATCCTTTTTCACTAACATCAGAACCCCATAAAAGAGAATATCCACCTTTTAAAGAAGAATCCATTAACTCCATAAATACATCTAAAGGAAGATTATAAATTTTAGAATGCATCCAATTATCAGGAACTTCAAAAGCACATTGAGTATAAAAATCATGATGAGAGAAAGAACCTATCTCTACATAATCATCAGGAACTATAGCCAAAGCATCACGAAGAGATTCAGGAGTATATTCTTTACCCTTATAAGTGAATGTTTTAATATCTTTTCCAAAGTAAGCATCCAATACATTATTAAAAGCTTTTTGCCAAGCAGTAGAAAGTCTTCTGTTTTTATTTTTTGCTACACCGTCAAGTATTCCTTTTAATACAGCTTCAACTTCACCATGTTGATGGCGAGTTGTACCATAGTTAAGTCCTTTGAATAAAGCTTCTGGCATTAAGCCATATTTCTTAATCATTTCCATTACATCACCTGATTCTCCACCTTGAGAGAAAGCCATTTGAGTATGATAGCGAATATAATCTACTGATTTAACTTCATAACTTTTCTTAACAAGAAACATTTCAGACAAATCATGTTCACCTTTTCCTAATCTCAAAAGTTCAGACTCTAAAAATGATAAACCAGAAAAACACCAGCATGTACCACTAGCTTGTTGATTCTTTACACTTGTTACATCACATTTTGTAATGTCAGTAAATTTTAATTCTTTTCCCTTTTTTTCTTTCTTAGCCTGAGCCGATAGCATGCAAGTAACAACTAATATAGTTGCTAAGATTATGTGCTTTTTCATATTTTAAATTTAATGTTAAAGTTGTATATATCTTCAATTACAAAGATAGTTTTTTTTGCAAAAAAAGTTAATTTATGAACTTATTCATTATGTTTGTTGCCTACAAACAACAAAATAAATTATGAAATTAAAGATTATATTTGTTAGCACGTTTATGTGTTTATGTTTTTTTGTTTCTTTTGCAGGCCCAAAACGTACTGATAGAAAGCAACTAGCTATTTATATGGAGAATAGAAATTATGACAATGCTATTGTTCTATTAAAGAATATATTGTCTGAATATCCAAAAGACGAAGAAATGAACTATCTTCTTGGTCGTTGTTATTTTGAATCTTCTATTTATGACTTAGAAAGCATAAAAATTTTAAAATATGCTACGGAGATAATAAAACATGATGATGATATGTTGATTGCATCAAAGTACTTTTTGGCAAGAGCTTATCATGCTAATTTGAAATTTGATAAGGCAATAAGTATTCTCGAAAATCTAAAGAAAGAGGTTCCACGTAAGGATAAAGAAATGACAACTTTGGTTGAGAAAAGATTAAAAGAATCATTGATGTCCAAAAAGATTTGTGAAAAACCTTCAAATGTAAAAGTGACTAATTTATCTGCTATTAATACTAAATTTGATGACTATAATGCCAATCTTTCTCTTGAAGAGAATTTAATATTCCCAACAGCTCGTATAAAGACTAAAAGATCTCTTAGATCAAAGAATGGTAAATATGCGAAGAAGATATATTATTCTGAATACATTAATTCTATGTGGCAAAAAGGTCAAGCCCATGTATCTGTTGCTAATTTATTTAATTGTGAATGTTTGTTCTTTTCTAATGATGGCAACACTATGCTTTTCTCAAGTTCAATAAAAAGTGATACGGAAGAAAGATATTCTAATATTTATATTATTAATAAAAAGGATGGTATTTGGTCTGATCCTGAAGAATTATCACCTAATGTAAATTCTGGATGCGCAGATTCTTATCCTTTTCTTTCAGATGACGGTAATTCTTTATATTTCTCAAGTAATCGTCCATCAGGTTCTGGAGGTTTTGATTTATATGTATCAAAAAAGACAGAGAATGGTAAATGGTCACTAGCTAAGAATTTAGGGAAAAGCATAAATACTAAAGGCAATGACATATCTCCTAGTATATATGGTGATGTGCTATATTTTAGTTCTAATGGCCTAATAGGTTTGGGTGGATATGATATATATAAGACAAGCAAAAAGTCTGAAAAGATATGGTCTAAGCCAGTAAATATGGGAAGTCCATATAACTCAGTTAGAGACGATGCTTCTTTTATATTATCTTTTGATAGAAAGCGTGCCTTTGTAAGTTCATCTAGACATGGTTCTAAAGGAGGATTAGATATATATCAATTAGATCTAAAGGATAAAGTAGCTTATAATAAATTTGCTGTTATTGGTTTTATAGGAGACAAATACAAGGATAGATTCTTTGGTGATTATAAGATTACTATCAAATCGGATGGAGAACAAGAAAAAGAACTTGATTTTAATCCTTTAGATGGTAGATTTATAGCCTTTTTAAACGCTGATAAGAAGTATCAAATTAGTTTTTCTCGTTCTAAGTACGAGACACTTAAAACTTTAATCAGCATACCTAGAGAATATTATAATTCTGAGAATAAAGCTATAATGAGACTTAATAGAGTTAAGCTTAATAAGAATAAAGGTCAGTATGTAAAGAGTGATTTCTCTTTAAATATATCTGCTTCAGGATTTGATACTGCCCCTGAACTGCCTTATCTAGATTACAAGTGTGCAATACTTAAGATATTAAACATTAAAAAAGTTGCATATAAAGCTCCAAAGCCTATTAAACCAATTGTAAAAGTTCCTGTTATTGTTCCTGTTGTTGCTCCTGTTATTGCTACTGTGAAAAAAGTAGTAAAACAAGTTGAGCATGATAGTAAACCAATAATTTTTGAAAAAGAAGTTTCAAAAATGACAATACTTGAAGCTCTTGCTTTTAGAAATAAATATGCTTTAAATAAAGAAGAGTTCTATGCAGTTCAATTAGCTGCATATTCTTATAATCTATCTGCAAATGAATTTGGTTCACTTACTGATAATTTAAGTGTAATTAAAGGAAATGACGGGAATTATAAATATATTTACGGTAAGTACAAAGATATCTTCAAAGCTAAAGCAGCAATGGACAAAATAGATAAAGAAGCTTACCCTGACGCTTTTCTTCGAATTATAAAAGACGGTAGAGAGGGTAAAATCATTAGAATGAGAGATTAATAATGAAAATACTTGAAAATAAAGATATAAAGCTTAGAGCTTTGGAACCCTCTGATATAGAAATTCTATATAAGTGGGAGAATGACGAAGATTCATGGGAGGTTAGTAATACTAACACTCCCTTCTCTCGTTATATACTACAAAAATATCTAGATAATGCTTATAGAGACATATATGAGAATAAGGAGTTAAGACTAGTGATAGCTAGTAAAGAGACTGATGAAGCAGTAGGTTTGATTGATCTTTTTGACTTCGATCCTTTTCATTCACGTGCAGGGGTTGGTATTCTTGTTGCTGAGCAGAAGCATAGACGATTAGGTTATGGTAAACAGGCTTTAGAATGCCTTATTAATTACTCTTTTGGACTTTTAAAAATACATTTATTGTATTGTAATATTTCTGCCTCTAATAAATCAAGTATAAGTTTATTCTCTTCTCTAGGATTTGAAAAGGCAGGTATTAAGAAAGATTGGTCTCGTACTATGTATGGACGAGAAGATGAGTATTATTTTCAAATTATATCTCTTTAAACTTAGGTATCTCTTTCAGGTAGATAACGCTTCTTTTTTCATAATCAACCTTACAACAGTAATGATGCAGACCATTGGTCATTATCATATATTGTGTCTTAAGATTCATGTTATATCTTGCTGCTTGATCGAATACCTCTTTTGTTATTTTTACTTTAGGTGCTTTGCATTCTATAATAAGTACAGCTTTGCCTTCTTTATTAAAGCAAGCGACATCACATCTATTCTTGTTTTTGCTAATATTAACGGCCATCTCTATGGCAATAAGTCCTTTAGGAAATTCTCTGTCCTCAATTAGATATTTAATAAAATTCTGCCTAACCCACTCCTCGGGTGTTAATCGCACGTACTTGCGTCTAAGTTCATCTAAGATCTGTAATTTATTATTCTCATCTTCAATAATTTTAAAATCATAAGAGGGTAGATTTAATTTTTGCATATTTCATTGGGTTTGACTTATTGTTAATTCTTATAAAATGTTATAACTTTGATATAGGCAATATAAGAATATTTGTTTATTAATTTTAAAAATAAAACTAAGACCGTGTTAAACAAAGATTTTTTTAAAATAGTTAGTAATAAGATTGTACCAATAAAAGGAGATGTATTAGTTGCTGAACCTTTCTTACATGGTAAATATTTTGGACGATCAGTTATTCTAATTACAGAAGATAGTGAAGAGAGTTCAATGGGTTTAGTCTTAAATAAACCCCTTACCTATGATGTGGGTGATTTCTTCCCTGATTTAGATGATTTTGATTTGCCTGTATATCTTGGCGGTCCAGTAGAAACGGATAAGTTATTTTTTATACATACTTTAGGGAACTTAATACCTCAAAGTATACATATAAAAGATAATCTTTATTGGGGAGGCGATTTCGAGACAATTTCTAAACTAATAAAAGAAGATCAAGTAAACTCCAGTCAAATACGTTTTTTTATTGGATATTCAGGTTGGATTAAAGGTCAGTTAGAAATGGAAATAGAAGGTGGGGCATGGTTAGTTGTTAATGTAGAGTCAAATGATATGATGGACGCTATACATCATTCTCTTTGGGAGGATACCATGTATAGTTTAGGCGGTAAATATAAGATATGGTCTAAGTTTCCAGAGAATCCAAATATGAATTAGAATGAGAAAAGCAATATTTTTCGACCGAGATGGAACAATAAATTCAGATATTGGTCATTATTACATATATAAAAAACAAGACTTCCTCTTAAATGAAGGAGTTATAGAAACAATGAGAAAGTTACAGGAAAGTAACTTTCTTTTGTTTATTGTTACTAATCAAGGTGGTGTAGCAAAAGGAATATATTCATGTGAAGATGTGGAGGTAGTGAATGATTATATGTTAGAATTATTAAATGCTGAAGGCATAAGAATAGAGAATATATATTACTGTCCTCATCACGAATCAGTAAGTAAGTGTGAATGTAGAAAACCATCAGCATACTTTCTAAACAAAGCAGTAGAAGATTATAATCTTGATAAAGCACAATGCTTTATGATTGGCGACAGTAAAAGAGATATGGAATCGGCAAAGACAGCAGACATAAAAGGTCTTAAGATTGCTGCCAATGAAAATATGACTCATTTATTATCTCAAATAGAACTATAAAAAACTATTAACTCATAATTACAAAAAGAACATGTTTTATTGTCTAAATGGAGATTACCATAGAGAAGAAGAAAAAACAATGGGACCTAAGAATAGAGCCTTTCGTTACGGAGATGCTCTTTTCGAAACCATATATGCATCATATACGAATTGTCATTTTTTAGAGAAACATTTAGAAAGATTAATAGCAGGAATGAAGATCTTGTCTATGGAAATACCTTTTGGTTTCAACGAGAGACTTTTTGTGCGTAAAATACAAAGACTTCTACATAAGAATCATCATATAAAAGGAGCTAGAATACGAATAGCTGTTTTTAGAAACGAAGGTGGTTTATACACACCAACGGACAATTCCATATCTTATATTATAGAATCAGAAGCTTTAAAAAACACAAGTTATGAAATTAATAAACAAGGCTATGATATAGATATCTACCCAGATATGCAAAGGCATTATTCTCTAATATCATCATTCAAGTCATCTAATTGTAGTCTTTTCACTATGTCTGGTATTTGGAGAAAAAAGATGAATTTAGACGATTGTATTATTCTTAACGATAGAGAAGAGCTTTGCGAGTCGGTTAGTTCAAATATCTTCTTAGTTAAAGGCTCTAAGATTTATACGCCAAGCATAAAATCTGGTTGTGTAAATGGGATAATGCGAAATCTTGTTGTAGATTTGCTAAATGAAATGAATCTAGAGGTGGACGATAATGCTGTTCTCAAAGAAGAAGATTTACTAGAAGCCGATGAAGTTTTTCTAACAAACTCAATTACAGGTATTAGGAAAGTCTTGGCCTTTAGAAAGAAACGCTACTATTCATTTCTTGTAAAAGAGATACACGAACGTTTGGTTGAAAACACTAATTTATAGCTATAAAGTGAAATACGAGGATATAACAAAAGAGCTAAAATCGAAGAAATATAAAGCCATTTACTTTTTAAGTGGTGAGGAACAATATTATATAGATAAGATTTCCGACTTCTTTGAGCATAAATTTCTTTCTGAAGAAGAGAAGGATTTTAATCTTACTGTTATGTACGGTAGAGATATAGATGTAAGAGATGTGTTAACGGCAGCTAAACGTTTCCCTATGATGGCCGAAAAACAGGTTGTTGTTATTAAAGAAGCTCAGTCTATGGGACCTCTTGATCTTTTAAAATCATATATAGAGAAACCCCTTCTTTCTACTATTTTAGTTATTTGCTACAAACATAAGAAGTTAGACAAGCGTCAGGTCATTTCTAAATTGCTAAATACTTCTGACAATGTAGTTTTCCTAGAGACTAAAAAGCTTTACGATAATCAATTACCAGTATTTCTTAGTCAAATAGTTAAAGCTAAATCAAGAACTATAGATAATAAAGCCGTAGCTCTTATGTGTGAGTCTATAGGTAACGATTTATGCCGTTTATACAACGAGATGGACAAGCTCTTTATGAATATCCCCAAGGGAGAACAGATAAAGGCTGAACATGTAGAGAAGTATATAGGAATCTCTAAAGACTACAATGTTTTTGAACTTAATAACGCAGTGGGGGCTAGAGATATTCTGAAAATAAATAAGATAGTTAACTATTTTGAGTCCAATTCGCGTGATGCCTCTCTTATATATGTGATTTCTATGCAGTATGTATATTTTACTGCTCTATTGTCTTATACTTTTGTAAAAGATAAATCGGACAAGAATGCATTGGCTAGAGCAATGGGTATATCACCATTCTTTTTAAAGGATTATCTATCAGCTCTTAAGATATACACTCCTGCTAAAGTAGTAGCCAATATAGCTATTCTTAGAGAGTTCGATATGAAAGCCAAAGGTTTAGGTATAGGACGAGCAACAAGTGGTGAGCTTTTAAGAGAAATGATGTACAAATTGACCCACTAAAATCTAAGGTGTTTCATAGATTTTTTGTGCTCTATTATCTCTCGTAAAGATTGAATTCCTATTTTTAAATGCATTTTTACATATTTATCCGTAACCAAATTGTCTGACTCTTCAGTTTTAATACCATTTGAGATCATGGGTTGATCCGAGACTAAGAGTATAGCTCCACAAGGAATACTATTGGCAAAACCCACTGTGAATATAGTAGCCGTTTCCATATCTATAGCCATAGCACGGGTTTTCATAAGCTGTTTCTTAAACCCTTGATCATATTCCCACACTCTTCTATTGGTTGTAAATACTACTCCAGTCCAATAATCCTTATTGTTTTTCTTAATTGCTTCGGAGGCTGCTCTTTGTAAATTAAAAGAAGGTAGAGCAGGAACCTCTTTTGGAAGATAATCGTCTGATGTTCCCTCTTTTCTTATAGCAGCTATAGGAATAATGAAATCTCCCAGTTTGTTCTTTTCTTTTAATCCTCCACACTTACCTAAAAAAAGTACTGCCTTTGGTGAGATGGAATAAAGTAGATCCATTATAGTTGCAGCATTAGGACTACCCATGCCAAAATCTATAATTGTAATTCCGTTTGCCGATACAGTTGGCATGGCTTTATCTTTGCCTTCTATCTCTGTTTCGTGTTCTTCTGCAAAGAGTTCTAGATAATATCTGAAATTTGTTAATAGTATATATGGAGTGAAGTCTTCAAGATTTCTTCCCGTATATCTATGCAGCCAGTTTTCTGTTATCTCCCTTTTTGTTGTCATAGTTTTGGTTTTTTATTCTATTCTACGGAGATTTGTATGAATGGTTATATGCTTGTTTGGTTTATATATGTGTTTCTAAGTAAGTATATTGCGTGTTCGTGTAATAATATTTTGTAGTATTGAAAAAATATGCATTTTTGATGTATATATGTAAAAAACTGTATAATTATATTCAATGGAAAGTTTATTTATAGCAATAAAATTGGAAGCAACTCCAAGGTTAATTAGGCTAGTGAGAAATACTCAAATACTGATGAGGAAGGAAAGAATAAGATGGATTCCTGATCTGGATTTGCATATAAAACTAGCGTCAATTAACGAAAAGGGAATTAAAGATCTTGATTCTGTTAAAGTAAAGTTACAAGAAGTAGTTGAAGGTATGTCTGAATTCATTACTACCGTTAGAGGTTTTGGAAATATTGGTTCTCATTCTCTGTCTGCAGGAATAGATCAAACGCCTGAATTCTTGATGTTAAGAGATAGAATAAACGATGTTATTGGGGAGTTTAAAAACCCTGATCCTATTGATTTTGTTCCTAATGTACTTATTGCTAGAATCAATAGTTTGATAGAAAAACGCATGTTTTTTAAGCTAATAGATGCAAATAGACTTATAGAATTTGACGACATACGCGTTAAGGAAGTTTGCCTTATGTCTACTGAATTAATGTCCTACGGACCCCATGTAGCAATAGAAGACAGGTTCTCTTTGAAAGAGATTCATGAGGAAGTTCTTGCCTAATTGCCTTAATTCAAATTCTTTTGTATTTTTGTGCAGATATAAAAAGACTAAAGATGGAATTAAAGGATATAAAGATAGAAGATTTTAATTATAATCTTCCAGATGAGAGGATAGCAAAATATCCTTTGGGTAGACGTGATGCTTCAAAATTATTAGTGTATAATGGAGGAGATATTTGTGAGCATAAATTCACAGGTATCTCTTCTCTTGTTCCCGAAAATACAACCTTAGTATTCAATAATACTAAAGTTATTCATGCTAGATTAATATTCTACAAATCTACAGGTGCAAGAATAGAAATATTTTGCCTAAATCCATTAATGCCTTCTGATTATTCTCTTTCTTTTCAATCTAAAGAATCTTGTACATGGGAGTGTATAGTTGGTAATCTTAAGAGATGGAAAGATGAAGATCTAAACATGCCTTTTGAGCATAACGGAAATTCTTACACACTTACTGCTATACACGAAGGTGGAGCAGAACAAGCTCATGAAATACGATTCACTTGGGATTGTGAGGAACTTAGTTTTGGCGAGGTTTTAGAGATTACAGGTAAAATACCTGTACCTCCATATCTTAATCGTGATTCAGAAGAATCGGATTCTATACGTTATCAAACAGTTTATTCTAAACATGAGGGCTCTGTGGCTGCTCCTACGGCAGGATTACATTTCACAGATGATATTATATCAAAATTGGAAGATAAGGGCGTAAAGACTACAGAACTTACTCTACATGTTGGTGCAGGAACATTTAAACCTGTTAAATCTGACTCGCTTGGCGGTCACGAAATGCATACTGAGAGTTTAGGTATTTCTCTTCAAACAGTGAAGGATATAGTGAATGCCCCAGCAAAGATAATAGCTGTTGGTACAACATCGGTACGTACTTTAGAATCTTTCTATTGGATGGGAGTAAAAATGCTTGAAAATATTCCTTCATCAGATTTTGTCTCTCAATGGGAAGTTTACGATTTACCACAAGATTATACATACAAACAAGCTTATTCTGCTCTTCTTAAATATATGGAAGAAAACAATCTAAAGAATATGCTTGCCTCTACACAAATAATTATTGTTCCTGGTTATAAATACAGAGTGATAGATGCGATCTTCACTAATTTCCATCAGCCTAAAAGCACTCTATTGCTTCTTGTTTCTGCTCTTGTAGGAGAAGATTGGCATAAGATATACAAATATGCACTTGAGAAAGATTTTCGTTTCTTGAGTTATGGAGACTCTTCTTTACTATTTAAAAACTAGATGAATAACACCCATACTAGATTCAAATATGTCATAAAACCGATATAAACTTTATATAAAATCGCCAAAAAGACCTAAACTATCTACTCATAAACAAGTCACTAACATCCCACCATCATCTTATAGAGATGTTAATGAGATGTTGGTGAGATGTTCATGGGATGTTGGTGAAGGTCTTTATATGTTTTTTATGAGCTCTTTATATGCTTTTTATACCAAATTTGGAGGGTCTTCAAAGCATATTTATTGTATAATTTAGTTTAATATAAACTATTTAGGATTATTTAACGTATGTGGGAATGTCTAGCGTTTAATTTTAACGAAATCTTAGGATAGTAATTCTATTTATATGTGAATTAATAATTATAATTATATATCTTTGTCTGAATTGCAATGCGGGTTGTTCTATCGCTGTGCTATTTTTAGTTCAGAGGAAAGTCCGGGCAGCACAGAACGCCACGCTTCTTAACGGGAAGATGCTTGAAAGGGTATAGGATGGTAGAAGAAAATAACCGCCTTTCTTCGGAGAGGTAAGGGTGAGAAGGTGAGGTAAGAGCTCACCAGTATTGTAGGTAACTATGATAGCTGTGCCACTTGTGGGCTGCAAGACCATGTATATCAGTAGTTGAGGTCTGTTCGACTGATGCTGAGGGGTAGGTTGCTAGAGACTGAGAGTAATCTCAGTAGTAGATAAATGATAGAGGCTCTTTAGGGAGTACAGGACCCGGCTTATATACCCGCTTTGCTTTTTTTTCTTAACTTTTAATAATTTCAATTTGGAATCGATAAAAGAAATTTTCAAAATAGGCTATGGCCCATCTTCTTCGCATACGATGGGACCAGCAAGAGCTGCTGAAATCTTTGCTGAAAAGCATCCAAACGTAATGCAATATCGTATTACTCTCTACGGAAGTTTAGCTGCAACAGGAATTGGTCACGGTACCAATACTGTAATAGAAAAAGTTTTAAAAGGTAAGAAAGTAGAAATTCTTTGGAAACCTGAAGAATCACTTCCATTCCATCCTAATGCTTTAATGTTTGAGGCCCTTGAAGAAAATCAAGTGCTAGATTCATGGACAGTTTATTCTGTTGGTGGTGGTAGTTTAAAAGATGAGGTAGGTACATTCTCTGCAACTCAGCATGTTTACCCTATAACTACTATGGACGCTATAATGCAATGGTGTACTGATGAGGGTAAAACTTTTTGGGAGTATGTGGAATTGTATGAAGATAAAGATATTTGGGAATATTTGTCTAAAGTTTGGGAGGCTATGAAAGAGTCTATCAAAAACGGCTTAGATAACGAGGGAGTTCTTCCCGGTACTCTTAAATTGGCTAGAAAAGCTAGTTCTTATTACATACGTGCAAAACAATCTAGTGGAACTCTTAGGCCTATGGGCATGCTCTTTGCTTCTGCTCTAGCTGTTTCTGAGGAAAATGCTGGTGGTGGAATTGTTGTTACAGCTCCTACTTGTGGAGCTTGTGGTGTTGTTCCTGCAGTTTTTAATTTCTTGCAAAAAGATCAAGACATAAGCGAAAGAAGAATCTTAAGAGGATTAGCTACGGCTGCCCTTATAGGAAATATAGTTAAAACTAATGGATCTATTTCTGGTGCTGAGGTTGGTTGTCAAGGAGAGATAGGAACGGCTTGTGCTATGGCAGCAGGTGGATCTGCTCAAATACTTGGTGCTAGTATAAAACAAATAGAATATGCAGCTGAGATGGGTTTTGAGCATAATCTTGGTTTAACATGCGACCCAGTAGGTGGATATGTACAAATACCCTGTATAGAGAGAAATGCCTTTGTCGCTCAGAAAGCTAGAGAATGCGCTATATATGCACTTTTTACTGATGGTGATCATAGGATTTCTTTTGATGAAGTTGTTGAGACAATGATGCAAACAGGAAAAGATATGCAATCGAAATACCGAGAGACTAGTCTTGGGGGATTGGCTCGAATTTGTCGTCCTGTAATTAGGAAGAAAACTAAATAATGAAAATATGAACACATTTGTTGAGAGTAGACTACATAAAATGAAATCACTACAAAATATATCATACACTCCACGTTGGGTAATCTTTTTTATAGACGTAATATTTACATTGGCCTCTTTTGTATTGGCCTACGTGATTAGTTTAAACTTTTCTCTTTCTAGTTTCAATTTAGATAATTTTTATAAAGCCATAACAGTTGTTTTATGTATAAGGATAATCTCCTTTATGGTGTTTAAAACCTATTCTGGTATTATTAGATATACTAACTCTGAGGATACTATAAGGTTATTTATAGTAATCACTGCCTCTTCTGTTTGTATTCTATTTTTGAATGCATTAGACTTCTTGTTTTTTAAAGAACATCTTGTTTCTTATTCGGTTATAATTATAGATTATTTAGCTCTTCTTTGTCAAATGATACTTTTCAGAGTTATTGTAAAATCTCTTTTCTCTCAATACATGAATAGATCTGTAGATAAAGAAAATGTAGTTATATACGGAAGTGATGAGTATGGATTAATGGCTAAACATGCTCTTGAAAATTCAGGATCTAGTTATAATGTCTTAGCTTTTGTTGATCATCTTAATAGAAAAGCAGGAAAGCATCTTGAAGGGGTTCGTATTTATAAATCCTCTGATTTAGAAAGTATAATAAAAAGTAAACCTGTTGATAAAGTCATAATAGCAAAAAAAGATATTTCTACTGACAGGAAGAAAGATGTAGTAGAGTTATGTTTGAAATATAATACTAAGGTTTGGGCAGTGCCTAAATTTGAATCTTGGGTAAATGGAGAATTATCTGTTAAGCAGATAAAAAAGATAAATATAGAAGATCTTTTGGATAGAGATCCTATAAAGCTTGATGAGTTGCAAATACGTAAACAGGTTCTCAATAAATGTGTGCTTGTAACAGGAGCTGCAGGTTCTATAGGTAGTGAGATGGTACGTCAGTTAACAACCTTTAAGCCATCAAGAATAATTCTTTTTGATCAGGCAGAGACACCTATGTATGATGTAGATTTATCTTTGCGAGAGGATTTGCAATTCTTTGATTTTGATATTGTTATTGGAGATGTAAAAGATAGGGATCGTTTGGAGAAAGTCTTTAAAAAATATAAACCAGACATAGTTTATCATGCTGCAGCATACAAACATGTGCCTATGATGGAAAATAACCCAAAGGAGTCTATTAAAACAAATGTATTTGGTACTAAAAATGTTGCTGACTTATCTGTTAAGTACAAAGCAAGTAAATTTGTTATGATATCTACCGATAAAGCTGTTAATCCTACAAATGTGATGGGTGCCTCTAAGCGATTGGCTGAAATATATACTCAATCTTTAAACAACACTTCAGAGACAGCTTTCATAACTACTCGTTTTGGCAATGTGCTTGGTTCTAATGGTTCTGTTATACCTCGTTTTAAGAAACAAATAGAAATGGGTGGACCAGTTACTGTAACTCATCCTGAGATTACTAGATATTTCATGACTATACCTGAGGCTTGCCAATTGGTTCTTCAGGCTGGCTCTTTGGGTAATGGTGGAGAAATCTTTGTTTTTGATATGGGGGCATCTGTTAAGATAGTTGATTTAGCAAAAAAGATGATAAAGCTTTCTGGTTACGAATTAGGTAAAGATGTAAGTATCAATTTTACAGGCCTTAGACCAGGAGAGAAACTTTATGAAGAGCTTTTAAATGTGAAAGAAAATACTATGCCTACTATACACTCTCGTATATTGATTGCAAAGGTTAGAGAATATGAACATTCTGTTATTTTAGAACAAATTGCAGGTTTTTCTGAAAAATTATCTAATGGTAGCAATTTTGATGTAGTTAAGCATATGAAATATATTGTTCCTGAATTTAAGTCAAAGAATTCTATATACGAACAGCTTGATAATGAGCTTGAAGAACAACAAGTTTCTGCTATTGCTTAATTATTAATTATTAACTATTCTTTTACGATATATTTTTGTAAATTTGTTCAACCTTAAACACTGTAAACACGATTATGAAAAATAACCTTATTAAGCTTACTACATTATTAATACTTTTTTTAATATTTAATAATGTAACAAATGCACAGACTGACCCACTACAAAAAATAAAACAAGATGTTCTTAGTGGAAAGATGTCTATAGAACAGGCAAAGAAGCAGGCGCTTAAGCTTTCTTCTGTTTCTTCTAAAAAAGGTTCTAAAAAAAGAATTACACAGCAGAATCCTAAGACTTCTGCTGCTAATAATAAACAAGATCTTTTTCTTACACCATCTTATGTAGAGTTTTCAACTAAGGTAGGCATAGATTCTGTTTCTATTGTTAATACATCTTCATCTAATATTTATTGGAATGTAGAGAATAAATCAAAAGGAATATCATTACTTAATAAAGAAGGTAAAGCTGTTGCTACTTTAAATGGACAGCTTGTGTCGGGCGAGAGTGTATTTGTTCCTTTTAAAATGAAAGTTCAAGATCCAACATCTATGCTTATGGAGGGAGTATCTTATGAACTTGATTTTAAAACCTCAAATGGTTCTTCAAAAAAGTTAGCAATAGCTTATGTTCCAGAAATAAAGAAAGATAAAAATTCTTATTTCGGTTATGACGTATTCAGATCACAATATAAAGTTAATCTAGAAGATATAGGTCCATCAAGTAATGAGTATATAGTTTCTGCAGGTGATGAACTTACCTTAAATCTTTGGGGACAATACGAACAGACTATACCATTAAGTGTACAATCTAATGGTACAGTTTTCATAGAGAATGTAGGTCAGGTAATGATAGCTGGAGAGACATTAAAGGATGTAAAAACAAAACTTACAAAGTTGATGTCTAGATCTTATTCTTCTCTTAAAACAAAGAATGGAAAGCAAGAAACTCAACTTGATATTAGTTTACAAAAAATATCTTCATTCCCTGTATATGTAGTAGGTGCAGTTAGAAAACCAGGAATGGTTAGAGTAAACTCTTTAAGTACTGTTTTTTCTGCCTTATATGCCTGTGGAGGAATCAAAAAAGAAGGATCACTTCGTAATATAGAGGTTGTAAGAGCAGGAAAAGTAATTGTTACAGTAGATATATACGATTATTTATGCTCTGGGAGTTTAGACTCAGATATTCGTTTATCTGCAAAAGATGTAGTTAGAATACCTTTCCGTAAATCTACTGTTTATGTTCGTGGGGAAATTAATAGACCCATGATTTATGAATTAAAAGACAAAGAAACATTAGCGGACTTAGTTAATTATGCAGGAGGTACTAAATCAACTACAGATCCTTCTATAGTTGTTATAAATAGATTAGCTCCAAAAGCTAGTAGTAAACAATTACGAACTACTATAAAAGAACAATTAGGTAAAGTTTCAGGCTCTAAGTTAATAGTAAATAAGATTCCTATATACGATACTGATGTTGTTGAATTGTATTCTCTTTCTGGTAAAAGTTTGAACTATGTAAATATTGCAGGAGCAGTATATAGACCTGGTACATATGCCATAAAAGATAATATGAGTATTCAAGATGTATTAGACTTTGCTGGTGGATTAAAAGAAGATGCTTATAAAAAGAAGGCTGAACTTTTAAGAACATTTGCAAGTGGGGAATCAAAATTTGAGAAAATAGATTTTACTGATAAAAAATCTTTAGAATATAAAGTACAAAGTAGAGATAGTATAAAAGTATATTCTATTTGGGATTTGAAACTTAAAACATATGTATCTGTAGAAGGATATCTTCCTAAACCGGGAAAATTCATATATGCAGAGAATATGCATGTGTCAGATCTTATTATAATGGCAGGTGGTTTAGAAGATGAGGTTTATAGAAAAACTACTCATCTTGAAAGAGCAGATCTTATAAGATATAATGAAGATGGACTAACTACAAAAATCATACCAATTAAATTATTGGATGTTCTTTTAGGTGATAAGGCTTCTAATATAGGTATAAAGGCTGGTGATAGATTAATAATCTATAGTGCTGGCATGACTTTCCATAAAGAAATGATATCTATAGAAGGAGCTGTAAATAGACCTGGTGAGTTTGAGAAACAAACTAATATGACTGTTAAGGACATAATTGTTCAAGCAGGAGGTTTTAAACATTCTGCATTTAAAGCAAGTATAGAAGTTTTTAGAGTAGATCCTTTTAATATATCTACTGAAAAATTATCATCTGTACTTAAGGTTGAATTAGTAGATGGTTTATTATCATCTTTTGATAAAAAGGATGACTTTAAATTAAATGACAGAGATATAGTTGTAGTTAGACAGTATCCTAAATATCAATTTCAAAGAAAGATTGTTTTAACTGGAGAGGTTAAGTATCCTGGAACTTATACTCTTTTAAAAGAGAATGAAACATTTAAAGAATTGGTTGAAAGAGCTGGTGGTCTTACTAATGAGGCTTATTTAGATGCTACATATATAAAAAGAGATAGCATGAGATTATCTGCTAATTTTGAAAAAGTAATGTCTGGTCGAAAGAAACATGATATTATCTTGAAACAAGGAGATAATATAAACATACCTAAGCATCCTGGTATAGTTACTATAAAAGGATATGTTAATAGTCCTGGTATAGTACAATATAGAGAGGGTTGGTCTGCTAAAGATTATATAGAGGCTGCAGGTAATTATTCTTTTAATGCAGATAGAGGCATGTCTATGGTTTATTATCCTGGTGGTAATGCAAAAAAACGTAGATTAATTGGTGGTTTTGCTAAGGTTAAGGAGGGATGCATAATTAAAGTTCCTAAGAAAGATATGAAACCTGTTACTTATTGGCTTGACTTTACTGCTAAACTCTCAAGTGTTGTTGCTAGTGTTATTACTACTATTTATATTCTTAGAAGATAAGAAATGACGGAACAGAAAAAAAATACAGAAGAGTTCGAGATTGATCTTGTTGAGGTTATTAAGAAACTATATAAAAATAGAAAATTGATTTCTATAATCACAGGTGTATTTATGGTCTTTGGACTTATTTATGCCTTCTCTGTTACTCCTATATATAAAGCTACATTAACTATGTATCCGGCAGACGGTGAAGGTTCAAAGAAGGGAGGATTAATGTCAATGGCTTCTTCCTTTGGAATGAATGTTGGAGGATCTAAAGAAACTTATAATGTTGAGGATGTTATAAAATCTAGAACTATTGCCAAAGAAGTTGTTTTGCATAAATGGAAAACCAATAAATTTTCCGAGCCTGTTAGTTTGTTAGAATTTTCAGGAAAAGAAATTCAAGATACAGCTAAGGCTATTTATTATTCTATTGAGTCCTATAGTGATATGGTTAATGTTGAAACAAATAAAGAAACTGGTTTAATGACACTTAGTATTGAATCAGTAGATCCTTTATTATCTGCAGAAATAGCTAATTATTTAGGTGTAGCAGTAACTAAATATGTACAAGAGAATCAGGGAGTCAAGGCTAAAAGAAATATTACACATATATGCAAACGTTTAGATGAAGTATCCAAGGAATTGGTAAAAGCAGAGGAAAACGTAAAGGATTATAAATTAAATAATAGAGATTCTTATTCTGTTCAAGCACAACTAGAACTTGCTCGTTTATCTAGAGTGTTACAAATAAAACAAGGAGTGTTTTTAACTTTATCTCAACAAAAAGAAATAGCTGAGATAGAAAAGATAAAAAAAGCTCCAGTTATAAATATATTAGACAAAGCAGAAGTTCCTTTGTTTAAAATAAAACCAAGGAAAAGTTTAATATGTGTTATTTTTACTTTCTTAGGTGGTATGATGGGAGTGTTATTTGTATTAATAGTTCCATTTATTAAAGACCGTTTTGGAGATTTTAAATTAGCAAAATTAGTAAAGTAAATATATGGATGTATATAGCAACATATTAAATAAGAATGTTAAGATTTCTGTAATAGGCCTAGGTTATGTTGGTCTACCTCTAGCATTAGAATTTGCTAAGAATACATCTGTAATAGGATATGATATAAAAGAAGATAAAATAGACCTTCTAAATCAAGGAATAGATCCTTCTAAGGAATTAAATAAATCTGCATTTAAGGATGTTGATATAATATTTACATCAGATATAGAAAAATTAAGAGAAGCTTCATTTCATATTATTGCAGTACCAACACCTATAAATAAACATAATCAACCGGACTTACGACCACTTCTATCAGCTACAGAAACGGTGGCTAAGGTTCTTAAGAAAGATGATTACATCGTTTTTGAATCAACAGTTTATCCTGGTGCTACAGAAGAAGATTGTATACCTCTTTTAGAAAGAATTTCAGGTTTAAAATGTAGTAAAGATTTTAAAGTTGGATATTCTCCAGAAAGAATTAATCCAGGAGATAAAGTTCATACATTAACTAATACAGTTAAAATTGTATCAGGAAATGATGAAGAGGCTTTAGATAATATTGCAAGAACATATGAACTTATAATAAAAGCTGGAGTTCATAAAGCTCCAAGTATAAAGGTTGCAGAGGCTGCTAAGATTATAGAGAATACTCAAAGAGATGTGAATATTGCACTAATGAACGAATTATCTATAATTTTTGACAGAATAGGAATAAATACTTATGATGTTTTAGAAGCTGCAGGAACTAAATGGAATTTCTTGAAGTTCTATCCAGGTCTTGTAGGTGGTCATTGTATAGGAGTTGATCCATATTATTTAGTTCATAAAGCAAGAGAATTAAAATATCATCCTCAGATGATCAATGCAGGTAGATTTGTTAATGACTCTATGGGAGGATATATAGCAAAGAAACTTGTTAAAAAAATGATAGCTCAAGGCAAGAATATATTGGGTTGTAGAGTTTTAGTTATGGGCATAACATTTAAAGAAAATGTTAGTGATATTCGTAATTCTAAAGTTGTTGATATTATTAATGAACTTAAAGATTATGGTGTTAATGTTGATATTGTTGATCCGTATGCAGATACTGAAGAAGTGAAAGTAGAATATGGTATCGAGTTACAATCCAAAGATAGAAATGATTATGATGCTATAATTCTTGCAGTATCACATAATGAATATTGCAAATTAAAAGAATCTTATTTTGCATCTATAACTAAAGTAAATGCAGTTTTTATTGATGTAAAAGGAATATATAAAGGAAATATTAGTAAATTAAAATATTGGAGTCTGTAGACATGAAGATAAATAATATTTGTTGTATAGGAGCAGGATATGTAGGTGGTCCAACTATGGCAGTAATTGCCTTGAAATGTCCACATATAAAAGTGACTGTAGTAGATCTAAATCAAGAACGTATAAACGCTTGGAATGATGAAGATTTAAATAATATACCTATTTACGAACCAGGCTTAGCTGAGGTTGTAGAAGAGTCAAGAGGTAGAAATTTATTCTTTACAACAGAAGTTGATAAAGCAATAAACGAGGCTGAAATGGTTTTCATTGCAGTTAATACTCCCACAAAAACATATGGAGAAGGTAAAGGTCAGGCAGCTGATCTTAAATATATAGAGCTTTGTGCTAGACAAATAGCTAGAGTATCAACTACAGATAAAATAATAGTTGAAAAGTCAACATTGCCAGTGAGAACTGCAGAAGCTGTAAAAACAATATTGGATAGTACTGGTAATGGTGTGAATTTCCAGATTTTATCTAATCCTGAATTTTTAGCTGAAGGTACGGCTATACAAGATTTATTCAAGTCTGATAGAGTGCTTATTGGTGGTTCACAGACTTCAGAAGGAGAAGCTGCAGTAAATGCACTTGTTGATATATATTCAAATTGGATACCAATAGAAAAGATAGTAACAACAAATTTATGGTCTTCTGAGTTATCCAAACTTGTTGCAAATGCATTTCTTGCTCAAAGAATATCATCAATAAACTCTATTTCTGCTTTATGTGAGAAAACTGGAGCTGATATTGATGAAATAGCTAATGCCATTGGTAAAGATTCAAGAATAGGAAATAAATTTTTAAAATCATCTGTTGGTTTTGGAGGTTCATGTTTTCAAAAAGATATTCTTAATCTTGTTTATTTATGTAAATATTATAATCTTCCTGAGGTAGCAGACTACTGGGAAGGAGTAATAAAGATAAATAACTACCAAAAGAATCGTTTTGCTCATAATATTATAAAAACACTATTTAATACAGTATCTGGTAAGAAAATTGCATTTTTAGGTTGGGCTTTTAAGAAAGACACTAATGATACAAGAGAATCTGCTGCTATTTATGTTGCAGATGAATTGTTGAAAGAAAATGCAGAGATTCATATATATGATCCTAAGGTAAGTAAGCAGCAAATAATTGCAGATATTAAGTATCTTCAGGAACATAAAGAATATTGTATGCAAAATGTTTCTATGGATGATATAGAAAGATTAGTATTTGTATATGATAATCCTTATGACGCTATGCATTCTGCTCATGCTGTTGCAGTCCTTACAGAGTGGGATGAATTTAATGACTTAGATTGGAAAGTTGTTTTTGAAAAAATGTTTAAGCCTGCTTTCTTATTTGATGGAAGGAATATAATTAATAAGCAGGAATTAACAGCTTTAGGTTTTGATGTATTTAATCTTGGTAAGTAATCTAAGATATATTTTTTTTTAAACACAGACATATAATGTTAAAAAGTATATCAATACTTACTCTAATTCTTACTATTTATAGGTTTTCTAATATGTTATTTAACCTGTTAATAGCTCGTTTTATTTCTATTGAGGACTACGGAATGTTGTCTTTCTCAGATACAATAGTTTCTTTTATTATTGTACTTGGAGGTGTAGGATTACATACTATAGGAATTAGAGATGTTTCTCAACAAAAGAAAAGTTTGGAGTATATCTATTCTAATATTGTAGCAATTAGAACAATATTAGTTGCTTTTTTTGGTTTAGGTATTTTTTTATTATTATTTAAGGGATATAGAGTCCCTTTTTTAATATATACTTATCTATTTACTATTTGTCAAGTAATGCTGATTGATTGGTTTTATATTGCAATAGATAAGAAAAGAAAGTTAGCAACAGCTTTTTTTATTGCGATAGTATCTCTTTTTATTGGAATTGGGACTTTGTATCTAAGAGATGACTTTACAATTAGTACAATAAGATTTGTACAATTAATATCTTTATTTCTAGCTTCATCTTATCTAGTTTTAAATAGCAATAAGTTATTTAGTTATAGATTTATTTCTAGGAATAGTGTTATATCATATATGAAGGATGGTTACCCTTTAGTTTCTGCTTATCTTTTCCAGCAATCTTATTATCTGGGAATACCATTGGCAATAGTTTCTTTTGTTGGATTTAAAGAGCAGGGATATTTTGCAGTTGGATCTAGATTGGCCTTTGTGTTTGTTACATTAAGAAATCTTTTAATACAGCCTTTATCTAAGTATATATATACTTTATCATATAAGAAATACATTAAACTACATAATCGATATTTGCCTTTTTTGATTGGGCTTGCTATATGTTTTTATTTTGTGGTGTCTTATTTTGATGAAACTTTAATTAATTTATTATTTGGAGATAAATATCTTGTTAATGAAGTTTTCGTTGTATTTAGAATTATGATGTTATTACCAATAATATATTTTCTTTTTATTGGACATGCTACAATTTTTACAGCAAATGGAAATCAATCTGTTTATGCCAAATTATGTTTTTGTAGTTTTTTAATGTTCATGTTATCTTTATTCGTTATTATAATGTTTTCATTACATAACGTGATTATATATGCAGGTTTATTTGTTGCAGTTGAATTATTTATATTTTTAGGTTTAGATTTTAATATTAGAAAAAAGTAAGATATGTTTAGTTTTATAACAAAAAATGAAAATCATAAGAATAATAAAGTTTTAATACTAGGTTCTGCTAATGGTTCTGGAAATTTAGGTGATGAGGCTATGTTTGAGGCTATCGCTTTATATTATTATAAAAATTATAAAGATGTATCTATTGTAACAGATGCATCTTCTGATGATTATGTTTCACCATATTCTAACGTAACTAAAATCTTTGGTATGTATGGAAATGTTGGAGTAAAAATATTATTTAGAATCTTTGAAATATTTTGTTTGTTGGTTTTACCTAAATTATATATATATATATTAAGAAATATTATTAAAAATAATTCTGAATTGTATTCTTATTATCAAGAATTGATAACTTGTGATTATTTAGTTATCTCTGGTGCAGGAGCTATTAATTCTCAATTCAAAGGATATGGAATATATGGTTGGGGTTCTATTGTTCTACTGGCAAAAACATTGAATAAAAATGTATATGTTACAGGACAAGGAATTGGACCTTTTTATAGTAAGTTTGATAAGTGGTTTGCTTTATATTATTTAAGTATGGCAGAAATTGTTAAATGTAGAGATAAGAAATCTTTTGAACTGATTAAACATAAAGTTCCTAATTCTTTTTATGATTTAGATGATGCTACTTATGTTGAAAATTTATCTCCTTCGGAATTTTCTATAATAATGAAAAAAAATATTCTTAAGAAAAATTTTGTTGTTGTTAGTATACATGATTGGTATAAAATTGATAAGAAATCTTTCTTAGATGAAATTAATGATATTATTTTGAAATTTAGATCTAAAGATTTGCAAATTGTTTTACTTGGTAATAAAATAAAGGGAAAAATGAATGATATACCTTTTTTAACTATGTTTAAAAATACTTATTTCAAAGAAGATGACAATGTTATATTGTTAACTCCACCTTATAATTCAATAATTTCTAAATCTGTTATAAGTTATAGTAAGTGTTTACTAACAACAAGATATCATCCTGCAATTTTTGCTTTTGAAAATAAAATTCCTACAGTTGGTATTTATTATGATGATTATTACAAACAAAAATTTGAAGGGGCTTTTATGTTTAGAAATGATAACGATTGCTCTATAATCTCATATTCTGATTTATCATTAATAAATAATTGTATTTATGAATATTAAAAATATTGTTGAGACTGAATGTTCTGCTTTAAGTTTTGGAATGTTTATTAGAGGTATTATTCGTTTTCTGTTTAAGAGAAAACAATTGGAAGATGATCTTGTCTCATTAGTTAAGAAATTTTTTAAAACGGAATCTCAAATTTATTTTTTTCAAGCAGGAAGAATGGGATTATTTTCATTTTTGAAGACGTTAAATTTGAATAAAAATGATGAAGCTATTATCGTTGGATATACTTGTGTTGTTGTTCCTAATGCTTTTAAATATCTTGGAATAAAAGTTTCTTATGCAGATATAGATAAATCTAATTTATCATCATCTTTTGAAGTCTTATCTGAAATGATTGATTGTAAAACAAAAGTATTAGTAATTCCTCATAATTTTGGTTTACCTAATAATTGCATTGATTCTATAAGAAATTATTTTCCTAATTTGATTATAATTGAAGATTGTGCACACACTTTTGGTTCTTGTTATAATGATAATATTAAACTTGGTTTAAAAGGAGATGCTTCTTTTTTTAGTTTTGAATATAATAAACCTATAACTGTTGGTTTTGGAGGAATGTTATTAATAAATTCGGAAAAAATAAATCTTGATTTTAAGGAAAACTATGATTTAATGAAATCAACAAGTTTTTTAATCTGTTTAAAGATTATTTTCTCTTTATTTTTACATTTAATAACAAATATAAGATATTTTACTTATCTAAAACGAATTATAGTTGGTGGTTTTAACGTGTTGGGATTCTTTTATCAAAGCAGTAAGAAGGAAATATATGGTGATATGCCTAAACATTATCCATTAAAGATGAATGTATGTTTGTATGGGATTTTAATTGAACAATTATTATCTATTAATGAGATAATTTATAAGAAAGAATGTGTACAAGATCTTTATTATAAGTATCTTAGAGATAAAAAATCAATACAAGTTTTTAATCCTAAAAATAAATTAATGGTTAGATATCCAATTATAATAAATGACATAAAGAATAAAGACAGTATAGTTAATTTATTTAAATTAGAAAAAATAACTGTTGGAAATTGGTTTAATGATGTAATTCATCCTAAAGGTTCATATAGGTATATGTATAATGATGGAGATTGTCCTGTTGCAGAAAATGTAGCAGATTCAATAATTAATTTACCAATTTCAATATATTGTTCAATAAGTTCTTTGGAGAAATCTTTAATAAAAATCAATAAAAAACTATGATTAATAATCCTCTTGTATCAGTAATATTGCCAGTTTATAATGGTGCAGAATATTTGGCTAGAGCCATTGATTCAATACTACAGCAATCTTATGAGAATTTTGAATTAATTATTTTGAATGATGGTTCTTCTGATAATACACAAACTATAATTGAAAGTTATTCTAATAAAGACAAAAGAGTTAAGTTTGTAAATAGAAATAATAAAGGTCTTATATATACTTTAAATGAAGGATTTAGTATTGCAAGAGGAAAGTATATTGCAAGACATGATGATGATGATTATTCTTATCCAAAGCGATTTGAAAAACAAGTTGCATTTATGGAATCAAATCTAGACTATGCTTTATGCGGTACTCAGTATAATGTTGTAAGTCAAGAGTTTAAATTTATTAGAAGATACTTTTTACCAGAATCAAATGCAAAGATTAATGAATTTCTTCTTGATAGTTGTTTTGGTCATGGAACAGTAATGTTAAGAAAAACAATGATTGATGAAATGCCTTGGTATCAAAAAGATGCTTTGTATGTTGAAGATTATGAATTCTTTATAAGAATAGCCAAGAAATATAAAGTGCACAATATTCCAGAAGTATTGTATGATTGGACTTTTAGAAAAGCAAGTGTTTCTATGGCTAATTTTGAGAAACATGAGTATCATATGAAATGTGTACAATACGCTTACTGTAATAATGTAGATTTGAAGGATGCTGTTGTTGATAAAGAAGATAATAAAATTTTGAAAAGAAAAATTTCTAATAAGATGGGAGACGTTTATGTCTTAAATGATGAAAAAATTAAGGCATTTAAATGTTATTTTAAATATTTTTCTTTGAAAAACCTTTTAAAAATATTTATTCTGATTATCGGTCGTTTTTTTTGGATAAAAGTCCTAGAAGTAAAACAAAGAAGAAGATATGTTGAATAAATTAAAATATGGCTTTGAAAGATTAGTGGAAGAATTTCTTGGTAAAGAGGACTATTGGCATATTCAATTTTATCCTATTCCAATGAAGGAAGTTATTCATAACAATAGATACTATTTAGACGTTGCAGCAAAATCAAATTATCCATTTGAAAAATTAAATGGAATTCCTCTTGTTGCTATTAATGATAGGAAATGTTATTTTGTAATTACTATCTTGTTATATGGTTTAGGTTTAATAGACCAATATTTAATATCTAATAAGGAAATATGTAAAAAAGACATACTTACTGTTTATGATTGGTTAATAAGTAATCAAACGCCAGAAGGTGCATGGGAGATTTTTTTTGAAGATAGTACTTATGGTTTAAAATCTGGATGGGTTTCTGGGATGGCTCAAGGATTAGCGTTATCATTCTTAATACGATGTTCTAAACTTGGTTTTGTAGATGAAAGGAAATCAGTTGTTATTATTGAACTTACAAAAGAATTTATGTTATCTTCCAGAATTTTAAATTTAACTAAAACAGGTCGAATTATTGAAGAGTATGAAGGTACAAATACAAACGTTTTAAATGGATTTATATTTGCTTTATATGGTTTATATGATTATGGATTGTTTGTTAATGATATGAGTTTGTTTAATGAATTTGAAAAAACACTTTGTTCAAATTTAGAGAATTATAGAATCTTGCTATGGTCTACTTACGATTCAAAGCATACGATTTCCAGTAGATACTATCATAATTTACATATTAATATGATGAAGAGTTTGTCTGATATTACTAATAAAACGATTTATTTGAGATATGCAAAAGTATGGAAGCTGGGAGATAAAATATTTCCAATCTTTGTTGTATCTAAAGGAATACAAAAGCTTTTTGCATTAAATAAAATAGATACTCTGGACAAATAATCAAATGAAAAATCTTTTATTATTTATATATCTTTTAATTGCTTTTATTTTTCCTAGTACTGGAGGTATGAATATTCTTGATATAGTTAATTTATTCATTTCGATATTTGTTCTTTTAGACAAGAAAATGATTAAGAATTATAAAACTGAAGTATATTTTTTAGTTTTTTTATCTTTCTTTTCATTTATACTATTGTGCATTGATTTTATTTTTAATAATAATGAGTGTTCTGTATATTATCAATATAGAATGTTTAGATTATTTTCAGTTTTTCTTACAAGTATATTTATTGTGAAGTCTTCAAAGGATAATAAAGAATATTTATTATCTAAAGGAATACCTTATGTTTTTGTTGTGCATGCAATTATTATAATATCTCAATATTTCAATATATTTGGATGTAAAAAATATATTTTAGCTCTTACTACAGCTACAAAAGATATTGATGCGCTTTCTGAGACTGGAGAGATGATGTACCGAGTTTCTGGTTTTTTTGGAGGGTTTGATAGTGCTAATATTTTTTCTTCTTTGGGTGTTCTTTTTTTAGTTTTTAGTAATAGACTTAGTAAACTATTTAAAATAATAGGTATTTTTCTTTTGCTTGTTTCGATGTTTATGTCTGCTCGAATAGGCTTCTATGCTCTTATTATTGTATTTATCATGTTTAATTTATATAAAACATTATCAGACTATAGATTGTTTGTTAAAAAGATAATAATGATGTTTTTGGTATGTGGATTGATAGTTGGTTTAGCTTACTATATTTCAGGCATGCAATCTAAAAATATACTATATTATTCATTGAATCGATTTACAGAACCTGTTAGAAACTTAATTGAAAATGGTGAATTTAAATCAAGTAGTTCAAATACTTTATTTAAATACCATTACCATTTACCTGAGAATTTAAGAGTTCTTTTTATGGGACATACTTTTAGATCTCATCAAATGGGAAATTTTTTCTTTAGATCTGATGTCGAGATTATTAAAATGATTTATGGAAATGGAATTATTTTTACAATTTTATTTTATGTATTTATTCTGTATATGTTTATTAATAATTTTATAAAGAATAAGATAAAGGAATCGATGTTATATACTTTATCATTGATTTTGTTATTTATAGGTATTTTTAAGGGAGAGTATATGTTGTGTCTTCATATAATTAATTATTATATATTGTTGTATGTTATTGTTAAAGAAAAATATTATGAATTTGAAAAAGAGTAGATTTATTCAATATGTTCTATTATATACCTTACTTTTGGTTGTATTGTCAATGTATGATGGTATTAATTTTTATAATTTAAAAGAAAAGTTATGGTTAAATAATCCAATAAATACAATTGTTTTTTTAACAGCATATCTAGGGAGTATTTTTTTTCTACTTCTTTCAATTGTTAATAAGAGTAAGGTTGTTAGATATATATCATATACTCTACTATTCTTATTTTTATCTTTATCATTATCTTATACATTTATTAATAATTATGGATTTGGTCGTATTGAGGCTGAGACGTTTTTAAATGAAATTCTGTTTGCTTCTGAGGCTGTGTCTACATATTTTTGGAGCGGAGTTTGTGCTACAGGCATTTCAGTTTTGTTTATTGTATTCTTGATGTTTGTTAATAGCAAAATAAAGAAAACTAATACTAATTATTTAGTTGTAATTATTTTTGTAATAGTTTGCGTCTATCATCTTTTCTCTAATACTGGCGCTATTGCTCAGAGATTTTGTGTCTTTTTAAAAGTACCTAGTTCTATTTATTATGCATCTCATAATGATCTATATAAAGGAGAAAGGAATAATGTAGATCTTTCGAATAATGATATAATGTCTAAGAATATTTTATTTATAGTAGATGAAAGCATAAGAGGTGATAAATTATCTATTAATAATGATGATTTAACAATAACACCATTTTTAAAAAAAATTAAAGATCAAATTATAAATTATAATATTGCTTGCAGCTCTACTAATAAAAGTGCTACATCTAATCTTGTTCTGCAGGTTGGAATAAAGGATTCTTTGCCTAATAGAAAGCAGGAATTATTAAAAACTCCAAATATTTTTCAATACGCTAAGAAATCAGGATATAGAACTATATTTATTAATTCTCAGGAAAGTAGACAACAAAATTACGGAACTAAGTATGATAATAAATATATTGATAGCATTATATTTGTTAATAAGACTTTCAATGATATAAAGAAGTTTCAAAGAGATTTTTACGCTTTAGATTGTATAAAGAATTTATTTAATGATAGTATTCCAACTTTTATTTATTTTAATAAATATGGTTCTCATTTTAATTATGAAACATGTTATCCGAAATCTGAAGTTATATATTCTCCAGTTATGAAATTAGGTGAATTCACCGATGATAAAGTAAAAATGGAAAATAGCTATTATAATGCTATTCATTGGAGTGTTGATAAATTTTTTGAAAAATTAATTTCTTATAATATTCAAAACAATTCGACTATTGTTTATACATCTGATCATGGACAAAATTTGTTAGATGATCCGAATGTTAAAGGTACACATTGTAATGTTTTTAATGCAGTAAAATATGAAGGTAATGTTCCAATGTTTATAATAGAGAGAGATTCTATTATTTCAAATAAACTAAATAGTGTTCTTTTGGATAATATAAATAATGTACAGCATAAGAATATTTTTCCGACAATGCTTATTCTTATGGGATATAAAAAGGAGGATGTAGAGAATATTTATGGTAAATCATTATTTTCTTCTATTAATAGGCAAAGGAGAACGTTTTTATCTGGTGATATATTTGGGAAGTCAGAGTTGTTTAAGATAAATACATTTAAGAAGTAAAATGGATAAACAAAAATATTTATTATTTGGTGATGCTGCATATCCACATATCTATAAGTGGTATAAAGAATTAAATAAGCAGTTTGATGTGCATGTTGTTACTTTTGCGAATCAAGAAAAAATTGGATTTGAATATGAGAATTTAATATGTATTTCAAGAGAAGTTAATGCAAAAGGAAGTAATATAGCTTTGTTGTTTTCTTTATTCAGAGTATTTAAGTTGATACGTCTAATAAAGCCTAAGTACGTTAATGCCCATTATGCTACTAGTTATGGTTTTATTGCTGCAATTATTTCTTGTTTTTTGAAATTTAAGTTAATTATTTCAACCTGGGGTACGGATATCCTTGTTACTCCATATAAAAATGTTGCTTATAAGACTATTACTAGGTTTACTTTAAATAAAGCAAATATAGTTACTTCTGATAGTGATTTTATGTCAAATCATATAGCGAAACTTTCTAGAAAATCTGTTGATCAAATATTAACGTTTCCTATGGGAATTGAAAAAAATGAGATTCCTAAAGAAGTTGTTAATAAATCTAAGAAAACATTTTTAAGCCTTAGAACTTTAAATGAAAATTCAAATGTAGACAT
Source organism: Marinifilaceae bacterium (assembly GCA_049671745.1). Classification (GTDB taxonomy): domain Bacteria; phylum Bacteroidota; class Bacteroidia; order Bacteroidales; family Marinifilaceae; genus SNAP01. The sequence goes on from JBATVL010000059.1 coordinate 42,256, forward strand.
TATAATACAGGCTTTTTCTATTATGACTAAAGAGTGTCCAGATGTTGAATTAGTAATTGCTCATAAAGGTTCAGAAGAAGCTAAGTTAAAAGAACTTTCAAAAGGACTAAATATTAGATTTGTTGGTTTTCTCAATAGAGAAGAGTTGATTCAGATAATGTCTGAGGCTAAATTCTATTTATCTATTCCAACAAGTGATTCTATTTCTGTATCATTAATAGAAACAATGGCTTATGGTTGTATACCTATTTTATCTAATATTGCAGCAAATAGAGAGGTTATTAATAATAGTAATGGATTGATTTCTGAATTAAAGGTTAACGATTTAGTATTAGTAATGAAAGAAGCTTATGAAATGTTAGACAAAGATTCTGATAAAATTCGGATGATAAATTATGAGTTAATAAAGAATAAGTATGTTTGGGAAAATAATATAAAAAAATATATAGATGAGGTTAAAATATAATTTCTGTATTGAAATAATTTTATTATTAATGTTAATCTCTTGTGAAAGAGAAGATGTGGTAATAGGTAATAAACAAATTGTTATAAATTTAGAGAAAACATCTTTTAGTTTTAATCAAAATTCAAACTTGTTGAGTATAAGGCAAACTAGTCCTGTAGATAGATTACTTGCAACGATAAGTGTGGAGGATCAGTTTGTTGAATCAAAGAAAATTGCTGATAAGGTTAAGGGAGATTACTATAAAATTATTTGTAAGGATGGTTTTATAAATTTATGGCATGATGGTTTTTTTGAAATTAATGATGTTAAATACACTTTTGATTTAAATAAAAATCTTAAAGAAAATTATATAGGTTTAGCTCCTTTATGGGGAGGTTGGTATCAAAATTGGGCTGACGGTGGAGTGCTTTATAATGATAGAGATGGTGGAATTATTGAGTATCCTAAATTTGATGGAAAAAAATCCTTTGGAGTTTTTCCTAACAAGAATTTTGATATGAAATTTTATAAGGAAGCAAAATTCTATAGAATAGATGATCTTTCAGAAAGTCTGGATAATTTGAAAAAAGTTAAAAATCTTGGATATTCTTGGGTTATTGTTTGGGGTAAATTCCTGTGGGAGGATTATTATCCAAATTTAAATTCTGATTTTTATTCTAAACATGAAGATGAAATAAAATCATTAATTGATAAATGTCATAAGGCAGGTCTTAAGATAATGGGATATACCTATCATACTGATGCTATGAGTAAATATTCTATTGATAAAAATATTGAAGTTCTTTCTAGTATAAATGATAAATACAATTTTGATGGATATTATTTTGATGGAACAGCATGGGGAGAGAATCATAATTGTCAATTAAATGATAAATGGAGATATTTCGTTAGAAAATTACGTTCTACTTTTAGTGAAAAGAGATTAATCCTTCATGATTCTTATATATTTGATCCTATTACTACTTCATATTTTGATGGTGTTGTTAGGGGGGAACATGTTAGAGAACCATTTGATAATGTTAAAGAAATGATGGTTAATGAGATAAATAAATCTAATACTATCGTTTGGTGGATAGAAGAATCATTGGATGGACCTAGAATGGAAATTGCTGACAAATTAATTGATTTAAAAGCAAATATGTATTGGCACGTAAATTTCTATAATCAGCCTTTGATGTTAAATTATTTTTATCCAAAACATATGTTAAAATATTTTAATATTAATAATGAAGAAAAGGACCAACTAAAAAATATAATTAGTAACTATGTTGATTCTGTAAATGAAAATATAGAAATTGGAAAGTTGAATAATTTTATTCCATTAAAAGCACTTACAGAAACTCATAGACATAAACAATATGCACAATTTGTTGATAATCCGCAAAAAGCTATTGATGGAAATTTAAACACTGGTTACTGGTTGGCAAAAGATAATGAAGATTTTATTGTTGATTTAGGTTCAATAAAAAGTGTATCTAGATTATTTTATTCTAATTTTGCTAAGGACAAGTATCAGAAAAGTTTTGAAATATATTGTTCTAATGATAATTTAAATTGGAATTCTATTGTTGTAAAAAATAATTTACTATCAACTTTTAGTGATTATATAGTTGTTAATAAATCTTTCAGATACCTGAAGATTTCCAATATTATAGATAATAATAATAATAATATCCCATATCTAACTGAAATAGCCTGTTTTAAATAGTTTGATATATGACAAACTGTTTTAATAAAGGAATGGGTTTAGTAGGATTAAAATAATTTTATGAGTGAATTAGTTTCAATAATTACGCCAACGTATAATGCTTCAGAGTTTATAAAATCTACTTTAGATTCTATAATCAATCAATCATATCTAAATTGGGAGTTATTAGTTACAGATGATTGTTCTTCTGATAGTACTTGGCAAATATTAAATGAATATTCTAAGAAAGATAAAAGAATTAAATGTTACCGTTTAAAGGAAAATGCTGGTGCTGCTGTAGCAAGAAATAATTCTTTATCTAATGCGAATGGAAGATTTATTGCTTTTTGTGATTGTGATGATGTTTGGAGCTTAGAGAAGTTGACTAAACAAGTTGATTTTATGAAAAAACACGATGCTCCTATTTCTTTTACTGCATATGGTGTTTGCTCTGAAGATTTATTAACAGAGGATTATGAAATTAGAACGCCAATATCAATTGATTATAATGGCTATCTAAAGAATACTATTATTGGAATGTCGACATCAATGATTGATCTCAATATTGTAGAACCTTTTGAATTCTATAATATAAGAACAAGACAAGATACTTATCTTTGGATTTCTTTATTAAAGAGAGGTCATCTTGCATATGGGTTAAATGAAAAATTAGTTAAATATAGAATTAGAAATAATTCAATATCTGCAAATAAATTTAAAGCAGCCAAACGAGTTTGGTTTTTATATTATGAATTAGAAAAATTAGGTTTGTTTAAATCGTTATATTATTTCAGTTGTTATGCAAAAAATGCTTTAAAGAAAAGATTATAAATTATGATACCATTTTCACCACCAAGGATTGACCAGAAGGTCATAGATGAAGTAGTTGATTCACTTAAATCAGGGTGGATTACTACTGGTCCAAAAACTAAGAAGTTTGAAAATAACTTAATAGATTTTTGCGGATGTAAAAAAGTATTAGCAGTTTCTGCTGCTACTACAGGTTTGGAATTAATTCTCCGTTGGTTTGGAGTAAAAGAAGGTGATGAGGTTATTTTGCCTGCCTATACTTATTGTGCTACTGCTAATGTGGTTGTTCATTGTGGAGCAACTCCTGTTTTTGTAGATGTTAATTCTGATGATTTTAACATATCATTGGATGCAATAAAGAAAGCAATTACTCCACGCACAAAGGTTATTATGCCTGTTGATTTAGGTGGTTTTCCTTGTGATTATGCAGAAATAATGGATTTAGTTTCTTCTAAGGAGATTACTTCTGTATTTAGTGCGGAAACAGACATACAAGAAAAATTGGGAAGAATATTTATTCTTTCAGATTCAGCACATTCTATTGGAGCTAAATATAGTGGTAGTAGAGCTGGAACTTTTGCTGATGTATCAGTGTTTTCTTTTCATGCAGTAAAGAATTTAACTACTGCAGAAGGTGGTGCTGTTTGTTTGAATCTTCCTTCTCAATTTGATTGTGAAGAACTATATAAGTATTTATGTACTCTTTCTTTGCATGGTCAAAATAAGGATGCTTTAGCTAAATCTAAGAAAGGAGCATGGAAATATGATGTTATTGAGGCTGGTTATAAATCTAATATGACAGATCTTCAGGCTGCCATTGGTTTGGTTGAACTTGAGAGATATGATAATGATATGCTTGTTAAAAGAAGACGAATTTTTGATATATATTCAGAAAGTTTAAGCAAATATGACTGGGCTGAGCTTCCTATTTATGAGACTGAATCTAAAGTTTCTTCTTATCATGTTTATCTGTTAAGAATTAAGGATGTCACAGAAGCTCAAAGAGACGAAATTATTCAAGGCATATTTGATAAAGATGTTTCTGTTAATGTACATTTTCAACCACTGCCTTTATTAACTTTTTATAAGAATATGGGATATAAAATAGAGGATTATCCTGTTTCTTTTGATAATTATTCTAGAGAGATTAGTTTACCTGTATATTACAACCTTACGGATATACAAGTACAAACAGTTATTAATGCTGTAGTTGATTCTGTTAATGAAGTTTTAGGATAAATTTATATGATTAGATTTTTTGATATTATATTATCATTATTGGGGATAGCTTTGCTGTCTCCAATTTTTATAATTGTGATTATTGTTATCTGTTTAGATAGTAAAGGTGGAGCTTTTTATGGACAAGTTAGAGTAGGCAAAAATAATTTGGATTTTAAATTGTTTAAGTTCAGATCTATGCGTACAGGGGCTGATAAAAAAGGTTTGATCACTGTTGGTGGTCGAGATCCTAGAATTACTAAGGTTGGTTATTTTATACGTAAGTATAAACTTGATGAATTACCTCAGTTGATGAATGTTATTTTAGGTGACATGAGTGTAGTTGGTCCTCGTCCTGAAGTTAGAAAGTATGTTGATTTATATTCTGAAGAGCAAATGCATGTTCTTTCAGTTAGACCAGGCATTTCTGATTATGCTTCTATTGAATACATGGATGAAAATGAGATTCTTGGAAAAGCTAAAGATCCTGATAAGGTTTATATTGAAGAGATAATGCCTGAGAAGATTCGATATAATATGAAATATATTAACAATAAGTCTTTGAAAGAGTATTTAAAGATTATATTTTTGACTATATATAAAATAGTAAGATAATATGAAAAAAATATTAGTAACAGGAGGAACAGGATACATAGGTTCGCATACAGTGGTTGAACTACAGTCTGCGGGTTATGAAGTAGTTATTGTTGATGATCTTTCTAATTCTTCTGAGAAGTCTTTAGATGGTATAGAGAAGATTACTGGCAAACGTCCTGAGTTTGTTAAGATTGATTTAAAAGATGCAGTAAAGACTGATGAATTTTTTGCTTCTAATAAAGATATAGATGCAGTAATTCATTTTGCAGCTTCTAAAGCTGTGGGTGAGTCTGTATACATGCCTTTAGAGTATTATTTTAATAATCTGAATTCTTTAATGAATGTTCTTACTTCTATGCGTAAACATGGAGTTGAGAATATTGTTTTTTCTTCGTCTTGTACTGTTTATGGACAGGCAGATGTTTTACCTGTTACTGAACAAACTCCTCGTAAAGAAGCTGAGAGTCCTTATGGAAACACAAAATCTATGTGTGAGGATATTCTTAGAGATTCGGCTGCTGCTTATGAGCATTTAAATACTATTGCTTTAAGATATTTTAATCCTATTGGTGCACATCCTTCTGCTTTGATTGGTGAGTTGCCTAATGGTATTCCAAATAATCTTATTCCTTTTGTTACTCAAACAGCTGCTGGTATTCGTGAGTGTTTATCTGTTTTTGGTGATGATTACAATACTCCTGATGGTTCTTGTATAAGAGACTATATTGATGTTGTGGATTTAGCTAAAGCACATGTAGTGGCTATTGAGCGTTTACTTGAGAAGAAGAATAAGTCTACATACGAGTTCTTCAATATTGGTACTGGTATTGGTGTTTCTGTTTTGGAAATTATTACTGGTTTTGAAAAAGCTACTGGCAAAAAACTTAATTATAAAATTTCTCCTAGAAGAGTTGGAGATATTGAGAAAGTTTGGGCCGATACTTCTTTTGCTAATAATGAACTTGGCTGGAAAGCCTCTACTCCTCTTGAAGAAACTTTGGCTAATTGCTGGAGATTCCAAGAAAATTTAAAATAAAGATATGCAAAAAGTAGTTTACGTTGGGATGAGTGCTGATATCATTCATCCTGGCCATCTAAATATTCTTAAGGAAGCTAATGAATTAGGGGAAGTTGTTGTTGGTGTGTTAACTGATAGGGCTATTGCTAGTTATAAGAGATTGCCATATCTTACTTATGAACAGAGAAAACTTATTGTTGAGAGTATTAAGTGGGTGTCTAAAGTGATTCCTCAAGAGACTCTTGATTATAGACCTAATTTATTGATGCTTAAACCTGATTTTGTTGTGCATGGTGACGATTGGAAGGAGGGTATTCAAAAGCAAACTAGACAGACCGTTATTGATACTATTGATAATTGGGGTGGTAAGCTTATTGATGTGCCTTATACTGAAGGTATTTCTTCTACTAAATTAAATCATAGCATTAAGGATATTGGGACTACTCCTGAGATTAGAATGCAGAGGCTTAGACGTTTAATTAACGCTAAGCCTATAGTTCGTATTCTGGAGTCTCATTCTGGTTTAACAGGACTTATTGTTGAGAATGCTAAGGTTGAAGTTAACGGTCAGCTTAGAGAGTTTGATGGTATGTGGTCGTCTAGTTTAACGGATTCTACTTCTAAGGGTAAACCTGATATAGAGGCTGTTGATATTACTACTCGTCTTCATAGTCTTAACGATACTCTTGAATGTACTACTAAGCCTATTATTTATGATGGGGATACTGGTGGTAAGTTAGAGCATTTCGTTTTTACTGTTAGAACTCTTGAACGTCATGGCGTTTCTGCTGTTATTATAGAGGATAAAACGGGTTTGAAGAAGAATTCTTTATTTGGTACTTCTGTTGCGCAAACTCAGGATAGTATAGAGGATTTCTCTAATAAAATTATTGCTGGTAAGAGTGCTCAGATTACTGAGGATTTTATGATTATTGCTCGTGTTGAGAGTCTTATTCTTGGCAATACAGTTGAGGAAGCTCTTGAAAGAGCTTTTGCTTATGTAAAAGCTGGGGCTGATGGTATAATGATTCATAGTAAGGAGAAAACTGGCGAGGATATTAAGGATTTTTGTTTGAAGTTTAGAGAAGAGAATAAGAATACTCCTATTGTGGTTGTTCCTTCTACTTTTAATCATATTACTGAGGATGAGTTTCAACTTATGGGTGTTAATATTGTGATTTATGCTAATCATATGTTGAGATCAGCTTATCCTGCTATGCTTTCTGTGGCTAAATCTATTTTGTCTCATGGTCGTTCGTCTGATGCTGATGATAAGTGTATGCCTATTAAAGAGATTTTAGAACTGATTCCTGGTACTAAATAGTTTGATATGATTGATGTTGAGGCGTTTGTGAATTCTCTTTATAAAAATGATGTTGCTTTTTTTACGGGTGTGCCTGATTCTTTATTAAAGGATTTTTGCGCATTTATTACTGATAATGTTGAGACTAAGAATAATATAACAGCTGCTAATGAAGGTGCAGCTGTTGGTTTAGCCGCTGGATATCATATTGCTACTGGTAAGTTTCCTTTAGTGTATATGCAGAATTCTGGTTTGGGCAATTCTATTAATCCTTTATTGTCTCTTGCTGATCCTGATGTTTATAGTATTCCTATGCTTTTGATGGTAGGTTGGAGAGGGGAACCTGGTAAAAAGGACGAACCTCAACATGTTAAGCAAGGTAAAGTGACTATTGGACTTATTGAGGCTATGGGTTATACATATTCTGTTATTGATTCGGATACGGATAATATAGATGAGATCTTGTCTGAGGCTAATTTGTTTATGAAGGAGAATAATAGTCCTTATTTTATTGTTGTTAAGAAGGGTACGTTTGAACCGTATAAGCTTAAAACAAAGAAGGATAGTAGTTTTGAACTTCTTAGAGAGGATGCTTTAAAGATTATTGTTGATAATTTGTCTTCTAATGATATTGTAGTTTCTACTACAGGTAAGACTTCTAGAGAACTTTTTGAGTATAGAGAGGAACTTAAACAATCTCATGATAATGATTTCTTGACCGTTGGCTCTATGGGGCATGCTAGTCAGATTGCTCTTGGTATTGCTTTGAATACTGATAAAGAGGTTTTTTGCTTTGATGGCGATGGGGCAAGTATTATGCATACTGGTTCTTTAGCTATTACAGGAAGTTTATCTCCTAAGAATTATAAACATGTGATTTTTAATAATGGTTCTCATGAGTCGGTTGGTGGACAGCCTACTGTTGGTTTGGAGACTGATTTTTGTAAGATTGCTGAGGCTAGTAATTATATAAAGACTTTTTCTGTTAGTTCGCGTGATGATTTATTTTCTGCTATAAAAGAATTGAAGCTTTGCGATGGACCTGCTCTTTTAGAGATTAAGATAGATAATGGTGGTAGAGAGAATCTTGGTAGACCAACGAAATCGCCTATTGAGAATAAGCTTAATTTAATGAATTTATTGAAATAATGGATCAAGAAATATATATAGGAGAGGGTTCTATCTCTAATCTGAAAAGAGTTGTGGATAGAATCTCTCCTGATTCTATTTTTTTACTTACAGGAAAAGAGTCTTATGAATTATGTGGTGCTAAAGCCGTAATTGATAAGATTCTTTTTGATTATAAGTGTTTTGTTTTTTCTGATTTTGAAAGAAATCCTAGATTAGAAGATGCTGTAAGGGGGATAGAATTACTTAAAGAGAATAATTGCGATTTGATTATTGCTGTTGGTGGTGGATCTGTTATGGATATGGCTAAGCTTGTGAAGGCTTTGTTTGATTCTAAAGATTGTTCTGAGGCTATTAAGAAATCTAATGTTGTTCCTACTGATAAGAAGTTAATAGCTATTCCTACTACTTCTGGTACAGGGAGTGAGGCTACTCATTTTGCTGTTGTGTATATAGATAAGGTGAAATATTCTCTTGCTCATATTGATATTTTGCCTGATGTGTCTATAAATGATTCTCAGTTTACTTATTCTCAGTCGGCTTATCTTGCTGCTGTTACTGGTTTTGATGCTTTTGCTCAGGCTGTGGAGTCTTTGTGGAGTGTTAATTCCACAGATGAGTCTGTTATAGATTCTATGGAGGCTATTCGTCTTGTATGGTCTAATTTAAGAGCTGCTGTTGATGGTAATCATGTGGCTAAGGATAATATGTCTAGAGCTTCTTTCTTGGCCGGAAAAGCTATTAATATAACTAAAACGACTGCTCCTCATGCTTTGTCGTATTCGTTTACTTCTTATAATAATTTGCCTCATGGTCATGCTGTTGCTGTGAGTTTACCTTTTTTTCTTGAGTATAATTATAATCTTACTGAATATGATTGTAATGATAAGAGAGGGGTTTCTTATGTGAGGTCTGTTTTTGAGGATTTGTTTGAGATTCTTGAAGTAAAGACTATAAAAGAGGCTAGATTTAAGCTTGAGATGTTTATTGCTGATATTGGAATTGAGATTCGTTTGGATAATCTTGGCATGACTGATAAGGATGTGCGTTTTGCTCTAGATAATATTAATCTTCAGCGTTTAACTAATAATCCTAGACTTGTCTCTAAAGATATTGTATTGGATTTGTAGCTAGGCGTTTAGATGAAAATATTGTAATAGTCAATTTCCGAAATGGTGATTGGCTTTTCTTTTTTCTATGAAATAGTTTATCTTTGAGAAACTGACTTAAATGATATGGATAAGATTCAAATGGTTGATTTGAATTCTCAATATATGAGAATTAAGACTGAGGTGGATAAAGCTGTTAAAACGGTGATTGATTCTTCTGCTTTTATTAATGGGAAGCAGGTGACTTCTTTTGCTGAGAATCTGGCTAGATATAATGCTGTTAAGCATGTGCAGACTTGTGGTAATGGTACTGATGCTTTGCAGATTGCTTTTATGAGCTTGGGTCTAAAGGCTGGTGATGAGGTGATTGTGCCGGTGCATACTTATGTGGCTACAGCTGAAGTGATTGCTCTTCTTGGTTTGAAACCTGTTTTTGTGGATTGTTTACCTGATTTATTTTCTATAGATGTTTCTAAGATAGAAGCTGCTATTACTTCTAAAACACGAGCTGTTGTTCCTGTGCATTTATATGGGCAGTGTGCTGATATGCAGTCTATTTTGGAGATAACAAATAAATATAGTTTGTTTGTTGTGGAGGATGCTGCTCAGGCTATAGGTGCTGAGTATTCGTTTAGTGATGGATCTGTTTCTAAGGCTGGTACTATGGGGGATATTGGTATTACTTCTTTTTTCCCTTCTAAGAATCTTGGGTGTTTTGGTGATGGTGGTGCTCTTTTTATAAATGATGATAATCTTGCTGAGAAGGCTAGGATGATTGCTAATCATGGTCAGTCCAAGAAGTATCATCATGATGTGATTGGGTGTAATTCTCGTCTTGATACTATTCAGGCTGCTATTTTGGATGTTAAACTTAAATATCTTGATGAGTATTCTGAGGCTAGAAATTCTTTGGCTAACTTTTATGATATGGCTTTGAGTGATATTGATGCTGTAGAGATTCCTAAACGTGCTGAGTATTCTTCTCATGTGTTTCACCAATATACTATTAAGGTATTGAATGGAAAGCGTGATGCAATTAAAGATGCTTTGGCAGAAAAAGGCATTCCTTCTATGATATATTATCCTATTCCTTTACATTTACAAAAAGCTTATGTGCAAGAAGATTCTCCAGAAGGCATTTTCCCTATAACGGAGAGTCTTGCTGGCGAAGTGCTTTCTTTACCTATGCATACTGAAATGAATGATGAGACTAGAACCTTTATCGTTCAGACTCTTATTGATATTTTAAAATAAGAGATATACAAGAATATATAGATTATAATATGAAGAATTTTGCAATTATAGGCATAGGTGGTTTTGTTGCCCCACGCCATTTACGTGCTATTAAAGATACTGGTAATAATTTACTTGCTGCTTACGATAAGTTTGATAGTGTTGGAATTATGGATTCGTTTTTTCCTAAAGCTGCCTTTTTTACTGAACAGGAGCTTTTTGATAGACATCTTTCTAAGATGCAAGGCACAGAAAATGCTGTTGATATACTTTCTGTTTGTACTCCTAATTATCTTCATGATGCTCATATTCGTTATGGTTTACGTATGGGAGCTAATGTTATTTCTGAAAAACCTCTTGTTTTAAATCCTTGGAATGTGGATGCTCTTAAGGAGGTTGAGAAGAATACTGGAGGTAAGGTTAATAATATATTGCAGTTGCGTTTGCATAAATCTATTATGGCTCTTAAAGAAAAAGTTGATAATGGTCCTAAGGATAAAATCTATGATGTAGATTTGACTTATATCACTTCTCGTGGTAATTGGTATCACTCATCATGGAAAGGTGATGAGAGAAAGAGTGGTGGTATTGCAACTAATATTGGTGTGCACTTTTATGATATGTTACAGTGGGTTTTTGGTGCTGTGAAAAAGAATATTGTTCATGTGGCTTCTCATGATAGAGTGGCTGGTTTTCTTGAGTTTGATAAGGCTAGAGTGCGTTATTTCTTAAGTATTAATGAGAATACTCTTCCAAAAGAAATTAGAGAGGCTGGTAAAAGAACCTATCGTTTGTTAGAGATGGATGGTGAAGAGGTTGAGTTTTCGAATGGCTTTACGGATTTGCATACTGATAGCTATAAGAAAATACTTGCTGGTGATGGTTTTGGTTTAGATGAGGTGCGTCCTTGTATTGAGATTGTTCACGATATTAGAAATGCTCAGCAGATAGGTTTAGTGGGTGATTATCATCCTTTTGCTAAGCTTGAATTGGAACGTCATCCTTTTGGTTGGAGAGTTTAAGTGATTATGAATTAGAAATTATTAATTATGAATTCAAACACTAGTTTTTTTGCTCACGAGTCTGCTATTATTGACAAGGGGTGTGATATTGCTGATGGTACAAAGATATGGCATTTTTCTCATATAATGTCTAATTGCAAGATTGGTAAAGATTGTAATATTGGACAGAATGTAGTTGTGTCTCCTGATGTTGTTCTTGGTGATAATGTTAAGGTTCAGAATAATGTTTCTATTTATACTGGCGTTATTTGTGAGGATGATGTTTTTCTTGGACCTTCTATGGTTTTTACTAATGTGATTAATCCTCGCTCTGCTGTTAATCGTAAAAACGAGTATAAGATGACTTTAGTGAAACGTGGTGCTACTATAGGAGCTAATGCTACTATAGTTTGTGGTTATGATATAGGTGAATATGCCTTTATAGGTGCTGGTGCTGTAGTGACAAGAGAGGTGCCTGCTTATGCTGTAGTTGTTGGTAATCCTGCAGTACAAACAGGGTGGATGAGTGAATATGGTTCTAAGCTTTTCTTTGATGATAAGGGCATTGCTCTTTGCGAAGAAAGTGGAGATAAGTATTTGCTTTTTGATGGGAAAGTGAGTAAATTAAAGAAATAGAAATTCATAATTGATAGATAATGAATATTAGAAATACAAATATTCCAGATGTTGTAATTATAGAGCCAAGAGTGTTTAATGATACTCGTGGCTATTTTTTTGAATCTTATAATAAGATATCTTTCGATGAGCTTATTGGTGATGACATTAACTTTATTCAGGATAATGAAGCGAAATCTTCTTATGGTGTTTTAAGAGGTTTACATTTTCAGAAAGGCCAACATGCTCAGGCTAAACTTATTCGTGTTGTTAGTGGGAAAGTTTTAGATGTTGCTGTTGATATTCGTAAGGATTCTCCTACTTTTGGTAAATATGTTTCGCAAATCCTCTCAGAGGAGAATAAGTTGCAACTTTTTATTCCTCATGGTTTTGCTCATGGTTATGTGGCTTTATCTAAAGAGGTGATTTTTCAATATAAGTGTGATAATTATTATTGTCCTACATCAGAAGCTGGTATTGCTTTTGATGATAAGGAGCTTGCTATAGATTGGATGATTCCTAGAGAGGATATGATACTTTCGGATAAGGATCTTGTTTATAATTGTTTAGCTGAACTTATTTAATTTGTTATTTTATGAATATACTTGTTACTGGTGCTAATGGTCAATTAGCTAATATTATAAAGAGAGTTGTTGAGTCTTCTAGAAATACGAATAATTCTAATTTTACTTTCGTTTCTAGAGAGGATTTTAACATAGTTGATCAAGAAGCTGTAAGTGCTTATTTTTCTAATCATAAGGTGGATGCTGTGATTAATTGTGCGGCATATACAAAAGTGGATCTTGCTGAAGATGAACAGGAGATGGCTTATGATGTCAATGTTAATGCTGTCAAGTATCTTGCTATAGCTGCAGAATCTTGTGGTGCTGAGTTTTATCATGTGTCTACAGATTTTGTTTTTGATGGTGAGACTTCTTCTCATTATAGAGAATCACATAATACTAATCCTATTTCTGTTTATGGTAAGACTAAGTTGGAAGGGGAGAATGCTGCATTAGAATTTTGCTCTAAAACTCAGATTATCCGTACTTCTTGGCTTTATTCTGATATAGCTAATAATTTTGTGAAGACTATTATTCGTCTTGCTTCTTCTAGAACAGAATTAACTGTTGTAGCTGATCAGATTGGAACGCCTACTAGTGCTGAGAATCTTGCTAATGCTATATTGAATATGTTGTCCTCAGAGAATAAACATTATGGAGAAGTTTATCATTATTCTGATGCGGGAGAGTGTTCTTGGTGCGAATTTGCTCAAGAGATTGTACGCTTGAAAGCTTTGAATTGTGATGTTAAACCTATTCCATCTGAAGATTATCCTCAAAAAGCTAGAAGACCTAAATATTCAGTAATGAATAAAGAGAAAATTGTGGAGTATTATTCTGTTGTTATATTTGATTGGAAATTGTCTTTAGCTAAAGTTATAGAAAAATTGTAGTATGAAATATTATATAATAGCTGGTGAAGCCTCAGGAGATATGCATGCAGCTAACTTGATGAGAGAGATTTCTATAGAGGATAAGGATGCTGTTTTTAGATGTCATGGTGGTGATTTGATGCAGGAAGCTGGTGGTGATATTGTTCGTCATTATAAGCATACTGCAGTAATGGGGTTTGTGAATGTTCTTAAGAATCTTGCTAAGATAAAGTCTAATCTTGATTTTATAAAGGCTGATATTAAAGACTGGCAAGCAGATGCTATTATTTTTGTAGATTTTCCTGGCTTTAACTTGAAAATTGCTAAGTATACTAAGTCTATAGGCATTAAGAATTATTATTATATCTCACCAAAAATATGGGCTTGGAAGAAATGGAGAATTAAGTCTATAAAGAAATATATTGATAGTATGCTTTGCATCTTCCCGTTTGAGGTTGATTTTTATAAAGAGTTCGATTATCCTGTTTTTTATGGAGGAAATCCATTAGTGGATGCCATAGAGAGGAATCTTGATAAAACTCAAACACTAGAATCTTTCTTAGAGAAAAATGCTTTAGATGATAAACCTATTATTGCTTTATTAGCAGGTAGTAGGAAGCAGGAACTTAATAAGATTCTTCCTGAAATGCTTAATGTTATTAAGGATTATCCTGATTATCAATTTGTGATAGCTGGTGCCCCTTCTATGAGTGATGAGGATTATAAGGATTATATATCAGGTTTTGATGTGAAAATTGTTTATGCACAGACTTATCAACTTGTGCATCATGCACAGGCTGCTTTGGTAACTTCCGGTACGGCTACTCTTGAAACAGCTATTATAAATACTCCAGAGGTGGTTTGTTATAGAGCTGGTGGTGGAAAAATAGGCTTTAAACTTTTTTGGCCTCTTCTTAATATTAAATTTATATCTTTAGTAAATATCATTATGGATAGAGAGCTTGTGAAAGAGCTTATTCAGCATAATTTTAATGAGAAGAATATAGAGAATGAGTTGAACGCTATTTTGTTTGATAAAGAATATAGAAAAAATATGCTTATCGATTTCGATCTACTCAGAGAGAAATTGGGTTCTGCCGGTGCTAGTAATAGGTTTGCAAAAGAGATTGTTAGTTCTATTAATGACTAGTTGTTCTATTTGTATTGCTTTTCGTCTAATAATAAAATATTATAAATTGTGAAAAATTTAATTATTAAAGAGATTTCTTCCTTTTTTAGTTCATTGGCAGCTTATATTGTTATTGCTGTATTTTTATTGGCTAACGGGCTTTTTTTATGGGTTATTCCAGGTGGTGATAATATCTTAGATAGTGGATATGCTGATATGTCGGCATTCTTTAATATTGCTCCTAATCTTTTTCTCTTTCTTATTCCTGCTATATGTATGAGACTTTTTGCAGAGGAGAGAAAAACTGGTACTCTGGATCTATTGTTGACAAGACCCTTGTCGTCTTTGAAAATAGTTTTGGCTAAGTATTTTGCGGCTCTTATTCTGGTGTTTGTTGCAATATTACCTTCTTTTATTTATTTTTTCTCTCTTTATCAACTAGCCTCACCTATAGGAAATATTGATATAGGTTCTATTCTTGGTTCTTATGTTGGATTAGCATTCCTTTCGTCAATCTTTGTTGCATTGTCTTTGTTTGCGTCTTCCCTTTCTGAGAATCAAATAGTATCATTTATAATAGGTATTGTTTTGTGCTTCCTTTTATATTCTGGATTCGACTTTATTTCTTCTTTGCCTATTTTATATGATTTTGAAAATGAGGTGAAGTATTTTGGTATCTCTTCTCACTATTTGCCTATGTCAAGAGGACTTGTAGACACAAGAGATATCATTTGGTTTGTTGTGGTTTCGGCTTTGTTTGTATCTTTTACTAAGACTAGAATAGAAAAATTGTAATGATGAAAAATTTGAAGAGTATATTAATATATTTGCTTGTGTTGCTTGGCATTCTTGTTGTTAGTAATATTTTTTATACAAGATTTGATCTTACTGAGGATAAGAGATTTACTCTTTCTGAAAATACTATAAATTTAATAGATAATATTCAGGAAGATGTTTATGTTGAGATTTATTTGGATGGTAAGCTTCCTTCTTCTTTTATGCGTCTACATGATAGAGTAAAAGAATTATTGGAGCAATGTACAGCGAATAATAAGAGATTGCATTTTCGTTTTCTTGACCCTTCTGATATTAAAGATAAGAAGAAAAAGGATGAGTTTATTAACCGACTTTATAGTAAAGGGATTCAGCCAACAAATATAAATAGAAAGACTTCTGATGAGAGAATATCACAACAGTTAATATTTCCATCTATGCTTATTTGGAATAGCAAAAAGGAAATACCTGTTAATCTTTTAAAAAATAATCCCGCTTTTAGTGCTGAGGTTAATATCAATAATTCTATTGAAGCTTTAGAGTATGAATTAGCAAATGCATTGAATGTTGTATCTACTAAAGAAAGAAAAAATATTGCTTTTCTGGAGGGACATAATGAGTTGTCTAAAGCTGAGACTGCTGATTTAGGTGGTTCTTTAGCAGATTTTTATAATGTTGATATTATCTCAACAGAGAAACTTAGAAAGAATATTAAAAAGTATTCTGCTTTAATAATTGCTCGGCCGCGTAAGGATTTTTCTGAAAAGGATAAGTACGTTATTGACCAGTTTATAATGAATGGAGGTAGTTCTCTTTGGTTAGTAGATCAAGTATCGGCTGATTTAGATTCATTAAGATATAAGTCGGAAATATTGGCTTTCTTTAAACCTCTGAATATAGAGGATATGCTTTTTACTTATGGTGTAAGAATTAATCCGAATCTTATTCTAGATGGTCAGTGTGTTCGTGTTCCTGTAAATATATCTTTGCCAGGACAACCTGCTAAATTTACTCCTGCTCCTTGGTATTATTCTCCTTTGGTAATGCCTAATGGCGATAATCCAATAGGTAAGAATGTGAATCCTATACGACTTGATTTTGCTAATACTATTGATACTCTTGGGGGTAATTATGATATAAAAAAGGAAGTTCTTTTGCAAACCTCAAAATATACTCGTTTGGTAAATGTCCCTTGGCCTGTTTCTTTTAATATTGTAGAAGAAAAGATGTCTCCAGAGGTTTTTAATGTATCTAATAAGATTGTAGCTGTGTCTTTGCATGGTAAATTTCCATCTCTATTTCGTCATCGTACTCTTGATTTTAATATTGGTATGCCACACCGTAAGGAGAGTGTGGAGACTAAAATGATAGTGATTTCTGATGGTGATATAGTAAGAAATACTTTTAGTGGATCTGGAAAAAATATGAGAATTGTACCTCTAGGTTATGATCGTTACACTAAGCAGACTTACGGAAATAAGGCATTCTTAATGAATGCTGTAAATTATCTATGCGACAATACTGGCTTAATGCAATTAAGAAATAGAGAGTTTAAATTAAGAATATTAGATAAAACTCGTTTGAAGTCAGATAGAATGTTTTGGCAGTATTTAAATATATTTTGCCCTTTAGTTCTGCTTATCTTATTAGCTTATCTATGGTATTTTATACGTAAAAAAACATATCAAAAAAGTAATGAAAAGACTAGAAAATGACTATATTTGTAGCCAGTTTCTTTACTTTATAAAGCAACTTTATATTGCTAAAATTAAAATCTTTATATCATGAATTTTGTAGTATCAAGCACAAGTTTATTATCGCATCTCCAAGCAATTGGTAGAGTAATCAGTTCAAAGAATACCATGCCAATACTTGATTGTATTGTTTTTGATGTTAAAGATGGGAAGATTAAGATCACTGCTTCTGACTTAGAAACAACTCTTACATCTGAAATTCTACCTGATTCTATATCAGAAGAGGGAAGAGTAGCTATTCCTGCAAAGATTATTCTTGAAATAGTAAAGAAATTTCCAGAACAACCTCTTTCTTTCGAAATTAACTTGAACACTTTCGCTATACGTATTCTCTCGGATAATGGCGAATATACTCTTGTTGGTTTTGATGCTGATGAGTTCCCTAATACTGAGATGCAAACAGAAGGCAAGTCAGTTAAGTTTTCAACTACATGCTCTTTGTTGTTAGACGGTATTAATAAAACATTCTTTGCTACTGCAAGTGATGAGCTTCGTCCAGTAATGAATTGTATTTTTGTTGAAATAAGTTCTTCTAACTTGAATTTTGTAGCCTCAGATGCTCATAAGTTAGTTCGTTATAAGAGATTTGATGCAAACACAGATGTGGAAGACGAATCGTTTATT
Organism: Marinifilaceae bacterium; assembly: GCA_049671745.1. Lineage (GTDB taxonomy): Bacteria > Bacteroidota > Bacteroidia > Bacteroidales > Marinifilaceae > SNAP01. Next base: position 60,157 of record JBATVL010000059.1, read on the forward strand.
TTACCTAAAAAGCCTGCTTCTCTTCTTAAAAACATTCTTCCTAAAAAAGAAGATGTCCTTAGTGTAGAGTACACTAATAAGAGAGCAATATTTAATTTCGGAACATATACATTAAGCTGTAAGCTTGTAGAAGGTAAATTCCCTAATTATAATTCTGTTATACCACAGAACAATCCAAATAAAGTAATCATTGATAGAGATAGTATTCTAGGAACTCTTGGTAGAGTAGCAGTGGTTTCTAACCCTGCTAGTAGTCTTGTGAAACTAGAGCTTGGACAGAATAAATTAGTTGTTTCAGCTCAAGATGTTGACTTCTCTACTTCTGGACATGAAACTCTTGCTTGTCAATATGAAGGTCCTGAATTCTCTATAGGATTTAAGGCTCCATATATGCAAGAAATCATATCTAATATAGATGCTAGTAATATAGTTATTGAGTTGTCTGATCCTACTCGTCCTGGTTTATTCTTACCTTACGATAGCGAAAATGCTGATGAAGATGTATTAATGCTTTTAATGCCAATGATGATTAATTAGTACTATTTAAAACAATATATTAATGAGTTATGAATTATGAGTTTGCAAAATTCTTAATACATAGCTCATTTTTTTTAATGCAAAATTAAGATGGAATTAAATTTAAAGAATCCTATTGCTTTCTTCGACCTTGAAACGACAGGTTTAAATATTTCTAAAGACAGAATAGTTGAGATCGCTATCTTGAAAGTAAATATAAATGGAAGCGAAGAGAAAAAATGTCTAAGAGTTAATCCGGAAATGCCTATTCCTGAGGAATCGAGTAATATTCATGGTATTTATGATGAGGATATCAAAGATGCTCCTGTTTTTAAATCGGTGGCTAAGGATGTTGCTAAATTTATTGAAGGATGTGATTTGGGTGGGTATAATTCTAATCGTTTTGATATTCCTTTGCTTGCTGAAGAATTTATTCGTGCTGATGTGGATATAGACATGCGTAAGAGAAAATTTGTTGACGTTCAAACTATATTCCATAAGATGGAACAACGTACTCTTTCGGCTGCTTATAGATTCTATTGTGAGAAAGAATTAATCGGTGCTCACGGTGCTGATGCTGATACTATGGCTACTTACGAAATTCTTAAGTCTCAATTAGATAGATACTCTAATTTAGAGAATGATATTGCTTCTCTTTCTGAGTTTACTACTCAGGTTAAGACAGTTGATTTTGCAGGTTTTATAGCCTTGGATAAAAATGGGGTGGAAATCATTAACTTTGGTAAGAACAAGGGTAAGGCAGTAGAAAAAGTACTTACAGAGCAGCCTGGTTATTATTCTTGGATAATGAATGCAGATTTCCCTCTTTATACTAAGAAGGTCCTAACAGAAATAAAGCTTAAGTTAGCTACTAAATAGTTTAGTTGTACATAAATTCGTGTTGTATGAAATTAATAGGTATTGGACGTAATTACGTCGATCACGCTAAAGAGTTGAATAATCCTGTTCCTAAAGAACCAGTTATTTTTCTTATGCCAGATACTGCTCAACTTAGAAATAATGATCCTTTCTATATTCCAGACTTTACAAAGAATGTACATTATGAGGTGGAGATTGTGGTTAGAATTAATAAAATTGGTAAGAATATAGCAGAGAGATTTGCACATCGTTATTACGAAGAAATAGGAATAGGTATAGATTTTACGGCTCGTGATTTACAGACTGAATTAAAGACTAAAGGTTTACCTTGGGCTAATGCTAAAGCTTTTGATTATTCTGCTCCTATTTCTATGAAATATATTAATAAAGAAGATTTTTCTTCAGTTCAAGATATAGATTTTTCTTTGCTTAAGAATGGAGAACTTGTTCAAAAAGGCAATACTTCTGATATGATTTTCAAGATTGATGAACTTATTGCATACATTTCGAAGTTTTATACTCTTAAGATTGGTGATTTAATTTACACTGGAACACCTCCAGGAGTAGGAAAGATAGAGATTGGTGATAAATTAGAAGCGTTTATTGGTGAACGGAACATGTTAGTTTGCAACGTCTTATAAAAACCATTAGAAAAAGATTGATTTTTATTGAATAAAAGTACTGCAAAAGTTTGGTGTTTCTGAAAAATGAGCTACTTTTGCAGTGCATCAGGAGAGATGGCAGAGTGGTCGAATGCGGTAGTCTTGAAAACTATTGTACTGCAAGGTACCGGGGGTTCGAATCCCTCTCTCTCCGCTGGTAAAAGAGCTTGTTTTTAACAAGCTCCTTTTTTATGCCTTTTACTTTCTTATATCTTCATTGTTGATATTGATATTCTGTCATATTCAATATTACAGTCCCTTTGTGTATAATGATATTTCTGTTTTTTAAGATGCCCTATTATGATATATTGTTTAGACTCACAGGTGCTTAGTTCAGAATAAATTAGTAAAAGGATATAATAATAGTTGTCATTGATTAATTAAAGTGTAAATTTGTTGCATTAATTCCCTCATTAGCTATGTGGTGGACAATAGCAAGTAGTGAGGATTCTTCGCGGAATTCTATATCATACAATAAACTCAAACTATTTTTATTAAGGTAACTGTTTTTTTCATAAAGAGAGAAATAGGAAACTAAAATTATTAGAATGTAATACTATGTATAAAAAATTTACAACAAGCTTATTGGTGATTTTATTGGCAGCATTGAATATGTGTGCCCAAGAACAAGTTGAAAAGAACAAAGATTTTGTAAAGATTGGTGGAGCCTTTCGTTACACTTATATGAACAATAGTTGGAATCAAAGTCATAAAGATAAAGGCGGGCAAGCCATTTTCGATGCTATGATATTTACTGCAAAAGGTGAACTAAAGGGAGTTGAATTTGCAGTAGAGACACGTTATTATGCAGAATCTTTTGGTGGTTTCATGCTACGTAATGGATATATTGGTTTGCCTTTGACTGATAATCTGAAACTTAAGGTAGGTATGCCAAGAACTCCTTTTGGTATTATGCCTTTTACTGGAAATAGTTTCATGTTTAATATGCCTTATTATATGGGCTTTGAAGATGATGCCGACATAGGTGCCTTATTAGAATATAAATGTAATAATTTAGAGGCTCAGCTTAATTTTTCTAAGAATTCTGAAGATGTTTTTAGTAGTAAGAATAAGAGATATGCTTATGACATTAGTGGGGAAAATGAAGAATTGAACCAATTAACTGCTCGTATGGCTTATCATTTTGGTGATAAGAAACAACATGAAATTGGTGGTTCTGCTCAATATGGACAAATCTACAATACAAAAACACAAGATACAGGAGATAAATATGCTTTTGCTGTACACGGAGTATTCAAATTTAACCGTTGGGACATAAAGGCTGAAGCTATTGCTTGTGAGTTTAATCCTAAAGATTCTGTTTCTAAAGACTTTATTGAGATGGGGGCTTTTAATGGCGCTTATGAAATGGCTCGTAAAGGTTTTGTATATTCTTTAAGTATAGGTTATCAAATTCCTCTTAATTATAAATTCTTGGACGATATTAAATTTTATAATGATTTCTCTGCTTATGAGAAGTCAGTATCCGATTATGATAGTTCATATATGAATGTGCTTGGTTGTATGTTACATACAGGGCCTGTTTATATATTGATTGACTACGTGTTGGCGAATAATCATCCTTGGATAGGAGATAATTACAAGCAAGGTCTTTCTGTTGGAGGCGAGAAGAGCTGGAATAAACGTTTTAATGTGAATATAGGTCTATATTTCTAGATCTTTTGTTTCTTTATATGAAGATTAAACGGACATTATAAATATATTAGTATTTATAATGTCTTTTTTTATTACATGCTTTCTCTCTGATTATTAATAATCTAAGCTTATTACATGATAAAAATACTCTGAAAGCCCTTTAAAAGTTTGTAGTTTAGAAAAATTAAGTTACTTTTGCAGTGCATCAGGAGAGATGGCAGAGTGGTCGAATGCGGTAGTCTTGAAAACTATTGTACTGCAAGGTACCGGGGGTTCGAATCCCTCTCTCTCCGCTGGTAGAAGAGCTTGTTTTTAACAAGCTCTTTTTTTGTATATGTATATTTTAATAATGTCTTTTATCTTTCATTTAATAATGATTGAGAGTATAAACAACTTTAAATGAAAGGTTTGCTATCTATTACATAAAAAAGATTAGTAAATATTCCAAAAAGCTTGTAAATACAAGGGATTTTACCTTTCTTTGTGGTACCAAAATACGGGAGTAGCTCAGTTGGTAGAGCACTGGTCTCCAAAACCAGGTGTCGGGAGTTCGAGCCTCTCCTCCCGTGCAAGAGGTTAGAGCCTATCTTTTTTAGATAGGCTCTTTTTTATGCTTTAATTTTTACTGTGAAATTTATATAAATAAAGAAGCTGCCTATTAACAAACAGCTTCTTGAGATTATTTGATTCTATTATCTTTTATTCAAAAGTGACAACAGTAATTCCTGCGCCACCCATTTGTAAACTTTCATCTTTATAAGAGCGAATAACATTAACTGTTGCAAGATATTCACGTATCATATTTCGCAGAATACCATGGCCTGTTCCATGAAGTATACGAACTTCTCCAGCACCAACCATTATTGCTTGGTCTATAAATTCCATAGTTTCCATTAGAGCCTCTTCTCCACGAACACCTCTAAGGTCAATTCGTGGCTTGAAATTCATTTTAAGCTTGTAAATATTCTCTTGTATCAAAGAGGTAGAAGAACGAGCATTGGACTTCTTAGCTTTATTCTTTGACACATATTCAAGGTCTTTAACACGAACTGAAGTCATTAAATTACCAAGAGCAACTATTGCAGTGTTCTTGTTTATTTCTATAACCTCGCCAATAGTTCCAGATTTCTTAATCTTTACATTGTCTCCTATATCTATGCTTGTCTTTTTCTTAACAGGAAGTGCAGCTTGAATTTCTTTTTCAGTAGGAGCTGGCTTGTCTTTAGAACGTTTCTCTTCTCTTTCCTTAAGTTTATTAATCTTGTGCTTTATCCTTGAGTCTTCTTCTAGGTTTATTTTCCCAAGGTTCTCCTTAGTTTTCTCAAGATTTTTTCTAGATTCTTTAGTCTTAGTTTTATCTGCTTGATGCTCCTTAATCTCACGAATAGTTCGTTCTATAGACTTATTAGCTTCGGCAATAATTGTTTCCGCTTGCTTTTTAGCCTCTTCAAGAATCTCTTTTCTTAATCGATTAGCTTCTTGTAGTTCTTTATCGTATTTCTCTACTATTTTATCTAACTTCTTTTCGTTATCATGAATCTTACGACGTTTGTTTTCCCAGTATTTTTTATCTCGAGCAATATCTTTAAGATTTTGATCGAAATTTATATGATCTTCACCAATTTTATGTGTTGCATCATCAAGAATATCTTTAGGTAAGCCTATCTTTTTAGCAATTTCAAAAGCAAATGACGAACCTGGTTTTCCTATACGTAACTCAAATAGAGGTTTCATATGCTGAGAATCGTAAAGCATTGCACCATTTATTACTCCAGGAGTAGATTCTGCGTAATGTTTAAGATTTGTGTAGTGAGTAGTTATAACGCCTTTAACCTTCTTGTTATTTAACTTGTGTAGAATTGCCTCAGCAATAGATCCTCCAAGCATTGGCTCTGTACCAGTACCAAATTCGTCAATAAGAATGAGGCTATCCGCACTTGAATGTTTAACGAAATTCTTCATGTTTGTAAGATGAGAACTATATGTACTCAAATCGTTTTCCATAGATTGCTCATCGCCTATATCTATGAATACATCGCTGAATATTCCCATTTGCGAATTATCTGCTAATGGAACAGGCATTCCACATTGGAACATGTATTGTATTAGTCCTACTGTTTTTAAACAAACAGATTTACCCCCTGCATTGGGGCCTGAGATAAGTAATATTCTATCTTCTTCGCTTAGTTTAATGTTTAGTGGTACAACTATTTTTCCTTCTTCTTTATTTGAAAGATAAAGGAGAGGATGACGTGCGTCTACCCAATCGAAAGATGGTTTATTGTCGAATTCAGGAACAAGTGCATCTACGTTTAAAGAATAAAGAGCTTTTGCTCTTACGAAATCTATGAATCCAAGGAAATTGTATGCAGGTATTAAATCGTCTATATAAGGTCGAATTTCTGTACAGAAAGCAATAAGAATTTTCATTATCTCTCTTCTTTCAAGATATTCTAATTCTTTAATTTGATTGTTTGTTTCTACAATCTCTGTTGGTTCTATATATGAAGTCTTACCTGTAGATGATTCATCATGAACTATTCCTTTTATTTGTCTTTTGTGAGCAGCAGGAACTGGAATAACCATTCTACCATCACGTATAGATATAGATGTATCTGGATCAGCCCATCCCTCTTTTTGGGCTTGTTGCATCAAGGCATTCATTCTTCTTGAAATACCAGATTGTTTTTTAAGAATGTCTCTACGAATCTCACCTAATTGTGGACTTGCAGAATCTTTAATTGTTCCATATTTAGAAACGATGTTTTCTAAACGTTGTAAGATATATGGGTAGAGACGAAGTCGACCTGCCTTTTCAATAAGTTGAGGATATTTCTCTTCTTTATCTTTAAAAAAGCGAGATATAGCTGTTATTGATTCTAAAGAACGTTTTAATTTAAACAATTCTTGTGGATCAAGAAAAGCTCCATCTATACGTATCTTTTCTAGAGAATCTCTAACGTCAAAATAATGGGCTGTAGGGAAGGACTCTTCTTCTTGACAGATTGTAATGAATTCCTCAGTCTCTCTTAGCGTTTTTTCTATTGTTCGCCATGAAAGACTGAAGCTCATCTTGTCGACTAATTCGCTGCCAAGAGAGCTTAAGCATAATTTCTTTAAAGAAATCCTTATTTTGCTGAATCCTATTTTGTCCTCTAAATTATTTGGGTATATCACTTTGTCCTCTTTTTATGTTTGGGACAAAAATAGTAAAAATAAGCTTATTATTTTTTACCTATATACACTCCGCCTGATGTATTAACAGATATATCTTTTGGATTGCCATAATATTCGATATGTCCTACGCGTGATGCGTTTGCTTTTATTGTATTTATGCTTTTTATATAGACGCCTGCATTTGCATGTTTTTTAAAAATTAATTTTAATTTTATATGAATGACTGTTTTTTGACTTGCAGTATTTTTGATTGTTATATATAAAAAACGAAAGCTCATCTTTTCAACATATTTGTTGTCAAGAGAGCTCGTGTATTTTATTTAAAGAAGATTAGTTTATTGTTTCTTATCTATATCACCACCACTTGATGTCTTTACAGATACGTTTTTTGGATTGCCATAATATTCAATATCACCACCACTTGATGCGTTTGCTGTTATTGCATTTAGTGCATATACTTCAATCTCTGCAGCGCTTGATGCATCTACTATGGCATTTTGAGATTGTAGCTTTTTTGTTTCCACTTCTGAAGCACTAGAAGCATCTATTGTTATGTTGTTACATTGTCCTTTTAATTTTACATTTGCAGCACTAGAAGCGTCTATTGTTATGTTTTCTGCTAAAACGGTTAGATTTACATTAGAAGCGGAAGAAACGTCTATAGTTAGATTTCCAGTTTTAATTGTATTCATGCTTTTTATCGAGCCAGCTGAACTTGCATGAATCTCTTTAAGAGATTTTAATGTGATATGCACTACTGCTTTTTTGTATTTTCTGATATTTATTCCTTTTTTCCAGTGGATATAAAGTGTATTATTACTTTTAACTTCTGTAATAAGGTATTGAATTAAGTTTTGTTCAGCTTCTACTTCTATAAATTCTTTGTTACCTTGTGTTATTTCTGCTGTAAGTCCAACAGATATTCTAATTTTGTCAAAATTCTTTATATCTGTTCTTTCTTCTTTAGCCATTATCTTATTTCCTTTTAGTCTTTCACCATAAGAGCAAGAGAATGTTAGACAAAGGAGTGTTATACACAGTAATTGTTTACTGAAAAAGACTAGGGTGTTATTTGTTAGATTTTTCATGATATTTGGATTTCTTAGTTAATAATCTAAACTTGAATGATATATTTACGTTTACTTATCTATGACGTTTTATTTGTACGTTTAGTTACAAATGAATGTTTGTTAATATAACAATACTAATTATGAATTTTTGCATTATGAAAAGGATATACGCATTTTTCTTCATTTCTATTTTTGTTTGTTTCTTTAATGAGATACATGCTCAGATTAAGATTGATTTTAAAATCACATTATTTGAAGAAGAATCTAAAGGGGTTAAATTAATTATTACCTCTAGTAAAGTTAAAGAGAAGAATAGAACTGCTAATTCTTCTGGTAGATGTACCATAAAGTTGGATTATAATGATTTCTATACAATAAAAGTTGTAAAGAAAGGCTATGTTAGTAAAATTGTAGAGTTTAACACAGATGTTACTCAGGAAATTATAGATCAAGGAGATGATTTTCCTAAGAAAAAGATTAAACTTACTCTTTACCCTAATAAAAAAGATGTGGATATTTCTCTTTGTTCTAAAGCGGTTGTTAAATATACCTATGATAGAGATATGGATGATTTTATGAGAGATAAGAGATATGAATTAGCAATTGCTCCTGACCTTAAGATTCTAGAGGATAAGTTGAAAATTAGAGATGTAAAGACTAAGTCACTTGCTGTAGTTTCTAAAAAAGAAGAAAAGATTGTTAAGCCTATTTCTAAGCCTGTTGTAAGACCTGTTGTAAAGTCAGTTAACAAAAAGAAAGTCGTTAAAGAAATTAAAGCCAAAAGATTTGTAAATAGCTCACATAATCCAAGAAAGAAAATAAGTCATTCGACTTCTGAACGTGTATATCCTCTTTATGCCGAAAAAGATGACAGAACATATATTGAAAGAGGAACTGATTTAAATAATACTCAGATTGCAATGGCATATGAGAAGTTTGATAAATTGATTGAGAAAGCTAGGAAATCTTATGTGGATAATAACTATGCTTTGGCTCGTTATTATTTTGAGAATGCACTTCTTTTAGTTCGTCTTGAGGGGGAAAATCTTAGAATGTATAAATCTATTGATAAAAAGATACAAGAGATTAAAGAGAAAAAGGCCTCTGATAGATTCCTTACTTTAAAAAAGAAGGCTGATGATTTTTATGATAAGGGTTCCTTTACTTACTCACGTTATTTTTATAGATTAGCACTGGATATAAAGTCTAATGATTCTTTAGTGATTAAGCGTTTGCAGGTTATAAAGAATAAATTAGATAAATAAATGAATCTTTTATGGTGTTAAATTATATTTGGGTTGCTTTTTTTCTTATTGCTTTTGTTGTTGCTGTAATTAAATTAATATTCTTTGGTGATGTTGAAATCTTTCAAAAGATTGTACAGTCTACCTTTGATATGTCTAAAACAGGATTTGAGATTTCACTTGGTTTAACAGGAATTCTTACTCTTTGGTTAGGGATAATGAAAATAGGTGAAAAAGGGGGTGTAATTAGAATATTCTCTCGTGCAATAGGTCCTTTCTTTGAAAAACTTTTTCCTGAATTACCTGCTGATAGTCCTGCTTATGGTTCTATTGTTATGAATGTTGCTGCTAATATGCTTGGATTAGATAATGCAGCAACTCCAATGGGATTAAAGGCTATGAAGGAGATGCAGGTGTATAATAAGGATAAAGAAACGGCTTCTAATGCACAAATTATGTTCTTAGTACTTAACACCTCTGGTCTTACTCTTATTCCTATATCTATAATGGTTTACAGAGCTCAATTAGGTGCCGTCAATCCTGCTGATATATTTATTCCTATTTTGTTGGCTACTTTTTTTTCTACTATTGCTGGACTTTTAGCTGTAGCTTATTATCAGAAGATAAATCTTTTGGATAAAGTGATTTTAGCCTATTTAGGAGGTTTAACTGCTGTTGTTGCTGCAATTATACTTGCTTTTTCTTATATGGATAAAGAGACAATTAAAACGGTGTCTAATCTTACTTCTAACCTTATCTTGTTCTCTATAATTACATTATTTATTGGACTTGCTGCTTATAGAAAAGTAAATGTATATGAGAGTTTCATAGAAGGTGCAAAAGAGGGTTTTTCTATAGCAGTGAAAATCATTCCATATCTTATAGCTATACTTGTTGGAATAGGTGTTTTTAGAGCCTCTGGAGCTATGGATATGTTTATTGATGGATTACGTTATATATTTGCTTCCTGCGGTTGTAATACTGATTTTATTGAGGCTCTTCCTACTGCTTTAATGAAACCATTAAGTGGAAGTGGAGCTAGAGGTATGATGGTAGATGCCATGAGAGAACATGGAGCAGATTCTTTTGTAGGAAGATTAACTTCTGTAGTTCAAGGTTCTACTGATACCACTTTTTACGTCCTTGCTGTTTATTTTGGCTCGGTTGGAATAAAGAAAACTAGACACGCATTAACATGTGGGTTGATTGCTGACTTTGTAGGTATTATTGCTGCTATACTTATGGGGTATTTATTTTTTGCTTAGTATATGATATAAAAAAAAGAGATTGCCAAGGCAATCTCTTTTTGATATTATATAACTTTGATTTGATTTTCCCAAAGAGATATTACTTCTCCTTTTCTTATCTTAGCTCTTTTACGAGTCTCTATTACACCATCTCGTGAAACTAAATTGTCATCAATAACAGATTTTGCCATTGCTCCACTTTCTACAACTCGAGTTACTTTTAAAAGCTTGTTTAACTCTATATATTCATCAGTAATTTCAAATTCTATCATAACTCTAATATATTTCTAAAAAATTTTGTATTGCTCCAATATAATATTCTCTCCATCCCTCACATATCTCTTCGAACGCTTCATCTGGGATATTTGTATGCTTTAGGCGAATTTTTGTTTTATTCGCACTTACTGTATCAACTTTAAGTAAAATTTCTACAATAGATTTCTCTTCTGTTTCTCCAAAGTACCACTCCTGTACAACACTTTTGTTTGGCATAAAGCTTAAGTTCTTTCCACAAATATCTCCACCCCATAAAGAAAATTCTGTACCTGCCTCTGCAATCATCTCTGCTGGATAGCCACTCCATAATTCTATTTGGAATGGAGTAGTAAGAGCAGCATATACTTCTTCTCTATCAGCTTTGATAGTAATCTCGTAGTTAAAATCTTTCATATCTTTTGTTATTTAGAGAGTGCAAATGTAGTAATTTAATATTAAAAAAATGGGTAAGTCAGCTTTACTGATTACCCATATTTTTTTAAATAGTCCGATTAGTGATTCTATGAATTTTTATTCAGAGTTGAACGTCTTCATTTGAATGCCCTACAAATATATGATTTCATAATCGTTTTTGCAATAGTCATTTGCTATTAATTTCATTTATTTTTTATAAATTTGATATACTAATCAATGCATAAATAGTCATGAAATTGCATTTCTATCTTAAAAGTTATTTTCATTATAAGCGTTCAGAACGTGCTGGGCTTAAAGTTTTAATGCTTATTGTTCTTATAAGTTTTGCTTTTCCTTACCTTGTTAAATCGTATGGCGGCGTAAATAATCAATTACCCGTATCTTCTGATTTATATTGTGAATTTGATTCTTTAAGAAATCTTCAGAAAGTAAGGAAAAATTACAAACGACCAACTAGTAAATTTACAGATAAGATAATAAATCTTAATAAAGCTGATACTAATTTGCTAAAACAAGTAAGAGGACTTGCTTCTTACTATGCCCACAAGATAGTTCGTTATAGAGAGCGTCTAGGTGGATATTATAGTGTTGAACAATTAAAAGATCTGAAACTTCACAAGGGAACTTACGAAAAGATTTATAAACAGTTTATTGTAGATTCTACATTTGTTAAGAAGTTCGATTTTGATACTATCTCTTTTAGGAATCTTTTGAGACATCCATATTTCGATTATAAAACGGTAAAAAAGATATTTAAAATTAAATATGAGTATAGAGGTATTAGTCCTGAGTTTCTTCTAGAAAAACAGGTGATAGATACTAGTCTCTATTTTAAGATACGTCCTTATTGTGTCGTAAAATAAAGAAGAGGAGCTATTATTATATATAGCTCCTCTCTTCTGTTAATAAATATTCTTTTAGAAAAATTTATTTAAAAGATCTTGTGCTTTCTTTTGAGTGTCTTTATCTAGATGTTTTTTCAATTGTTCATCTATTAACTTTTTAGCATTGCCTTTAGCTTTTTTCTCGAATTCCTTCTTTGCAGCTTTAGCTATTTGCTTTTGTGCTCTTTGCAAATCAGGCTTAACAGTTGGCTTACTTAAAGTGCCACCTATTTTGATATCTACATCAATCTTTTTTAAGCTTTTATAACCTGGGATATTATTGAACGTTCTATTAATATCGTTTCCAAGTAGCTTTTTATCTACGGCTGATTGAATAGTGTAGTTAATGCCTCCTGTAACTGATTGAGTACCGAAAATAGTAGATTTATTTCCTGCAATATCCACATTAAAAGGTTTAACAGTTAAATTGCCATTTACAATAACTATATCCATCTTCAATTTAGAAATACTTACTTTTTTTAATGATTCATCTTTAGCCAATTTTGCTAAGCCATCAAGAAGTTTATTTTTGTTTATAAGTATTTTTTCAGAAGAAATATCTCCTTTTCCGTTAAGAGATGTAGGAATAATCTCCATTGTCTGATTCAAATTAGATTTTATATTCATGTCCATTGAAATTCTACCAGAGCAGTTTAAAGCCATAGGTATCATTTCTTTAATTATAGAAAATGAATTGTATGTAGAGTTTAAGTCTATATCATGAACTCCTAATTTGAAGTTTATTTTAGGCAACTTTATATCCTTTGCATTATATTCTCCGTTCACATTTACCTTTCCTTTCAGAAGATTCATGTTCAATCCGTTTAGCTTAGCTTTAGAATCTTTAACTGTTACTAATCCTTTAGTGTTAGAGATTATTAAATTATCGTAAAGCATTTTGCCTATATTACATCTTAATTTAAGATCTAGATTGTTAGGGATTTTAACTACAGATAGAGGTTTCTGTTGAACTTCTTTTTTCTTAGGATCTTCTTTCTTACCAGACTGAGGCATTAGCTCATTGATGTTAAGCATTTTTGAAGAGACTGTAAAATCTGCTAATAGAGTTTTACCTTCTATTACGTACGGAATGTAGTTCTGTATCTTACCTTTTAAAGACAAATCAGATTGGCCAATCTTAGCATCAAATGATTGTAGGCTTATTTCTTTTGAAGAAAATTTAAGTACAGAACGAGTTATATGAACAGCTTTTGGCACCTCTTTACCTTCATAAATGAAGTTCTTTAATGTCATTTTTCCGCTAGTCTTGAATAAACTGTATTGCTCCTTATCTATATAGGATTTCTTACCATCGAAAGAGATATTAGCATCTACAAGTCCTGATATCTTCACATCTTTTAAAGGAATTGCTTTTTTAAGATTATTAAAATCTATTTTAGCAAGAATATCTCCTTTTAATTCCGCATCAGAAATAGGATTCTTTACTGAGACTTTAAAGTCAATAGGATTTTTTGCTATATCAAGATGGAATTTAGATACGTTAACAACAGTATTATCCATCACTCCACCAGGATTGTTAACTTTAGCTAGGATATTAATGTTATCTATGCTTTCAGGAAGGGCTGGGTATTGAATTTGTGCTTGTTCTACAGCAAGTATTGCACCAAAAGCAGGAAGAATCTTGTCAGTCATTCTACCTTTAGCATATGCTGATAATTGAACTTTTCCTTTAGTCTTTACATCTTTAAGGCTTTTCTTAAATTCGTTAGGAACCATAGAAAGAAGAGTCTTAAAATCGTTATTGTTTGTTTTAAGTTTTAGGTCCATCAATATATCATCTTTATTCATATCAACAGATCCATCCATAGATAATTCTAATTGATTTAAAGTGAATTTATTTTTCTTAAACTTAAAGACCTGTTGATCTAGGTTAGCTGCTAGTTGAGCATCAATACCTATTTTGGCTTTATCCAAATATTTTATGCCTCCGAATAAAAGATTTGTATTTGGAGTAGACATAGTAAAATTGATATTTGTATTTTTCTCTGAGAAATTACCATTCACTTTAATATTTATATTCTCAGAAGTAAAATGCATATCTTGCTTTTTATCGAAAAAACCTACATATATGTTTTCAAGATGTATGCTTTCAAAAAGAACTTCTGGACTAGCAGATACCTCTTTTTTCTCTTCTACAACTTCTTCTTTATCTTTACCTGTTTTAACGATATCCCAGTTTGTTTTGCCATTTTTATTAATTACAGCATTGAAGTTTGCATTTCGTAAATAGATGTCTTTAGTTTCTATTACATCTCCACCAATAATTGATTTAAGATTTACACCTGCTCCTATAGAGCCAATATACGCAAGAGTATCATTTTTGAAATCTCCTGTTCCCGAAACTATTATCTCTTCTATGTTTACGCTTAAATCTGGGAATTCTTTAAACATTGATAGAGAAATATCTCCAATTTCTACTTTTGCATTTAGAGTTTTGTTTGCTTCTACTAATGCAAATTCAAGTATTTTATCTTTGAAAAGATATGGAACAACAACCATTGCAGCTAATATTACCACAATCACTATTGCAAAAATTTTAAAAAACTTTTTCATATGTATTGATTCTTATTTATACGATTTTAATACTTTTCTAACTTTATCTTGCATTGGTTTTACAGATAGTTTTTCTCCAACTGCTTCCTTCATCCATACCTGAGGAGTTAATCTTCCTAATTTATATATACGATCAACCTCATCAGAAAAGTTACTTTCCCTTAGGTGAGTATCTACCTGATATTCTATCATCTGCCCGAATGAATAAGCTGAAAGATAAAGTGGGTATGAAACCATATGTGAATATATTCCTAAGATTATTTCATCTTTAGATCCAAAAACAGGAGCATAATATTTGTTCCAAACTCTTTTTGATATATTTATTACCTCTGCTTTAAGTTCAGCTGCATTAGCGTTTGGATGTGCATATAACCACTTCCATACAGATATATCAACCATAGATACACCCATTATTTCATAAGTAGACCAGAAAATATCAAGAGCATCTAACATCTCTTTTTTCTTGTTTGTGTTTTTAATGTCTAGTAAGAATAAATCTCTTTTCTGGAAGATAAAAGCTAATGCTTCAGTGAATGATGTATTAGGTACTCCGTTTAACATGTAATAATCCATATCGTAAAGAGAGATTGTTTGCTCTACATTATGACCGAATTCATGAACAGCTATATTGTATCCTTTGTAATTCATTCCTGTTTTTGGAACTCTTGTACGAAGATGTGCTTTTGCTCCTTTCATTTGTGCACCTGCTGCATGACCTGACCCTCTTGCTGGATCAACAGAGATTTTATCTGCTATATATTTAGATCTTTCTTTGCTCCATCCAAGTTTCTCAAGAAGAACTGGTAATCTTTTTTCCATTGCTTTTGCATTAGGATAAAGATTCTGTGTCATTCCGTCAAGCATGTTTGCATCTAGTGAAGATCTGCTTTTAAATCCATCATACCATATATCGTAAGGACGAAGTGTTCTACCTAATCTATCAGATATGATTTTAGCTATATCTTTTAATTCTGGTGAAGAAAGAAAAGAATCAAATAATGTTTCGCAATCCTCTACTGAGATTTCCATCTCTCCAGAGAACTTCCTTTTTATATATGTGTCTTCTCCTGGGCAATAAGGATCAATAGCTTTTAGAGCTTTGAAACTATTAAGTATTTGTTGGTAACGTGTATCAGCTTCTTTTTCGAAACGAACCTCTTTACCTGCTTCAAAAAGTTTATTACTGATGGGATTCCAATCGTATTTACCAGAGTTAATAGCTTTTTGAGGAATATCTTGAGTGATAATTCTCTCCATCACCTTATATACCATTTCTTGTTTCTCTAAACCTTCTTTTTTGTCGCTATAACTAGATTTTATCTCATCTCTAAGATTCCAGTGCGAAAGAAGTACCATATCTTTAGGGAAGATTTTTTTGCCATCTTTATTAAGAAGACTACCCATAAAAATATTGTAAGCTGAGATATAATTATCTGCATCAGCCTCTGCTTGTGCGTAATCTTGATTCAGCTTTGCAGGAATTCTATAAGTGAATACATCACCAAGTCGAGCATATGCCCATTCTTCTCTATTCCATTTATCACCCAAAGCAGTTTTCTCCTTCAAAGAATATGGAGGGAAGTTAAGAGCAATAATAAATGCTATCTTGTTATTATAAAAATCTGATTGAAGATGTGAGGATGCAGAATATGCTCCAAACATATTGTCTATTTTATGTAGAGGTCCGTTTTCTAATTGAACGTTCTCATTCATCTCAAGATTCATTTCGTTAAAATGTCCATTAAGACTTTCCATGTTTTTTGAGATCTTTTCAAACACTTGCTTCTTCTCTGTCTTATCTGAAATATAGTTTTTTAAACAAAACTCCTTGAATTGAGCTTTATTACCATCTGATTCTCTCCAAAGAGATGCTGCATGATTTACTCCTTTTTTCATAAGAGTTACATCTCCCTTATTTATTATAAGTAAGTCTTTTATTGTCTGACTTATAGTCTCCTTAGAGATTCTTATTTTTTGTTCTTCCTTTTTACAACTCATAATGCAAACTGCTAGTAAGGTGAAAATGATAAGTTTGGTTCTCATATTATATTCATTGATTATTTAAAAATATATGCAAGTTAATTTATATGCTGCTTTTATTCAAATAAAAGAAACTTTTATATTCAATTTGATATGTCAATGAGTGTACATTCACTTAGAATAGAATACTTTTTTCTATCTTTGACCTAATTAAACAAACCTATTATGTCTGAAAATATAGCTGTAGAATTTAAAAATGCTGTTATCATGCAGCAATCTAACCTTGTTTTGAAGGATGTTAATCTTCAAATCAAACAGGGCGAATTCGTATATCTTATTGGTAAGGTAGGCAGTGGAAAGTCTAGTTTGTTGAAAACAATTTATGCTGAAATTCCTATTGTTGAAGGGGAGGCTTTTGTATGTGGTATATCTCTCAATAATATTAAAAGAAGACATATGCCTAATTTAAGAAGGAAATGTGGAATCGTATTTCAAGATTTTAGATTACTTTCTGATAGATCCGTTTATGACAATCTTTTATTTGTATTGAAGGCAACAGGTTGGAAATCTTCTTCAGCTATAAAAGATAGAATAAATTCAGTACTTACAAAAACAGATATGGAAACTAAGGGGTACAAGATGCCTCATGAGCTTTCTGGTGGTGAGCAACAAAGAGTAGTAATAGCTCGTGCTCTTCTTAATTCTCCTGATATTATACTTGCTGATGAGCCTACTGGAAACATTGATCCGGAGACTTCTTTTCAGTTAATAACATTACTTAAAGATATATGTGATTCTGGTAAAACAGTAATTATTGCAACTCATCAATATGACTTAATAGATAAGTTTCCTGCAAGAATATTGCGTTGTGATAATAGTTTTATTTCAGAGTGTGATTCTATACCTAAAAGTGATGTGCAAACAGTCAGTTCTTCTACTGATGATTTAATTGTTTGATAAATCTTAATTCTTTATAATATATAAAAATAACTTAGTTTTAAATAACTTTGATTTAGATATATATCATGTTTATATTGATGTATCTACTTTAAACTTTGATGTAATAATAGAATACTTTGATAGTGTTTGAATATAAATTTAATCCGATAATAATGAAAAAATTAATACTTACTAAACTTTTTTGCCTTTTAATGGTAGTTTCTTTTGCTGAGGGATACCAAGTGAACTTACTTTCTGCTAGGCAAAGTGGAATGGGGCATACAGGTGTAGCTCTTAAATTAGGAGCTGAATCTATGCATTTTAACCCTGCTGGATTAGTGTACATGAAAAGAGGTTTCTCTTTTTCTACTGGAATGTCTGCAGTATTCTCTAATATCTCTTACGAAGATATGGCAAAGAAGTCTTGGGATACTGATAATTCAATTGGTACACCAGCTTATTTTTATGCTGCTTATAAACCAATGGATAATTTAGCTTTCGGTCTTTCTTTTACTACTCCTTATGGTAATTCTCTTAATTGGGGTAAAGATTGGGCAGGAGCACATATGGTTCAAGATATTTCTTTAAAAGCATATGTTTTTCAACCTACAGTATCTTATAGAATAACTGATAAACTTTCTATAGGTGCTGGTGCTATGATAATGACTGGTAGTGTAGATCTTAATAAAGGTTTAATTGCTAGAGGAGAGATGAGTAAACTATCTGCTGGTGTTACTGCTAAAACAGGAGGTGCAATTCCTAATCCTTTTGTTGGTAAATATGCTGATGCAGTACCTGCTTCTGTAAATCTTAAAGGAGATGCAGAAATAGATTTTGGCTTTAATATTGGTTTATTATATGATTTAAATGAAATGTTTACTTTTGGTTTGTCATATAGATCTAAGATGACTGCTGATGTTAAAAAAGGCGATGCTCAGATATCATATAGAGATGCTGTTATAGAAGGTTATTTTACTCAAGTTAATGCTGGCTTAAAAGCAATGGGACAACCAAGTTTGTTACCAGATTTAAATAAAGGAAATTTTGCAGCTTCTTTACCTATGCCTGCAAATACAACATTTGGTATAGCAATGAAAGCTAGTCAAAAACTTACTATTACTGCTGATGTTCAGTATGTAGAATGGGGAGTGTATAAAGAATCTAAATTCGATTTTTCTCCTTCTCCTTCTTTAGATAGAGCTGATGTTACTATCGCAAAGAATTATAAAAATACTTTTATATATCGTTTAGGAGGTGAATATGTTCAGAATGAAATGTTTACTTTCAGAGCTGGTGCTTATTTCGATGAGTCTCCAGTAAGTAAAACTGAATATAATCCAGAAACTCCTGGTATGGATAAGCTTGGTTTATCTGTAGGTTCTACTATTACCTTAATGAAAGGTTTAAATGTTGATATCGCAATGACTTATATTAAAGGATTTAAAGTTGATTCTACTGTTAAGGATCCAAATCCATTTACTCCTGCTGCTGATTTTGCTGGGTCATATAAATCTACAGCATTCATTCCATCTTTAGGTTTGTCGTATAGTTTTTAGTTTATATTTTATTATATTATTTCTCGAGAGAGCTTATGCCTTAATGGTATAGGCTCTTTTTTTATATAATGATATTTCAAACTTGTATTAAATAGGTATTAAAGACCTCCAATGTATATATGAGTTGTATACAACAAGTATGTAGAAAACGTAGAATTGCTATTTACTTATGAAGTTTAATACGAACTTAATACTAGTTTAATATGAACTTGGGGAGTTTATATGAATTCATTACTTTTACTAATCTAATTTTCTAACGTAAATGATAATAAACTTAGATAAAAGCAATGAATAATAACACGAAGAATACTAGTTTCTTACCAATGATAATCCTGTCAGGATTGTTTTTTATTTTTGGATTTGTAACATGGTTAAATGGAATGTTAATTCCCTATCTAAAACAGGCCTGCGAATTGACTGATTTTGAAGCCCTCTTTGTTACATTCGCATTTTATATTTCTTATACTGTAATGGCTTTACCATCTTCGTATATCTTAGAAAAGATTGGTTTTAAGAAAGGAATGGTGCTTGGCCTTTGGGTGATGGCTATAGGTACTTTTATATTTATACCAGCTGCTATATTTCGTACTTATTTATTGTTTTTAGTAGGTCTTTTTGTGATGGGTACAGGTCTAGCCCTTTTACAAACAGCTTCTAATCCTTATGTTACTGTTATTGGTCCTAAAGAATCGGCTGCAAAAAGAATAAGTATACTTGGAGTTTGTAATAAACTTGCAGGTGCAATCGCTCCTTTGCTTTTGGCATATTTTGTCTTCTCTGATGCTGATACTTTTTCGCAATCATTACAATTTATGAATATTGCAGAGAAGTCATTGGCCTTAGATGAACTTGCAAGAAGAGTTATATTTCCTTATTCTATTATGTCTATAGCTCTTATAATTATGGGTATAGCTGTTTATTTCTCTCCTCTTCCTCTTATAAAAGAAGATACTGAAAATATAGAAGATTCTACTAAAAATCATATCTGGGCATTTCCACATTTAATACTTGGGGTGATAGCATTATTCCTTTATGTTGGAGTAGAGGTTATAGCTGGTGATACTATTATTCGCTATGGTTTATCATTGGGTATAAAGATGGAGGTTGCAAAAGCATTTACTTCTTATACTTTAATGTGTATGTTAGTTGGTTATTTTATTGGAATAACTTGTATTCCTAAATATATTTCTCAAGTTACAGCACTTAAGTTATCGGCGTTTTTGGGAATAGTATTCTCTTTAGCTGCTATATTTAGTTCTGGAGTAACTTCTGTTATCTTCATTGTATTATTGGGACTTGCAAATGCTCTTGTGTGGCCAGCAATATGGCCTTTAGCTTTAGATGGTTTGGGAAAATTCATTAGTAAAGGTTCTGCTTTGTTGATAATGGCTATAGCCGGTGGAGCAATACTTCCTCTTGTTTGGGGGCATTTATCAGATTTATTTTCTTCTCAACAAGCTTACTGGATAATGATTCCAGCTTACTTATTTATTCTTTTTTATGCTTTGAGAGGATATAAGATGCGCTCGTGGAAAAAATTTTCTATTTTAGCAAAAAATAAAGGAGATGGATTACAACGAAATATTAAAGGAAATTTACGATGAGGTAAAACCTTCACTTGGAAAAGGAAGGTTGGCAAATTATATTCCTGCACTTAAAAGTGTTGATTCTAACAGTCTTGGTATTGCCATTGCTACTATAGATGGTGAGATATTTAAGATAGGAGATGCTGAAACAAATTTCTCTGTACAAAGTATTTCTAAGGTTTTTACTCTTGCTATGGCTTTTGCTAAGCATGGTAAGGATCTATGGACGTATGTTGGGAAAGAGCCATCGGGTAATCCTTTTAATTCTCTTGTTCAATTAGAGCATGAGAACGGAATTCCGCGTAATCCTTTTATAAATGCAGGTGCCTTAGTTATAACAGATAAAGTGCTTTCTTTGGAGAAGAAGCCAAAATCTGCAATACTTGATTTTGTAAGAAAAGTGGCCGATAATGAGGATATTTACTTCGATAAAGAAGTAGCGGAATCAGAAATAGATAAAGCTTCTCGTAATTTTGCACTTGCTCATTTTATGCAGTCCTTTGGAAATATTGCAAATGATGTTGATCGTCTTATTGATGTTTATTGTAATCATTGTGCTTTGAGTATGAATGCTGTTGATTTGGCTAAATCATTCTTGTTTTTAGCTAATTATGGAACAAATCCTTTTAATGGGGAGAAAATTCTTTGTCGTTCACAAGCAAAACGCTTAAATGCGCTTATGCTTACTTGTGGATGTTACGACGAATCAGGCGATTTTGCTTTTCGTGTAGGTCTGCCCGGTAAGTCTGGAGTAGGTGGTGGTGTTGTTGCTATTATTCCTGGTGAATTGGCTATTGTTGTTTGGTCGCCTGAGCTTAATGAATTTGGAAATTCTTTAGTTGGAGTAGAAGCTTTAGAGCATTTTACTACCAAATTAGATAAGTCTATATTCTAGAGGAAAGAAGTTAAAGAGAAGATAAAAGAGGAAAAAGAATTATGAAGGAAAAGATATTATTAGGCTTCTCGGGTGGAACAGATAGTTTTACTTCTGCATTATTATTGAAACAAGCTGGTTATGAAATAATAGCTGTAACTCTTCACATATGGGACTTCCAAGACGAGAGTTTTCTTGAAGAAGCATCTTCTTTAGCAAAAGAGATAGGTATAGAGCACCATATTGTAGAAGCTAAGAATTTGTTTAAGCAAATGGTGGTTAAGCCTTTTATTTCTGATTACTTAAATGCAAAAACTCCTTCTCCATGTTCTGTTTGTAATAATCATATAAAGTTTGAACTACTAAAGCAAAAAGCTGACGAACTTGGTATAGATAAAATTGCAACAGGGCATTATATTAATATTGAAAAACTAGAGGAAAAATATTATATACGTAGGGGAGTAGATGTTAATAAAGACCAATCTTATTTCTTATGGGAATTATCTCAAGAGGTGCTTTCTAGAGCAGTAACTCCTTTAGGTGAATATACTAAGAGTGAAGTAAGAGATATTGCTTCTAAAGCAGGATATGGGCGAGTAGCTCATAAAAAAGAGAGTATGGGAGTGTGTTTTTTAGAGAATCAATCATATATATCTTTTCTTGAGAAGAATCAACCTTCTTGTATATCTGATTTGGAGGAAGGTTTAGTTTACGATGAGAATAACCAAGAGATAGGGAGACATAAAGGATTACCGTTTTATACTATAGGTCAGAAGAAAGATTTGTTCTTAAAAGAAGGCATGTCAGCCTTGTATGTTAAGAGTATGAATAAGTTGGATAATTCGATAGTAGCAGCTAATAAACCGTCTTTAAAGACTAGGGAAATAAAGGTTGAAAACTATACTTTTGTTGATATAAAGGATATTTCTTCTGATAATATTATTACTAATATTAGAGGTTGGGGATTAAATCCTCATAAATATTCACGTATAGAGATTCTTGATGATACTTTCTTAAAAGTACATCTTGAGGATGACGCTTGGGCAGTGGCTCCTGGTCAGCCAGTTGTTTTCTATATAGCTGAAAAATTAATAGGCGGCGGCATTGCTTATTAATCTTATTCTTTTTTTAGAATAAATAAGAGTATTTTTATCCTTGAAAGAATATCTAATAAACGAAAAATATATAATTATGAAGGGAGTTTTGTTTGCATGCGTAACAGCAATATTGTGGGGGTTTTTAGCTATTGCTCTTAAGTTGGCATTAGTCTTTATAGATCCTATAACCATAGTATGGTTTAGGTTTACTATGGCTTTTCTTACGCTTTTTATGATTTTCCTTTTTACAGATAGAAGTAAGTTGTGTTTGTTTAAGAAACCACCTATGAAGCTTCTGTTAGCAGGACTTTGTATAGGAGTGAATTACCTATGTTTTATGAAAGGATTGCATCATATAGGTTCAAATGCTTCCCAAGTGGTTATTCAAACAGGACCAATTATGCTTGCTGTGTCTGGAATTTTTGTTTTTAAAGAGAAGGTTAATAAGAAGCAGATTGTTGGTTTTGCTATTGCCGCTATAGGCTTGGTTGTTTTCTATATTAATAATTTATCAGATATAGTAGAGCATGCCGATAATTTTAGATCAGGCTTTCTTTGGATTATACTTGCTGCTTTAGCTTGGGTTACTTATGCTATATTGCAGAAACTTCTTGTAAGAGACCATAATCCTCAATCATTAAATGTAGTTTTATATCTAATTCCAGCTTTAATGTTTTTACCATTTGCTGATTTTTCGGCTTTAGCTGGTTTGACTCTAGGTCAGTGGGGACTTATGCTTTTCCTTGGTTTAAATACGCTCTTTGCCTACGGTTGTTTGGCTGAAGCTTTTAAATATACTCAAGCATATAAAGTGAGTATTATAGTCACTTTAAATCCAACAATAACTTTTGTTCTTATGGCTCTTTTTGCTACTTTAGAGGTTACATGGATTCAAACAGAAACTATGGCTTTAGAAGTATGGATAGGGGCAGCAATGTTACTTGGCGGTGCTATTTACTCTATATATTCTTCAAGTAAATCTTAAAATAGAAATAATGGATATTAAAAAGAATATTAAATTTTCAAAGATTGTTTTGATTTGTAGTGTTTTAATGTTTGTTTTTGGAATATTAATAGTCTTATACGATGGTGTTAGTGGAAATGGATTTCGTCCACTTTACATTAGTCTTGTTGTTTGCTTTTTGCTTGCTATTGCGCAGGTTATTACGATTATAAAACTTAAAAATAAATTAATCAATAATAAGTAGCTTGTTTAATATCCTTTTAAAAAAATAGAGGCTTTCCATTTGGAAAGCCTCTTTTATAAATTGTTTAAGAACGATTTATTGTAATTTATTTCAAGTTCTCTTTCAAGAATTTCATGAATCTAT
Source organism: Marinifilaceae bacterium (assembly GCA_049671745.1). GTDB lineage: Bacteria > Bacteroidota > Bacteroidia > Bacteroidales > Marinifilaceae > SNAP01. The sequence goes on from JBATVL010000059.1 coordinate 84,119, forward strand.
TGTAAAGATGTAAACGAGTGTTTCCACCATAAATACCATGATTTCTATTAGTATAAATCTGCATTTCAAATTGTTTACCTGCTTGAACAAGAGCTTCTGATAATTCATAAGAATTTTGAACATGAACATTATCATCGGCAGTACCGTGAACAAGTAAGAATTTACCTTTCATCTTGTTTACCCAATTAAGAGGAGCGAAACCTTCGTAACCTTTTTCGTTATCTTGTGGTCTACGCATATATCTTTCAGTGTAAACTGAATCGTAAAATTTATAATGAGTAACTGGAGCTACAGCAATTGCAGCAGAAAATACATCAGCACCTCTCATTAAACAAAGAGAAGACATAAATCCACCATAAGACCATCCCCAAATACAAATTCTTTGGCCATCTATATAAGATTTATCTCTTAAATATTTAGCTGCAGCAATTTGATCTTGTGACTCTATATTTCCTAATTGCATGTAAGTACATTTACGGAATTCCTCTCCTCTAGCACCAGTACCACGTGGGTCAACACAAACAACAATATATCCTTCTTGAGCAAGATAGTTGTACCAGTCTATACCCCAAGTGTTTTTAACTTGTTGAGAGTTTGGACCTGAGTATTGAGTCATTACTAAAGGATAAGTTTTAGTAGCATCAAAGTTTGTAGGTTTGATTATCCAAGCATTTAACTGAGTCTTTCCGTCAGCAGCAGGAATCTGAATAAATTCTTTCTTAGCAATATTGTAGTTTTTAAGTTTAGCTACAAGATCTTTATTGTTTTCAAGAACTCTTAGTTTTTTCCCTTTATAGTTATAAAGACTAACCTGATTTGGCATTTCTGTATTAGAAACATAGTTAATGTAATACTTGTAGTTGCTAGAGAATACTGCAGAGTTCCATCCCTTAGTCTTAGTAAGTTGTTTCTTCTTTTTTCCGTCCATTCTTATTGAATAGATGTATTTTTCCATAGGAGAAACTTCATGAGAAGAATAATAGAACATTTTAGTTTTTGGATTAAAACCATAAAAATCTATTACATCATAATTTCCTTTTGTGACTGCTTTTATCTCTTTACCATTCATGTCATAAAGATAAAGGTGCATATAACCACTTTTTTCACTAGAGAAGATGAAGTTCTTATCTCCTTCTAAGAAAATTAGATTGTCTAGATTACTTTCTGCAATATAATACTTGTTCTCTTCACGGTATAAGATATTAGAGTCTCCTGTTCTTGCGTTAGCTAAAAGAATCTCTAGTTTATTTTGGTTACGATTCATACGGATGATAGAAAGTGTATTTTTTCTTTGTGTCCATTTGATACGAGGTATATATTGATCCGTTTCTTTACCAATATTCATTTTAACAGTTACCTTGTCTTTTGTGTCATATACATGAACAGAAACAATAGCATTATCTTCACCTGCTACAGGATATTTGTATGAATAGTTTGATGGGTAAACTTCATTACTTTTATGCTCTGGAGCCATTCCTTTGAACATATTCATGTGGAAAACCTTAACTCTAGACTCATCAGTTTTAAGATATGCTACATATCTTTCGTCATTTGACCATTCAAAAGCTCTTGAAAAAGCAAACTCTTCCTCATAAACCCAGTCAGGTGCACCATTGATTATTTTGTTAAATTCTCCATCATCAGTGATTCTTTGTTCTGTTCCGAAACGTGTGTCGTGAATGAAAATATTTCCTTTTCTTACAAAAGCAATTTTCTTTCCCGATGGTGAGAATGTTGCTAATTGTTGACGTCCATTCTTTGATAGAAGTTTGATTTCTTTACTCTTTACATTGTATACATAGTACTCTGCTGTAAATGAATGACGATAGATAGCTTGTTTCTTTGTTGTGATAAGTAATTTAGTCTCATCACTTGAGAAAGTATAGTCTGCAATTCTAATATCGTTGTGCTTTTCTAGTTTAGTTACATCAAGAAGAGTTTTTACCGCTTTTCCTGTTTTATAACTCCACTTTACTATTTGCTTTCCTCTTTTCTCTATTGTTGTGTAATTGTTTCCGTCCTTTGTTGAGCGTAAACCATAAACACTTGATTGTCTGAATGTACCTTTCTTCCATAAATCTTCAAGAGTAATTTTTTTTGTTTCTTTCTGTGCTGTTGATGTAAAGGCTGAAGCCATTACAAGGCAAAGAAGAAATAATCCAAGAATCTTTTTCATCTTTTTATATATGTTATTATTAGTTTAAAATATTTTGTTTGCTAGAGACTAATATCTCTCTACATTAATGTTGATTGTTTTAATTCTCTTCAAATGTTTATATAATTTGCAAAATATAAAAGGATAAATCTTACTTTTTTGAAAAAAGGACGAACAAACTTTCTTATGTAAATGTTTTTTTGCAGATTCTAACAATAATGCTAAATTTGCAAACTACATATAGAATAGAAAATTTATACGATATGATTAAGATTACATTTCCTGACAATAATGTGAAAGATTACGAAGCTGGTGTTTCGGGTCTTGACATTGCAAAGAGTATTAGCCATAGATTGGCTAAAGAAGTATTGTCTATAGAAGTAAACGGGGAAGTGTGGGATCTAAGCAGACCAATTAATGAAGACGCTGCCATCAAGTTATTTAAGTGGGAAGACGAAGAAGGAAAGCACGCTTTCTGGCATTCATCAGCTCACCTTTTAGCTGAGGCATTACAGGAACTTTACCCTGGCGTTAAATTTGGTATTGGACCCGCAATTGAAAGTGGATTCTACTATGACATCGACTTAGGTGCAGATAGAACTCTTACGGATAAGGATCTTACCACCATTGAGAAAAAGATGAAAGAACTTGTTTCTCAAAAAAATGAGTATACACGTGTAGACGTTTCTAAGAAAGAGGCTTTAGAGCATTTTTCTGCTATTAAAGAAGAATATAAGGTTGAGTTGATCAATGATCTTGAAGATGGTACAATCACTTATTATAAACAAGGTGATTTTACTGATTTATGTCGTGGACCACATCTTCCTAATACAGGATATATAAAAGCTATCAAACTTAATTCAATTGCTGGTGCATATTGGAAAGGTAGTGAGAAGAACAAAATGCTTACTCGTATTTACGGTATTTCTTTCCCTAAAGCTAAATTGCTTACTGAATGGGTAGAATTGATGGAAGAGGCTAAAAAGCGCGACCACCGTAAGATTGGTAAAGAGATGGAATTATTTACTTTCTCTCAGGCTGTAGGACAAGGTTTACCAATGTGGTTACCTAAAGGAACTATGCTTAGAGATTCTTTAGAGAAATTCCTTAAAACTGTTCAGAGACGCTTTGGTTACGATCAAGTAATGACTCCTCACATTGGTAATGTTGAATTATACAAGACTTCTGGTCACTTCCAAAAGTATGGTGCTGATTCATTCCAAGTGATTACTACTCCTCAAGAAGGAGAAGAGTTTATGCTTAAACCAATGAACTGCCCTCATCACTGTGAGATGTATAAGTTTAAACCTCGTTCTTATAAGGATCTACCTGTTAGAATGGCTGAGTTTGGAACTGTTTATCGTTACGAACAATCAGGTGAACTTCATGGTTTGACAAGAGTTAGAGGTTTTACTCAAGATGACGCTCATATTTTTTGTACTCCTGAACAATTGTTAGAGGAATTCAAGAAAGTTATGGATATTATTTTCATAATATTTAACGCTCTTGATTTTAAAGACTATATTGCGCAAGTTTCTTTAAGAGATCCAAATAATTCAGAGAAATATATTGGTTCTGATGAAAATTGGGAGAAAGCAGAAAGAGCAATTATCCAAGCGGCTGACGAAAAAGGCTTAAACTATGTTATTGAAACTGGTGAAGCAGCTTTTTATGGTCCTAAACTTGACTTTATGGTTCGTGATGCTATTGGAAGAAAATGGCAATTAGGTACTATACAAGTAGATTATAATCTTCCTGAAAGATTCGAATTAGAATATACAGGAGCAGATAATAAGAAGCATAGACCAATTATGATTCACCGTGCACCATTCGGATCTATGGAAAGATTCATTGCTGTACTTATAGAACACACAGGTGGGAAGTTCCCATTATGGCTTACTCCAGAGCAAGTTGTTGTGATGCCTATTAGTGAAAAATATAATGATTATGCAAAAAAAGTTTTAAATTCGCTAAATAATTCCGATATTCGCGGCGTCTTAGACGATAGAAATGAGAAGATTGGAAGAAAAATCCGAGACAACGAATTAAAAAAGATTCCTTATTTACTTGTAGTTGGTGAAGCAGAAGCAGAAAGTAATACTGTTGCTGTCCGTCGTCAAGGTCAAGGAGACCAAGGAGTTATGTCTATAGAAGAATTTACAAAAACAATTAATACTGAGGTTGAAGATCAATTATCTTCTATTCAGAAATATTAACCAAATTTAGGAGGACACACTCATAGCAACACCATTTAGAAGAGGGCGTAGAAACCCTTACGAAGAAAAAAAGGCTCTTTTCCGTACAAATTCGGAAATTAGAGTTAGCGCTGTTCGACTTGTTGGAGACAATGTTGAACAGGGAGTAGTTTCGATTCAGGAAGCTTTAAAGATATCTAGAGAGCAGGAATTGGACTTAGTTGAAATATCGCCTAAGGTGGATCCACCTGTATGTCGTGTTGTTGACTATAGCAAGTTTCTTTACCAAATGAAGAAAAAGCAGAAAGAATTAAAAGCGAAATCTGTAAAGGTGGTTGTTAAAGAAATTCGATTTGGTCCAAATACTGACGAGCACGATTATAACTTTAAGTTGAAACATGCTCAAAAATTCCTTGAAGAAGGTGCTAAAGTTAAAGCTTTTGTATTCTTTAAAGGACGTTCTATTTTGTTTAAGGAAAAGGGTGAAATCTTATTATTAAGATTTGCTCAGGATCTTGAAGAGATTGGAAAAGTTGAGAAACTACCGGTTTTAGAGGGAAAGCGTATGATTATTTATATCGCACCTAAGAAGAAATAAAACAGTTCTTATAATTATTATAATTTCTGAAACACAATTAAATTTTTGAACAATGCCAAAAATGAAAACCAAAGGTAGTGCAAAGAAAAGATTTTCTTTGACTGCATCGGGAAAGATTAAGAGAAAGCATGCTTTCAAAAGTCATATCTTGACTAAGAAAAGTACTAAGAGAAAAAGAAACTTAACTAAGTTTGGTGAAGTATCTAAAGTAGATTCTAAAAACATCAAGTTAATGCTTCGTATGGCTTAATGCCCTTCTGAGTTTTAAATTAAGTTATTAACTCGAATGAATAGCATACAAAGAGTCTGATAAAGATCGCTATCATTCAAAAAATTAACAATTATGCCTAGAGCAAAAAATGCCGTAGCTTCAAGAGCTAGAAGAAAAAAAGTATTAAAGCAAACCAAAGGTAACTTTGGAGCTAGAGGAAATGTATGGACAGTTGCAAAAAACACTTTAGAAAAGGGTTTAACTTATGCATACAGAGATAGAAAGAAAAAGAAGCAAACTTTTAGAGCATTGTGGATTCAAAGAATTAATGCTGCTGTAAGACTTGAAGGTATGTCTTATTCTCAATTTATGGGTCTTATCCATAAAGCAGAGATAGATATTAACCGTAAGGTTTTAGCTGATTTAGCAATGAACAACCCAGAGGCGTTCAAAGCAATAATGGAGAAAGCTAAGCTAGCTGCAAAATAATTATAAAATTATTTTTTAAAAAAAGGCCGAACATACTGTTCGGCCTTTTTTGTTTTTGTATATTTGAGAAACAAAATAATCTAATATGAATATAGCTTTAGTTGGTTATGGCAAAATGGGCAAGGAAATTGAACAGATTGCTATAAATAGAGGGCATAGAATTGTGCTAATCATTGATAGAAATAACGAGCAAGATTTTAATGTTGAAAACATTAAAAAGGCTGATGTAGTAATAGAATTCTCTACACCTTCTTCGGCTTACTCTAATTATAAGAAATGTTTCGAAGCTTGTGTGCCTGTTGTGTCTGGAACAACAGGTTGGCTTTCTAAAAGAGAAGAGATAGAGGCTGATTGTTTAGCAAAAGACTCAGGATTCTTTTATGCTTCTAATTTTAGTTTAGGAGTTAATATCTTTTTTGAGATGAATAAAAAACTTGCTTCTTTGATGAATTCTTTTCCACAATATGATGTAGATATGGAAGAAACTCATCATATTCATAAACTTGATGCTCCAAGTGGTACAGCTATTACTCTTGTTAAAGATGTGCTTGAGAATCTTGATAGAAAAGATTCATGGCAACTTACTGATGCAGATTCTGATTCTGTTTTAAAAATTGAGGCAATTAGAGAAAATGAAGTTCCTGGTACACATTCTATAAGATATTTTTCAGAAGTTGATGAGATTAAGATTACTCATGAAGCATACGGACGTAAAGGTTTTGCTTTAGGAGCAGTTTTAGCAGCTGAATTTATGAATGGCAAAAAGGGATTATACAGCATGAAAGATTTGCTGAATTTATAAGAATTTAAGAGAGAAAATACACAATACATAATTGAAATAATATGTTGAAATTTCTAGATAAAATAAAAGGAGTGTTTGCAAAAAGATGGGTTAAGTTTCCTATTGTTATAACTATATTTCTTCTTTGGGTTATATGGGTTGGTAACTATTGGTTACTATTAATTGCTCCTATTATTTTCGATACATACATAACTAAACGTGTACATTGGGCGTTCTGGAAAAAAAGAGGAGTAGATAAACAGACTAGAGCTGTAGAGTGGGTAGATGCTATTATCTTTGCTGTAATTGCAGCCACTATTATTAGAGTTTTCTTGGTAGAGGCATACACTATACCCACTTCATCTATGGAAAAATCTATGCTTGTTGGTGATTACCTTTTTGTTAGTAAAGTGGCTTATGGTCCTAAGCTTCCAAATACACCTCTTGCTATACCTTTTACACATCATACTATTCCTGGAACTAAACATGCAAAGGCTTATTCTGAACTTATAAAAATGCCTTATAAGAGAATTGCAGGACTTGGAGATATTAAAAGAGATGATATTGTGGTATTTAATTTCCCTGCAGGTGATACTATTATTGTTGGAGAAGAGAACCCTGATATTTATACTTCTATCAGAGAGATTACACGTAATTTCAAAGAAAATGCAATACGTGATAATAAAGCACTAGCAAGTGATTCTTACTATAAAAAAATGACTAAAGACTATCTTGAAAAGAACTTTAAGATAGATACTAGACCTGTTGATAAACGTGAGAATTATATTAAAAGATGTGTTGCTATTTCTGGTGATGTTCTTGAGATTAAAGATGGAGATGTTTATATAAATGGTAAATCTCAAAACGATATTATTACTAAGCAATATAATTATGTAGTATTGACAAATGGTACTAGTATCAATAAAAAGAAGTTCGATGATCTAGATATTGCTGTTGATGATAGAAGACAAATGTCATCTTCAGAGTATCGTATGCCACTTACTCATGAGAATGTGCTTGCTCTTCAAAAATTACCTAATGTAAAATCTGTTACTAGAGTTCTTTCTAAAAAGGGTGATTGGAATCCAAATGTATTTCCTTTCTCTTCTGATTTTAAATGGAATAGAGATAATTTTGGACCATTAGAGATACCTAGAGCTGGTCAGGTTCTTAATTTAACTCTTAAGAATTTACCTAAATATGAGAGAGTTATAAATGCTTATGAAGGGAATACTTTATCGGTTAAAGATTCAGTAATCTTAATTAATGGAAAACCATCAACAACATATACTGTTAAAATGAACTATTATTGGATGATGGGAGACAACAGACATAATTCACTAGATTCTCGTTTCTGGGGATTTGTTCCTGAAGATCATGTTGTTGGTAAAGCTTCATTTATATGGTTATCTCTTGATAAGGACAAATCATTTCTTTCTAAGATACGTTGGAGCAGAATATTAAAATTCATCTAAAATAACCTATTCTACTTAAGAATTAATTACCCACTATACAATCTACATTAATAAATAATCCTATGTTTACATCAAAAATGAAGTCTCTATTATCAAGAAAGTGGGTAAAATTTTCTATAGTTCTGATTCTTTTTCTGTTGTGGGTAATATGGGTAGGTAACTATTGGTTAATACTGTTTACTACAATTATTTTTGATACTTATATTACTAAACGAGTACATTGGGCCTTTTGGAAGAAAAAAGGAGTAAAAAAGCAAACTAAGATTGTTGAGTGGGCCGATGCAATGATTTTTGCAGTTGTGGCAGCTTCTATTATTAGAATTTTCTTTATAGAAGCATACACTATACCAACTTCATCTATGGAGAAATCTATGTTAGTAGGTGATTATCTTTTTGTAAGCAAAATGTCTTATGGACCTAAACTACCAAATACTCCTCTTGCAATTCCTTTTATGCATCATACTATACCTGGAACAAAGAGTACAAAAGCTTATTCAGAGCTTATAAAGATGCCATATAAGAGGATTGCTGGACTAGGAGATGTAAAGCGTGATGATATAGTAGTTTTTAATTTCCCAGCGGGAGATACAGTCTTAATGGAATCTAGCGATACTGATATTTATAGAATAAGAAGATCTCTTGTTGAAAACTTCATAGAAAAAGACAAAAATGCTGGCAATAAGATAGCTGATAAGAATCACTATAAAAAGTTAGTAGAGCAATATCTTAAAGATAATGGAGAGACTATTGTTCGTCCTGTTGATAAACGTGAGAATTATATAAAAAGATGTGTAGCAATACCAGGAGATATCTTAGAAATTAATGACGGTAATATTTCTGTAAATGGAAGTTTACAAAATGACATAAAAACAAAGCAGTATAGTTATATTGTCAAAACTAATGGTTCTTCTATTAACCCAAAGAAATTCTCTGATCTTAATATCTCAAAAGAAGATTATAAAGACTTCTACTCTTCATCTTACGACTTACCCTTGACATACGAGAATGTAGAGAAATTAAAAGCTTTACCTAATGTGTTATCTGTAAAAAGAGTTCTTACTAAAAAAGGAGAGTGGGATACAGACATCTTTCCTTTCTCACCTGATTATAGATGGAATAGAGACAACTTTGGTCCTTTAAGAATACCAAAGGCTGGAGAAACAGTACAATTAACTCTTAAAAATCTTCCTATTTACGATAGAATTATAAATGCATACGAGGGAAATACTTTGTCAGTAAAAGATTCAACTATTCTTATAAACGGAAAGCTAGCCACTTCGTATACCTTCAAAATGAACTACTATTGGATGATGGGAGACAATAGACATAGATCAGCAGACTCACGTTTCTGGGGATTTGTACCAGAAGATCATATTGTTGGAAAGGCATTATTTATATGGTTATCTCTTGATAAAGATAAATCCTTTCTTTCTAAGATTCGCTTCGATAGAATATTCCGCTTCATCTAAATAAACCCATTATAAAAGTTAAATTATTATTAATATTCTAGATTACATTTATAAATAAAGACTGAATGATTAAGTTTGAGAGATAAGAATTAAAACTAAAACTTAATATCAATGAAAAAAGTCTTTTATTTATTAGTCCTTCTTCTATGCTCAGCAAGCCTATTTGCTCAGCAAACAGAGGAATGGATTCGTTATGCATCAATCTCTCCAGATGGACAATCAATAGTTTTCTCTAAAAAGGGCGATTTATATTTAGTCTCTTCTAAAGGTGGAGAAGCTAAAGCACTTACTAGTCATGAAGCTCATGATTACATGCCTGTATGGTCTAAGGACGGAAAGAAGATAGCCTTTGCCTCAAATAGATACGGTAACTTTGATGTTTTCGTAATAAATGCAGAAGGTGGAAGAGCTAAACGTTTAACATTCCATTCTACTGGTGAATATCCATATTCTTTTACAGCAGACAATAAAGAAGTTATTTTTGGTGCACAAAGAATGGACGCAGTAAATCATAGACAATATCCTACTGGTTCTCAACCAGAACTTTATAAAGTACCTGTGAAAGGTGGACAAGTAGCTCAAATATGGACTCTTCCAGCAGAACTTGTACAAGTAAATAAAGCTGGTTCTCAAATGATCTACCAAGACAAAAAAGGTGGTGAGAATGAATTCAGAAAACACCATACTTCTGCTATCACAAGAGATATCTGGAAATATGATGTAAAAACAGGAAAGCATACTATGCTTACTTCTTTCAATGGAGAAGACAGAAATCCTATCTACAGCACAGATGAGAAATCAGTCTTTTATCTTTCAGAGCAATCAGGAACATTCAACGTACACAAATTTGCTTTAGACAATCCTACTAAATTAGAACAAATCACTAATTTCAAGATGCATCCAGTTAGATATCTTTCTATGTCTAAGAACGGAACTCTTTGTTATACTCACAATGGTGACTTATTTATCCAGCCTGTTTCAGGAAAGCAAGAAATGCTTAAGGTAAATATGATTAGCGACGATAAAGAGAATAACGAAAAGATAGTTTCTGTTCGTGGTAATGTACGTGAAATGGCTATTTCTCCTAACGGTAAAGAAGTAGCTTATATAGTACGTGGTGAGGTTTTTGTTTCATCTGTAAAAGGAAAATATACAAAAAGAATCACTAAAACTTCAGAGCAAGAATCATTCCTTTCATTCTCTCCTGATGGTAAATCTATTATATATGCAAGTGAGCGTAATGGTAGATGGGGAATATATAAGACTTCTAAGAAGAACGATTCAGAGCCTTATTTCTATGCTTCAACACTTTTAAAAGAAGAGGCAGTAATCTGTAACGACAACGAAAACTACGAACCATCATATTCTCCAGACGGCAAAGAGATTGCATTCATAGAGAATAAAACAACTCTAAGAGTTTATAACCTTAAAGCTAAGAAATCAAGAACTATTATTGGTTCAGATAAACTATTCTACATGGGTGATGGCGATCAATATTTCGCTTGGAGTCCTGATAGCAAATGGTTATTAGTTGAATATTCTCCTGTTTTAGCAAACAGCGAAGTATTACTTCTTTCTGTAGGAAAAGACCATAAATCAATAAATCTTACTGAGAGTGGATATGGCGATTATACTCCAAGATGGGTAAATGGAGGAAAACAAATTCTTTGGTTCTCAGATCGTAATGGTCTACGTTCACAAGCACACTCTGGTTCTAAGCAATTAGATGTATACTCTATGTTTATGACAACAGAGGTTTGGGACAAGTTCAATATGAACGAAGATGATTATGCTTTGCTTAAGGAAATGGATAAAAAAGCAAAGGATAAGAAGAAAGACGACAAAAAAGATAAAAAGAAAAAAGATAAAAAGAAATCTAAGAAAAAAGATAAGAAAAAGGAAAATGTAAAACCTTTAACTATCGATTGGGATGGACTTCTTGAAAGAAAAGACAGACTAACAATACATTCTGCTAAGATTGCTGACGCAGTACTTTCAAAAGACGCAGAAACACTTTACTACCTAGCTCGTTTCGAGAAAGGATACAACCTTTGGAGTACTAAATTAAGAACAGGTGCTACAAAAATGCTTATCAAACTTAACGCTCGTTCAGGTTCGCTACAGTGGGATAAGGATATGAAGAATCTTTTCCTTCTTTCAGGAGGAAATATCTCTACAGTTAATCTTAAAGGAGGAAGCACAAAATCTGTTAATATAAACAGTGAGATGACTCTTGACTTACTAGCTGAAAGACAAAACATGTTTGATCATGTATGGCAAAGAAACAAAACAATGTTTTATATCTCTGACTACCATGGTGCAGACTGGGATGCTCTTAAAAAGAATTACGAGCCTAAGCTTAAATCGCTTGGTGATGATATGGATTTTGTAGAGTTATTGTCTGAGATGCTTGGTGAGCTTAATGTTTCTCACTCTGGTGCTCGTTATAGAGGATATTCTTCAAAGGGAGACAGAACAGCTGCTTTAGGTGTTTTCCCAGACTATTCTTATACAGGTAACGGTATTAAGATTGCTGAAATTATAAAAGGTGGACCATTAGACAAGAAAAAATACAAGCTTCAAGCTGGTATGATTATCAAAAGTATTAATGGTAATAAGATTACTCAAGATGTAGACTACGCTAAATTCTTAAACAGAATCTCTGGTAAATTCACATCTATTAATATCTACAACCCTAAAACAAAAAAAGCTACAGACCTTACAATGAAGCCAATCTCTACTTATAGAGAACGTTCTTTATTATACAAACGTTGGGTTAAGCAAAACGAAGAAGAAGTAGAGCGCGTAAGTAAAGGTACATTAGCCTATGTTCACATTCCTGGAATGAACGATGGTTCTTACAGAAATACATACGACAAAGTAATGGGTAAATACTATAATGCAAAAGGCCTTATTGTAGATACTCGTTTTAATGGAGGAGGCGACCTTGTTGGAGATATTACAATGTTCCTTACAGGAGTTAAATTCATGGAATATGCTATTGAAAAGAGATCAATAGGAGCAGAGCCTAATTACAGATGGACAAAACCTTCTGTTGCAATGGCTAATGAAGCAAATTACAGTGACGGTTCTTGTTTTTCATGTGCTTATACAGAATTAGGCATAGGTAAACTAATAGGAATGCCTGTTCCTGGAACATGTAGTTTTGCTGGATGGGAGATGCTTCAATCTGGTACAGTACTTTGGGGTTCTATCCCAGTAAGTGCTAAGAACCAAAAAGGAGAATGGTTAGAAAATAACCAAACTATTCCTGATATTATTGTTAAAAACCAAGCTGGTATTATTGACAATGGAAGAGATCAGCAATTAGAAGCTGCTATTAAAGCAATTACAGAAGAAACAAAATAATAAGATACCCTAATTATCTATTTAAAGCTAGTGAGTATGAGATTAATTTCTCAGATTCACTAGCTTGTTTTATATGCTATAACAAGTTACTAGCCACTTCGGCAAGGAAACTTCTTTCACCTTTCTCAAGGTTAATATGAGCAAAAATATCTTGACCTTTCATTCTAGCAAACAGGTGAGATAAACCATTAGATTTTTTATCTAGGTAAGGAGAGTCAATCTGTTCTATATCTCCTGTAAAGATCATTTTAGTACCCTCACCAGCACGAGTGATAATAGTCTTTATCTCATGAGGAGTAAGGTTCTGAGCCTCATCAATAATAAAGAAAGCGTTAGAAATACTTCTACCTCTAATATAAGCAAGAGGAGCAATAAGCAATTTCTTTTCTTTCTGTAAATCATCTATTCTCTGTCCCTCTTTAGAGTGAATATTAAATTTATGCTTAATAAACCCAAGGTTATCAAAAAGAGGCTGCATAAAAGGGGAAATCTTATCATTAACATCTCCAGGTAAGAAACCAATATCTTTATTAGAAAGAGAGACTATAGGTCTAGCCAGATAAATATAATCGAAGCTTTTCTCTTGTTGAAGGGCAGCAGCTAAAGCCAATAACGTTTTACCAGTACCCGCCTTACCACTAATAGCCACAAGAGAAACATCAGGATTCATAAGAGCATTCACCGCAAAAGCCTGTTCTGCATTTCTAGGATAAATACCATAAGTATTAAGCTTATCAACCTTATGAATAGTTTTATTTAATGGATTAGTAGCGCATAAAACACTAGCAGAATCACTCTTAATAATAAAATATTGAACACCTTTAGTTTCTGTAATAAAAGGCAGTTCAGATAAAGCTAAACCTTCAGCACTATCATATATCATAGTGATATACTTATTATCTATATTCTCAAGAGTAATAACACTACTACTAACTTTCTGATCAAGATTCTGTATCTGTCCTCTTTTATAATCCTCGGAAGTTACGCCAAGCGACTTAGCTTTCATTCTAAGATTAATATCCTTAGTAACAAGAATAACCTCTCTATCTTTATTTTCTCTTTTAATATAATCGGCAATGGCAAGAATTCTATGATCAGGAATATTCTCAGAGAAAGACATCTTGAATTCTTCTGTGTAAGGTTTTCCTGTTTCAATAAACAGCTTACCTAAACCTTCACCAAGAGCAACTCCTTTATTGAAGAAATCGCCAGTAGAAAGATTATCTATATCTCTAGTAAACTCTCTAGCGTGAAAATTAATAAGAGAATCGCCACGTTTAAATTTATCAAGTTCCTCAAGCACTGTTATAGGTATAACTACATCGTGTTCTTCAAACTTAAATATTGAATGATAATCGTGTAATATAACATTTGTGTCTAGCACAAAGATTTTCTTTTTTGCAGCCATAATATCTTGATTTAAAGTGTGATTATATCCTTTATACTACAAGTTATGATTATTGGTTATAAATAACAAGCAAAAAAAAAGGAGAAATGCTATTAACATCTCTCCATATATAAGTTCATTTTAAATTGAAAATTTAGAATGTCTGCATCTCTTGAAGTTTCTTATATTTACCATTAAGAGCAACAAGTTCGGCATGTGTACCTCTCTCGGTAATCTCTCCCTCGTGGAAAACACAAATTAAATCTGCATTCTTAATAGTAGATAATCTATGTGCGATAACAATAGATGTTCTATTCTCCATAAGCTTATAAAGAGCATCCTGTACCAATCGTTCTGATTCGGTATCAAGAGCCGAAGTAGCCTCATCAAGTATAAGAATAGGAGGATTCTTAAGAATAGCTCTAGCAATACTTAAACGTTGACGCTGTCCACCAGAAAGTTTACCACCTCTATCTCCAATAGTTGTTTGATAACCATTTTCTGACTCGATAATAAAGTTATGAGCATTAGCAATCTTAGCCGCATTCATAATATCTTCCTCAGTTGCATTCTCAACACCGAAAGCAATATTGTTATATATAGTATCGTTAAAAAGAATAGGATCTTGATTAACATTACCCATTAACTCACGAAGCGAGTGCATAGAAAGATCTTTAATGTTGTGACCATCAATAAATATACCGCCACCACCATTAACATCAAAGAAACGAGGAAGAAGATCGGCAAATGTTGTTTTACCAGAACCAGACTGTCCCACAAGAGCAACAATCTTACCTTTATTTATGTCTATACTTACATTCTTAAGAACATTTCTAGAATTACTATAAGAGAAGGTTACATCTTTATACTCAACTTTGTTCTTGAATTCTTTAATAGTTATAGCGTTCTCCTTGTCCTGAATAGTAGACTCAGTAAGAAGAATCTTATCTATACGATCCATAGAGGCAAGTCCTTTTTGCACAGAATAAAGAGCATTAGAGAATTGTTTAGCAGGATTTATTATAGAGTAGAAAAGAACAAGGTATGTCATGAATCCCTGAGGAGTAAGTGAGCTTGTATTAGATAGAATAAGAGAACCACCATACCAAAGAACTATAATTATTACTATAGTCCCAAGGAATTCACTCATAGGGTGAGCAAGTTCTCTACGACGCATTAGTCGGTTCATTATACGTCTGTAAGCATTAGCTTCAATACCAAAAGAAGAATTCATTTTATTCTCAGCATTGAAAGCCTTTATTATTCTTAAACCAGACAGAGTCTCTTCTATATTTGAAAGAATCTCTCCCATTTTATTTTGTCCCTCTAAAGATTGTTTCTTTAAACTTTTACCAACTTTTCCGATAATTAGTCCTGCAACAGGAAGAAGAACAAAGACAAATAATGTTAGTTGCCAACTCATAGATATCATTATAATAAGATAAACAATTATTATAATGGGATTTTTAAAGAGCATGTTTAAGGAACTCATTACAGAAGATTCTACTTCTGAAACATCACCAGTAATACGTGTAAGTATATCTCCCTTTTTTTCGTCAGAGAAGAATGGTAAAGGTAAACGAAGAATTTTATCGTAAATCTGAAGTCTTAAATCTCTAACAACCCCATTTCTAATATATATCATCTCGAAGGCTGCAAGATAAGAGAATCCTGTTTTTAGAAGTACGGCAATAGTTAAAAATGCACCTATAGCAAGAAGAGTATAAGAAGCACCGTATTCTAATTTTATATTTGTAATATAGTATGAGAAATTGTGCATCAGATTCTCTGATGTCATTTCCCAATCTACAAGTGTTGTTACATCCTCTTGAGTACCAAATATGATACCAAGTACTGGCATCATCATCATGAAAGATGTTCCACCAAATATTGAGTGAAGGATGTTGAAAAGAATGTTCTTTATTAGTCGCCATTTATATGGTGGAACAAAACGTCTAAATAGTTGGAATATATCCTTCATTGGTTTAATTATGTGTTATAGTTTATCAAAAAGCCCACCCCTCAGCCCCAAAAAGAGCGGTAGGGTGGGCATATATCTAAATGTAAATATAAACAATTAATTAGATTCCTGTGTAATTATCAGGAGTAATTGTTTTAAGTTCTGCTTTAAGAGCATCAGAAATTTCTAATGTATCGATAAATTCAGCAATACTATTTTGAGTGATGCCAGTATTCGTTCTAGTTAATTCTTTAAGAGCCTCGTAAGGATTAGGATAAGCCTCTCTTCTAAGAATAGTTTGAATAGCCTCAGCCACAACAGCCCAGTTATTATCTAAATCTTTAGCAAAAGCATCAAGATTAATGATAAGTTTTCCAAGACCTTTAATAGTAGATTGGAATGCTATCATAGTGTGAGCTATAGGTACACCAATGTTTCTTAAAACAGTAGAGTCTGTTAAATCTCTTTGTAATCTAGAAACAGGTAATTTGTTAGAAAGATGCTCAAAAATAGCGTTAGCCATTCCGATATTACCTTCTGAATTCTCAAAGTCGATAGGATTAACTTTATGAGGCATAGCTGAGGATCCAACTTCACCTTTTTTAATCTTCTGCTTGAAGTAATTCATAGAGATATAAGTCCAGAAATCTCTATCTAAGTCAAGAATAATAGTATTTATTCTCTTGAAATTATCAAAGATTGCGCCGAAGTTATCGTAGTTAGAAATTTGTGTTGTGTATTGCTCTCTCTCTAATTTAAGAACATCCTCAACGAAATGGTTACCAAATTCTTTCCAGTCTATGTTTGGATACGCTACTTTATGAGCATTGAAATTTCCTGTTGCTCCACCAAATTTAGCTGAACAAGGAATCTTCTTAAGTAGGTCCAATTGCTTGTTTAGACGGTAAATATAAACTTGAAGTTCTTTTCCTAAACGAGTAGGAGAAGCTGGCTGTCCGTGAGTACGAGCAAGCATAGAAACATTGTTCCATTCAGCAGCTAATTGCTCAAGTTTAGAGATTAATTGGTCTACCATAGGGTAGTATACTTGGTGTACAGCATCTCTTAAAGAAGCAGGAACCGAAGTATTGTTTATATCTTGAGAAGTTAAACCGAAGTGGATAAATTCTTTATATTCGTGTAGATTTAAAGCATCGAATTTCTCTTTAATGAAATACTCAACAGCCTTAACATCGTGATTAGTAATAGCTTCAATGTCTTTAATCTTCTGAGCATCTTCATCAGTAAATGCTTCATAAAGTTCACGTAAATCTGTGTAAAGATCTTTGTTAAATTTCTCTAATTGAGGAAGAGGATGTTCGCAAAGAGTAATAAAATATTCAACCTCAACCATTACTCTGTAGCGGATTAATGCGCCTTCAGAGAAGTACTTAGCTAAATCTTCTGCTTTTGATCTGTATCTTCCGTCTATAGGAGAGATTGCTGATAAAATGTTCATCTTATATAAGTGTTTAATTGTTAATAATCTGATTCCTTGGCTCTAAAGATTGCGAGTAGCACAAAATTAGTAAAAAATGCTTAATAACAATTCCCTACTGCCTACTTTATTATTGTAGTTGACCAAAAGAAAATTTATGACTATATTTGTGCAAAGAACAATGTTAGACACTTCAAATTATGAGTATATTTAAAGGATTTTTAAAGGGGGTACATTCGTATTCTAAAGCTATTCGTTTTATTTCAAGAAACAAGTTATCATGGTTTTTTATCTTTCCCCTTCTGCTTAATATTCTTCTTTTTTGGGTAGAATATTCTTGGATAGCAGATTTATCTGATACTTTAAAGTTAGGAATGGGCAACTGGATCTCTGGAATAGATTATGGTTTTGTAAATAATGAGTACGTAAAAAATACCTTTGAGTTCCTATTAAAAACTATCTCTATAATTGGTTTTTTTCTAGTCTTTATGTCCTTTGGTGGTTATTTAATAGTAGCTATTATGTCGCCTATTTTTTCTATTATTTCTGAGAAAACAGAGAAGATTATTACAGGAAAAGATTACCCTTTCGATTTTATACAACTTTTAAAAGATATAGTTAGAGGAGTATTTTTGGCTCTTCGTAATATTACAAAACAATTACTGATTAGTATACTACTATTTGTTTTGTCATTTGTGCCTCTACTTGGTTTTTTTACTCCCGTATTGCTATTCTTAGTATCTGCATATTTCTTTGGATTCTCTTTCATGGATTATGCCATAGAACGTCAACGATTAGGCGTTAAAGATAGTGTTAAGTATATGAGAGATAATAAGGGATTGGTTATTGGTAATGGTATTGTTTTTGCCTTACTACTGCTTGTGCCTTTTTGCGGAGTTTTTCTTTCTACATTTGCAGCTATTGTTTCTGTTGTAGCTGGTACTTTACTTGTTGCTGCCAAGAACCAGGAATAGTTAGTATTTTGGACATAAGATCTAAATGTCATCTCAATGCTTTTCTTATGCTCTAGCAATGCGCAGCTAATACGCAGCTAACACGCAGCTAATACGCAGCTAATACGGAAACAGTATAGGCTGAGTATATATTGCATATAAAAATCATGTATATAAAACACTAATCGAGCATTGTTGTGTCAAGTTTGTTTCTAATTTACTATAAACTTGTACCAAACTTGACTGTTTAGCATTCTGAGCATATTCTGTCTATAATCAGTGTGCATTGAACCAATGCAGACTGATTGCAGAGTGATTGCAGGCTGATTGCACACTGGCTATCTTTGCTATAAGTATGATACAAATTAGATATAACTTTACTTCTATGTCTTTTATATTCTGTTTTGTCTTCTTTTCTTTAGATGCATCTTATGTGATTTCTGTTTATAGATAATTATATTGATATTAAGTTCTTATCAAATTCGTATCAAAGTCGTATCAAAGTCGCTCATTAAAGTCTTTTCGTAGTTACATTCTGTATTCATTGTATATTGATGAATATACGATGAGTGCAGAATGAGTGCAGAATGAGTGTTCAATCACCGTCTTTGATACCTATTTGATATGAGTTTGATAGGGCTTTACTATTAAATACACATACTGGGTATATACTGACTATATGGCTTGTCCAAAAAGATCTTTTGCTTGTTGCAAATTCTCTATATTGTGATTAAATAGATATTCGTATCTTAATTTTCTCATACATTTTAGGAGCCTTTCGCATTCTTGATATTTTCCTGTGTGTTATAATACGATTAATATTTGCCATGAATATAGAATGTAATGGCTGAACATGCGAAATGAGTAATTACTACTTAGTATATTATATGAATTGAGATTTTTAGTATCTTTGAAAAACTTAATAGTAATATGTTGTAGATTGCGTTGTGTTTGATACACATAATGATATATTTGTGTTATAATAAGATTATATAATAAAATGGCTATGAGAGTTAACAAAATAACAATAAAGAATTTTAAAAAGTTTAAAGAATTAGATTTAACTTTTAAAGATGGAGTTAATATACTTATAGGAAATAATGCTTCAGGTAAGACTTCAATATTAGAGGCTCTTAAGATTTTATTGGGTGGGTATTTCTATGGGATTAATAGTCATTTGACAAGTTCTCCCTCTATACATAAAACTAGGGATGTACAAAATATTATAGATGAACAAGGTAAATTGAAATTTAATTATCCAACTTGTCTCTATGCAGAAGGAATTGTTCATGGTGAGAGAGTGAAGTGGAACAGGGACCTTAATAGAGCTAAAGGTTCAACAACAATAGCTGGCTTATCACATATAAAAACTATTGTATCAAAGCACTCTGATGATACACAACCTATCATTGCCTATTATGGTATTGATCGTTTAAAGCAGCAAAAGAAAGAGCATGGCTCATATAAAAAACAAGAGAGATTCATTGCCTATAGGGATGCATTAAATGCAAGTGCATCAATTGGAGATTTCGCTAAATGGTTTGAAAACGAAGATAGAATCTCTTACAAACAGGGAATGAATACAAATGCTCTACAAATTGTAAGTGAGGCTATTAAGAATAGTTTGCCAAATTGCAATATGGTTTTCTATGATCCTGCTTTATCAGATATTATAATTATAGATGAGAATAATAAAAGAACTGCTTTTTCTTTAATGAGTGATGGATACAAATTGATAACATCTTTAATAGGTGATTTAGCATATCGTTGTGCCGTATTGAATGATCATCTTGGAATAGAATGTTTAAACAAAACGACTGGAGTCGTTCTTATTGACGAGGTAGAGATACATCTTCATCCATCATGGCAGCAGAGAGTTGTTAATGATTTAAAAAGATCTTTCCCAAAGATACAGTTTATAATTTCTACCCATTCTCCTATTGTATTGAGTGGGGTAGAAGCTAATGTTATTCGCCTTGGAGAGTCAGGGGTTTATGGCGAAGAATTATTAACATACGGTAGAAGACCTGAATATATTATGTATTCTGAGCAAGGAGTTATTTCTCGTAATGAGAAAATTCAAGGTGAAATTGATAAATTCTATGTTTTAATTGAAAGTAAGGAAGGGCTTAAGGAAGCAAAAGTAATATTGGAGAGTCTATTTATAAAGCAGTTTGGAGAGAGAGATCCAGATACAGTGAGAGCTAAAGGAGACTATGAATTTGCATTAATGGAATTTAATGTGGAGGAATAATAATGAGACATATTAAAAAAGGTAAAGAGCCTAAGGTTCTAACTGACCACAAGAAAGATGGTAATACTCTATATAAAGGTTTAAATATAACAGATATTCAACAACAACTTTTGCAAGAGCAACGTGGGCTTTGTGCTTATTGTATGTGTCGTATTGATGCAATAGCAGGAAGAACTCCTAATATGCAAGTTGAACATGTAAAGTGCAGAACGAATTATCCTGATGATGAATTAGAGTATGTTAATATGCTTGGAGTTTGTTTTGGGGGAGAGAAGAATAATATGATGCAGCCTCATTGTGATAAGAGTAAAGATAAAGGTGAAGTTCATTACGAATTGAGAAAGTTGGATCCTTTGAATATAGCTGTGGAATCCATGCTTACTTTCTTACCGACAGGAACTGTTGTAGCTGTTAATAATGATAAAGATGTTATTATGGATATCAAAGCCCTAAATCTTAATGAAATGTATACTCGGATAAATAGAGAAAAGATTTCTCAGAGCATAAAAGAGGAATACAAGATAGTGTGTAAAAGTGAAAATAAAGCTAAGGTAATACAATTCCTAGAAAAGAATCTTATAAAATGGACATCTTGTAATAAAAATGGATTTTTACCTGAATACAATATAGTTGCTATTAAATTTCTTAAGAAGAAATTAGCTCATCTTAATAAATAATGGTATTGTGTCACTAAAGGACTTCGCAATCAAATGTTATTTTTATATACGTCTAAAAGAAGCGATATAAGTATATCATTATACTTGAATAAAAATAATATAGAATAAAGTTAATCTAAAAAGTTTGAGATATTTAAGATAAATCTGTTTGAACTTTTGATAAGTAAAAAGTTGTCATTATCTTCATAATTATTTTTTAATTAAAAATTATGTAAGATGGTAAACCATTATGAGAACATGAATCATAAGAAAATACTTATAAGTTTATTAATCACAATATTCACATTATTAGGAAATTGTGCGAGTAGTCAAATACAACTAAAAGGGAAAATAATTGATTCTGAGTCTAAAGAACCCCTTAATTATGTAAACATCTTTGTTTCAGAAAAAAACTCAAAAGGAACAATTAGTAATCTAAATGGTGAGTTCTTCATTGATAGTTTAGAAATTAATGATATTATTAACTTCTCCTTTGTTGGATACAAAACTACTAACATTGAGATATTAAATTCCGATATGGAAAATATCACGATTGAATTGAAACCAGAAACATATAATTTAAATGAAATTATAGTTGAACACTATACTGCTAGAAGTCTAATCAAAGAGGCATATAATCGAATTAAAGATAATTATCCGAGCAGATATAATATTTTTGAAGGACTATACAGGAAACAAATTTATAAGAACAAAGAATCTGTTTTCCTAGGAGATTGCACAATGAAAATAAAGACTCCTCTTTATAAACAATCTAAGAATAGATTACCTAAGTGTAAAGTTACTGACAAGAGGTTCTCAGAAAAGCGATTAAAAACAGATAACAATTATACGTTAGATGCAAATGGCACGATTTTTCTATATCCAGACTACATATATCCAGTATCAAAGTTAAATGATAATATTCAAACAAAATTATCTAAACAATATATAACAGAAGCGGGAGAAACTATTTATAAAGTTGTTTTCGAAAACAGAGATGTTAATGAAGTAATAATTGACAAGGGGTATTTCTTTGTTAATGTAGAAGATAAAGCCATTCTTTCTGTACACAGAAAGCAAAAAATAAATGATATACAATCTAAGGCGATAACTCTTACAAACTCGTATTTTATATTTGATGTTTTCTATAAGAAAGTGGAAGGTAGTTATCAATTAAACTATGGTAGATCTAGTTGGAGTTTTGATAAATTACATGAAGATGATAGTGAAATAGATAAATACGATGTCGTAATTGACTTCCTTGTTAGAGACCGAAATATTGAAAAAGGAAAGGGACGATTCAAGAGTTTGACAAAGGATCCTTTTTTAAAATTAAAAGATGCTGTTACTGTTCCTTTCTCTGAACTTAATGAAATATTGCCTGATTATGAATAAAACAGTAATTGAGAAAGAGCCTAAGATTTAATACATTTGAGGTGTGAGCACCTTAGTAATGTTTTTAAGGAAAAGGAATTGAATGAGAATTCAGTTGTTCGGAATTTCCGAACAACTGCTGCCGATGGGAAAAATATGCAACAAATTTCTATAATCTAGATGCAATAATTTTATTAGGATACAGAGTTAATTCGTCTAAAGCAACTCAATTTAGGATATGGGCAACTCAAACTTTAAAGGAGTATGTAATAAAAGGATTTGTTCTTGATGATGACAGATTAAAGGAAGCTAAGACTTTATTTGAAAAACAAGAGTTCTTTTCGAATGTTACATAAAAATGGGGACATTGCAATAGAGCTATATAATAAAAGAGGAATAGATTGTAAATTACCGGAATTAGATATGTTATTAATATCTAAGATTTATTTTGAACGTATTTATAAGAATCATAATGTTGATATTTTGTTAAAGTCTTTATTTTCTTTGTGATATAATTGTTAAATTTGCAGAATACTAAAAAAATATTCGTATATATTTAAAAGTATTTAGTTAATCTTATCATATAATTTAATATTTAAATGGGAAAGCAAGATATAATAGAAGAAAGATTAGAAGGAGAGTCAGGTTTAGATAATTCATCTCTAATCTCTAATAGTGTTTATCCTAATGCAGAAGTAAGGGTTGAGAAAGCTCAATTTAGTGTTTTGCATTTAAAGAGATTATGTGAAGAAAGAAAAGAATTAATAATAGATCCTGATTTTCAAAGAAATGAGGTTTGGGATTCTAAGCAAAAATGTGAATTGATAGAATCTATATTAATGGGTATTCCTCTGCCTGTAGTTTATCTTTTTGAGACTAAGGAGGGAAAAAAACAAGTTGTTGATGGAAGACAACGAATAACGACTATCCTTGAATTTCTAAATGGAAAGCTAAGTCTTAAAAATTTAAAAATATTGCCTGATGTGAAGGGAGATATTTCTTCTCTAGATCTTAAATTACAAGGAATATTTGAGGACTTTCAAATCTCTGCTTATATTATTCAACCTCCTACACCAGAAAGAGTTAAATACGATATTTTTGATAGAGTAAACAGGGGAGGTACACGTTTAAATAATCAAGAAATGAGAAATGCTCTTTATAAAGGTAGAGCAACAGAATTGATTAATGAATTAGCAGAGGAGCCGTCATTCTTAAAAGCTACAGGAAAAGGAGTAAGTACAAAGAGAATGAAAGATAGGTATCTTATATTAAGATCAATTTCATTTCACCTTCTTAGAACAAATGGTTTTTATAAAAATACTAGCGAGTATAATAAGATAGAATATAAAAGTGATATAGATGATTTCTTAGCAAAGAGTATGATTTATATTAACGACATAATGGATGTTTCTGAAATAGTAAAATGTAAGGAAACCTTTATTAAATCTATGAAGAATATATATAAGTTTCTTGGGGAAGATGCATTTCGTTTTGAGATTACGGAGAATAGAAGACCAATAAATATGGCATTATTTGAATCTCTAATGTATCTCTTTTCTTTTAATATAGTAGCTTATGATTATGTTAAGGATGAAGTAGATGCTTTGAAAAGAACGTTTGATAATACTGGTAATTTTAGAAGAAATGTAGATAGTACTACAAGTGTGGATTATAGGTTTGATATGATTGATACATTTAAAAAGAGTATAGAAGATAATATAGAAGATAATGTACAGAGGAATTAAGATTAAGGGCTTCAAAAGTATAAATGATGAAAATATAGAATTAAGACCATTGACTATTCTGACAGGTCTGAATTCTACAGGTAAATCTACTGTTTTACAATCTATTTTATTAGTTAGTAAGTTTTGTTCTAATATGGGTTCTGTTTTATTGAGAGATATAGAATCTTCTTTTATCGAGATTAGAAATAGATACATAAAGGCCGATACTGTTTCAATTGAATTATTAACAGATAGTGAGAATATTAAATGCTATATATCTTCAGAGTCTGATTTAGTTACAGGTGTTAATCCTGATGATGTTGAATTAGAAAAACGCCTGTATTATTTATCAGCAAATAGAATAGGAGCTGAAATATTTGTAAAAATGGATGATACCTCTAAAGTTGGTATTAACGGAGAGTTCCTTTTTGCTACCTTTGAGTCTGAAAAGTCAAATCAGATTTCATTAGAAGCTATAGAGAGTATTCAATCATATACATTATCATCTCAATTAAATTATTGGCTTTCGCATATATTAGATATTAAACTTGAATTAAAGACACAAACAAGAAGTGGAAATAATGTTGAAGTTAATTTCAAAAGTGAAATGTTTGATAATATTAGCCCCTTTCAACTTGGTACAGGAGTGAGTTACTTAACTAAGATTCTAATTATGTGCCTTCGTTCAAAACCTGGTGATACTTTAATGATAGAGAATCCAGAAATTCATCTTCATCCTGCTGCTCAATCTAGATTAGGAGAATTTTTTGCTTTTATAATGAAATCGGGAGTGCAATTAATAATAGAGACTCATTGTGAACATTTAATAAACAGACTTCAATATGAAGTTTTTAAAGGAAAGATTTCTAAAGATGATATTATTATAATGTATCGTGAGGCTATACAGTCTGATTTTAAGAAGATTGAGATTAATAAGAATGGTGATTTTGCTACTGATTTTCCTGAAGGTTTCTTTGATGCAACATTGGATAATTTAATGGAGATGATGTAGTATGGAAAATAAAGGTATTGTTTTATCTGATGATTTACTTAAAGAGTATTTAAATTTTAGGTCTGGTAAGGAGTTCGATGTTCAATTGATTAAGAAAATTATTAATTATCTTAAAGGAGGCGTTTTCTTTAATCTTAAGCAATTAAAAGAGATTGGTGTAAAGACTAGAGAGGATTTTAATGTTTTGGGTTTATCAGGTTTACCAGGTTTAGTTAATCAGATATTTTATTCTAAAAATAAGAGCAAGTCAATAGAGGAACTTTCTAAAGAATCATCTTTTAAGATAATCTTATCTAATTCAAAGAATGATTATCCATATGTAAATATTAATAATGATAATATAGAGAATAATTTATGTGGATTTTTCTATCCCAAACAATCTAGAAATAAAGCTATAGAACATATTAGAGATCTATGTTTGAAAGCAAAGAAAATTATTTTATTTGATAAATATTTTTATACAAACTTTGATAATATTAATACATTGATAGAGTTGTTGCCCAATACTGATATTAATTTGATTTGTTATAAAGGTTATGATCATCACGAAAGTAGAACTGTGAATTATTTGAGTGATATTCAAATTGAAGAATTAAATGATAAAAGAAGTAATATTAAGTTGAATTTTTTAGATGATCCTAAGACTATTCACGATAGATATTTGTTAATAGATGATACTTTAGAAATAATACTGACAAGTGGTTTTGAGTATTTAGGTGAACAGACTAAAGACTTTGCATATATAATCAGGAAATTAGATCATGTAAGTAACAATAGATTTAATAATTAATATTTCTCCATTTGGTTGAATTAATATATTTATAGAATCTGCTCTAATCTAGGAATTATAGATGCAAATAAATAAAAGTTAAACCGGCAATAATTCCACAATTTATAGAATGAAATATTACGCAATATTTAAATCCATATTTTAGACGTATACTTCCAGTAATAAGTCCAAGAACAAATGGTGGCATAGCAAGAAGAGCTATATAATAAAGAGGAATAGATTGTAAATTCACGAAATGAGATATGTGCAGACTTGCAAAAAGAGTTGCTGAAATTATCAATATGTACTTGTCATATTTCATTCCCCTCATACTTAAAAATCTATTGAAGAAGATTATACCCATAGTTATAAATAAGATGCTTAGATAAAATACTCTATCTTCTGTTCCTACACGCATTGATCCATATAGAATCTCAGCAATACAGGCTGCGAAACTTATTATAAAATTCACTTTACTATCTTCTAACCATAGTCTATAGATTAGTCCTTCTAGAAGAGGGATTATTAATAACATTCTTAGTAAAGGGAATAAAATAGACTCTGAAAAGATATCTGAATTATAGCTACTGGGGATTTCTAAAACATTATTTACTATAAATATTTCTGCTAGGGCTATAATAATGTTTATTAGCATTAGTATAGCAATATTGCTCATCTTAAATGGAGATTTTTGAGGCTGGTTAGGTGATATTATAGTTTTAAACATGTTGTAGTTTTAATTCTTACAATGATAATTTTAATATCGGACTGTTTATTAAGAAAAGTCCAAAGATTATAACTAAACCCATAACTGCTATAATCAATTTTAGGATTGAATTTACTCCTGGTTCTAAAACAGTTTCTTCTATATTCAAAGGATTGTAGTAGACTATAACTTTCTTTTCTGGAGGATATTTTATTACAGTTTGAGAAGGTCTTTTTATTGAACAGACATAAATATTGTCACCAAAAAATATTTTGTCTCCTACGTATTCTTTTCTTTCAATAATATATTTGTATGATACTACAGCTTTAAAGGTTTTTGAACTATTTTGATTACTATCTGATAATTGAGTCTGTAATGTAGAAAATATAATTTCTCCATCTGTAGTTTGCCAATTAAGGCTTTTATTTGCTTTTATATATACGCATATTTGATCTATAAAAACACAAAAGAAGAGGACGCATAAAGAGCCAATTATTATTATTTCTATATTGTCTATTATGAAATCTATTATATCTTGCATTGTTTGTAAGGCTTTGATGTAAATATAGTTAAATTTTGTTGCTTAAGAGTATTTAGGAAATATCCCAAATAGTATGAATTTTAAACGGCTAATCTTAATCAAATAATCTTTCATTATGTATATGAATATAGTGTACTTTGATATGAGATGGAAAATTAAAATCCTACATAAATAGTGTTGGTAATAAATTGATTGAAGCGTGTAATAGAATACTATATTTTATGCCATAAGATATTCTTGTATATCCCAGAATAACACCCATAGAGATATAAGGCAGAACCATAATAGGATAAAGATAGTAATGTATAGATGCCAAGTCTGGATATTTTCCAATATGCATAAAACCAAATGCGAAGAAGGAAATATAGGTGAAATATTTATAATACTTCTGAAAAAACATAGGCTTTAATTTACTGATGATTACACTTGTAACTAAGATTATTGCTGAAAGTATAACAGGAAGAACAATAATATTACTGCTTAATGTTTTATGTACCATAAGAACTAAAACTATTAATGCACCAGCAATACTTAATTGAAAATTATATTTGCCTTTTTTAAGCCATAGTCTAAACGAGATCTCTTCTATAATTGGACCTAATATTACAATTAATATAAATTTCTGATAATAACAGAGGTTATTTATAGTTGTTGCAGGAGGGAGTTTTGTAATAAATAATGTTACTATTGATCCCGTTACTATATTTAGTAATTCTATAACAAAATATAGTTTTAAAAAAATATTAATAGTTATATCCTTGTATTCGTCTGTTTGTTTTGGAAAGATAATATTACTTATTATTGACATTGTGTTAAAGTTTAAAAAGGAAATGTAATATGTTTTGACAAATATACTCTTTATGTTTTGTTTATTTATTATTGTTTACCTGAAGTCGACTATTTAAAGATTATAGTTATATTTAAATATTATAAGCTTTATAATTTGTATAAAGTGACCACGTATAATCTATTTAATATTTAGCTATGAAGAAGCTTTTCTTTTATTTGACTTTTTTATTATTCTCTTTATCTCTTTTTGCACAAGAGCAAGATACTCTCGTACAAGATGTAAAACAAGACTCTGTTTCCGCCAAAAAGAAAGATCTAGTCTATCGTTTTAATATTCGTAGAGAAATTGGTCCGGCTATATGGAGACAAACAAAGCAGGCTTTTGAGGAAGCCAAAGAGTTGAAGGCTGATTATTTTGTGATAAATATGAATACTTATGGTGGGGCAGTGGTTCAGGCTGATTCTATACGTACTACAATTCTTAATGCTCCTATGCCAGTTTTTGTATTGATAGATAATAATGCGGCTTCTGCGGGTGCTCTTATCTCTATTGCTTGTGATAAGATTTATATGCGTAAAGGTGCGAATATAGGTGCTGCTACTGTGGTTAATCAAACAGGAGCTGCTATGCCTGATAAGTATCAATCTTACATGCGTTCTATTATGCGATCTACTTGTGAGGCTCAAGGAAAAGATACAATTATAAATGGTCAAGATACTATTTTTAGATATAAAAGAAATCCTTTAATTGCTGAGGCTATGGTTGATCAGCGTCTTGCTGTGAAAGGTATAATTGATACCTCTAAGGTTCTAACTTTTACTCCTGCAGAGGCTATTAAAAATGGTTTTTGTGATGGTATGGCTGAAGATATTCCAAGTATGCTTAAAGCGGAGAATGTTGAGGATTATGAGCTTGCTGAGTATAGAGCTTCTGGCGTTGAGAATATTATTGGTTTACTTGTTAATCCTATTGCTCAGGGCATTCTAATAATGATAATTATAGGAGGTATTTATTTCGAATTTCAAACTCCAGGTATAGGATTTCCTATTGCTGCTTCTGCTTTAGCTGCTATTGTTTATTTTTCTCCATTGTATTTAGAGGGCTTAGCGGCAAACTATGAGGTGATAATTTTCGTAATAGGTGTGGTGCTGCTTGCCGCAGAGATATTTGTGATTCCTGGATTTGGAGTGGCTGGGGTTTTGGGTATTCTTGGCATAGTCACCGGATTGGCTTTGGCTATGGTTGATAATTATGGTTTTAACTTCGAGGCTAGCGATGCTGAATTAGTGTTTAGAGCTTTTGGAATTGTATTTGTTTCGTCTTTTGCTTCTTTCGTATGCTCTCTTTATTTGAGTAAGAAACTTTTAGATAATAGGAAGTTAGCTTTTGCTTTGTATGCTGAGCAGAGCCTGGAAGATGGATATGTAGGTGTTGATTTATCTTTTTATGAGATGATAGGAAAAGAGGGTTTGGCACAAACAGATCTTAGACCATCAGGTAAAGTAGTTGTTGATACAATTACTTATGATGCTATGAGTGTGCATTCTACCTTTATTGATAAAAACTCTAAAATAAAAGTGATTAGATTTGAGACTGGCCAGCTTTATGTTGAAAAGATATAAGATTGTATAATTAATTTAAGTTTATGAATTGGGATTTTTTGAATGATATAGTGAATTCTAACGATATTAGTTTTGAAGTTACTGTGTTTAGACTTGCTCTTAGTTTTTTGGCTGGTGCACTTGTTGGTGCTGACAGGCAAAAACGTATGCATCCTGCTGGTTTGCGTACTCATACTCTTATTTGTATGGGGGCTACTCTAGTTATGATTATCTCTATTTATATTCCTCAGACATTTATAGATTTTCGTAATGGCGACCCTGGGCGTATTGCTGCTCAGGCTGTTTCTGGTATTGGTTTTCTGGGTGCTGGTGCTATTATTAAATTTGGGGCAAATGTACGTGGTTTGACTACTGCAGCTTCTATTTGGCTTATATCTACTGTTGGTTTGGCTATTGGTTGCGGTTTGTATCTTACGTCTTTTGTGTGTTTGATGTTTATCTTGTTTATTTTAAAAGGACTAGATTTTTTAGAGAAACGTTTGTTCTCTGTAACAATTCTTAAATCTTTTATTATTGAAGTTAAGGGTGATGTGCATGATAAAGAGTTGTTTACGTCACTTTTTGAGGCCTGCAAAATAAAGATATTGAATACAGATATTTCATATTCTATTGAAAAAGATATTAAAGTGTATAACTTTGCATTAGAACTTTCGGATAAAGTTGATTTGGAAGAACTCGGTAGAGCTATTGGTCTTAAGAGAGGATTTATTAGCTATAAGATGTTATCACTATAGATTAAAATATTATGGAAAAAAGGAAATTAGTTATTGCTGTTGATGGTCATTCTTCATCGGGAAAAAGTACTCTGGCTAAGGATTTTGCTAAGGAATTGGAATATGCTTTTATAGATACTGGGGCTATGTATAGAACAGTGAGTCTTGCTGCTTCTAGAGCTGGTGTTTTCGGTGAGAATAATGAACTGAATCTTCCCCTTTTAAAAGAAATTGTTGAGAATATAGATATAAAATTTACATATAATAGAGAGCTTAAAAAATCTCAAACTTATCTTGATGGTGAACTTGTTGAGGATGAGATTCGTTCTTTAGAGGTTTCTAATAAGGTGAGTTATGTTGCTGCTGTTTCTTTTGTGCGTTCACGTTTAGTTGATTTGCAGAGATCTATGGGTGAAGAGGCTGGAGTTATCATGGATGGTAGAGATATTGGAACGGTTGTTTTTCCAAATGCTGATATTAAACTTTTTGTTACTGCTGATGTTGCTATTAGAGCTGAAAGAAGATATAAAGAATTGAAACTTAAGGGTGAAGATGTGAGTCTTCAGGATATTATTGATAATGTTAAGCAGCGTGATTATATAGATGAGAATAGAGATGAGAGTCCTCTTAAAAAGGCCGATGATGCTATTCTTCTTGATACTGGTAAAATGACTCGTGAAAGTCAACTTGACTGGCTTATGAAGATTGTTGAAGAAAAGTTAGAAAAATAAATTATATGAGAGTTGAAATAGATCCTAATTCAGGCTTTTGTTTCGGTGTGGTGAATGCTATTAATAAAGCTGAGGAATATCTTAAAGAGGGTGAAAGCCTATATTGTATTGGTGATATTGTGCATAATGCCCATGAAGTTGAGCGTCTAAAAAAGGAGGGGTTAAAAACTATTGATCATGATGAATTTGAAAAGATTCATGATTGTAAGGTCTTGCTTAGGGCTCATGGAGAACCCCCTTTGACTTACGAGATTGCTAAAAAAAATAATATTGAAATCATTGATGCTTCTTGTCCTGTTGTTTTAAATCTTCAAAAAAGAATTCTTAAAGCTTGGGAAGAGGGTAAAAAAGATAATGTTCAAATTGTTATTTATGGTAAGAAGGGACATGCTGAGGTAAATGGTCTTGTTGGTCAGACGAACGGAGAAGCTATAGTTCTTGAGAAATTAGAGGATGCAAATTCTTTAGATTTTACTCGTCCAATTTGCCTTTTCTCGCAGACAACTAAGCCTCTTTCGGGTTTTGAACTGCTTTCAAGCTACATAAAGGAGAAAACTAAGAGCTCTATTCGCATTTTCGATACCGTTTGCAGAAAGGTTTCTAATAGAATTCCCGAGCTTAGAGAATTCGCTAAAAGTCACGACCTCATTATGTTTGTGAGTGGAGCCAAGAGTTCTAACGGGAAAATGCTTTTTAATATATGTCGCGAAGAGAATAAAAACACTATCTTTATACAAGGCGCAGAGGAGATAAATCTTGCCCTTTTAGAGGGTGCAGAATTTGTTGGAATCTGTGGTGCAACTTCCACTCCTCGTTGGGTTATGGACGAGGTGTATGAGAAGATTTGTAAAGCGAATAACATATAATTAGAATAAATATGAGGGAAATTAAAAAAGTAGGAGTACTTACCTCTGGTGGAGATGCTCCCGGGATGAATGCGGCTCTTAGAGCGGTAGTGCGTGCAGCAATATATAATGGGCTTAAGCCTTATGCTATATTTGAGGGGTATCAGGGATTGATAGATAATAATATTAAATTGATGAAGTCTCACGATGTGAGCAACATCATTCAAAGAGGTGGTACTATTCTTAAATCTGCTAGATGTCAAGAGTTTAGAACTGTTGAAGGTAGAGCTAAAGCTGCTAAGACACTTAAAGATAGAGGTATAGATGCTCTTATCGTTATTGGTGGTGATGGTACATTTACTGGAGCTAGTCTTTTTACTCAAGAGTGCGATATTCCTGTAATTGGAATACCTGGTACTATTGATAATGATCTTTACGGTACTGATTGTACTATTGGATATGATACTGCAATTAATACAGTTGTTGAAGCTGTTGATAAGATTCGTGATACTGCTAGTGCTCACAATAGATTATTCTTTATTGAGGTAATGGGCCGTGATGCTGGTTTTATTGCTCTTCGTTCTGCTATTGCTTGTGGTGCTGAAGCTGTCTTGATTCCTGAGATTAAAACTCATGTTCAAGATCTTGAAGAGTATATTTCTAATGGTTATAAAGCTCATAAATCAAGTGGTATTGTTATTGTGGCTGAAGGCGACAAGAATGGTGGTGCTTATTTAATAGCTGAACAAATAAATAAAGATAGACCTGATTTTGACATTCGTGTTACTGTTTTAGGTCATATCCAACGTGGTGGTTCTCCTTCGGCTTTCGATAGAGTTTTAGCTTCTCGTTTGGGTGTTGCTGCTGTTGATGCTCTTTTAGAGGATCAAAAATCTGTTATGGTTGGACTTGTAAACAGCGTTGTTGTTCATGTTCCTTTTAATAGAGCTATTAAAAATTCTAAACATGTTAATGAGTCATTAATTGCTCTTAATA
The DNA here is from genome assembly GCA_049671745.1 of Marinifilaceae bacterium. GTDB lineage: Bacteria > Bacteroidota > Bacteroidia > Bacteroidales > Marinifilaceae > SNAP01. The sequence goes on from JBATVL010000059.1 coordinate 117,332, forward strand.
AAATTTTATCGATATAATTCTTCATTTGAATGCTTTATGCAGATATAATTCTACCATTTCCATTAGGTGATTATTTCACCTATGGAATACCAGAAAATATCGAGAACTCTGTTGCTGTAGGCAAGAGGGTTCTTGTACCTTTTGGGGCTAAGCATTTCTATACTGGCTTAGTTCGTAAAATACATTCCAATAAACCTCAGAACTATGAGGTAAAGAATATTCTTCTTGTTCTTGATAATAAACCTATATTCGATGATAATCACTTGCGCTTGCAAGATTGGATTATGTCGTATTATATGTCTTCTCCTGGTGATGTTTTTAAGGCTTCTGTTCCTTCTGGTATGCGTCTTGAATCACATACTAATATCTTTCTTAAGAATGAGAATTTCTCGTCCTTAGGTTTAAATGATAAGGAATTAATTATCTGTAATAAACTTCTTAATGCCTCTAATGTCTCTATTAATGATGTTAATGAATATGTGGATTTGAAGAATGCTATGCCTTATGTGCAATCTCTTATGCATAAAGGAATTGTGGATATAGAGGAGAAGGTGAGTGCTAGATATAAGGAGAAGAAAAATAAGTATGTACGTTTGTGTGCTAATCTTTCGGAGTGTGAGATTTCTGCTTTTATGGATTCTCTTTCTAGAGCTAAAGCCCAACAAAAAGTTTTACTTACATATCTTAATTTGTCGCAGAGATTTATTTCTTCACAAGAGAATATTGTGTTGCAATCTGAGCTTCTTAAGATTTCTTCTTCTACATCATCTGCTCTTAAGGCTTTGTGTGATAAGAATATACTTGAAGTTTATACAGAAACAGTTAGTCGTTTAGATAATTTTAAAGGGGAAGTGAAACCTTTGCATATTCTTAGTCCTGATCAGCATAATGCTTATGATGAGATTGAACAGGCTTTTAAAGAAAAAGATAGTGTGCTTTTGCATGGGGTTACTTCTTCTGGTAAAACAGAGGTTTATACACATCTTATTAATAAATGTATTAAAGAGGGTAAACAGGTTTTGTATCTCTTGCCTGAGATTTCTTTAACTACACAGATTACTCAGCGTCTACAGTCTTTCTTTGGTGATGAGCTTGCTGTTTATCATTCTAAATTCTCTAATAATGAGAGAGTGGAGATTTGGAATAGACTTAAGTCCGATAATCCTTATAAATTAGTGTTAGGAGTGCGTTCTTCTTTGTTTTTGCCTTTTAATAATCTTGGACTTATTATTATTGATGAGGAGCATGAGGCTTCTTTTAAACAACAAAATCCAGCTCCTCGTTATAATGCTCGAGATGCTGCTCTTGTTTTGGCTAATATATATGGTGCTAAATGTTTACTTGGTTCGGCTACTCCTTCTATAGAGTCGGCTTTTAATGCCCATAAAAAGAAATATGGATACGTTAAACTTGATAAGAGATATTCGGGAATTCAGATGCCTGAGATTCTTATTTCTGATTTGGCAAGAGCACGTTTTACTAAGAGCATGAAGGGTGTACTTGCACCTGCTCTTTTTTCTGAAATTACTAAAGCTTTGCATAATGGTAAACAAGTTATTCTTTTTCAAAATAGAAGGGGATATGCTTCATATGTACAGTGTTATCAGTGTGCTCAGGTTGTTAAATGTAAGTTTTGTGACGTGAGTCTAACTTACCATAAATATGATAATAAGCTTATTTGTCATCATTGTGGTTTTTCTCAGGATATGCTTCACACTTGTCCTTCTTGTGATACTCAGAACTTGGCTATAAAGGGTTTTGGTACTGAGAGAATAGAGGAGGATTTGGCTAAATATTTTCCTGATTATAAGGTCTCTCGTATGGATCTGGATACGGCTAGTACTAAGCGTAAGTTGGATTCTATTATTGAACGCTTTCAGGATAAGAAGATAGATATCCTTGTTGGTACTCAGATGCTTACTAAGGGTTTGGATTTTGATAATCTTGCTTTGGTTGGAGTTCTTGATGCCGATTCTTTATTGAATTTCCCTGATTTCCGTTCTTATGAGAGAGCTTATCAATTGCTTGCTCAGGTGTCTGGTAGAGCTGGTCGTAGAGGTGAAAGAGGTAAGGTTATTATACAAACTAGTCAGGTAGATAATCCTATTCTGAAGTACGTTATTGATAATGATTACTCGGCTCTTTATAAGTCGCAAATTAAAGAACGTAAAGAGTTTATTTATCCTCCATTTTATAAGATGATAGAGATAAATATGAAACATATTGATCCTCGTTTGCTTAATCATTTTTCTTTTGAATTGGCAATGAGATTAAGAAAAATTTTTGGTATCAGAGTTTTTGGTCCACATGAACCGCTTATTTCTAAGGTTTATAAATCATATATACGTACCATTTTATTGAAGATAGAAACAAAGAGTTCCTTGTTTAAAGCAAAGACTATTTTGCATAAAGAGACAAAGGATATTTTATCTGAAAAGAGATTCTCTAAGATTATATTGACTTTTGATGTAGATCCTATGTAACTTATTTTCTTAATAAGTGTATTAAACATATCTTAAATACGTTAGATTGTTGTATTTTTACATTTATAATCAATTGTCTATTCTATGTCTAAAGTAATTGCCTTTGCAAATCAAAAAGGAGGAGTAGGAAAAACTACCTCAGCTATTAATCTTGCCACAAGTCTTGCTGTCTTAGAAAAGAGAGTTCTTTTGGTGGATGCTGATCCTCAAGCAAACACTACTTCTAGTTTCGGATTTGATATAGAAAAACTAGATAATACTTTGTATGAGTGTATTGTTGAATCTGTATCTATTAAAACTGCCATTCTAAAAACTGAAATAAATAACCTTCATATTCTACCCTCTAATATTGATCTTGTTGGAGCTGAGATTGAAATGCTTGATCGTAAAGATAGAGAGTTTGTTCTTAAGAAACTTATTTATGATGTGAGAGATGAGTATGATTTTATTCTAATTGACTGTTCTCCTTCATTGGGTTTGATCACTGTCAATGTGTTAACAGCTTCGGATTCAGTTATTATTCCTGTTCAGTGTGAGTATTTTGCTCTTGAGGGTTTAGGTAAACTCTTAAATACTGTTAAACTTATTCAAGCTAGGTTAAATCCGGAACTTAAAATAGAAGGTTTCCTTCTTACTATGTATGACTCTCGCTTAAGACTTTCTAATCAGGTGGTTGCAGAGGTTCGTAATCACTTTCATGATATGGTTTTTGAGACTGTTATTAAGCGAAATATAAGACTTGGAGAAGCTCCCAGTTTTGGTGTTCCTGTTATTCTTTACGATGCAGCTAGTGTTGGTGCAAAGAATTATCTATCTTTAGCCAAAGAGGTTATGAAGAAAAATAGTGTGAAAGAAGAAGTTAATTGTTGAAAATATAAGCGATGACAAAAAAAAACGCATTAGGAAGAGGATTAAGTGCCTTGATTAGCAATGATAAGGGTGATGTTTATTCTGAGGATATCATGGATAATGTATCAAATATAAATGATATTGATATTTGTGATATTGTTGCTAATTCTTTTCAACCGCGTACGCAATTTGATAAAGAAGCTCTTGATGAACTTGCTAATTCTATAAAACAAATTGGTATTGTTCAACCTATTACTGTAAGAGAAATCTCTAATGATAAATTTCAGATTATTGCTGGCGAACGACGCTATAGAGCAGCTGGTCTTATTGGACTAAATGCGATACCTGCCTATGTGAGAGTTGCTGCTGATGATGATATGCTTGAACTTTCTCTTGTTGAAAATATTCAAAGAGAGAACCTTGATGCTATAGAGGTCGCTATTGCTTTTCAAAGACTTATAGATGAATGTAGTCTTACTCAAGAGAAACTTAGCGAGAAAGTGGGGAAGAAAAGAACTACTGTTACTAATTATTTGCGTCTTCTTAAATTGCCTGCTGAAATACAGCTTGGTGTTAGAGATAAAAAAATTAGTATGGGACATGCTAGGGCTCTTCTTGGTATTGAGGATAGAGAAACTCAATTAATGCTATTTGATAAGATTATAATTGGTGAATTGTCTGTTAGAAAGATAGAGGAGCTTGTTAGAGAAATAAATAATCCGGCTCCTGTAGAGAAAAATGAAAATAATGAAGCCTCTGATAGTGAAAAGTTAATGCTAAATGAGGATTTTAAAGGTTTACAGACTAAATTAGCAAACTTATTTAGTTCTAAAGTTAAACTTAAGTGTTCTAAAGAGGGAAATGGGAAAATTGTTATTCCTTTTAAGTCTAATGAAGATTTAGAAAGAATTCTTACTGTTTTTGAAGATATAAAATAGACAAAAAATAATTTGGGGGACTTGTTGTGAATAAATATATTACTATTCTTTTATTGTGTTGTTGCAGTTTTGTATGTTTTGCACAATCAGAGGATGTGAAAAAAGATAAAAAACTTGAGAAATTAACTGTTGTTGAAAATGCAAGTGAGTCTGTAGTTTTCAAAAAAGATTATGATAATAAGTCTATTTCTGATAAAGAGACTTCTCGACTTTTGCGTAAAAGCAAACTTCATTCTACTACTAAGGCATGGGTAATGTCTGCTTTGTTGCCAGGTTTAGGACAGGTATATAATGATCAGTGGTATAAAGTGCCTGTTATATATGGCGCTTTTGCTGGAATTATTTATGGTATTAATTGGAATACGAATGCTTATAATGATTATAAGAATGCGTATAGTGATTATATTAACTATCTTAATTTGAAAGCAGCTGGTAAAAATCCTGCTCCAACTGGTAGATGGGAAGAAATATCTGTAATAAAAGATGTTTCTGTATTTGATAAATCAAATGAAGAGTGGTTTAGAACATCATTAAAGAATAGAAAAGATTACCATAAGAGGAATAGAGATCTTACTTATATTGCTTTTGGTGGACTTTATTTTCTTAATATTATAGATGCTCTTGTAGCGGCACATTTCTATGATTTTGATATTTCTGATGATTTAAGTATGAGCGTTAGACCTTCAGTTGATCTTAATCCTAATTTAGGAAATAATTTTAGCTTATCTTGCTCTATAAAATTTTAAAACAAACACAAAAGATATAAATATGAAATTACTTTATAAGGGGATATTACTGTCTCTATTATCCTTCTCTACGCAGTCTTATGCTCAGGCTGATAATCCACCACTTAAGGATAGCTTAATGCTTAATGCTATACATCTGCAAGATTCTGTTCTTGTTGATACTACCTCTGTTGATGAATTTGTACTTAAACCTACAATAGTTAACGATTTAAAAGACGAGGTGGATTCTACCTTTATTAGGGATTTGGATAAGCTTAACTTGAAATGGTATATTGAAAATATTGATAGTGTTGATTATATAGATGCTGCTAAGGTTAGGCAGATAAAAAATGATAGGATTACATTCTCTAATGATCATATCACTAAGCATATGGATTCGTTGAATTCTGCTATACAGCTTACTAATAATAGTATTGTTAGAACTAGTATTGCCATGTATACTCTTAATAGAAGAGTTCAGGTGTGTAATATGATGGGATTAGCTGAATATTATTTTCCTATGTTTGAGCAGGAACTTGATAGACAAGGATTACCTCTTGAACTAAAGTATTTACCTGTTATTGAGTCAGCTCTTAATCCTAGTGCATATTCTAGAATGGGAGCTACTGGTTTATGGCAATTTATGCTTCCTACTGGTAGACAGTATAAGTTGAAAGTTAACTCTTATATAGATGAGCGTTGCGATCCTATGAAAGCAACTGTTGCTGCTGTTTCATATCTTAAAGATTTATATGAAATGTATGGTGATTGGATGCTTGCTATTGCTGCCTATAATTGCGGTCCAGGTAATGTTAAAAAAGCTATACGTCGTTCTGGTGGTAAGAAGAACTATTGGGATATATATTATAGATTACCTAAAGAAACTAGAGCATATGTACCGCATTTTATTGCTGCTATGTATGTCTTTAATTATAATGAGGAATATAACTTATACCCTATAAAACCTGATTTTCCTCCATTGTGCGATACGGTGATGATTCATCAGCCTCTTCATTTTGAGCAAATTGCTGCTGTGGTGAAAATGCCTGTCGATCAGATATTTGAACTTAATCCTCAATATAGAAGAAAGATTATTCCTGCTACTAATTCACGTCCTTTGGCTATTAAGATGCCTTATAATTATGTGAATGATTTTGTTGATATGCAGGATTCTGTTTTAGCATACAACAGACTTAAATATTTTGATACTAAGGATAGAATTATTGATCCTCGCGCTAGATATAATACTTATGCACATTCTAAAACTCCTAGAAATAGAACTAAGATTCTATATACAGTTAAGAGCGGAGATGTTGTTGGTACTATTGCTCAGAAATTTGGTGTAAGAGCTAAGGATATGAGATACTGGAATGGTATTAAACGTAATAGAATCCGTATAGGTAAAAAACTTGTTTTATATGTTCCTAATAAGAATGCTAAGAAATATAAGTCGAATAAGAATGTAGAAGTTAAAGGTAGATCTTCTAAATATGCCTCTAATGGATATGTTTATCACAAAGTTAAAAGTGGTGAGAACTTATGGACTATAGCTCGTAAATATCCGGGAGTATCTAATAAAGATATTATGAAATGGAATCATATTAGAAATGCTAAAATGGTTAAACCTGGTAAGCGTCTTAAGATTAAACGATAGATATTGAAATTCATATATTTTATTGAAAGATTAATTAGCTTAAGCTAGTTAATCTTTTTTTTGCTTATATGTGTGAAGTTTATAAAATGAGAAACCCCCTTCTCTTAGAAAAGAGAAAGGGGCTGTTTAAAATATTTAATAGGTAATGATTATTTTCCAATTTTTACTGCTAGATCAACAACTCTGTGTGAATAACCCCACTCATTATCGTACCAAGCGAGTACTTTTACCATTTTACCGTTTACCATAGTTGATAATGCATCGAATACAGCAGAGTGTGGATTGTGAATTACATCAACAGAAACTATAGGATCTTCAGTATATTCTATTATACCTTTCATATATGTTTCTGCTGCTTTTTTCATTACAGAATTAATTTCTTCTACAGTTCTTTCTTTTTCAAGATTAAATACCATATCAACTAAAGAACCAGTAGGTGTTGGTACACGTACTGCCATTCCATCAAGTTTGCCCTCAAGATTAGGAATTACTTTAGCTACAGCTTTAGCTGCACCAGTAGATGTTGGGATTTGTGATACACCGCATGCTCTTGCTCTTCTTAGATCCTTATGAGTAGCATCAAGAATGTTTTGATCTAAAGTGTAAGAATGTATAGTAGTCATCATTCCTCTGATAATATTGAAATTATCATTCATCACTTTAGCAATAGGAGCAAGGCAGTTTGTTGTACAAGATGCATTTGATACACAAGTATCAGTATCTTTATACATTTCTTCGTTTACGCCCATAACAATCATGTTATCAATTTCATCTTTAGCAGGAACAGTAAGAAGTACTTTTCTAGCTCCGCTTAATAAATGATCTCCATATCCTCCTTTTGGATCTTCTTTCATTCTGAATTTCCCAGTAGATTCAATTACAACATCAGGAGTCTTTGGCCATTTGATATCTTTAATTGCAGAACTAGTGCAAATACGAATCTTTTGACCATTGATGATAAGATTATTCTCATCATGACTAATTTCACCATTGAATTTACCCTGTGTTGAATCGTATTTAAATAGGTGAGCCATAGTCGCAATGCATGAACCAGTACGACCATTTATACCAACAACTTCTATGTTGTCACGCTCTAACGCAATTTTTAATACATTACGTCCGATTCTTCCAAAACCATTAATTGCAATTTTAATCTTAGACATTTTAATCTTTTGTTTGAATGTTAATGTTATATCGATATGACAAAAGTATAAAATAAAACCTATGAACGATTATATATTTGAAAATATTTTTGATAAAGATTTTTATTTAATGCTCTTAAAACGCAATTTACAACGTTTTAAATCTATGTTTATTTTTCAAACGTTTGCTATTTAAGATGTTTTTTAGTCGCTTTTATAGAAAACTGTTAATAAGGTATGGTTTTGTTATTCTGGAATTTATAAAAATAAAAAGAGCCGTTCTTTTCAGAACGGCTCTTTTATATAGTGTGTAGTGTAAAATTAATTAAGCAATTTTCTCAACTAAGTCAACAACTCTGTTAGAATAACCCCACTCGTTGTCATACCAAGATAAAACTTTAACTGTTTTACCTAAAACCATTGTTGATAAAGCATCAAAAATAGAAGAGTGTGTATTGTGAATGATATCTACAGAAACGATAGGATCTTCAGTATATTCAAGAACACCTTTCATAGCTCCTTCTGCTGCTTTTTTCATTGCTGCATTAACTTCTTCAACAGTAACTTCTCTTTTAAGATTAGCTACGAAGTCAACTAATGAACCTGTTGGTGTTGGAACACGTACAGCCATTCCATCAAGTTTACCAGCAAGTTCAGGAATTACTTTTCCAACTGCTTTAGCAGCACCTGTAGTAGTAGGAATTTGAGAAACAGCACAAGAACGAGCTCTTCTTAAATCACCATGTGGTAAATCTAATATAGATTGGTCATTAGTATAAGAGTGAATAGTTGTCATAAGACCGCTTTCAATACCGAACTCATCGTTAAGAACCTTAGCTATAGGAGCAAGGCAGTTAGTTGTACAAGATGCGTTAGAAAGGCATACTTGCTCATCAGTAATCGTGTCTTCGTTAACACCTAAAACTACCATATTGTCGATAGTATCTTTAGCAGGTACAGTTAATATAACTTTTTTAGCACCATTCTTAATATGGTCACCATATCCACCTCTAGCGCTTTCTTTAGAAGTAAAGATACCTGTAGCTTCAATAACTACATCAGGAGTTTGTTCCCACTTAATGTTTAATGGGCTTCTTTCTGCAGTAATGACAATTTTCTTTCCGTTAACAATAATGCCTTCTTCATCATGCTCTACAGTACCGTTAAACTTACCTTGAGTAGAATCGTATTTAAGTAAGTGAGCTAATGTCTTAGTATCTGTAAGATCATTAATACCTACTATCTCTATGTTCTCGCGCTCGAAAGCAATTTTAAAAACATTACGACCTATTCTTCCAAATCCGTTAATTGCAACTTTAATCTTTGTCATATCTAATTGTGTTAGTGTGTATTATCTAATTGTGTTAGTGTGTATTAAATAACGATTAAAAGTATACAAAGGTTGAGTTATAGGCAAAAAAAATAGACACAAAGTGAATTGTGCCTATTCGAATATTCAAGTATTCATATAGAAGTATCTGTTTAAAAGTCACATCTAATTAGTTGATTAGTATGTGATTAACCCATTTCTCTTAAACATTAAAATTATTAGAATTTATTTTCACAGATGCATATGCTGGACATGCTCTATCGATTGCGCAAGAGCAGAATAACAACGCAAGTATTGCTAAATACACAACAAATATACTATTTTTCTTTAATTTCCTCATATCTAATAACTTTAATAAAGGTAAATATTTTATTATTTTTTTTTGTTTGCACAAAACTAATTAATAAACAAGCAAGTATCAAGTAATTGGCATCAAATGAATAATGATTAGTAAAAATTTATTAGAAAAACATTTCTTTATGCAAACGTTTTAAATATATTTTTATATATTTGTGCGGGACAAAAAAATGAGTGATCATTTGATGTTTCAAAGTGTGTAGTAAATTAATTGTTAGTGTGTTAAAAAGGGATTATCCGTTAGGATGATCCCTTTTTTAGAATGATGTAATATTATAATAATTACATAAAAAAAGAGCTGTTCCACATGGGTACAGCTCTTTAATATATTAGATCGTTAATTTCTTAATTGAAATTAATGCTTAAGATCCGCTTGTTACTCTTTCAAGTTTCTTCAGAATACCGAAGATGAAAGCAGCAGATATAAGACAACATACAATGAAGAATCCCCAAAGCATCCATAATTCAGATGAATCGTAAAGAATTCCACCTATAAATAAAAGTCCATTTCCACCTGCAGTTGCACATAACCAGCCAGCTTGCATAGTACCTTTCATCTTAGGAGGTGCAACTTTCGAAACGAAAGATAATCCCATAGGAGAAATGAATAACTCAGCGATAGTTAATATAAAGTAAACACCTACAAGAGTGTAAGGAGTAATACGCATATCAGTAGGAGCTCCAGTCATTCCTAAATCAGATTGAGAAGACAATCCAAGAGATGCAACTAGTAATAGTCCGAAACCTAAAGTAGTAATTAACATACCAAAACCTATTTTCTTAGGTGTAGATGGTTCAAGCTTTCTTTTAGCAAGAGCAGCAAAAATAGCCATTACGATAGGAGTAAGAGCAATAATAAAGAACGGATTAAGATGTTGGAATGTTTCAGGAGAAATGTTGTTTGATTCAGCAAGTCCTGTATATTGTATGTATGACAATATTCCCATACCAACAGCAACAGCTGCACCAATCATTTTCTGCTTAGAGTTGTTCTTTTTATTAAACATCATAAACGTACCAACTGCAGTTCCTAACATAGGTAAAAGAACAGTAACATCAAACCAAAAGAAAGTACTTGGTGCTGCTGTTTGTGCAATGTAATCACGAGCAAAGAAGTTAATAGTTAAGCCATTTTGGTGGAATGACATCCAGAAGAAGATACACACAAGGAATACTAAACCAAGAGCGATAAGTCTTTCTTTGATTTCAGCCTTAGGCATATCAGGTAATTCTTCACCAGTTTCAGAAGTAGCAACAGGAATAGAAAAACCTGGTTTTAAGTGCTTGTTAAATGCGAAGTATACAAATAATGAGATACCCATCATAACAGCAGCAAAACCGAATGCATAGTTATAACCAGTAGAGAAAGCGTCAATATAAGATTGAGCAAATTCTTTAAGGTTAACAACCATATCAGTATTCTTAGAAGCCTCGTTAGCTAATGTTTGGAATGTATCAGTGTCAGCATTAGTACCTTCTATGAATCTGTGACATTTAGCAGGAAGATCACCATTATAGTTAAATCCGTGTTCTCCTAACATATAATCTCTAATCTTTACTGCAGCAGTAGGAGCAAAAAGTGCGCCAACGTTAATTCCCATATAGAATAACGAGAAAGCAGAGTCTCTTAGGTGAGCGTATTGTTTAGGTTCGTAAAGATTACCAACAACAGCTTGTAAGTTTCCTTTGAAAAGACCATTACCAAGAGCAATTACGAATAAACCACCACATACTGGAATAAGTCCTAATCCAGGTATTGCTATTAGTACATAACCTGCGGCCATCATGATGATACCCATAGTAATTGTTTTGCCCATTCCAATGAATCTATCAGCCATAATACCACCAATAACAGATAGTAGATAGATAGACATGTAGAAATTTGAATAGATAAATCCGGCTTTAGCACCAGTTAGTCCATACTTAGCTTGTAGGAAAAGAACTAGGATAGACATCATGGTATAGAAACCAAAACGCTCTCCCATGTTAGCGAAAAAAGCAACAAGTAGTCCTTTAGGATGTCCTTTTAACATAGATTTTAAGTTTAAATTAGTATATATATTTATTTTATTTTCAAACGCAATCGAGTACGCTCACAAATATAACCAAAATATTGTCTTTTTAAGGTAAGAATTCAAGAATATAGTAAATGGAAATTAACATTAAATAACTTGTATAATGTTTTAATTGTCAAAGATAAAGAGACATAATAAACCTTTAGGTATGTTGTGGGTAATCGTTTATTACTCTTCATAAAGTTATTTGGTTTTTTGTATCTTTAGAAAAAGTAGTAAATAATGAGGAATTATAAAAGATTGTATATAAAGGAGATCGCTATCTTATTAAAGCACAGAGCGAATGATGCTTATAAATATAGTATGGGACATGCTCTTTTGATGGCGGGGAAAAAGAATATGTTAGGTTGTATGATACTTGCAGCTAAGGCTGCCCAACGTTCAGGTGTAGGTTTAATAAGTATCTGGAGTATAAAAGAGGCAACTGATATTATTCATACCTGTATTCCAGAAGCTCTTATATATGATAAAGCAAGAAAGTATGATGCCATAGGTATAGGACCAGGTATAGGTACAAAAACGAGAATAAAACAAATTCTAGAGATTCTTTTAAAGGATACTAATTCTGAAATGTTATTAGATGCAGATGCTCTTAATATTATATCAGATAATCTGGAATTATTAGATCTCATTCCTGAAGAAAGTGTATTGACTCCTCATATAGGTGAGTTTGATAGATTGTTTGGAAAGAGTACAAATATAGAGGAGAGAATAGAGAAACAAATTTTTTATTCTCAAAAATATAAATTGAATATAATTTTGAAAGGTCCAGAATCTAGTGTTTCTATAAGTAATGGCTCTGTTTTTAGAAATACAACTGGAAATGCTGGAATGGCAACGGCAGGGAGTGGAGACGTACTTTCTGGTATTGTATTAGCTCTATTGGCTCAAGGATATTCTGGTTCAGATTCAGCAAAAATAGGTGTTTTTGTTCACGGTTTAGCTGGTGATATTGCAGCTGATAGCTTAGGACAAATTTCTTTGATTGCCAGTGATATAATAGATTTTTTACCACAAGCTTGGCAAGAGATAACAAAATATACTAATTTTGCGTAAAATTTAATTGTTAAGCAATTATTTTAAATTATAAAAATAAAGACTTTATTATGAAAAGGATTCTTTCTATCATTATTCTATGTTTATTAGTGCAAATAACTTTTGCAAATACAATAAAATCAATTGATGATATAAAAGTAAAGATAAATTACAATCTTCCTCGTACCGTTTTAGATTTAAAAATAAGTTTAGAACGAACAGTTTATAGAAAAGGGATTTTTTCTCAATATGCTGTAAAATACTTAGGAGCATCTTCAGTAAATGTAATTAATGAAGATGGCGAGTCATGGTCTTTAGAGTCTGTGAAAATAGATCAACATAGAGAAATAGATCCAATGTCTTTCTATTCTATAGAGATGCAAGAAAATTATGATGCTCTTAAATTGAATCTTACTCCAGAAGGATTTTTGGCAGGTTTTAATAGTAGTTACGTTAGTGGTTTCGAATCTAGTAAAATTGAGCTATTCTCAAAAAGATCGCAAGAAGTAGTGGCCTCTGTGCAAGAATATTTCTGTATAGACCGCCCTTTTCTAATAGAGCAAGATTCTGTGATTATAGATAAAGATGTTAAGAAAGGCCTGAAATCAGAAGGGAAAGTAAAAGGTAAAAGAGTTCCTAAGACTTTAGAACAAAAGGCTGCTGATGCTGCTCATTATATCTTTAAATTACGAAAACGTCGTTTTAAAATATTATCATGCAATTACGAACATTTACCTGCAGATGGTTTATCTTATCAAGTGATAGTTCAGAAATTAAATGCTTTAGAGAAGCAATATTTAGAATTGTTTCTAGGTAAAACAGAAGTATACACAGAAACAAGAGATTATTCATACATACCAATGGCAAATGTAGATAGAGTCGTAATAGCAAAATATTCTGTTGATAATGGGTTTTTAGATAGTAAGAATTTGTCAGGTGTTCCAGTAACAATAAAAACAAGTAATATTTTAGTTGATAGAAATGCTAAAACTCTTTTATCTAAGCAAATTATTGAAGGTAGATATATATATTATAGAGTTCCAGCAAGAGTTAATATTGAAATATTAGATGGTAATCATTTAATAGGTAGAAAAAATATGATTATTCCTCAGTTGGGTGTTATTGCTAATATATCTGTTGATGTGTTAATAGAAAAGAAATTCTCTGTTGACTTTTATCCAGAGTATGGATCTTTGAAAACGATTCGTAATTCAGGAGCGAAACTAATTAAAAATTAATAATTAGGATAAAGTATCTTTCTTTTATATTAAAACTATAAGTTTGCATCTTTAAATCAATAATTAACAAAAAAAGACTGGTTAATATGCCAATTATACAAAGCAAAACTTTGCTAGCTCGCTTTCTTCTATGGCGAGTGAAAAATATAAAAGAGAAGAATTTCGTTTTAGTTCTAAGTTTAATAGTAGGACTAGTATGTGGATTAGTAGGGGTGATTTTAAAGAACTCTATTCACTATGTGCATCATTTTATAACAGAGAGCATGTCTCTTGATTCAGGTAATGCTCTTTTTATTTTTTTACCAATAGTCGGTATTGTATTAACAACTATATGGGTTAAAGTTTTTGTAAAAGATGATATTGGTCACGGAGTTTCTAAGATACTGTATGCTATTTGTAAGAAAAATGGGATAATAAAAGGGCATAATAATTACTCTTCTATTATAGGTTCTACTCTTACAATTGGTTTTGGTGGATCGGTAGGAGCAGAGGCACCAGTTGTTTTAACTGGAGCATCTATAGGTTCTTCTTTGGCTAGGTTGTTCCATATGAACCATAGAATTATCATCTTAATGTTAGGATGTGGTGCTGCAGGTGCTATTGGTGGTATTTTTAAAGCCCCTATTGCAGGTTTGGCCTTTACTCTTGAGGTATTAATGCTTGACCTAACAATGGGGTCTTTAATCCCTTTATTAATATCATCTGTAACAGCAGCTTCCTTATCTTATCTTTTAATGGGTAAAGGAGTTATGTTTCAATACAATATTCATCATGCTTTCGAATTAAGTAATATTCCATTTTATATATTATTGGGAATATTATCTGGTTTATTATCTGTATATTTTATAAGAACATCTATGTATGTAGAGGCTAAAATATCTTCATTTAATAGCCCTTTTAAGAGAATATTGTTGGGAGGACTTATTTTAGGTATTCTAATCTTCTTATTTCCACCTCTTTATGGAGAGGGATATACTACATTACAATCTTTACTAGATGGAGATACAACGCAAATGTTTAGTAATACTATTTTATATCCTTTACATGATAATTATTGGTTGATACTATTGTACTTGGCAGGAGTGTTTTTTCTTAAGGTTTTTGCTACGGCAGCAACAAACGGTTCTGGTGGAGTAGGAGGTATTTTTGCACCAACAATGTTTATGGGTGGTGTTGGAGGATTCTTTTTAGCTCGTTTGATTAATGGTACTGGTATAATTAACCTGCCAGAAAGTAATTTCTCGCTTGTCGGAATGGCTGGAATGATGGCTGGAGTGATGCATGCTCCTTTAATGGCTATGTTTCTGATTGCAGAAATAACAGGTGGTTATGGTTTATTTATCCCTTTGATGATTACTTGCTTGATTGCTTATCTTACGGTTAAAGGTTTTGAACCACATTCTATATATGCAAAACGTTTAGCTCAAAGAGGTGAATTACTTACGCATAATAAAGACAAGGCAGTTTTAACTTTAATGAAACTTGATAAAGTTCTTGAGACTGATTTAAAGACGGTTTGTCCTGATAGTACATTGGGTGAATTGGTAAAGATCATATCTAAATCAAAAAGAAATATATATCCAGTAGTTGATGTAGACGGAGAGTTCTTAGGAATGGTTATTCTTGATGATATTCGTCATATAATGTTTAATTCTGAAATGTATAGTGATACATATGTTCGAGACCTTATGATATTGCCTCCTGATTTGGTGGAGGTAAATGATCCTATGGATATTGTAATGCGTAAATTTGCTGATACTGGTGCATGGAATCTACCTGTTACAGATAATGGAAAATATCTAGGTTTTGTATCGAAATCTAAAATCTTTAGTACATATAGAAGAGTGCTTGTGCATTTTTCAGAGGAGTAATGTTGTTTAACGAGTATATTATTCATAATTTTAAATAAGTTATCTAATAAAGATAACTTATTTTTGTTTAAACGTAACCTTTGGGAGTTTAGACAAGTAAACATAATTAGAAGTATATAGTATTTAGTTAATTAATCAAATGTCACTATGGAAGAAGAACATTATGAGATGTACGAAAAATTATTGAAAGTCAATAATTTAATTTCTGCACAAATGCATGAGTTGTTTAAAAACAAAGAGGTTACACGTTCTCAATATAACGTATTGAAGACTTTGGGAGATATTTATCCTAACTCGTGTAACGCAAAATATATTAAAGAGAATATATTAGTAAATGCTCCAGACGTTACACGTCTTCTTGATAGATTAATTTTAAAAGGTTTAATTGTTCGTAAGAGAGATGATGTTAAACGTCGTCAAATAGAGATTAAAATTACTAAGAAAGGATTAGATATATTAGGGTCTATGGGTTCAGAGGCAGATTTTTCTATTGATAATCTACAAAAGGTTAGTTTGAAAGAGGCTAAATCTTTGAATAAAATATTAGGTAAAATATTGAATTAATATTCTACCTAAATATTATTTAGATAAAAAGAGCTGCTTGTTTATAGTAGCTCTTTTTGTGTGATGTAATCTCTGATGTTTTGGAATAGTATAATTATAAAAAGTTAATTTTTAAAATTTAAAACCTAATGGTATGAAAAAAATAATTTTAATATCAGGATTTGTTATTTTATGTTTTATGATTTTTGTGATTTCTTGTAAAGATAATCACATAAATTGGATTCTGACGTAAAGATATCTACTGATACAAAGGTAAGTGTAAATAATAATAAGTTAGATCTAAATGAAAGATTAACTAATGTTTACGATTATATTACGCCTGTTGTTTTTAATAAAAGTCCTTCTCAAAAATCTCAAATATTTAAGAAAAAGAAGGTTATATATGGCATATAGTGGGTAATCAAATTTTAACATTACCAAATGTAAAGTCTATCATGTGAATAAAGTTATCAATATTTCTATAACCTCTAGCTCTCTTTTTAGCTAGTTACGTATTATAATTAATTCCTTCTAATAGATATAGCGATACATACTTGTTTAATATTCTCAACATCTACAGACTTATCATTAAGATATTCAACTGAATTATTTATCGTTTCTGCACCTTTCTATTTTGTAACATACAATATTCGTCTTGTTTCCAAATTAACTAGTGTTGTAACATAGCTATGTCCTTTTTACTAGATGATTCATCAAAATCTTCTTTTGAAAGATCTTTTATCTTGTCTTTTTTATGAGCTTTAGATATCCAATAAGAAAATATATACCATATTCTTTGAGGATATACTCCCATTATATTAGCTGTTTTTTTAACAGACATCTCGCTTTCTATCAATAGCATAGAATAAGCTTCAAATAATAATGTAAAACCACTTCCTTTTCTTGCCCAAGGAACTTTAACTGTGGTGATTTTTCCACTATTTTCTTTTATTCTGGGTACTCTTGTATGAAGATAACATTCATGTTGAAAGAAATTAAGGTGTTACCATGTCCTTTTTACAGTGTCATGAGCAGTATAATCTATTTTATCATCTCCTTTAAATTTTTTACCCTTTGTGAAAATAAATATATATGCAGTGCCTTACCTGTTCTTTCCAAGGCGATATTAGACCTAATGCTATACTGAACATTTCTTTACTGTTCTCCATGCAGGCTAAGATAGTTTTTTTCCATTACCCACTATAAATCATATAGAGACTTTATGTTATTCATTACACTTTTATTGGTGTAATTGTTCTACATACTAAAATTGACTAAGAACCCTGCTATACAACTTTTAGTGAATTTTATGTATTCAGACAGAAGAAGTTGTGAAATAAGTATCTTTAAATACGTACCAATTATTTGGTTATATACTGGTTATTATATGTGTTTTATTAGAACAGTTGCTTAAATAAAACCATAAATGATTATCTTTGAATTAACTAATATTATATAAATATATATGAAGAATAATTATTTAGTGATAATGGCGGGTGGTGTAGGTAGCCGCTTTTGGCCTATGAGTACACAAAAAAAACCTAAACAATTTTTAGATATATTAGGCACAGGTCGCACGCTATTACAACTAACTGCAGATAGATTCTCTGAACTTGTTCCAAAAAAAAATATCTGGATTGTAACATCAGAATCTTACAAAGAGATTGTTGAACAACAACTTCCTGATATTGATAAAGAGCAAATCCTTCTTGAACCTTGCATGCGAAATACTGCTCCTTGTATAGCATATGCTAGTTGGAAAATAAAGCAAAAATATTCAGATGCTAATATTGTTGTTTCACCGGCCGATCATATAGTATTAAATCAAGTAGAATTTACTAAAGTAATTAGAAATTGCTTCAATTATATAGATGAAAATGAAGATATAATTACTTTAGGAATGCAGCCATCTCGACCTGAAATAGGATATGGTTATATTCAGGCAAATATAGATGACCCTTCTACAATAAAAGCGGTTTCGGCATTTAAAGAAAAACCTAATTTAGAAACTGCCAAGGAATATCTTGAAGATGGTAGTTATTATTGGAATGGAGGAATCTTCTTTTGGTCTGTTAAGACTGTAGAATCTGCTTTTAGACAATATTTACCTTCTTTAGCTAGACAATTCGATTCTATTGAGAATAGTTTTTATACTGATAATGAACAAGCTGTGATAAAAGAACAATTTCCAAAATGTGAGAATATTTCTCTTGATTATGGAATAATGGAAAAGGCTAAAAACATAAAGGTACAAGCTTGCAATTTTGGTTGGTCTGATTTAGGTACTTGGAGTTCCCTTCATGAGCAACTGGAGAAAGATCCAATGAAAAATGCTATAGTTGGTAAGAATATAAAGATGATAGATTCCCACGATTGTGTTGTGCATGTTCCAATTGGTCGTAGATATATTGTTCAAGGTTTACATGATTATATTATTGCAGAAAATGGCAATACAGTACTTATTTGTAAAAAATCAGATGAACAAAGGATAAAGGAATTCTCGAAATAAAAAATATATAATAAATATAACAGTTTAATAGTATTTATTTGTTGTCCATTTTATAATGTTTTTCATATGTTAAATATGGTTAAAATACTATTTGATGTATATCTTTATTTGGTTGTGTTCGTATATTATTTATGATAAAAGATGTTAGGATTGCTATTATAGGATTGGGATATGTTGGATTACCTTTAGCTATAGAGTTTGCTAAGAAATATACAAGCGTAGGTTTTGATTTAGATAAAAAACGTATAGATGAATTGAATAGTTCTTTTGACAGAACATTAGAAGCGAATTTTGAAAGTTTATCTGTTGCTTCTAATCTCATGTATTCTTCAGATACTGATGACATTAAGAATTGTAATGTTTATATTGTTTGTGTCCCAATATCTATAGATAAACATAAAAATCCAGATTTAAGTCCTCTTTTATCTGCCTCTAAAACAGTTGGTAAACTTTTGAATAAAGGAGATATTGTTATCTACGAATCTACCGTATATCCAGGTGCAACAGAGGATGATTGTGTCCCTGTTCTGGAGAAATTTAGTAGTCTGAAATTTAATGAAGATTTCTTCTGTGGATATTCTCCTGAACGAATTAACCCAGGTGACAAGATTAATACTTTAACAAAAATAGTGAAAATAACTTCTGGTTCAACTCCTGAGATTGCTATCATTGTTAATGATTTATATAAGTCAATAATTACTGCTGGTACTTATATGGTTTCAAGTATTAAGGTAGCTGAAGCAGCAAAGTTAATAGAGAATTCACAAAGAGATTTGAATATTTCTTTTATGAATGAGATTGCTATTATTTTTGATCTGTTAGATATAGATACCAATGAGGTTATTGATGCTTCTGCTACTAAATGGAATTTTATGAAATATAAACCAGGTTTAGTGGGAGGCCACTGCATAAGTGTAGATCCATATTACATGATTCATAAATCTATAAGTTTAAATCATTATCCTTCTCTTTTAATATCTGCACGTGAAGTGAATGAAAAGATGTCTAGTTTTATTGTTAATAAACTTATTCGCTTAATGGTCGAAAAAGAATTGAATGTTGTTAAATCTAAAATTTTGATTCTTGGTATAAGTTTTAAGGAAAACTGTGCTGACACTAGAAATTCAAAAGTGGTTGATATAGTACAAGAGCTTCAAGAAATTTCTAGTACTGTTGATATTTACGATCCATATGTAGATAAAGAAAATATAAAAAATAAATTTGACATAAATCTAATCCCAGAAATTGTTGATACAAATTATTCTGCAGTTCTTATAGCTGTTGCTCATGATAAATTTAAAGATATAGATCTAGGGAAATACATAAATGATAATAGCGTTATTTTTGATATTAAGGGTTTGTTTGATAGGAGTTTAGTTGATGCGAGATTGTAGTCTTTATTAATTAAATAGTTATTTCTAGATTATTTATTTGCTATGTTTAATAAAATTATAATGTGATTTTCTTAGACATATTGAATCCAAAGTATAATTCTCCTTTAGTTATATTTCCGAAAGTTTGACCGATTACTCCTTTTTCGCTCATTTGTATACTATTTGTTACAATTAGTTGAAATGAGTGATTATATGTTTCATAATTTATGCCTATAGAAATGGGATCATATGTTCTTCTTTGATCTTTCCAAATTCTCTTGGTATATTCTGCAACTGCCGAGATTCTTTTTGTGATATTATATTCTATTCCAAGACCTATTGCAAATAGATTATTTACTTCTTGTTTCGTTTTTACAAGATTATAATGCACTAAAGTAGGACTTAACTGGATGTATATATTTGATATTTCTTTTGCTAGTAATATTTGATACAAATAGTCGTAACGATAAGACTCTTTGTATTTAAATGAAGTGTTATTTACTTTTTGTGATTTATAACTTAAATCAAAAAATAAGCTCACAGAAAAAGCTTTATCATTTGTTTGTTCTATTAGATTATATTTTGAGTATAATTCATAGGTTTTTTCAAAACTACTTCTTCTTAAGCCAATTAATATATTTTTGCTAGCTGTATAATCTAAACTAAAGGAAGTACTTGCATAATCTAAGCCGAATAATTCATTTAATCCTCCCTTTATTTCCCCAAATCTATGATTCATTCTGAAATCCATTTGTCCTTCAGGAAGAGTATTAACAGAATGTGTATTAATAATTCTTGTGCTTTTAAAGAAACTTTGATTCTGAGAATATAAATTACTTGAAATTAATATCGTCAATATAAGTAGTGTTTGTTTCATTATTCTTTCTCCTTACAGCCTTTTTCTATCCAATTTTCTATAATACTTATCTTTAGATTATCCGTTTTAGGATTTGGTAAAGGAGGCATTGGTGATATTCCTTTTTCGTATTTAATGCTTCCTAAGAAAGTGCCATCCTTTATGCCTGTTATAACTTGCTTATAATTGTCATATATAACTCCTCCTCCAGGGTTTGAAACAGTATGACATCTTAAACAATTATTATCTATGTAAGGTTTTATATGAGTTTTGTAATTATATTCTTTTTTCTTATTCTTTTCAAATAAGTTTTCCTCGTTATCATAAGTACAAGAAGTGAAAAACATACATATTAGTATGATTGCTAATATGACTTGTTTAATAACTATATTATATTGCATCTTTTACAGCTTGGATTTTCTTATAGAATTCTTTGAATTGTTTAGGTGTAAGAGATTGCATTCCATCAGAAAAAGCTTTCTCAGGTTTGTTATGCACCTCTACAATTAGTCCGTGTGCACCACAAGCTATTCCTGCTAGCCCCATAGGTTCTACAAAACTTCTAATACCTGTACCGTGAGAGGGATCTACAATTATAGGTAAGTGAGATTCTTGTAATATTGCTGGTACTGCGTTTAAGTCTAAGGTGTTTCTTGTGAAGTTATCAAAAGTACGAATGCCTCTTTCACAAAGAATAACATTTCTATTTCCACTAGACATTACATATTCTGCACTAAGAAGAAAGTCTTCTATGGTAGCAGACATACCTCTTTTAAGAAGAATAGGAGTTGAAATTTTACCGCATTCTTCCAATAACTGATAGTTCTGCATATTTCTAGAACCTATTTGGATGATGTCTGCAACTTCAGAAACTAATTGTAATTTATCAGGATTAACAACCTCTGTTACAATTTTCATTCCAAATTCTTTCTTCACATCGGCAAATATTTCTAGGCCTTTTTCTTTTAGTCCTTGGAAAGAGTAGGGGCTGCTTCTTGGTTTATAAATCCCTCCTCTAAGATATTTAATACCCATTTCGTGAAGCTCTCCAGCAATATCAAATAGTTGTTGTCTACTTTCTACAGCACATGGTCCTGCTATTATGGCTAAGTCATCACCGCCTATCTCTAAACCACCAACATGGACAATATTATTATCTCTTTGAGCTATTTTGGACGCAAGTTTATATTTTGATTGAATAAGTTTTGTAGAATCTACTATCTCAGAAGCTTCTATTTCATTTATATGATTTTTTATATTTTCACCAGAAATAAGAATTTTATAATTGTCTATTATTCTACAGTATTGATTTTTTGATTCCATCAATTTAATGAATTCATTTCTAACAGTTAGTGTTGTGTCTTTCTTTATGTTTACTAGCATGTTTCTTGTTTTTATATAAATATATTCTTGTCCATTTACTCTTTTTTTGCACCTTCTTTTATCCAATTCTCTATAAGTTTCAATTGTTTAGAATTTAATTTTGTAGCATGTAATTGTGTTAGGTTCCCTTTATCTTTAAGAACTTGATAAAGGAAGCTATTATCTATATCTGTAGGTGTAACAAGTTTTATATTGTCATCTTTATTAGAATCAATATTAACTAATGCTTTAAAGGATTTCCCTGTCGAAAGATCTAATTCCGCTTCTTTTAATGTATTTGAATGACATTGCACACATGAAGAATTAAATATCCCTTCTTGTATTTTAGTGAAGTAGAAATGTGGTGCTGGACCTTCTATACTCATTATTTTATTAGCAAGAATATTATTGCCCATTTTAATAAAAGTATTACCATAATATTGCATTACTTTAGTTTTGCCGTTCTTTATAACTTCTATTTGTATATTCGTATATCCTCCAATACTTATGCCATTACACTCTATGTCTAATGTATTATAACTAGGTTTTGATAATTCTTTCTTATAAATAACAGCTTTTTGTTTGCC
>JBATVL010000060.1:0-3182 GCA_049671745.1 Marinifilaceae bacterium
CTTATAAACTTGAAGCTCCTAAACTTTTTAAATTACTTGTCTTTAATTTCCTATTTTCTAATGGAGATGCACATTTCAAGAATTTCTCTATTTTAGAAACCAATATGGGGGATTTTTCACTTAGTCCTGCTTACGATTTATTAAATACACGCATACATGTAGAAGATGCCGATTTTGCATTAGAAGATGATTTACTTCCTAGAAATATAGCAGTTGGGAATGTTTGGAAACAGTTTAATCTTCTTGCAGATAAAGCAGAGATTAATCTTAAGCAAAAAGATGCAATATTTAATAAATTATTGACTAACTCAGATAAGGTAAAACAATTAATAGAAGCTTCTTATTTAAACGATAAAATAAAACGAAACTATTTACAAGCATATCAAACACGACTAAAGAAGCTTAAAAAACATATGCAAAAAGTATAAATATTACATACGAGCATATAATTTCACAAACACACGCAAGGCACACATAATAAATACATTAAACAATATATCCACCCTCAAATAGCAAAAAAAAATCTTTATTTGTATATATTTACAACTATATGTATTGAAATATACGTAACAATAAGAAAAATATTAACACAAGCTAATTAAAAACAATATGAGAAAATTTGTATTTTTTGCTTTTATAACATTATTAGCAATAGGCTGTTCAACACAAAAGACAATTGTTAAAGTGGAGAAATCTGTTGTAAATATTCCTAAAGAAGAAACACATAGTTTAAAAAGAAAAGTTGCTATTGCACGTTTTTCTAATGAGACACAATATGCAAAAGGAGCATTCTATGATAAAGAGAATGATCCTCTTGGTAAACAAACTGTTGATATTCTTTCAACAAAACTTGCAGCATCAGGTAAATTTCTACTTTTAGAAAGAGCTGACTATGACAAGATAATGACTGAGATAAATAAATTTGGAAATAATTCAGTACAAAAAGTAGGAGCTGATTACCTTATTATTGGATCTCTAACTGAGTATGGAAGAAAGAATGTAGGTGATGTGGGAGTTTTCTCTCGCTCAAAAGAGCAAGTTGTTTATGCAGGAGTTAGTATTCGTCTTGTAGATGTATCAACAGGCCAAATAATATATTCAGAAGAAGCAAAAGGAGAAGCTTCTACAAAGGATAAGACTATTATGGGACTTGGAAAAAGAACAGATTATGATGCAACTTTAAATGATAAAGCAATTTCTGTTGCTATATCAAAACTTGTTGAAAACATCATAAATAATTGTATGAATAGGCCATGGAAATCTTACTTCATAAATTATGATGAAAACGGAATAATTATATCTGGAGGAAAGAGTCAAGGAATATCAGTGGGTGACAAATTTGATATATTCACTAAAGGGAAGAAGATAAAGAATCCACAAACAGGTATGCTTATTGAATTACCAGGAAAGAATGTAGGTACTATACAAATTGATCTAACAGGTGGAGACACTACAGAATCAGAATACTCTATTGTTTCAATTATAAAAGGTAGTATAGATAAATCAGATATTTCTAAATATTATATTAAAGAAATTAAATAATGAGAAAAGTATTAATAATAATCGCATCAATTATGTTAGTATGTAGTTGTGTCGGCATTAAGTCAGTTAGTAAAGGTCTTGAGAACGAAGCTTATCTTGATATTATTGGAAATACAGATAAATATAAAAGTGAAGTTCTTGTGTCTATAGATGAAGATAAAAGCTTTAAAACAAAAGTAAGAAAAGGTAAAGAAAATAAGATTAACTATAATGTTTTTGCAATATCAACAGGTAAGCATGTTATAAAGATCTATTATAATAATGTTATAGTTTTACAGAAAACAATATTTGTATCATCTCAAGAAACAAAACAAATTATCCTACCATGATAAAAAAAATAATAGCTTTTTTATTTATACTTAGTTTGTATTCATGCTCTACACCTGGATTATATAGTTGGGAAAACTATCAACAGGCATCATACCAGCAAACAAAAGATTCAAATAAAGAGTCTCAAAAAATTCTTATAGAAAATTACATAAAAATCATAAATCATCAGAAAGGAACAAGAAAGACTGTGCCTCCAGGGATTTATGCAGATTATGGCTTTTTGCTTCTTCAAAACAATAAAGAAAAAGAAGGAAAAGAGATGTTAGAGAAGGAAATGAAACTTTATCCAGAATCTAGAGTTTTCATTACAAAAATACTTAAAATGATGAAGAAATGAGAAAAATAATTTTAGTAATAGCTTCTTTAATACTTCTATTATCAAGTTGTTCAGTAACAAAATCTTTAACTAAACAAGAAGCGTATAAATCTATTTATGAGCAGAAACCTGTATCTATTCTTATTATGCCTCCCATTAATAGAAGTACAGCTGTTGAAGCAAAAGCATACTTTTATACAACTTTAAATACTACTATTGCTAATCATGGTTACTACGTTTTTCCTCCTATGCTTACTATGGAGTTTCTTAAAAGAGAGAGTGCGTATGATAGTGAACTATTTATAGAAAAGGATCTAAAGAAATTTAGAGATTACTTTGATACTGATTTAGCCTTATTTACAATTATTCATAAATGGGATAAATCAAGTTTCAATTCTACTGTTAAAGTTGAAGTTGAATATATAATGCGTTCAACCTTAAGCTCAGAAGTTGTTTTTAGACGTAGAGGATTAATTACTGTAGACACATCTGTTGCTGTTAATGGTGGAGGTGCTTTTGGAGCATTAGCTTCTTTAGCCTTATCTGCAATTAAAACTGCTACTACAAAATATGTTGATGTTGCAAGAAAATGTAATGTATATTCTTTAAATCCCTTACCTTATGGGAAGTTTCATAACTCATACCATTTAGATAAATTACAAAAGACAGGAAAAGAGGAATTTAAAATAATGCTTAAATAATAACTTTATATAGACCTCCATTTATAATAAGTGGAGGTCTTTTTTTTGATATATATATTAATCACTCTTCAAGGAACAAATATTAAAGCCTACCTACCAAGATATTTCCGGAAGTCCTTTAGAACTTAAAAACTCGTTAGTCTTAGAGAAATGTTTTTGTCCAAAAAATCCTCTACTAGCCGAAAGGGGAGAGGGGTGAACAGATTTCAATATATAATGTTTTGATTCATCAATAAGAGCTCCTTTTTTCTGTGCATAAGCCCCCCAAAGAATAAAAACAACATCTTCTTTAG
>JBATVL010000061.1:0-42092 GCA_049671745.1 Marinifilaceae bacterium
GTGTAAGGGTGTAGATATATAACTAAGATTCGTTTTTAAAACCTCCACTTTTGTATTTTACCTTTCCTTCGTGCATAATATGCATGTTTTCTACACCTTCTGAACTTGCAAATAGAGATTTTGCGTAATCCAATTTCTTAAATTCCTTTGCAGTATAATATAGTTCTTCTTTATTACCTCCGAAAATCTTAAGCAGTTCTTTACTGTTAAGAGTTCTCTTTTTTACAAGGTCTTTTAATAATTTGTTCTTCAAGTCTAAATTATTCATAATCATTAAGTTTTAATGTTCATATAAGTTCTATAATATATTTTGATTATAAAAGGATTTGCTTTATAAATGATTGGGATTTTTATTTTATAGATTTTGTGATAAACAATAATATATTTTAAACCTCATTTAGATTTGTAACATAATCTTACATATTTATATATTCTTCTAGGTTTATTCATCTATTTTTAATGAAAGTTATATTCAGTAATATTCTTAAAAAAGGCTTATATCTTAAAATATTCTAAATTCTTCTATCTATCATATAAATAAAGGATTATGTAAAACTAAATAGTGTGATCAAAAGAATCATACCACTAGCTACTAGTTGGATATAATTTTTTTTTTCATATATTTGCTATTATACATATTAATATTTATAACAACTAGTTTTGTTGACTTTTTAAAATAACAAATAAACTTGTAATGCTTTGAAATAGAAATTATTACATATGACTAATTTAGTTTCCACTGATATTTATATTAAAAATAAACGTAATGAAGAAAAAATTAAACTTAATATTATCTATAGCCTTGTTAGGGATTTTATTCTCTTGTATGCAAATGAAAAACAATGAACCTTTAGTGAAAGTTAAAGCATTAGCGATCAATATAACTCCTGATAAAGTATCTATGGAAGTTGATCAAACTAAGCAATTAAAAACAATTGTTATTCCTAGTGATGCTAATGAAACAATTTTATGGTCTTCCTTATCACCTGAAGTTGCAAGAGTTTCTCCACAAGGTTTAGTTACTTCTTTAAAAGAAGGAGAAGCTATTATTACTGCAAAAGCTGGTGATAAATCAAGTACGGCTTTAATTACTGTTGAAAATATTGTGTTAGAACCTTTGGAGTATTGTATTCCTGAAGCAAGTTTTAAAAAATATGCTGAGATATCAGAGATTTCACTTAATGGTGAGGAGTTATATGGAGATAGCGATGGGGTATATACAGAATTAATAGATCAAGTTATAAATATCTCAGGTAATGAGACTACGCTTATTGTGGAGGTTGATCAGGCTAATACTACTGTAAATGATAAATTTATTCTTGCTGCATATATAGATTGGAATTTAGATGGTGATTTTAAAGATGCCGATGAAGAAGTTCTTATGGAGGGGTGGGCTGCAAATGGAGTAAAGCGATTTGAAACTAAAATATCTATACCTAAGAATGCAGAATCTAGTTCTAGAATCAGGGTAGCATTTTATTTTGATGGGGGTACAACTAGTATGAAAAATGGTTGTGGAATAATGGATTCAGGAGATGTAAAAGATTTTACATATAAAATCACACACTAACATATATTAATTTATTACTAACAAAGAAACCTATGAAAAAGATTCTAAATTTATTTTTAATGTTATCCTTAATTGGATTGATGTCTTCATGTATTATGAATGAGGATGGCACACTTTCAAATGAAATTCAAGCTGCTGGAATAATTATAAATCCTGCATCTTTAACTTTAAAAACAGGTAACTCACATAAGCTGATTGCTATTGTTATTCCTATGGAATTTAATAAAACAATTACTTGGGAATCTCTATCTCCTGAGATTGCATCTGTTAATGCGAATGGTATTGTTACTGCAATTAAAAAAGGTAAAGTAAGAATTATTGCAACCGCTGATAATGTTACAGCTGCATGTAATGTTACTGTTACTGGAGAAGGTAGTGTTGATCCAGATGATGATGAAGATGATCCTGTTGTTGTTTTTCCAAAGCTTGATGAGATTTTTAGTGGTAATTTAACTGTTACTGAAAATACTACTGGAAACTGGTGGACAAATGTTGCTATTTCAAATTTTACATGTGAATTTATAGAGAAATTAGAAGATGGTGTTTTTGTATTTGATATGAAAGGTTTTTGGTTTCCACAAATGGAAGGTTCTGGTTCTTATAATTGGGCTAAGGCTGGCGATAAGGTACTATATTATGCTATACCTGTAACTATTAACGTAAAAGATCCTGAGAATCCTACATATACTGTTACTCATCCTGATGATAGTGCTTCGCATTGTATACTTACTGTAAATGAGGGTGTTAAAGATAAATTCTGGTGGGTTGGTTTTGAACCTGTTAGTGATAAAGCAATTGAAATCGATTATAAAAAGAAAGAAATGACTTTCCATTATAATGTTTCTGCTGGCGAGAGTGGTAAATGGAACTTAGATTATGATTTTATTCTAACTATGATCTGGGACTAATTATATATCAATTTTAATTAATAAAGTAGGTCGATTTATTCGTGAATCGACCATACTTAAATAATTATTAGAATATATGTATTTAAATACGTGATGAATAATTTATTTAAATTTCATAAAATGAATGGAAATATAATTTCTACAATAAATTTCTTTTTTAAAAAGATACTATTTATTTGTTTATTATTAGCGTTTAGTAATAATCTAGTGGCACAATCACAGGAAAAATATCCTACAGGATTTGTGCTTCCTATTAACGCTCAAGAAAGAATAAATGCGCCTGAGAATAGTCTTGTGATTAAATTCTCTAAGGCTCCTGGTCTTCCAACTTCTATTGATAATTCTAAATCTAAATTTTTTCCTAAAGTTTTTAATCAAAAAGGTGGATCTTGTGGACAGGCCTCCGGTGTTGGCTATACTTATTCGTATGAATTGAATTTTCTATTAAATAGAGAAGCTAATACGACTAAGAATATTATAAGCTATATGTATACATGGAACTATATCAATGGTGGACATGGTTGGGGTTCTTGGCCTGTAGATGGTTGGGATATAATTAAAGAGAATGGAGCAATTTCTGAATTCGATTTTCATACTACTTCTTTTACAGAATGGACTAATGGATATAAAAAATATTTTAGGGGAATGTCGTATGGTGTTGAAAAAATTGGATTTATAAAGGTAGCCTCTGATCCTAATATTACAATTAGAGAACTTAAACAATATCTAACTGATCATGGAGATGGTTCTGCATTAGGTGGTTGTGTAGGATTTACTGCAATGGCTGATCCTTTACCTGGTTATAAAAATTATAAAGGTCCAAGTTATACTGGTTATGAATGTATATTAGATCATTTTCCTGTTACAGGTGCACATGCTATGACTATTGTTGGTTTTGATGATAAAGTAGAATGCGACGTGAACAATAATGGATCTATTGAGGCAGATGAGATAGGTGCTTTTTTGTGTATTAATTCTTGGGGGGCATCTTGGGGTGACAATGGTAGATTCTATATGCCTTATCAGTTAGTTAGGTATGGAAATAGAAGAGGAGGATGCGATCCTGTCTTTTACACTGTTCGTCCTAAAGTTAATTCTCCTAAATTAGTTTTTAAGATAAAGATGGAACATAGCTCAAGAGATGATTTGAGTTTTGAGTTGGGGGTGTCTAATGATGTTACTTCTAAAGAACCAAAGTTTATTGTTAAAAAGAAAAAAATAATGTATAAACAGGCTGGCGATCTACAAATGAGAGGTTTGAGAGGTGCTTCTTATAAAACATTTGAATTTGGTTTAGATGCTTCTGTATTAGCATCTAAGATAGATGAAAGTAATAAATCTAAGTTTTTCTTAAATATTAGTTCTGTTGCTAAAGGGAAAGTAGGTTCTGGTAAGTTGATTTCTTTTTCTGTTCTTGATTATAGAAATAGTTTAGAAAATCCTGTTGAATATGAATTCTCTGGAAGAAATATAAAATTAAAAACTTCTAACATTTTTAGTATATCAGAAATCATTTATGATTATGAGAATAAAGATGGTATTTCATTTAAGATCTCAGAGCCTGTTAGTAATATTGAAACAATTCATTTAAAATTAAAAAATGAAGAAAGAGTAAAAGTTGAAATTATTGAGCCTTTAAGTAAAAAAATGACGGTAGTTTTAGATGAAACAATTGAAAGTGGAACTTATATAAAGAATTTTGCTTTAGATGATTTTACTCCTGGTGTTTACGCAGTAAGAGTTATTACATATAATCAGGTATTTTATAAAAAAATTATAATAAAATAGATTATGAGAAAGATATTATTGATATTATTTAGTATTGTTCTTTTGGTATCTTGTATAAAAATGGAAGGTTTAGATTCTATTCCTACTGTAAAAATGGGAGATAAAGAGTATTTATTCAATATGCCAATTATGAGTTCTGATGTAGATGAAATTAAGACTTATTTGGCTAAGGTTGGAGCTAGTATGACAGAGGAAAAGGATGGTGATATTGTTAAAATAGTAGCTGATATTACAAGTTCGACTAGGGATCTTTTTAGTAGGGTTGAATATACTTTTAAGTATAATGGAGACAAAAATGAGTTTCTTAATATTAATTTAGCTTATAATAATGTGATTCCAGACTCCTATATAAAGTTACATGTTACTACCTATTTAAGTAATTCTTGTATGTTTGATTTTAAATAGATTTTTATTTTATAGTTATCTTATATCCAACTAGTTGATACTGGTTGGATATTTTTTTGTTAGTATTTTTTTCATTTTTTTCTGTATAAAAGAAATGTATTAAATATTAAATGAAAGTTAATAAAGGTTAAACATATATGAGCACAAACGTTTGTTTTTGTATTTATATGTTATATATTTGTTGTGTAAACTAATTTTTTTAGTAAAATACACTATATATTATGAAAAGAATGATTGCATTAGGACTAGGAATTCTTCTAGTTATGTCTGCTTGTGAAAAAGATGATGAAACAAGTAAAGTTTTGCAAAATGCTACAAAAGTAGAATTAAGCATTACAAATAAAGAAATTAAAGTAGATGATAAACCATTTACATTAAAAGTTTCCACAACTCCCGTAAATCTTGAAAAAAATGGGGTGTGGTCAAGTTCTAATTCAAGTGTTGCATCAGTTGATGAGAATGGTTTAGTTACTCCTCTTGGTAAAGGTTCTGCAAATATTACTTGTTCTTTTTCTGAAAAGATATTTGCGACTTGTGATGTGAAAGTAATTGAAAATATTGTTGAAGCAACAGGTGTTAGTTTGACTTTAAATAAGATAAGTGTTGTTAATGGTGAAACTTATCAATTAGAAGCAAATATTGATTCTGATAAAGTAACAGAAAAGACTCTTATATGGGAATCATATAACGAAGATGTTGCAATGGTTGATGATGATGGAGAAATAACAGCTGTAGGTCTAGGTACTGCTGTTATAGTTGTAGAAACTTCAAATCGATATCGTGCTAAATGTAGAGTAACAGTTGTTAAGCCAGGTTTTGTTCTTGATACTAAAATGATTGGAACATGGACAGGTATTAGAATGGAGTTGATTAGTCAGTCAGATGGTAAAATTTATGATGAAGCTGCAATTGGTGGCTTACTTAAAGCTGGATCAGATATTGAAGCATTTTGTGAGGATGTGAGAACATCATATTCTTATGATTTGTTAGCTGACGGTTCACTTAAGATGTTTATGAGTCTAAAAGGTGGAACAAAAGGATATTTAAAAGGTGTTATCTCTGATGGAGGTTCTGAAAATACTTTTACTGCCGATTTCGTTGTTGATAGAATTCAGGTTGTTGGTGAGGCTGAAGATGAAGAAATGAGTGGGGTTGAGTCTCTTGCTAAACAAACTATTGTTTATAAAAATAAGTTGGTTGAAATACAGGTGCCTTTTGGTAGTGGTTATGATCTTAAAGTATACTATAAAGTAACAAAATAATATGAAAAAGATACTGCTTTTACTTTCATGTGCCTCACTTATTAGTATAGGTAATGCACAGAATCAAGATAATAATCGTTTCGGATACGTTCATGATGCCCAGGCAAATAGTAAAATAAAGATTGTTAATCCTTCTTTAGGTGAGAAGGCTACTAGTTTACCACCTTTCGTTGATAATACATTGAATAAATATTTTCCTGCTACTATCTCTCAGATAGGTGGATCTTGTGCTCAAGCCTCAGGTGTTGGTTATGTATATACATATGAGTTGAATCGTCTTTTAGATAGAGATGCAAAATTATTAGAGAATAATTGTTCTTATATGCAAATGTGGAATTATCTTAATCTAGGTAAGGGTAAAGGAAGTTTTACTCCTAATGGTTGGAAATTAATCAAAGATAATGGTGTTGTTTTGTCATCTGATTTTAAGCCGAAGAGCTCTACTCCTGGTGCTACAACGATTTGGCCTACTGGATATGATAAGTATTATAGAGGTATGCATAATAGAGTAGAATCTGATGCTAAATTTAGTCCTTATCCTGATGGCCCTTCTGGTGAATATGTAGATGTTGTTCCTGCAATGAAACAATATTTATTTGACCATAATGAAGGATCTAAAACAGGTGGTTTGATAATTTTTACAGCTTATGCTGACCCTTTGGATTGTGATAAAAATTACCATGGACCAAGTAATACTAAATATGAATCTTTAATTAAATTTTTCCCTGAAACAGGTGGTCATGCAATGACTTTTGCGGGCTATGATGATAAGGTTGAGTTTGATATAGATGGTAATGGTAGTATAGAACAAGATGAGAAAGGTGCTTTTATTGCTATGAATACTTGGGGAGAGAATTGGGGAACTAAGGGAAGATTTTATGTGCCTTATAAACTAATGAAGTTGAAGACAGGTAAAGAGGGAGGAACTGGTACAGGTAGTAAAGATTGTTTTATTGTTACTCCTAAAGTAGTAGAACCCAAAGTTACTTTTAGAGTTGCTTTAAGTCATACATCTAGAAATGATTTACATTTTAGAATAGGTGTTGCAAAAACTGCAGGAGCTCTAGTTGCTGAAAAATCGGTAGATGTTCAGGTTATGTATCATGCAGGTGGAGACCATAATCTTAGAGGGATATATGGAGCCGAATATAATACTATTGAAGTTGGTATTGATGCAAGTGTTCTTGCAGATTATGTAGGTAAGAGTGATAATGCAACTTATTTTCTTGAGGTTGTAGGTAAGACATTTGGTAATGATGGAGTTGGTGAAATTATTGATTGTTCATTGCTTGATTATAGACAGGATAAAAATAATCCTATAGTTCATATGTCTGCGATTTCTAATCCTAAAATCTTTAATAATATGGTATCTAAGGCTGTTATGCAATCTGGTACTATTAAGGTGAAAGATGGAAAGACTATTGCTATGGATTTCTTGTATAGTGTTTATAATAAAAAGGCAATACTTAGTTTCTGTGCTATAAAGAAGATGAATATTAAGGCTGATTTAGTAGATAATATGGGAAATCTTGTTAGAAATGTTTTTTCAGGATCTATAAGTACTGTTGCCTCTTCTAGCAAAATTGATTTTAATGATCTTGTAAAAGGTAAGTATGCAATTAAGATTGTAGCTCCAAATCAATTAATTTATAAACCTTTTAACATTAAATAATTATGAGATATTTATTTTTAATATTTGTAGGTGTTATTGCATTTTGCTCTTGTTCTAAAGATAAGGATGATCTTAAACCTGTTGATCCAAAGAAAGAAATTATTGTCGTTCCTTGGACTGATATAACGCCTGCTACTATTATTGTATCAAAGGAAACTATGCCCCTAATTTCTGATGATAGAAAAGATGTGAAAAGGCATCTTAAAACTTTTGCATCAAAAGTGCTTTATACAAAAAAAGAAGGAGTATGGATTATTGAAGCAAAACTTTCTCTTGAAGAGAGTAAGATTTTTAGTTCGATAAGATATGAGATCATAAGTGAAAAGAATGAGTTGGAAAATTTTAATCTTACTTATGAATTTAAAGAACATATCACCGATGAAACAAAGGAGAGGGTATACCAATTCATAAGTGAGAACAGTAAAATTATTCTATAAAATAAAAGATAATGAAAAAATATATATTATTAGGTTTAAGTTTATTACTTGCCTTAACATATTCTTGTAAAAAAGATAATGAAGATTTAAAAGTGGTTGCTTCAAAAATAATTGTTAATCCATCTGCTGTTTATTTAAAAGCTGGAGGTGATGTAGCAACTGTTAAGGCATATGCTTTGCCAAAGAGTCCTGAAACTGCTAATATTGGAATAAAATGGACTGTTGAAGACAATAAAATAGCTACCATAAATGAAAAGGGAATTATAACTCCGCTTACTGTTGGTACTACAAATGTAATTGCAACTTCTGATAATAATATTAAAGCTACTTGTGCTGTAAATATTACAAAAGAGATTATTATGGTTACGAAATTAGAAATGTCTGGTGTTTCTGACAAAGGCCTTTTTATTGTTGTAGATGATAATAAAACTATTAATGTAACAATTACTCCTAATAATGCTACATCTTCAGAAATAGAATGGGAATCAAGTAATGAAGATGTTGCTATTGTTGAAGAAGGTGTTGTTACTGCTTTGAAAGCAGGTAAAGCTTCTATCTCTGCTATTGCTTCAAATGGTGTTAAATCTAAATGTTATGTAACTGTTAGTGATAAAGATATCTTAGCAAGTTCAATTGCTATTACTTATAATAGCAAAATAATTAATGAGGTAGAGGGAATAGTATTAAAAGAAAAAGGAACAAAAGTTCTTAACGCAAGTATATTGCCAGAAAACACTACTAATACTAATGTTGTGTGGACTTCGTCAGATGAACTTAAGGCAACTGTTGCTAAAACAGGAGAGCTTACTGCTTTAATGGGTGGAGATGTTATAATTACTGCTACTACTTCTAATGGTATAGAAGCTAAATGTAAGGTTATTATAGATCCTATTATCTGGGCTAAATCTATGACAGTTGTTGGAAAAGAGATTATGGCTATTGATTCGGAGCAAGTCTTAGAAGTTGCTTTTCTTCCTATTAATGCTGAAAATGAAGATATGATCTTTACTTCTTCAGATGATAAAATAGCTACAGTTGATGTTAGTGGAACTGTTAAGGCTATTTCTGCTGGTTCTGTTGTAATTACAGTAGTAACAGAGAAAAAAGTAACTGCAACTTTTAATATCACAGTTGAAAAAGGTACTGATCCATTTGTATTTGACGGTAAAACATATAAAACTGTTAAGGCTGGTGCTTTAGTATGGATGTCGGAAAATCTAGCTTATCTTCCTACTGTTAATAAGCTTACTGACACTAAGGAGAAGGTAGCTTGTTATTATGTGTATGATTATAGTGGAGAAGATGTTACAGCAGCTAAAGCCGTAGATAATTATACTACTTATGGTGTTTTATATAATTTTGTTGGTGCAGTATCTGCTTTAACTGCTGCAAATGCAGATGCAACTGTTAAAAGTGATTGCCCAAAAGGATGGCGTATTCCTAGTCACGAAGACTGGAAAGCTTTGGAGAAAGCATTTGGGATGTTAGATTCTGAATTAAACGATGATAGTTATAAAGGTAGAGGTTCTATAGGCAAGAAATTTAAAAGTACTAGAATATGGGACCCTGCAGGAACTAATGATACAGGTTTGGATATATTACCAGCAGGTTATTTGAACGAGGGATATGGTGATTCATCAAAGAATAAATTTACTCAGAAAGAGGGTTTTGCTAAGATATGGTCTAGTAGTACTAGTAAGAGCTTAAAATCATACGCTTATTGCAGAGGTTTTAAAAGTTATGGAGAGCAAATTGTAGCTAATAATTGTCCTAAAAAAACAGCTATGTCTGTTAGATTTGTTAGAGATATTAAAGCTAGTGAGAAATAGTAGTAATTAGTTTTAATTAAATATATTTAATTGATAGTATCAAGTTTAGACTTGATACTATTTTTATATGTTAATAGTTCTTAACAGTCTTATATATAAGTATTCTATATCTTTGGTCAAACAAAATATATAAGTATGTATAGAATAATTTTTTTCACTCTTTTTATATTTTTTAATATATCAGGATTTTCTCAAACAATAAATGGAAGGGTAGTTGATGAATCTAATAAGCCAATTATGGATGTTAATATTTATCAACCAGACACAAAAAAAGGTACAATCACTAATTCAAATGGAGTTTTTTCTTTAGAGCTAGAAAAGGATAAAACACAAGTGTTTATTCAATGTATAGGTTTCAAAATACAGGTTTTGAAGGTTTCTAATATTGATTTCTCTAAAACTTTAAATATTGTTTTAGAACAAGAAGTGGTAGTTCTTCCAGAGTTTAAAAAAATAGCAAGTGGAGAAGATCCAGCTTATTATATTATGAGAAAGGCTATTGCTATGGCTCCTTACTATAATTCTCAAGTCTCAAAATATGACTGTAAGGTGTATATCAAAGGTTCATTTATGATTACTCATATTCCTTGGTTGATGAAAAAGATGATTGGTAAGGATGAAATGAAGAATGTTAAGATAGGTAAAGCTTATGTTTCTGAGGCTGTTAGTAATGTACATTATGAATATCCTAATAAGACAACCCAGAAGTTAGTAGCTATTCGTTCTTCAGAGGCTGATAGTCAACTTTCTAATTTACCTGCCGCTACAGGCTCTTTATATAATACTAGTTCTTATGACATGACTTCTCCTCTTGGTCCAAAATCGTTCTCTACTTATAAATATAAATTGATGGGTTCTTTTAAGGAGAAGGGTGAGACTATTAATAAGATTAAGGTTATTCCTAAGAATGGTAGAAAAAAAGGTGTTTTTACTGGCTTTATTTATATTATTGATAATAGATGGAATGTACATTCTGCTGATTTAAGTATGCAGATGCCTATGGTTAAGACTAATATGAAGCAGATTTATGGTTCTGTAGAAGATGGAGTTTGGATGGTTAAGAGTACGGCTTTTAAGGTTGAGGGTAAGGCTTTTGGTGCTACTGGAAAAGGTTCGTATACGGCTTCTATTTCTGATTATAAAATAGAAAAGAATCCTAATATAGATCATTCTATTCTTGCAAAAATGAATGGAGATGTTGCTGAGGTTGATGAGTTAATTGCTAGTGAAAAGAAGAATAGAAAAGTAAATTCAGAAAGAACTGTCTCAAAGACTCAGAAAAAAATAGATAAGTTACTTGATAAAGCGGATATGTCTAATTCTGATATGAGACGTTTAAATAGGCTTATTAGAAAAGAGACTGTGCGTAAGGAAGGACCAAAACCTCTAGAAGTTAAACCTCTTCCTAAGATTTCTAAAGTGAAAATTAAGAACGATTCTGTCTTTTGGGCTGAATTACGTCCAGTTAAATTAACAAAGGAAGAGGATGAGAGTTTTGTGGATAAAGATTCTATTGTTAAGATTATTGACACTCCGGAGTATAGAGATTCTATTCGTAATAAACAGAGAAAGTTTGAGTTATCTCATATTCTATCTGGAAAAACCTATTCTTATAAAAAAGATTCTACACGTTTTTCTTCAAGTTTAAATACTTCAGGTCTATTGACTATTACTAATATTTCTTTTAATACTGTTGATGGTTTTAATATGGATTTCCCTTTTAAATATACTTTAAGAGATACAATGGGAAAAATATTTACTGCTTTCACTAAATTTAATTATGCATACGAACGCAAGGTTTTATCTTTTAATTCTAGCTTATCTTATCTTTTTGATGGACGTACGCTTTCTTCTATAAATATAGGTGCAGCTAAGTATTCTACTGATTTCAAAGGTACTAATGCTTCATCTAGTATGGAAAATCTTTATTATTCTATTTATGCAGAAAAGAATTTTATGAAATTTTATGAGAGTAGAGATGCTTATGTGTCTTTTAATAGAGAGATATCTAATGGTCTTAAATTTTCTGCTAAATTTAAATATCAAAATAGATTGCCTCTTGAGAATAATTCTAGTTTCAAAATTTTTGATATAAAGGGTAGATCTTATACTGATAATATTATAGATAATAAAGATGTGCAGGATTGGCAATATAAGCAGTCTGAGCAGCATTCCTTTGCTTTGCAACTGGATTATACACCTAGGCAGTTTTATACGTATAGAGGTAATATAAAGCATTATTTAGGAAGTGATTATCCTTCATTCTCTTTAGCTTATAAAAAAGCTTTTACTAAATTTGGAGGAGATGCTGATTTCGATTATTTAAGATTGGGAATAAAGCAATCTTTATATGTACAATCTAATTATTTACAATATGATTTTAAGGCAGGTAAGTATCTTACTTCAAAGAAACTTTATGCGCAAGATCTTAAGTATTTTAGATCGAATAAAGAACATTTAAGTCTTTCAGATAATTTTACGAGATTTAGATCTTTATCTTATTATGAGCCTATATCAGCGGATTATTTTATTGAAGCTCATGTGAAATATTCTATGAATAGGTTTCTTTTAAAGAGATTACCTTTCTTTAATGATAAGTTGTTATTGAAGGAGTCTTTATTCGTTTCTTACCTAAATACAGAGAGATTAAAGCATTATTTTGAGATAGGATATGGAATAAATAATATTTTTGCTCTTCTTGATGCAGAGTTTGTGGCTGGTTTTAAAAAAGGAAAAATGGATTACTTGGGATTTAAATTTAATATTAAACTTAAGTAAACTTTTTTAAACTAAGTTCGTAAGTTTGTTGTGTTCAGTTTATAACAAAAATAAGATAAATGAAAAGGTTATTGCTAATTGCAGTATTAACACTATTTGTTAGTTCTGTCTATTCTCAGGTAAGATTTGATAAGTATTTCACCAATAAAACACTTCGTGTAGATATTCAGCTTGGAGGTTCTATAGATAAAACGGATGTTTATTTAACTCAATTATTACAGGAGGAGTTTTATGCTGGTCCTAGAAAGAATTTAACTGACAAATTTGATCTAGGTGCATATCGTTATTCTTTATATGATATAAAATCAGGCAAGAAATTATTCTCTAAAGGCTTTTGTTCTCTTTTTAATGAATGGGTGTCCACAGCAGAGGCTAAGTTAGTAAAACGCTCATTTTATCATGTTCTTACCTGTCCTTTCCCTAAGAACAAGGTGCGTTTGGTTCTTGAGGAGAGAAATTATGAGACAGCTAAATTTAATGAGATATTTTCTTATGATATAAACCCTTTTTCCTATTCAATATTGAAGGGTAAAACTTGTAATTATAATTATAAGAAAATTCATATCTCAGGTAAACCTAAGAATTGTTTAGATATTGCTTTTCTTGCCGAGGGATATACTGCTGATGAAATGCCTAAGTTTATTAAAGATGTAAATAGAATTTCTGATTATATGCTTTCTTTAGATGTGTATAAACCTTTTGCTAAGAATATAAATATATATGCTGTAGAGTCTGTCTCAAAAGAGCCGGGTACTGATAATCCTGGTAAAAGAGAGTATAAGAATACTGTTATGAATTCTTCTTTTTACACTTTTGATATAGAGAGATATTTAACAACTCTTGACTATAGATCGGTTGCTAATGTCGCTTCATGTGCTCCTCATGATGCCATATTTGTTCTTGTAAATACTGCTAAATATGGAGGTGGAGGATTTTTTAACTTCTATGCATTATCTAGTGCTGATCATGCTTTATCTAATAATGTTTCCGTTCATGAGTTTGGGCATTCTTTTGCTGGTTTAGCTGATGAGTATTATAATTCTTCTGTAGCTGTAGATGATTATTATAATCTAAAGAATGAGCCATGGGAACCTAATATCACCACAAGAGTTGATTTCGATTCTAAATGGAAGTCTATGATTGATAAATCGACTCCTATTCCTACTCCTCGTACTTCAAAATATAAAAATACTGTTGGACTTTTTGAAGGAGGAGGATATATGGCTAAAGGTGTCTATAGTCCTGTTAGAGATTGTGTAATGAAATCAAATAA
Source organism: Marinifilaceae bacterium (assembly GCA_049671745.1). Lineage (GTDB taxonomy): Bacteria > Bacteroidota > Bacteroidia > Bacteroidales > Marinifilaceae > SNAP01. The sequence continues at coordinate 13,923 of JBATVL010000061.1, forward strand.
ACTAAAGAATTTTTGTCCTGTTTGTGATAAAGCTATCAAAGATATGATCTTGTTCTATATGGATAAGTAATTATCTGTTATCTTTGCCAGCAAACATCAAAAATGATTAATAATATGATAGAAAACGTAAAGATCAAACTAGGCATAATTACTGCAATGGATGAAGAGATGATTCATCTAAGAGAGAATTTAAGGAATGAAGAGCTTACAAGCGTAGGTGGCTTTGATTATTATAAGGGAGATATAGAGGGCGTTAAAGTTGTTCTTCTTCGTTGTGGTATTGGTAAAGTCAGTTCGGCTGTTGGTACAAGTTTAATGATTAATCTTTTCTCACCTGAAGCTATTATTAATTCTGGTTCTGCTGGAGGAATGGATACTAATTTAGATGTATTAGATATTGTTATTTCTTCAGAGCTTGCTTATCATGATGTAGACGTAACTGTTTTTAATTATGAATATGGTCAAATGTGCGGAATGCCTGCTAGGTATAATGCTGATGAGAGATTAATTAAAATTGCATCTGAGGCTATTTCAGAGCTTAGAGATGTAAAATCATCTATTGGTTTAATTTGTAGTGGAGATTCTTTTATTTCTTGTCCAGATCATACTGCTAATATTAAGAAGAATTTTCCTGATGTGAAAGCTGTTGAGATGGAGGGTGCTTCTATTGCACATGCTTGTTTCCTTCTTAAAACGCCAGTTGTGGTTATTAGAGCTATTTCTGATATTCCTGGTAAGGAGAGTAATTATAAAGACTTTAAGGATTTCCTTTTAGATGCAGGTTTTATTTCTGCTAAGATGGTTGTAAATATGGTTAAGAAGTTTTAATTCATAAAATCCCTCTTATTAGCCTTTGGATAGGTTGAATAAGGGGGATTATTTAAGATTAAATCTTAATAGCTTTATAAGTGAGTTCGTCTCTTTTCATAGTAGAAGTAGCGCAAGTAATTCCTTTTTTCTTCATTTCCTTGTTTCCGCTAAGGTGCAGACTTATAAATTTGCCCTTCTTCTTTATTAGAATTCTTATTGCCATAGCTGCAAAAGCAATAGCCATCAATCCTACTGTAATTAACATTAATTTTAAATATGCTTCTGTCTCCATAGTTTTTCTTTATTATTTATTTAGTGCAAAACTACTATTTTCTTTAAGTACTTAATAATCTTTTAGGATTATTTATGATTCTTATTTTTCTTCAAATATAAAACAAAATCTACTAATTAGTTCTTTTATATGTTTAAAGACATGTTTTGTTTAAAAAAGCTCTGTAAAGTTAAAAATAGTTGAACTTTAGCATCTTGTATCTAATCTAATTTTCGTATTTTTGAATCGTACAGAACAAACAAAACAACAACAAACTAAATATAAACATGGAAGGATACGATAATAAAGATGTAAATCTGAATGAAAGGGATGAAATTTTCTCTAAAGCAGTAAGAGCAGGAAAAAGAACTTATTTCTTCGATGTTAAAGCAACACGTAATAATGATTATTACTTAACAGTAACAGAGAGTAAAAAACGTTTTGACAAAGAGGGTGGTTTTCATTATGAAAAACATAAGATTTTTCTTTATAAAGAAGATTTTGAGAAGTTTGCTGATGGATTACAGGAAACTGTAGGTCATATCAGAAATTTATTGGGTAACCCTCAATTAGAAAAAGTGTCAGAGATAGAAACCGCCTTCGAACACTCATACGAGTCTGAAGAATTAGACTCCCAAGCATTCGTAAATGTAGAATTTGAAGATCTGGAGAGATAAGGTCTTACAATTTAAAACATGCGAAAAGCGAAGAATATTTATTCTTCGCTTTTTGTTTTAAGTAAATTGTCAATTTCTTCAATAGAAAGGGATTTTACGTTTGTTATTATCATGTTTTCTTTAAGAATATTTCCGTAGTTATTTGTTTCTGCAATAATATCATCGAATAGTTTTTTTATGTTTGCTTTTACAGGAATGAGAGCTTTAAAGGTAGTTATCCCTTTTGTGAATTCTAATGTTTCAAGGTCTACATTAACTTTATTAAATGCAAAGTTTATTTCTTTTTTTAATATAGTTTTCTCTTTATTACTAAGTTCATTCATTTCTTTTGTGAATAACACACAGAAGTATCTAAGTTTATTTTCTTTGCCTCCTAAACCTGTAGATATAAATACAGATTTTTCTTTCAGCAAAGAACTCTCAAGCATTATTCTTGATTGTTGAAGAGCAATATGACTCCATTTTTCCATTTCTTTATTGGCCTGCTTTTTAAATTTTTCTATTTCTCTATAAGCTTCTACTTTATTTAAATTTGCAAGTAGTACTAGAATTTCTTTTTTTCTATGTTTTTCAGTTTCGTTATCGTATAGTTCATCAATATCGAATATAGAGGTATTTTCTTCGCATAATTCTTTGTTTGATATTTTATTCATTAACTCGTAGAATTCTTTTTGAATGTTAATATCAATCTCTTCCTCAAAAATGCTATATGTATCAGATTTTCTATCAATAAGTTGATTTAATCGTTCTAGATTAAACTTTTTCGTATTATGTGTCATTTAGGTTTTATATTTAGTTTTTTTGATGATGATTAGTGTTTGTTACACTAACGTATCATATTCTTAGATGAAATTATGAAATTTATAATTAATAATCAATAGCATCATCTTATTTTTCTTTCTTTATTTAGAATGAATTTAAAAAAGATTACTATTTTTGCCTTTCTAATAAGCTAGAATATAGAAATATGAAATTATCAGAATTAAAAGATAATGATAAAGGTGTTATTGTCAAGGTTCTTGGCTATGGTGCTTTTAGAAAACGTATAACAGAGATGGGTTTTGTTAAAGGTCAAACGGTAACTGTTATTAAAAATGCGCCCTTAAAAGATCCTGTGGAATACAGTATTATGGGTTACGATATTTCTTTAAGAATAAGCGAGGCTAAATTAATAGAAGTCATTCCAATAAATTCTTCTATTAATGAGGATTATTCTACTCCATATCACGGAGTTTTTGATAATGAATCAATGAAGTTGAATTTAGGTAATAAGGCCGAAAAGAAAATACATATCGCTTTTGTTGGTAACCCTAATTGTGGTAAAACTACACTTTATAATTCTGCTACAGGTTCCACAGAACATGTTGGAAACTATTCAGGAGTTACAGTTGGAGCAAAAACAGCTTCAACCATCTATAATGGATATAAATTTGAATTGGTAGATCTACCAGGAACATATTCTCTTACAGCTTATAGTCAGGAAGAGATTTTTGTTAGAGATTATATAATTAATAATAAACCGGATATAGTAGTAAATGTAATAGATGCTTCAAATTTAGAAAGAAATCTGTATCTCACAACTCAGCTTATTGATATGGATATTAAGGTAGTATTAGCCTTAAACATGTACGATGAATTAGAATCGAGAGGATCTAGCTTGAATTATGATAAGTTAGGAGCTATGCTTGGTGTGCCAACTATTCCTACTGTTGGTTCCAAAGGTAAAGGTCTTGAAGCTCTCTTTGCGAAATTAATAGATGTGTTTAATGATGACGATCCTATTGTTAGACATATTCATATTAATTATGGCAATTTAGTAGAAGTTTCTATAAAGAAGATGAGGGATGTTATTGCCAAGGATGATAATCTTGTAACTCATTTGTCGCCTCGTTTTCTTGCCATTAAATTATTGGAGAAATGTAAGGATGCTTCTATTTACGTAGAAACAAGTAATGTTGTAGAAGAATTAAAGAGTGTACAGGCATCCGAATGTGCATATATAGAGGGTTCTTTAAAAGAGAATACAGAGACCGTAATCACAGATGCTAAATATGGTTTTATTGCAGGAGCTCTAAAAGAAACTTACAAACCAGCTCCTTTCAGTAGAAGAAAATCAACAGAAGTCATAGATGCTTTTGTAACTCATAAGTTATGGGGTTTTCCTATTTTCTTCTTATTTATGTTTATTACGTTCTATGCAACCTTTACTTTTGGTAAATATCCTCAAGATTGGATAGAGGCAGGTGTTGAATTATTGGCTTCTTTAATTAGAGATGTCATGTCTCCTGGCCCTTTGAAAGATCTACTTATAGATGGTGTAATAGGTGGTGTAGGTGGCGTTATAGTCTTTCTTCCTAATATTTTAATACTATTTCTATTTATATCCTTTATGGAAGATACAGGTTATATGGCTCGTGCAGCTTTTATAACTGATAAGGTAATGCATAAGATTGGTTTGCATGGTAAATCGTTTATTCCACTTGTAATGGGTTTTGGATGCAATGTACCTGCTATTATGGCAACTCGTACTTTAGAGAATAGAAACGATAGGTTATTGACTATTCTTATAAGTCCATTTATGTCTTGTAGTGCTCGTTTGCCAGTATATATAATTATAATAGGGGCTTTTTTTCCAACTCATGCAGCTTTGGTTCTTTTCTCTATGTATGGTATAGGTATTTTTCTTGCTGTAATTGTTGCAAGAATCTTTAAGAAACTTTTATTTAATAGTGAAGAGGCTCCATTTGTAATGGAATTACCTCCATATAGAATGCCAGTAGCTAGAGTTATTCTTAAGCATATGTGGTCTAAGGCTTCTCAGTATCTTAAAAAGATGGGTGGTATGATACTTCTTGCGTCAATAATTATTTGGGCATTAGGATACTTTCCTAGAGAAGTAGATTATAGCAAGGATTTTGATAATATTATGCTTGAAACACAAGTTAGTATTAATAATGCTCAGAAAATAAATGATACTATAATTGTAAATGCTAAGACTAGAGATTTATTAGATATTAAATTAGCTAAAAGTGAAGAGCATCAGAAATACTCGTATATAGGTAGAATAGGAGAGGCTTTTTCTCCTGTAATGAAACCATTAGGTTTTGATTGGAAGATGAGCGTATCTCTTTTATCTGGAATTGTAGCTAAGGAGGTTATTGTTAGTACTATGGGGGTTCTGTATCAAGTTGATCAAGGTTCTTATAGTTTAGAATCTCGGCTTAAAGAGAGCAAAAGCCTTAATCCTTTAATAGCATTTGTGTTTATGCTTTTTATTCTAATCTATTTCCCTTGTTTGGCAGTGATAGTCGCAGTGGCTAAAGAGGCAAGTTGGAAGTGGGCTTTGTTTTTAGCTGTATATACTACCTGTATGGCTTGGACTGTATGTTTTATTGTTTATAATATTGGAATCTTATTCTTATGATACAAGAAATAATAGTTTACGTACTTGTTGCCCTTGCTGTTATCCTTTTTGCTTGGCGCTTATATAAAGCCCTTTTCAAGAAGGGTGGCAGACCTTGTGATTCATGCACGGGCTCTTGTGCTCTAAAAGATAAAACGAAGTGTAAATGATTAATCACAAGAGAGTTATTCCTTTGTGATTGTGTAATCTTTATTATAATGAAGAATATGTAATCCTATGTTTTCTTTTCCAATGACATGATCCTCTTCTTCAAATTTAAAACATGATTGTAGTAGTTCGTAGTTAGTGTATTTGTAAGTTATATTATTCAAATTTCCTCTTGCTGCAGCTTGTACAAAATAATTTGCCAGATCATAGGCCCTAAATGTAAAACTTGAAGGTTCGGACATATATTTCTTTCTATAATGCTTTATAAATGTATTAGTATTCTCATCTTTATAATCTACGTAATATGGAAGAAGCATGGTTGTGTTTAATTTGAAGAATGTAGAAGGATCTAAAGAGCTAAATCTTTTCCATGAGTGTAATCCCATTAAAGATATATCATAAGAATCAGTAAGAGCATTTATAGAAGGTATAATCTTATAAATATTTGCTTTGTTCTTAGAAGGAACGATAATTACATTTTTGATTCCTTTTTTTAATACATGTCGTACACCATATAATTTATATTTATCGAAAGATATTTTAGTATACATTCGATCTACTTTATCTAGATAATTTTCTTTAGGGAATAAAGAATTTTCAAGATGAGTAATTAGTTCTGATTCAGAAGTTTCCCTATAGCCTTTAGGGTAAACAACAATTATATTAGCCTTATTGAAACGATTATAAATATAATCAGCAGTTTTCTGAAGAATAGTTTTCTCTGAAGTATTTAATTGGTAAACATATGGATTATCAAGAAGCGTACTAGTACTTTCTGATAAAGGAGATATAATAGGAGTGTTTTCAGCCATAGCCTTATTTGCTGCGATTCTAAAGTTAGATGCATAAGGAGGTCCAACAACAAAATCGTACTGAGTAAAGTCTAAGTTATTTATAGTGTTTTGAACTATCGTGCTATCTTTTGCAGTATCAAAAGTTTTAAGAGTTATTTTAAATCCTTGTTCTTTTAAAGCAGTACAAGCTTCAATAAATCCTTGGTAGAAGTTAATGAAGTTTACAGATTTTTTATGAATAGTTTTTCCATATAAAGCAGTGTCATTTTCCTTAAATTTTCCGTTAATAGCTTCATTTATGTCCAGATAAAAAGGTATAAAAAGAGCAATATTAATGTTCTTTTTTATAATATCAGGATTCGTTCTTCTTATTTGAATAAATGTTTTCTCGTCTTGTTCAATAAAAGAAGAATATAAAGGTTCTCGTTTAGCACGTAAACTATCAATTGCTAAACTAGTTTCTAAGAGTTCTTTATTTTTACCATCAGAAAATGCCATATTCGTAACAGAATCTTTAGGTATCTTTATATATGTACCAACAGATATGTCATTAAAATTTCTAATATTAGAATTATGTGCAAGAATAGACTCTGTACTAACTCCTGTTTGTTTATATATAGAGTATAGAGTTTCTCCCTCTTTTAAAGAATGATAAAAATATCTATCATCTTTGTATACATCTTTAGGAATATTAAGAATTTCTCCAACAGAAATACTAATATCATCTTTATGGTTGCATTCAATAATAATGCTTGCTTCTATATTGTATATCTTACTAATAGAGTAAAGAGTTTCACCTGCTTTTACAGTATGAATATAGAAAATATTCCCGCCAATAATTTCTTGTTGACTAGATTTATTAATCTTAATCTCTTGCGCAAAAGCCACAGTATTAATGATTAAAAACAAAATGCAGCAAATAATAGAATGTAATCCTCTCATATTTAAATAATTTCTTGTGTGGCAAATATACTAAACAAATCGCTTTTAAACAAAACGAAAGGAGCCAACCAATTAAGGCTAGCTCCTTGTAAATGTATAATATATATATATACTTATTTCTTAGCTTGGAATTTAGCATGCATGTTAGCAGCAGCTTTTCTACCGTCACCCATAGCAAGGATAACTGTAGCACCACCACGAACGATGTCACCACCAGCATAGATACCTTCAATATTAGATTCCATAGTGTCGTCACCAACAACGATAGTTCCCCATTTAGTCATTTCTAACCCTTCGATAGAATTAGGGATGATAGGATTTGGAGAAACACCAATAGCTACAACAACAACAGAACATTCTATTTCGTCGATTTGTCCTTCTATTGGAACTGGTCTTCTACGTCCATCAGCACCTGCTTCACCTAATTCCATTCTTTGGATTTTAGCTTTGCAAACACGTCCAGTTTCGTCTGTTATGTATTCAATAGGGTTAGCTAAGTTTATAAACTCAATACCTTCGTCTATAGCATGGTGAACCTCTTCTAAACGAGCAGGCATTTCATCCATAGTACGACGGTAAACTATCATAGCACGTTTAGCTCCAAGACGTTTAGCTGTACGAACAGAGTCCATAGCAGTGTTACCACCACCAACAACCATAATGTTCTCACCTCTTAATACAGGAGTATCAGAAGTTAAGCTATCAGCACCCATTAAGTTTACACGAGTAAGATATTCGTTAGATGAAAGAACACCGTTTGCATTCTCACCAGGAATATTCATAAAGTTTGGTAAACCAGCACCAGAAGCTACATAAAATCCTTTGAATCCTTGTTCTTTTAAGTTTTCAAATGAGTCAGTCATACCAACAATAAAGTTAGTGATAAACTCTACACCTAAAGCTTTAAGGTTAGCGATTTCTACATCAACAACTGCGTTTGGTAAACGGAATTCAGGTATACCATATTTAAGTACACCACCTATTTCGTGAAGAGCTTCAAAAACTGTTACTTGGTAACCAAATTTAGCTAAGTCACCAGCACATGCTAATCCAGAAGGACCAGAACCAATAACAGCTATTTTAATACCATTGTCAGCTTCTTTTTCAGGAATAGAAATATTTCCTGATTCTCTTTCCCAGTCAGAAGCAAATCTTTCTAGGTAACCAATAGCTACAGCAGGTTTATTTAATTTAGTAGTGTAAATACAGTTAGCTTCACATTGCTTCTCTTGAGGACAAACTCTACCACATACAGCTGGAAGAGCAGAAGTTTCCTTAAGAGTTTTTGCAGCTTCGCCGAATTCACCTCTTTCAATGTTTTTAATAAATGTAGGAATGTTAATGCTTACAGGGCATCCAGACATACAAGTTGGGTTTGGACAGTCAAGACAACGAACAGCTTCAATTTGAGCTGCTTCTGCTGAAATACCTGTGTTAACCTCTATTCTTTGGCTAGTAGTTCTTACCGAAACTTCAGTTTCAGGCATAGTAACTCTTTCTATAGCCATTCTGTCCTTAGGACTATTTTTTTTACGAAGTTCTTGTCTCCAAGCTTCTTTGTTCATTTCAGCCATGATTATTTTTGTTGTTCAGTTTTTTCTGCTTCTTCTTTTTTGTAACCACCTAAACGAGATAACATCTCATCGAAATCGATTTGATGAGCATCAAATTCAGGACCGTCAACGCAAGTGAATTTAGTTTTTCCACCTACAGTAACTCTACAAGCACCGCACATTCCAGTACCATCAACCATAATAGCATTAAGAGATGCTATAGTAGGTATTTTGTATTCAGCAGTAAGTTTAGAACAGAATTTCATCATGATTGCAGGACCTATAGTCACACACTCATTGATAGTTTCTCTTTCTATAACTCTTTTCATTCCTTCTGTGATAAGACCTTTCTCACCAAGACTTCCATCGTCAGTCATAATGATTAGTTCGTCTGACCACTTAGCTATTTCGTCTTGAAGAATAACAAGTTCTTTGTTACGTCCAGCGATAATAGTGATTACTCTGTTTCCAGCTTCCTTCATAGCTTGTACGATAGGAAGAAGAGGAGCAACACCAACACCACCACCACAAGCAAGAATAGTACCTCTGTTCTCGATGTGAGTAGCTTTACCTAATGGTCCAACAAGATCTGTGATAAAATCACCCTCGTTTAGATCACAAAGTTTTGTAGAAGATACACCCATCTTTTGTATAACAAGATCGATAGTCCCTTTTTCCACATTAGCACCTGCAATAGTAAGAGGAATTCTTTCCCCTTTTTCTCCAACTCTCAGGATTATAAAGTTTCCTGGTTTACGTGATTTAGCAATTAATGGAGCTTCAATCTCGAACTTAAATACTCGTTCTGAGAATTGCTCTTTTGATACAATCTTGTTCATTTTGTCCTTAAAATTCTAAAGGTTTATTTTAATTGTAATATTTGTGTCAAAAATATAAAAGAGTATTAGTATAGAGCGTATATTTTGTTAATTTTAATTTTTAAAGTGTAATTTGTAGTAATTCTAAATTAAAAACTAGATTTTGTTTTAAATTTGTAAGCATAAAAGAAAATATCATGGCAAAGAGTAAGAAGCAGAGAGTGGATGTTGTATATTCAACAAATCCAAATTTTAGTTACGATTTTGAAGAAGAAGAGAATGAAGATACTTTGTCTCCAGATAAGCAGAGCTTAAAAGTGATGCTTGACAAGAAGATGAGAAAGGGTAAAGTGGTTACTTTAATAACTGGATTTATTGGAGAAGAAGACGATCTTAAAGATTTAGGTAAACAATTAAAATCTAAATGCGGAACAGGTGGTTCTGTAAAAGACGGTGAAATAATTATACAAGGCGATTTTAAAGTGAAAGTACTTGAGATGCTTTTAAAGATGGGATATAAAGCTAAAGGAGCTGGTGGAAACTAGTTTATTTTAATTAATGATGCATATATACCTTTTTAAACAAATAATTCTCCTTATTGTTTGAGTGCAATTAATAAGGGGAATTATTATATGACATGAGTTACAATTTAATTAAACCTCTTTTAGCTTTGATTCTAAGGGTAGAACTTTGTCCAGTATTTTCCTCTCCACACCTAGCCTGTAAAACCTCAATGTCTCCCTCTGGTTCATTTTTTTTGAAAATTATATATGCTCTTTCTGGAAGTTTGTAATCTGTGTATAAGAATTCAGCCATTAGGGTGTAGTTATGTACTGAAGAGATGTCAAGTTTCACATTAGTATCCTCTATATCAAGACTTATGTTGTTGAAATTTAGAATGTTCTTTATATGTAGACTACCTGCATAAAGTTTTAAGCTTGCATATTTGATGCCATTTTCTATATTTATATGTGAATTCTCACCTTTCTTTATTTCGAAAGAAGAGCACTTTTTAATAATAAGATTATCTCTGTTGGAGTTTGCAATATAACTTGTTGTACTGTCTATTTCTATTCTAGAACATTTACTAGAAACTAATAATTTACTGGCCTGAATTATATGAATCTTAGAATAATTAGTAAGAATTTTAGAGTTGTTAATGTTTTTTAGGTGTGCAGTGGAATAGTGTAGTTTAAAATAATTTTTCTGCTTATTCATTGTAGGAATAAGATTATCTACATAAATATTACCGTAAGATAGTGTGAATTCGATATGATTTTCTAAATTTCCTTCAGCAATAAGGTTTCCGAAACTATTGTCTATAAGTAAATCAATGTCCTTAGGAACAGAGATTATGTAATCTACGTTAAAATCGCATGCCGTATTAAGATGTTCTGATATTCTAGTTTTTGCAGAAACTTGATTATTGTGTTTTCCGAATGCTACACTTATTTTTTGTAATGATTTTTTAGATTGTTGCTTATCGTATAAATTCATAGAAACCTTTATGTTAAAGAATACAGAGTCTCTTTCTGTTTGAACAATACGAATATTTCCATAAATATTTTTAACCTTTATACTTTTTATTTGAGAAGTTGCAAAAGATTTATGAATAGATTTAGTGAACTGATGCTGAGCATAAGTGTTTGTAAAAAGAATAGTACATATCAAAAGGCAAATAAGTCGTATATATTTCATGTCTTAAAATTGATTACTTTTTCACAAAAATAAACAAACTAGTGAGAAAGACATATAAAAGTGCGAATATTTCTCTTTGTCTATAATTTAAACATATAACACATGTTGGTTATATCTATATTTTAACAATATAAATATATTCTGAGAATTTTATTTTTTGCTCTAATCCAAGGTTTGAATATTGTTTGGGCACAAACAATATACTTAATGGCTATAGTTATTACCTAATTTAAATAAAGTTAGATGTTTAATCAAAACTGTTTTTCTTTCATTCTTATTTGATAAAGATGAAAGACATATTTTGATTTTAAGACATATCATCTTTTTTTATAACTTTATTAAATACAGGGAGATTCTTATTTGGTTATGAGTATAACGTAGTGATAAGAAATGAGTTCTTAAGTAAAGTATATTTGTTGTAACGTCTTTATCCTTAATTTTTTGTGTAAATAAACAACAGAAATTGTTATTTATACAATTTTTGTTTATATCTAGCACTTTCAAATTCAAAATAATTATCTATTTTCTACTGATAATCTTAAATAAAAGTGCTTGTATATATGAGAAATTATTGTCTTTTTATGCTTCTATTTGTGTTCGGAAATGTAAGTGCACAATATGAATATATAGGTGAAGTTATAAATGGTGTAACGAATAATCCTGTGCCATTTGTAAACATATCAATAAAAGGTTCTTCTGAGGGTACATGTTCTGATATAAATGGACATTTTTGTATTGTATCTTATGCTGACGAATTACAAGTTGTTGTTTCTTCATTAAATATAGAAACGGATACCTTAGTTGTGGGAGCTACTAATAGTAAATTGATGGTTTATCCTAAAATTTATGCCTCTGATACTTTGCTAATAGGAGGTAAGAGTAACTATAACCTTAAAAAGATAGTAAAAAGAGCTTTAAACGATTTAAAAAATAACAGAGAAAAGAAAAGAGTCTCGGCTTTTAAAGTTCGTAGAAATGTACAGGAAGAAACAGAAACTAAGTATAATGAAGTAGCCAATCTTTTTGTGACTTTCGATTCTAGTTTTAGGTACTTATCTAAAGAAGATGATTTCGAATATAGATTAAGTAGTATTAGGCGAATGAAGATTCCTGTTGAGGTAGCTCAGAAGTATATTAAAAGTAGGCACAAAATGAAGAGTCTTTTTTGTTTTACAAAGGATTTGAGTCACCATAAAGATATTTTATATAAATTTAATATATTCACTTATAAATTAAAATATATCACGGATTCTGAGGTTATTATAGAGTGCATACAAAACAAAGATACTATTATAGAAAAAAAATATGAGAGTATTTTGAGTAAGCATAACCGAACATTATATCTCTCTAAAAAAGATTTAAAAGTAAATTCAATAGAAGGTATTGATTATTTGTATTCGGATCATTCTGATATTGCCGTCTTTAATTCTAACTTTAAAGCAGTCTATGAGTTTTTCGGTGATATGTACGAACTTGTAAATATTAATGTCTTTACTTCAAATTACACATATAGTAGATCTGAAAATATAGGAAGGAATACTTATTTCTCAGATAGCTTAGAAAAGCTATAATCTTTTCTTATTCATTTCTAGAAACTTAGCTAAAAGTCTGTTGAAAAAGTAAAAATAATTTCAAAATTTTACTCTGAAAAGTTTGCAGGTAAAGGAAAAGCGTGTATCTTTGCAGAGCAATTGAGAGATCAAGAGCGCAAACAAAAGGATGGTTCAGTAGCTCAGTTGGTAGAGCACAACACTTTTAATGTTGGGGTCCTGGGTTCGAACCCCAGCTGAGCCACGAAAGGTACTCTTTTAAAAGGGTACCTTTTTTGTTTTTTATGCTTTTAGTAGTATGTTTCAAATAATAATACACTATCTTTGAGCCGATAAGCAAAAGTATTGTTTGCTTCTAGTATTTAAACTTACATATATTTCAGATTCAGAGAAAAGAATAAAGAACTCACCGACTATTACGACAAATCGATACGTATATTTTACACCATTGCTTTAGTTATATCTCTCGCCGTTTTTTATAAACATTCTTTGCTTTAAAGAATATATACCGGTTATATACAATTATTAATATTTAATTTTATTACAATGAACATCTACGTAGGAAATCTTCACTATTCAATAATTGACGAGGATTTAAAAGACGTATTCGGAGAATACGGAGAAGTTATATCTTCTAAAATCATCATGGACAGAGAAACAGGAAAAAGCAAAGGTTTTGGATTTGTTGAAATGACTGATGATGCAGCTGCTAATAAATCTATCGAGGAATTGAACGGTGCTGAATTGAACGGAAGAACAATGAGAGTAAACGAGTCAAAGCCTAAACCTCAAAGAGAAAGAGGTTCTTTCGAAAAGAGAAATTACTAATCACCCTAAATAATATTAACATGAAAGGTACAGTTAAATGGTACGATGCTGAGAAAGGTTATGGTTTTATTCTTACTGAAGAAGGAGACGATTTATTTGTTCACAGATCTGGATTATCTTCTAGCGTACGTTCTCTTGAGAACGAAGCAAAGGTAGAATTTGAAGTGTCTGATGGCCCTAAAGGTAAAGTTGCTGTTGATCTTGTGATTGACTAAGCTTAATCAGGAAAATAAAAAAGCCGATTTGTATGAGTCGGTTTTTTTGTGTGTATTTTTATATGTTTTATTATTTATGCGAAAAGAGCTTATCTATAATTAGATAAGCTCTTTTTAGTTATATGTTAGTTGTTTCTTAGTTCATAAGAATCTTCATGTCGTTATCTACATCAGTGATTCCTGCTATTCCGAAATTCTCTACCAATACGTTTACTACATTTGGAGAAAGGAAAGCTGGCAATGTTGGACCTAAGTGAATGTTCTTAACTCCTAAGTGAAGAAGAGCAAGTAATACAATCACAGCTTTTTGCTCGTACCATGCAATATTATAAGCTATTGGAAGCTCGTTAATATCGTTAAGTTCAAATACTTCTTTAAGTTTAAGAGCTATTACAGCAAGAGAATATGAGTCATTACACTGACCTGCATCTAATACTCTTGGAATACCATTGATATCACCTAAAGCAAGCTTGTTATATCTGTATTTAGCACAACCAGCTGTTAAGATTACTGTATCTTTTGGCATCTCTTGAGCGAATTCAGTATAGTAATTTCTACCTTTCATACGACCATCACAACCTGCCATTACAACAAATTTTCTGATAGCACCTGATTTTACTGACTCTACAACTTTATCAGCAAGAGCAAAAACTTGAGCATGTGCAAAACCACCTACTATTGTTCCTTCTTCTATTTGTGTTGGAGCCTCACATTGCTTAGCGTGTGCAATAAGTGATGAGAAGTCCTTACTTCCTGCTTTACCAGAGATATGTTTAACACCGTCAAAACCTGCAGCACCAGTTGTATAAACTCTATCTTTATATGATCCTTTTGGAGGAGTGATACAGTTAGTAGTCATTAGTATAGGACCGTTAAAGCTTGCGAATTCTTCGTTTTGCTTCCACCATGCGTTACCGTAATTTCCTACGAAATGTTCGTACTTCTTGAATTCTGGATAGTAGTTAGCTGGTAACATCTCAGAGTGAGTATAAATATCAACTCCTGTTCCTTCTGTCGCTTTTAGTAAGCCTTCCATATCTTTAAGGTCGTGACCTGAGATAAGAATTGCAGGATTATTTCTTGTTCCTATGTTTACTTCAGTAATTTCTGGATTACCATAAGTGTCTGTGTTCGCTTTATCAAGAAGAGCCATTACATTTACTCCGTATTCACCTGTTTCTAGAGTTAGAGCTACTAATTGGTCAACTGTTAATGAGTCGTCAGTTGTTGCTGCAAGAGCTTTTTGGATGAATGCATAGATTTTTTCGTCTGCATAGCCTAAGTTGTGAGCGTGCTCTGCATAAGCTGCCATACCTTTTACACCGTAAATGATAAGTTCTCTTAATGAACGTATATCTTCATTTTCAGTAGCTAAAACACCACAGAAAGCAGCTTTTGCCAATATTTGGTTATCGTTTGTTGGAAGCCATGTAGCACTATCATGAGTAAATTCTGCATGAAATTCTGCTTTTAAATCTTCTCTAGCTTTGATTCCTCTTTTAATTTCAGAGATAATTCTTTCGCTGTCGAAGTTAGCGTTTGTAATAGAGATGAACATTGCATCTAAACAGAATTTGTTTGCCTCTTCGTTCTCTATACCTTCTTCTCTAGCTTTGTTTGCTACTATTGATACTCCTTTAGTTACATATACTAATATATCTAATAGTCCAGCAATTTGTGGGTTTTTACCACATACGCCCATTACAGTACAACCTGTACCTTTTGCTGCTTCTTGACACTGAAAACAAAACATTTTATTATCCATCTTTTTATCGTTTTGGTTATTCATCATTCCCTTTAACTTTGATATTATACTCATTTCATTTGTTTTAATGGAGCTACGTCTCTCTTAAAAGGAGGACTAATTTCCTATTGGTTTAAATTGAATCTATTTATTCACTTCCTTGTTTCTACAAAACAAATATGGGGGGATTTTTGTTATAAAAGTGTAACATATGATACACTCTAATGTTTTATACCCATTCTTCTTTTATGATTTCTCCTTGAATACCTACAACAATAAGTTTCAATGGAATTTTTCTGCTTGCTGCTGCAACAGCTTGTTTAGCCATCTGTATTAGGCCTCCACAACATGGAACTTCCATTATAGCAACTGTCATAGTGTTTATTTTTGCCTCGTCGATTAATCGAACTAATTTTTGTACATATATATCTTGACCTTGGTCTAGTTTTGGACAAGCAATAGCAAGAGATTTATTCTTTAGTAATTCTCCGTGGAATCCACCTAAAGCAAATGCTGTACAGTCTGCTGCTAATAGTAGATCAGAGCTTATGAAATATGATGCAGTTGGGTTTATTAAGTGCATTTGAACTGGCCATTGTCTTAAAGCTGATGGTTGAGCACCTTCTTTTACTTCCTCTTTCTTTTCAACTACTGGACGGAAATCCATAGCCATAGAACCAGGGCATCCACCTCCGCATCCACCTTCTGATTTAGCTTTTGCTGGCATAGCCTGCACTTCAAATACTGCCATAACTACTTCGTTTAATTTGAATTCTAATTTATCTTCGTTTTGCTTTAACCATTCCATTGCTTGTTTCACATATCCATGTTCGTTATGATCTTTCAAGTGTTTAAGGTGAGCTATAACTGTATTTTTACCTTTTTCTACCATTTCTTCTATTACAAGAATTTCGTCGTATGGTAGAGCTTCTCTTTTTTCCATTTTGATAGCTCCTTGTGGACAATGACCGATGCAAGCACCTAATCCATCACACATTAAGTCGCTTATTAATCTAGCTTTATTGTCAACTATTTGTAGAGCTCCTTCATGACAGTTTGGAATACATACTCCACAACCGTTACATTTATCTTCGTCAATGTTTATAATATCTCTTTCCATCTCTATAGTTTTAAGCGTTGATTTTGTTTTTATTTCTGATACAAATATAGGGTAGGAAGATTGGCTAACTTGTAACATATGTTACAAAGGTCATTCTTTTTAGATAGAAGTACAGAGATATGACTTCTTGTTTGGAGTGTTGAGACTGCTGAAAAGCTTTGTTGGTTATAGATAGTTTTATTTAATCTTGTTAGAGAATATATAAAAATATTTATTTGTATAGGGAGCAAAAAAAAGTGGATAGAGTCTCTACTTTCGTAAAGTTCTATCCACATATTCTATATGTTAAGATATTTCGAGCTTATTACCAATTAAGTATCTTATAGTAATCGAATTCTGCAGGATTAGCAACAAATTTCTTAGCTGCTTCGTAATCTTCTTCTTTCAAGTAGTATACGTTTGTTTCAAAAACAGATTTAACATCTTCGTTTTCCATATCTACTAAACGAGGTCTAATCTTACCGTTTTCATCCTCTACATCTTTAAGATATATAGGAATTACTTTATCGTTTTGATCTAAAGAAACCATGCAACCTGTATGACCTTCATCGTAAAGTTTCTTAAGGCCATAACCTAAAGAAGTACAATAAGATAAGTCAGAAGCTACTGGTGGACAACATCTTAAAGAGTATCCAATTTCTATAGCTCTGTTAGTGATATTAAGACCAACTTCTTTAAGTCTTCTCTCAATAAGAGTACTGAAGATATGAGCTTTAGAGATTTTAGAAAGCTCTGGATGCCCGTGATCGTCAAAAGAGAATACTATACCACAATTCTTGATGTCTTCATCAGTTAAATCGTGAAATACACCTTCACTAATTACAGAAACACCTGGCTCTATTCCCATTGTTCTACGTTTGATCATAGAAGAAACAACAAGGTCTACAATCTTAGCAATTGTTACTTGAGTTTTGTTGAACATTTCAGGAATAACTATCATTGATGCTTGTATAGATTTTCCAATCTCGTAAGCAAGATGTCCAGCTTCACGTCCCATAGAAGTAACTGTGTACCAGTTATTCGTTGTAAGTGATTCTGTTTTGATAGTTCTACCTATAGTTGCTCCAACCTCTACAGCTGATTTGAATCCAAATGTAGGAACTCCAGCAGGAAGAGGTAAATCGTTATCTATGGTTTTAGGAACGTGAATGTTCTTAATCTCTATTTTGTTTTCGTGTAAGAATTTAGTAATTCTGTTTGCAGTTGATGCAGTATCATCTCCACCAACAGTTACTAAAAGATCTACATTGTGCTTTGTAAAAAAATCTACAGTAAAATCAGTGTCCTTTGGCTTAAAACGGCTCATCTTGATAGCCGATCCACCTTGGTCATAAATCTTGTCTGCCCACTCATAAGAGATATCAACAGTTTCTGCATCCTCTGAGAATAAACCTTTGTATGCTTGGTGTACACCTAGTACTTTGTATCCGTCTTTTAAGAATGCTTTACTTACGCTACTTATTACTGTATTGATGCCTGGAGCTGGTCCACCACCACATAAAATTGCTACTGTCTTCATTATTTAATATGTCTTTTTTTATCTTTATTTTTACGTGTAAGAGTGTTCTTTTTCTTATATATCTTACCGTTAATTTTAGAATTCTTAGCAGATTTAGCATGGAATGCACCACCACCTGTTAACTTAGTAGTTTTTTGATATTTGATATTTCTTGATTGTACTTTTTCGTCATCAAGTAAGATCTCAGAGATTTCAAGATTCTCAGGTAATTCATATACCGGAATCTCTTGCTCTATTAATTTCTCAATCTCAACTATACGTTCTGCTTCTATCTTGTTTACGAAAGATATAGATGTTCCATCTTTACCCGCACGACCTGTACGACCGATTCTGTGAACATACTCCTCTGGAAGAGTTGGTATATCGAAATTGATTACATGAGTTACGTTCTGAACATCAATACCACGAGCGGCAACATCAGAAGAAATCATTATTCTTGTTTTGTCCTCTTTAAATGATTTTAGGGCATTTAAACGAGTATTCTGTGCTTTGTTTGAGTGAATAACAGATAATTCTTCTCCCCAGTGTTCTGCTAGGAAATTAACGATTCTGTCTGCATTCTTCTTTGTTTCTGTAAAGATCATTACTTTCTTATATTCCTCTTTATCTGCAAGAAGAAGTTTAAGGAAGTTTACTTTAGTAATGATATTTGGAACATCAAATCTTTTTTGAATAATATGTGCTACTGGAGTAGCTTGACGTTCAACCTCTATTCTATTTGGATTTAGAAGGAATGCTTCTGACATCTTTGCAATAGAATCTGAGAATGTTGCTGAGAATAACATCTTTTGTGAATTCTCTGGTGTAGCATCAAGAATTGCTTGTAACTGAGGAAAGAATCCTAAGTCCATCAATTTATCAGCCTCATCTATAATTAGAGTTTTTACTTGTTTTGTACGAATAACTCCTGACATGAATATATCCATGAATCTACCTGGAGTGGCTACTATTAAATCTACACCTTTATCTAGTAGTGTAGTCATTTGAGTTCTAATGTTAACACCACCATAGATTCCTTCGTAACGAAGATCCATATAGGGAGTTAACATCTCTATACTCTCACAAACCTGTACTACAAGTTCTCGTGTTGGTACTATTATAATTGCACGTGGAAATTGTCCTTGCGCGTAATGAAGTTTCATCAATAAAGGAATTAGATAAGCAAATGTCTTACCCGTTCCCGTCTGCGCAATACCAATTAAATCTTTACCAGAACGTATAGCTGAAAAAGCTTGTTCTTGTATAGGTGTTGGCTCTACATATCCCCCTTCAGCTAGGGCATTATTTATTTGTTTGCTAATTTTTAAATCCTCGAATGATGACATGATTCTCTATATTTATTGTAAAAATTGTCTGCAAAGTTAGTAAAATTATGCTAATTCTCTTTTAAGTAAGCTTTTGGCAGCTATTAATCCCTTATTATTAAGCATATAAAGCTGTAATATTTGATTAGATATCTCCATAGAGTTACCGTTGGGCTTAGTTTGTGAAGAAGCTGTATTAATTATGCTAATAATTTCATTTTTTGCATTCTCATATGCTAGCCATGCTGTATCGCTTACATAAAGTTGTTGAGTTAGATTATGATCGTACTCTTTTCTTATCTCTTGAAGAACTACTAGTTGAAAATCTCTATTTGTATATTGACCTTGGTTTAATCGAGAAATGAATGATTCAGGATTTATTCTTTCTAAAAATAAAATTAGTCTCTCACAAGCTCCTATTTTTAGCTCAGTTGGAATTTGAAACTCTTGTGTTTTCTTTGAGTATTTCTCAGCTGCTTTAGTCTTTAAAAACATCTCAGTAAAGGAGTT
Source organism: Marinifilaceae bacterium (assembly GCA_049671745.1). Lineage (GTDB taxonomy): Bacteria > Bacteroidota > Bacteroidia > Bacteroidales > Marinifilaceae > SNAP01. The sequence continues at coordinate 33,847 of JBATVL010000061.1, forward strand.
AATAGCAGCTCCATTCTTCTTAACTAATAAGAAAAGTGGGATAAGAAAAATGATAACTGGAAGGTTATCCATTATAGAATCAATAAATTTGTTCATCGTTTTGCTTGTCTTTAATTGTACAATTTTCAAAAATAGCTAAAATTATTAATTATAGCAGAATAATATCATTATCTTTGACTCTTTAAGACTATACAGAGAAGAACAAAGACTATATATAAATGCAATTAGGAATATCCGATTTAAGTATAATACCGGTGAGAGCTGTGCCTTCAGAAAAGGCAGAGATGGTGACTCAAATATTGTTTGGTGAGAAGTATGAGATCCTTGAAGAGATAGAGAAATGGACTCGTATTAAGCTACTTTTTGACGACTACATTGGATGGATAGATACTAAAATGGTGTTTGCACTAGAGGAGGAATCTTCAGAGGATACTACTAATTATATGGTTTCTGAGACTTTTAATATAGTTAATCGCACTGATGTTTGGGGCAATAAACTTCTTGTTCCGGGAAGTAATCTTCCTTTTTTTAATAAAGAAACTAGCGAGTTTAAGATCTCTAATCTTTCTTACGTTCTTTCTGAGAATCATCCTGATTTACATGATGATAAATCTTTAAGAGATAGACTTATTGAAAATGCCTTTAAATATTACAATTCTCCTTATTTATGGGGTGGTCGTACTCCTTATGGAATAGACTGTTCTGGTTTAAGTCAGATTGTTTATAAACTTATAAATATTAATCTTCCTCGTGATGCTTCCAAGCAAGTAGAAATAGGTGATTCTTTACTTTTTGTAGAAGAGGCTATGCCTGGTGATTTAGCTTTCTTTGGTGATAGAGAAGGAGTTATTACTCATGTGGGTATGATATGGAAACACCATAAAATTATTCATGCATCAGGAAAAGTGAGAATAGATAATATAGATCAAGAAGGCATTTATAATGAGGAGATGAAGAGATATACTCATAAACTTAGAACAATTAAACGTATCTTAAAATAATGATGTACCAGTACAAATATCCTAGAGCTTCTATAACTGTAGATTCTCTTGTTTTCATGAAAGAAAATGATGCCTTAATGCTTTTATTAATTAAGAGAAAGAATGATCCTTTTAAAGATTGCTGGGCATTCCCTGGTGGTTTCTTAGATATGGATGAGACTCTTGAAACAGCAGTTGGGCGTGAGCTTGAGGAGGAAACATGTCTAAAAGGTATAGAGTTTACTCAATTAAAGACTTACAGTTCTTTAGATAGAGATCCTAGAGGAAGAACAATCTCTACAGCTTTTATTGGTTTTACTACTCTTGATAATTGTCAAGTAAAAGGAGCTGATGATGCAGCTGAGGCTAAATGGTTTAATACAAATAATTTACCTAGCTTAGCATTCGATCATAAAGAAATTATAGAAGATGCACTTAAGAGAATTCATAGTTTATAATTATTAATTCATAACCTAAGTAAAATGCAATTACTTACTACATCATATTTTCCGCCAGTACAATACTACAATAAGATTGTTAAAGACAATGACATATTAATTGAACAATTTGAGAACTATGGGAAACAATCTTATAGAAATCGTTGTGATATATATGGAGCTAATGGAAAGTTAACCCTTTCTGTTCCTGTTATTGGTGGTGCTCGAAAAAAGATTCTTACTAAAGATGTTCAGATAGAATATGTTGAGAATTGGCAAAAAATACATTTTAAAGGAATAGAATCTGCTTACAGAAAATCTCCTTTTTATGAATATTATATTGACGATATAGAACCTATATTCTCTAAGAATCATAAGTTCTTGATAGACTTGAATAAGGAGGCTATGCAGATAGTTAATGATATTCTTGAGATCTCTCCAAACATTAAATTAACTGAGGATTATATTGATAATACTGAGTCTATGGAGGATTGGAGAGAGGGGATACACCCTAAAGTTTCACGCAGAAAGGAAGATCTTTCTTTTGTGGCAAATCCTTACACTCAAGTTTTTAGCAATAAACTAGGTTTTGAACCTAACTTATCTGTTTTAGATATTATTTTCAATCTAGGACCTGAGGCTTTATATTATTTAGAAAAAACAATTAAATAAATCACTGTGATAACATTCCCAAACGCTAAAATCAATATAGGTCTTAATGTAGTTAAGAAACGCGAAGATGGTTTTCATAACATAGAGACTGTCTTCTATCCTCTTACTCTTACTGATATTCTAGAGATAATAGAGAATAAAGACTTGCCTAAGGGTGAATATACTTATACATCTTACGGTATAGAGATTGATTGTAGTGTAGAGAATAATATTATAATAAAAGCATATAATCTAATTGCTCATGATTATGATATTCCTGGCATAGACATATTTTTCCATAAAAACATACCTTTTGGAGGTGGTTTAGGTGGTGGATCAGCCGATGCTGCTTATATGTTGAAACTTCTAAATGATAAGTTTTCTCTTTCTTTAACAACAGAACAATTAGAAGATTATGCTTCTAGAATAGGAAGTGATTGTGCCTTTTTTATAAAAAATGAGCCTGTATATGCTTATGGAAGAGGTGAATTGTTTAAAGAGATAAACTTCTCTTTAAAAGGTAAATATATAGTACTTGTAAAACCTAATATTGCTGTACCTACAGGAAAGGCATACTCTGGTATTAAACCTCAAGCTTCAACTTTCGATTTAAAAGACCTATCTTCTTTATCATTAAGTGAATGGAAAGATAAAGTAAATAATGATTTTGAGAAAACTGTTTTTAAAGCATTTCCCGCTATTAAAAACTTAAAAGATAAGTTATATAGTCTCGGTGCTGAATATGCAGTTATGACAGGCAGTGGGGCTACTGTGTACGGGATATTCAATAAGGAGGTAGATCTATCTGCTTCTTTTGAAGATTGTTTCTATTGGGCAGAGTTATTATAATTTCATTTATAAAAGTCAGTAGTTGACTATTTTAATCAACTACTAACTTATTATTAAATCTAGTGAGAATGTTCTGCTTCTGCTTTTTTCATTTCAGCTAGTAGAAAATATGCCCCATTAAGTGCAATATGCACATCAGAATCTAGTTTCTCAAGTAATTTTATTTCTATAAATCCTCTGTCAGATATACCCTTAACAACTTCTATCATCTTAAGTTTCACAGCAATATCTGCTTTATGCCCATGCTCATCATTTCCTTCCTCATGTTCATCAACAATAAATATATAAGATTTATCTCCCTCAGTTACTATAGCATCTTTAGGCACTGCAGTAAGTAGTTGATCACCAGTGATTATTCTTCCTTTAATAAATATGCCTGGAACTAATTCTTCAGGAACAGGAGACATTTCAACTTGAACATGTATAGCTCTACTTGTTTCATCGAAATTCTTACCTACCGTAATAATTTTCCCTTTATATTCATTTCCATCATTTTCATTAAGAGTTATAATTACCTTTTGTCCCTTCTTTACTTTGGTAATATCCTTCTCATAAATAGCAAGATTAGCATGCAAATGTTTTGTATTAATAATTTCGAACATTTCTGTTTGAGGCTCTGCATATTTACCCTTATTTACATTAATCTGACTAATAACACCATCAATAGGAGCTTTCACAGGAATATACCTTTGTACTTCTCCACTGATTAATTTTTTTACATTAATTCCAATTATCTCTAATTTAGATTTAAGTCCTATAAAAGAAGTTCTTGCTGTATTGTAATCCGATTCAACTTGTTGAAACTCTTTACCGGATGCAATATTTTTATCAGAAAGAGTTTTAAGTCTTTTATGTTCTTTTTCTAGAAAAGTAAGATTATTATATGCTGTCTTAAACTCTACCTGAATATCTATAAGATCTGGATGCTCAAGAATAGCAAGTATCTGTCCTTTATTTACATTCTGACCCTCTAGAACTTTTATGTCTGCTATATTTGCTCCTATAATGGCACTTACATCAATCTTTTGTTGAGGTGGAACAGCTATAATACCATTGGTAACTATAAAACTAGATAGGTTCATTTGTTTAAGATCTCCTACCTTAAGATCTATTGCATTAGCTTGTTCCTTAGTAAGAGAAACTACATCTTCTTCATCTTCATGCTCAGATTCTTGTTTTGTCTCTTTAGTTACAGTATTACCACACGATAGTAACAAGGCTGTTATGAAAATAGCGATTAGAGTATTTATATATTTTATTTTTTTCATCATCTATATTTTATTTATTAAAATTACCACTTAAGAATAATAAGTCTGTTTGTGACTTAAAGAATTGACCAAGAGTCTCTATATATCCGGTCTCTATATTAAGTGCATCCTCTAGGTTCTGAGAGAAATTGATATAATCTATATGTCCTTCTTTATATGCAATCTGAGCTGCTTTAATCTGTTCTTTAGAAAGATCAAGAGCTTCGTTTTTATAAAATTTAAGAGCCACTTCTTGTTTCTCGTATTCCTTTATACTTACATCCCACTTGCGAATCATATCTAATTCCTGTTCTAACTTGTCTAGTTCTAAAAGTTCTACATCTTTTTTTGCAGCTTTTAATCTAGCTCTCTGCGGTAAGAACCATAAGGGAAAACTAATTCCTACAGAAAACCCATACAGATTCTTTGTATCAGGAGTTGATTGAAAAGCATAGCCTAGATTAAATTTAGGTAAAAACTCAGAATACTGAGCTTTCACTTCTGCTTTTCCAACCTCTATCTCACTTAAAAAAGATAATAAAAGAGGGTTCTTCAAATAAGATCTATCATTGATATCAAATTTGATAAACCTAATATCTATTTCTTCAGAAATATCAATGTTAGGAACAATTGTAAGATAGTTAAGTTCAGATATTGCTTGATTATAGCTGTTTTTAGCGTTTAGTAAATTAATCTTAACCAGATATGATTTATTATGCGCATTAAGATATTCTAATTTAGATGCTGCTTGAGTTTCCATTCTAATCTTAGCAACATGTTCAAAATCACTATATATAGAATCAAGTCTAACCGCTAATTTATAATTCTCCTTAGAGATATATGCATTAAACCAAGCGATTCTAACATGCATTTCCAATTCACTCTCATTATATACTTTCCATTGTTTAGCTGCTTCTATCTTTCTGTTCTGCAGCTTAGTCTTAGATATAATTGTAAAAATATCTATGTCAGACTGCTCTATGCCTAAATTGGTTTTATCTCCATTCCCTGAATTTGACCTATTATCTACAGATGTAGAAAGGCTTGTGGAGCCTAAGTCTATAGCAGTTCCTTTAAGAGCCTCTTCTTTCTGAATCTTTAAGTCGGCTCTTTTAAGAGAAGGATAGTTCGCATTGGCATTAGCAATAGCTTGTTTAAGAGTAGTCTTATTATCTTGCGCATTGACAGGATTTACAAAGCCAAGACTAATTAAAACAAATAAACTTGCAATAATAGGTGCTTTAGCTAAACGAGATCTTTTCCTTTCTTCCATCCATTTATATAATATAGGTAGAAGTATAAGAGTAAGTAGAGTAGAGGTGAATAATCCACCAATAACAACAGTAGCCAGAGGACGTTGAACCTCAGCACCAGAACCTGTAGATATAGCCATAGGTAAGAATCCTAGAACATCGGTAGATGCTGTTAATAATATAGGGCGTATTCTATGACGAGTACCAGTAAGTATTCTTTGCATAAGCGGCATGTCTTCTTTCTTAAGATCATTATAGGAATTTATAAGAACTAGTCCGTTAAGAACTGCCACTCCAAACAGAACAATAAAACCAACTCCTGCTGATATACTAAAAGGCATACCTCTAATCTCTAAAGCAATAATACCGCCAATAGTGGCTAGTGGAATAGCTCCAAAAATCATTATTGATTGTTTCATTGAACGTAAAGCAAAGAATATCATTAAAAATATAAGCAACAGTACTAATGGTAAAACAAAGTTCAGTTTATTCTTAGCTCTTTCTAGATTCTCAAAAGCCCCTCCATAACGAATATAATACCCAGGTGGAAGTTTAAGTTTAGCATCAAGTTTACCTTTTATCTCTTTAACAAGAGAAGCTATATCTCTACCTCTTACATTAATTCCAATATATGTTCTACGGTTAGTATTTTCTCTAGTAATCTGCATAGGTCCAGGAGTATAGCTAATATTAGCAACTTCCTCCATAGGTATTTGATTACCATTATCTAAAGCAACTCTAAGTTTCTTTATATCATCTATGTTTTGTCTATATTTTGGTTCAAGACGAACAACAATATCAAATCGTTTTTCTCCTTCAAAAACAACACCAGCCTCACTACCAGCAAAAGCTGTAGATAATACAGTATTCATATGTTCTATAGACAAGCCGTAACGAGCAAGTTTCTCTCTATCGTAATTTACTGTTATTTGTGGTAAACCCGAAGTAGCTTCAACTTTCATATCTGCAACACCTTCTGTGCCTGCAATTATTTTACCCATCTCTTCAGCTTTTTGAGCAAGTATATCTAAATCCTCCCCAAAGAGTTTGATAGCAATATCTTCACGAACACCTGTAAGAAGCTCATTAAAACGCATCTCCATAGGTTGTGTGAATTCGTAATTAACTCCCGGAAGAGTATTTACACATGCTTTCATCTTATCTATCATCTCATCTTTAGTCTCTGCAGAAGTCCAATCACCTTTGTCTTTCATTATAACAAAAACATCGGCAATATCCATAGGCATAGGGTCTGTAGGTACATCGGCAACACCAATACGAGAGATTATTTGTTCTATCTCAGGGAATTTATCCTTAAGCATTTTCTCTAATCTAGTTGTTGTTTTAATTGTTTCGCTCAGAGATGTACCAGGTTTTAAAAGAGCATGAAAAGCGATATCACCCTCGTCAAGTTGAGGAATAAATTCACCACCCATATTTGCAAATATTGCACCCGATAATATTAAAAGAGCAATAGCAGCTGATAAAATCCATTTACCTTTCTTTAAAGCAAACTTAAGAATAGGTTCAAAGGCATTCTCAAGATAAAGAACAAACTTATCTCCCCAAGATTTCTTCTCGTTTTTAGGAAACTTCAGAAATAATGAAGATATCATAGGAACATATGTAAGACAAAGAATCATAGCTCCAAGAACTGCATATGCAAAAGTAAGAGCCATAGGTTTAAACATCTTCCCTTCAACACCTTCAAGAGCAAGTATAGGAATAAAGACAATAAGAATAATAAACTGCCCAAAGAAAGCAGAGTTCATCATCTTAGATGCAGAATGTTTAACTATATCATCCATGCTTTCTCTCTGTACTTTGTTTTTTCTCATCCTATGAGAGATTGTGGCGACAACCGATTCTACAATAATAACTGAACCATCAACAATAATACCAAAATCAATAGCCCCAAGGCTCATAAGATTGGCCCATACTCCTGTGATTTTCATCATTATAAGAGCAAAAAACAAAGAAAGTGGTATAGTAGAAGCAACAATAAGTCCACCTCTCCAGTTACCAAGTAGAATAACAAGTATGAAAATTACAATAAGAGCACCCTCAACAAGATTACCAGATACAGTAGAAATAGTTTGTTTAATAAGAGAACTTCTATCAAGAAAAGGTTCTATGCTAACTCCTTCAGGAAGAGTCTTCTGTATACTCTCTATTCTGTCTTTTATATTCTCAATAACTTCATTAGAATTTGCATCCTTAAGCATCATTATAATGCCTCCAACAGCTTCCCCTTCTCCATTTTTTGTAAGAGCACCATAACGAATAGCAGTAGAATAATTTACCTCTGCAACATCTTTAATAAGAACAGGAGTATTGTCTCTAAGAGTAATTACAATATTCTTTAAATCGTCTATAGATCGTGCTAATCCTTCTCCTCTAATATAATTTGCTTTATAATCTTTCTCTATATATGCACCCCCAGTATTTTGATTGTTTTTCTCAAGAGCCTCAAAAATAGAAGCAATGCTAATATTCATAGCTTGTAATCTATTGGGATCAAACTTAATCTCATATTGTTTAATACTTCCGCCCATAGAGTTAACCTCTACAACTCCCGAAAGCATAGCCATCTGACGTTTTATTATCCAATCCTGAATGCTTCTTAGATCTGTAGGAGAATACTTTCCTTTGTGTTCCTTATCTACTTCAAGAGTATATTGATATATTTCTCCAAGTCCGGTAGATATTGGTCCCATGAATGTATCTCCAAACCCTTTAGGTATACTTTTTCTAACCTCAGTAAGTTTTTCAGAAACTAATTGACGAGGAGCAAGAGTTCCCATATCATCCTTAAAGACAACAGTAACT
>JBATVL010000062.1:0-15334 GCA_049671745.1 Marinifilaceae bacterium
CGGTTAATCTCTTCCTGATTTTTTTTTTCAAGCCAAGATTGTAGTATTATAGTAGCACTAATAGAATCAACAAGTTCTTTATTTTGTCTTGCTTTCTTCTTTAATCCTGCATCTATCATTGTTTGGAATGCAATCTTAGATGTGAACCTCTCGTCCATCATCTCAATGTTCATTTCTGGAAATAAGACTTTTAATTTCGCCATAAAAGGCTTAATATACACCATGCATTCCGAATCAGTATTATTCATCTGTTTAGGATGTCCAACAACTATAGTTTCTACATGTTCTTCGTCTACGTACTTTTTTAAGTACTTAAGAATAGTGTGAGCAGGAACAGTGCCTAGTCCATTTGCAATAATTTGATATGGATCAGTTACCGCAAGCCCTACTTTCTTTCTCCCATAATCAATAGCTAAAATTCTTGCCACTTTATTCTCCTTTCGTCGTTATAATATAAATGTCTTCATTCTTTTTCTTCATGAGATATTGCTCTCTAGCAAATTTCTCAAGATTCTTTTTGTTCGTTTTTAATTCTTTTATCTTCTGTCTATCTTCTTCAATCTTTTTTGTATAATGTTCTTTCTGTTTTTCAAGATTAGAGATTTCATTCTTCACTTTATAGAGATTAAGAAAACTTTTGCTATCAAAGAAACCTATCCAAACAGTAAAAATAAGCACTATAAGCAAATACCTGTTGAACTTTATAGTCGACAAGATTTTTATAATAGATTCTTTTAGCATGATTTAGTTTTTTGATATTACAAATGTAAGAAGATAATTAAGATAAAACAATGATACAAAAATTATTGATGTATCAAAAATGATAATACATAAAAAAGGAGTTTCCTGCTATGGAAACTCCTGATTTATATTATTTTAACATTTATTCTTCAAGGAAGTTAGGATATAAATAGTCCTTAGCAGGAACAAAGGTTTCTTTTATTGTTCTTGGAGAAACCCATCTTAATAGGTTTATCATAGAACCTGCCTTATCGTTAGTTCCAGAAGCTCTAGCTCCTCCAAATGGTTGTTGTCCAACTACAGCGCCTGTTGGTTTATCATTAATATAGAAGTTTCCAGCTGTGTTTCTTAAGCGTTTGCACATGTGGTCTATAGTTGCTCTATCATTAGAGAATATAGCACCTGTAAGAGCATAAGTAGAGTCTCTATCAAGAATATCCATAGTCTCCTCTACTTTATCTTCGTCATATACGTAGATAGTCATTACAGGACCGAACAACTCTTCAGTCATAGTCACATAATCAGGCTTTAAAGCTTGAATAATAGTTGGATGAATGAAATATCCTTTTGTCTTGTCGTAAGTACCACCACAAACAATCTCCGCATCATTAGACGATTTAGCATCATCTATAGCAGCAGCAAGTTTATCGAAAGAAGTCTCATCAATAACAGCATTTACGAAGTTTCTGAAATCCTCAGCAGGACCCACTCTCATGTTATTAACATCTTCGCAAACATATTTTTTAACATCTTCCCAGATATTACAAGGAATATAAGCTCTAGAAGCGGCAGAACATTTTTGTCCTTGATACTCGAAAGAACCTCTTACTATAGCCGTTGCTACTTCTTTAGCACAAGATGTAGGATGAGCGAAGATATAATCTTTACCTCCTGTTTCTCCAACAATTCGTGGATACGATTTATATTTAGGAAGATTATTTACAATATTTGTCCATATGCTGTTAAACACTCCTGTAGAACCAGTAAAATGAATTCCTGCAAAGTTCTCATCTTTAAAGATAACATCAGAAGCAACAGGTCCTGAAACGTAAACAAGATTGATAACTCCATCCGGAAGACCAGCTTTTTTATACACTTCCATCAACACCTGAGCTGAATAGACAGCGGTTTTAGAAGGTTTCCAAACGCAAACATTTCCCATAAGAGCAGGAGCTCCAGGAAGATTACCAGCAATAGAAGTAAAGTTAAAAGGAGTAAGTGCAAATACAAATCCTTCTAGTGGACGATGTTCAACTCTATTCCATATACCAGCAGACGATTCAGGTTGTTGATTATATATGTCAACCATATATTTAACATTGAATCTTAAAAAGTCGGCATACTCACAAGCAGCATCAATCTCAGCTTGAAAAGCATTCTTTGATTGCCCAAGCATAGTAGCGGCATTAATTCTTTGGCGATAAGGTCCAGCAATTAAATCAGCAGCTTTTAAGAATATAGAAGCTCTATGCTCCCATGAGATAGCTTCCCATCCCTCTTTAGCTGCCATAGCTGCATCTATAGCCATTTGTACATGTTTAGCCTCTCCTTGATGATAATATCCAAGAGTGTGAGCTAAATCGTGTGGTGGTTTAATAGCAATTTTGTTTCCTGTTCTTACTTCCTCGCTGCCTATATACATAGGTATATCAATTTCTTTCGAACGCATTTCTTGAAGTGTAGCTTTTAATTCTTTTCTCTCTTCACTTCCAGGTGCATAAGATTTTACAGGTTCATTTTTTGCTAGGGGTACATTAAAAAATCCTTTTCCCATAATAATAGGTATTTAATTGGTTAGGTAATACGATTGCTCTCACAATACATGAGTAATTTCTTTAAATTTATCACTCTCTCTACAAAAATAAAAATTTTTATGAACTTAACTAATGATATTTGTTTTGTTTTTCGCCCAAATAGAAGAAAATGCCTCTATGCTAGAACATTATTTCATAGCAATTAATAAATAATGTATATTTGCACAAAATTAAATATTATATGATATCAGTTAATCAGTTAAGCGTTTTATTTGGTGACTTCATTCTTTTCGATAAAGTCACTTTTTTAGTTAATGAGAGAGATCGAATTGGACTGGCCGGCAAGAATGGTGCAGGTAAGTCAACTCTTCTTAAAATCTTTGCTAAATTACAAGAACCAACTAGCGGAGGAATCTCTTATCCATCAGACATAACTATAGGTTATTTGCCTCAGCATATGTTGTATAGCGATGGAAAGACAGTGATGGAGGATGCTCTTACTGCCTTTGATGAGGTACTTTTTATTGAGAAAGAAATAGAGAGAATAAATATAGAAATTAGCGAAAGAGAAGATTACGAATCAAAAGAATATATAGCTCTTATAAGTAAACTTACTGACTTAAGTGACCGTTTCCACATGCTTGGTGGTGACAATATTGAGGGTGAAACAGAGAAGACACTAATGGGACTTGGATTCCAGCGTGAGGACTTTACTCGTGATACTTCTGAATTTTCAGGAGGATGGCGTATGCGTATAGAGCTTGCTAAAATCTTGCTTAAACGTCCAAATATATTCCTTCTCGATGAGCCTACCAATCACCTTGATATAGAGTCTATTCAGTGGTTAGAGGATTTCTTGAAGACTTATCCAGGAGCCGTACTTTTAGTATCTCACGATAGAGCATTCTTAGATAATGTGACTAACCGAACAGTAGAAATTTCTTTAGGGAAGATTTATGATTATAAAGTTCCTTATACAAAATATATAGAACTACGTAAAGAAAGACGTGAGCAACAGAAGAAGGCTTTCGAGAATCAGCAGAAATCTATAAAAGATACTGAGGATTTTATATCACGATTCCGTTACAAAGCAACAAAATCGGTACAGGTGCAGTCTAGAATTAAACAACTAGATAAACTTGAGCGTATAGCAATAGACGATGAGGATACGCGTAAGATGAATATTCATTTCGCGCCTGCTAAACGTTCTGGAGATATAGTTGCCCACGGATCAGAGCTTACTAAACGTTATGACGAACATGTGGTTCTTGAAAACATTAATTTCGAGATTCATAGAGGTGATAAACTGGCATTTATTGGCAAGAATGGTGAGGGTAAATCTACTCTTGTTAAAATGATAATGGGTACTCTTGCTTACGAGGGAGAGTGCGAAGTAGGGCATAATGTGAATATAGGTTATTTTGCTCAGAATCAGGCGCAGATGCTTGACGATGAGAAGACCGTTTTTGAGGTTGTAGACGAGATTGCTGTTGGTGATATTCGTATGAAGCTTAAGAGTATTCTTGCTGCATTTATGTTCTCTGGCGAAGAACTAGAAAAGAAAGTGAAAGTGCTTTCAGGGGGAGAACGTTCTCGTTTAGCTATGGTGCGTTTGATGCTTGAACCATATAATGTTTTAATACTAGATGAGCCAACAAATCACTTGGATATACGTTCAAAAGAGATTCTTCAACAAGCCTTAAAGAATTTTGATGGAACAGTAATTGTTGTATCTCACGATAGAGCCTTTCTTGATGGATTGGTGAACAAGATGTATGAGTTTGGTAACCGTCAAGTAAAAGAACATATAGGGGGCATATATGACTTTCTTGCGAAAAAAAGATTATCTTCGCTTAAAGATTTAGAAATCAAGAAGAAAGAAGCTAAAATAGGTAAAGAAACCGATGTTTCTGCAAATAAATTGAATTACGAAGAAAGAAAAGAAGTTGGTAGACGAATTTCTAAACTTAAATCGAGCGTTAAAAAAGCAGAAGATAATATCGCCAAATGTGAAAAGGGAATTGCTGAGATGGATGAAACTCTTGCAAATTCTACTGGCACAGAAGGACAAGATTTCTTTACTAAATACGATAAATTAAAGAAAGATTTGGAGAAGGAAATGGAGAATTGGGAAAATTTTTCGTGCGAGCTTGAAGAACTAATAGAACAAAGAGATTAAATTATAGAAGATGGCAAAGATTAAACAAGAAATGATTTACGGCATTCGTGCTGTTATTGAGGCGATAAATAAAGAAGAAGAAGTTGATAAAGTACTTATCCGTACAGGATTAGGTGGTGAGCTTTTTAAAGAGTTATTCAGATTAGTTAGAGATAAGGATATTGCTTTTCAATATGTACCAGACGAGAAATTAAAGGCTCTTGATACAAGAAATAACCAGGGTGTTATTGCTTTTATATCTCCTGTTGAGTACCAAGATTTAACTGAGGTTGTTGACCTTAAGTTAGCTGAAGGTAAGAAACCAGTTATTCTTTTCTTAGATGGTGTAACAGATGTACGTAACTTTGGTGCTATCGCTCGTTCTGCTGAATGTGCTGGTGTTGATGCCATTGTTATTCCTCATAAATTCTCTGCAAAAATTTGTCCTGATGCTATTAAGACATCTGCTGGAGCGCTTTATAACATACCTGTTTGTAAGGTTGTAAATATGCGTAAAGAGGTTAAAACTCTTAAATTTAAAGGATTTACTGTTTTTGCTGCAACTGAGAAAGCTGAGCAAAAATATACTGATGCTGATTTTACTGAACCTACTGTTATTATTATGGGTAGTGAGGATAAAGGTATCAAAGAAGACCTTTTAGAGCAAGCTAATAACCATGTTAAAATTCCTATATTAGGTGAGATTGAATCTCTTAACGTAGCTGTAGCTGCTTCTCTTATGGTTTACGAAATAGTTCGCCAGAGAGCTTTATAAGAGTTTATACTTTTAAGATATTTCGGGCATTTGCAATCATAGATTGTGGATGCCCGTTTTTTTGTGCCAATGTATTTATGAAGAACAATTGAAAAACTTTCAAAGACCTAGTAAACTACCAATTAAAAGCCAAGTATCAGCCAAGGTTTATACTTAAACTCTGATCTTCCTGTGTTCTTTCTGTGTTCTTCCTGTGATCTTTCTCTGATTTATATCAGAGAACAGTCAGGAAAACATCAGGAAAATAACAGGGGGAAAGTGATATTCCTATATGTTAGTTGGCTTGTATTTGCATTTCTCTTGCCCCTTTTCATTCTCTCTGGAGTATAATGTGTCCTCTATACTCTTTCTATCAATGGTACAGGTAATAGGCAGTTGACAGGCAATTAACAGGCAATCAACAGGCAAGGTTCAGGCTTTACTTCTATTCTTTCTGTAATCTTCCTGTATTCTTCCTGTAATCTTGCTGTATTTTTAGATACAGGGAGTATTGAAAAATATAAGAGAATATATTGAGGATATGCCTGTTTGTTGGGTGTTGTTTGCTTTTTGTTTGCATCTCTCTTGGGGGGTAAGTAGATATTTGGTGGATTTTGTTTTATGATTTGGTTCTTTTAGATTTCTCTATTAGTGTATAAGTAGGTGAAATTGATGTTATTGAGTGTTTTGTATGATTTGTTAAATATTAATTCTGTTTCATAATAGTAATGTATTTGTTGTTAATTTTCATTAAAAAACATGTAATTTTTCATTTATTCCTGATTTTATAAGAATTTGGAAAGATCATTTAATTCTTAATAATAAATCTGCTGTAACTGATACTACATATTTCAATTTTGAAGAATGAATTAAAATCCGCTTGCTTAGAGAATATATATTTATGATAATATCTTTATACTATTCTGTTTGTTTATATGTTCTTTTATAAATTGTTAATTTATAACTTTTCGAATATCTTATTTTTATATATTACAGTTGTGTATTTTTAATTTAAAGGTAAAAAAATAAGTTATGATATTTTTAATGGATATTTTCAACATTTACTAGGCTATTGGTAATAATTTATATTATTTTGGAGAGTTGTAAATGTTTATTCAAAATTGTCTTATATTTTAATCTATAATATAATGAGTAATGTAATATATTTAGAATCCAAAAATGGTGGAGGAAAGTTTACTCCATTTTTATTTTATAATGACTTAATGCCAAAGGTTAGAAATCATTATGCTAAAAATGGTAGAAATAAACCTAGTTTATCTTTAGAAAATATTGAGTCAATTGATCCAATTGTTTTACCTAATTTGTTGGGATTAGGCAAAATTTTAAAAGAAATTCATGGAGAAGCCATTGAGTTAATTCTAGATTTTAAACCAAAGTTGTTATATTATCTTTCAAATACAAATTTCTTTAAATATGCAGCTCTAAAGACTGTTGTAAATCCTTTGGGTAAAGATCTCTTTCATTTTGAAGAAGGATTTATAGGAGGTTTTTCTGGTTATGTAAATAATGAGCAAAGGGATTGTCATAAAATTTTTGAATACAAGGCAAGTTTTTCAGAAAAGTCTAGTGAAGATATTTATTGTCATGACGAGGTCATAGAAGCTCTATCGCCCAATTATTTGTTTAGTCAGTTTGGAGATGTCTTACAGGATGTTATTGATGATGATGCATTACTTTATAATTATTTTGAGTCATTATCAGAACCAATTTCTAATGGGATTGTTCATAGTCAATCTAGTACTTTCCTTATAGCACAAAAGAGAAGTGGAGGTGCGTCTACAATATCAATTTCAGATACAGGTATAGGTTTTGCTAAATCCTTCAAATCAAAGAAATATATAAATAGAATAATTCCATTGGCAAAAGCTAATGGATTATATAAAGAAACTTTAGAAGACTTCTTTTACATACTTGAGGCATTGTATATATCTACAATTAAAAGACGTCATGGTTTGATTGATTTTCTTTTGTTTGCAGCTAAAAATGGAACAGTAAGGATTCACTATAGTTCTACTCAAATAGTTGTTACTCCTAGAATTTTAAATCAATGCGAAGTAATTATGAAGACTAGAGAGAATGTTAATTCTTATTTTAGTGATAATTTATCTGATTTATCTGATAAATTAAAAGAAGAAGTGAGCGTTTGTATTTTGGAACTAGGAAAGGTTTTGTTAAGTTTCTATAGTAGAGATAAATATTTTTCAGCAATCAGAATTTTTAACACTAAATTTTCTGGAATTCATTATGAAATAGAAATTGGAAATAAAGCCTAGATTATGATTTGTTCGTATATAAAAGATAATAAACAGGATATTGCATTTATTGTATTACATGCTGAGCAAGTATATTCTGTTATTTATGATAGAATAAAGCCCTATACATCAGAATTAGCTATACTTGGAGATGGCGTTTTTAATGATAAAAAGATTGGTAATTATATTAATGTTCCAATCTTCACAAAGACTCTAACTCCTACAACATTAAGACGTGTTAAAGAGTTCGTGGAAAAAGAAGAATCTTTACCAAAAAAAATATATTTAAATTTTGCAGATATTGAAAAATGTCAAAAGAATTGTAATTCTTATTTTATAGAATTAGTAGCTTCTATAGAGAATAAAAACTCTGTATTGAAGATTATAAATTTATCATTAGAGAAATCAGATTTTACTGATTTTTTATTGAGATATTATAGTGGTAATAAAGTTAGTCGTGAAGAAGAATTGATAGAAGATCAAAAAAAATTAGAAAGAAATTTACGATTGCTTGCTTTTAAAGATGGTTTAGAAGACGTAGAGAAACTAAAAGTTCACTCTTCATCTTCAGTTTACCTGAATAAATATTTTAATTTAAAAAAATTTATTGGAAATAATAAATTTGTGTATTTATGTATATATAGAATTGCAAAAAAAATGGTTAGCGACTCGCAAAATAGAGATTGGAAATTGACATCTAATTTAATTTCTAATACTGTGTTATGTTGCCAAACATTAGGAGGTTCTTTTATTGCTTCGACCTTAAGTGATCTTTTAGATATTGATATGTTTTCAATAGACCATTTAGGTCCAATCAATAAATTATATAATCAGAAGTATATCGATGTAATTGATACAACAAAAAGTTATATAATTGTTTCAGACGTTATATGTTTAGGAACAGAAGTTAAGATAGCACAAAATATAATTGGTTATTGTGGAGGAAGATGTTTAGGTAACGTAGCTCTTTTAAGAATAGAAACGATTGATCAGAAAGATTATACATCTAAGGATGTAGAACAATTGTATAAGATAGATAAAACTAATCATGAAGAATTTGATTATAAAATATTAACAGCATTTAATAAAGATGAGTAAGGAACTGAAAATACTACATATTGCCGATTTGCATTATACTAATTTTAAAGATGATATATATTCTTGGTTTGAAATGGAGAAATCTTTTGAAGTTAAGTTTATTGATTCTATAAAGAAGGCTTTAGATTCAAAACTTGATTATATTATTATAGCTGGGGATTTATCTAATGATGGTGATGAAGATGAGTTTAAGAAAATTCTTGTATTCTTAAATAAATTATCTTTAGAACTTAAGGTTGATAAAGAAAACTTTATAATTGTTCCAGGAAATCATGATATAAATTGGCTTGATAATGAAAATGCATTTGATATAAAAAATGTAGATATAAGAGCAAAAGATAAAAAAGCTTCTAAGATAGAAAATTCAGAAGCATATAAATTTCATGATGAAAAATTCTCTCAATTTTCTAAATTTTATAAAGAGTTCAATGGTTTTGTATTTAAAAGTAAAGAGTCGCTTTTTGATGTAAAAACTGCTATTGTTGGTGATGACGAAATACAACTTCTATCATTTAATAGTAATTATAAAGAAAGTAATTTTGGACCACACGTTGGTTATATCGATTATGATACTTTTGAATCTAATTTAGTTATAGATAAAAAAGATACACCAAAGATTGCGATTATGCATCATAATATATCTAAACATGTAGCTAACGAATCGGAGGTTAAATATTCTTTTTCTCAAAATAATATAAAAACTTTTATTTTTGGTCACCAGCATTCAAATCAGGGAGATACATTGTCGAATGTAGAAGGTCGTACTAATTTAATCTCAGCTGGAACTCTTGGAAAAAAGCATCATGAAGTTGATAATTGTTTTAATATATTAACAATTTTAAAAGATGATCTGGAATTAAAAATCAAACAGGAATTTTATCAATATATTGAAACTTCACGGGAATATAACTGGCATAATTTAACTGATAAGAATTATACATATATTATTCCTCAAGAAAAAAAAGATGAAATTTCGTCTGTTTTATCAAAAGATATAGTTATCGATGATGTACCTGTTCAACCTATGGATACAGAAAATGTAACAAAATCACCAATTATAACACATTATTCTGAACTTCTTGTTTCTATTGTATCAAAAGATAAGTTGTTTTGTTCTGGACATTTTCATTGGAATGAGAAAATAAGAACTTTAGGTTTACTTAAGACATTTTCTCTTCTTTGTAAAAGAGATAGTTCTGCAATAGCAAAGAAATCAATAGAAGAATTAATTATTGATAATAATATTAATTCAGAACTATTTGTAGGGCTTGGAATAGAGGGTAATATTTTAGGTTCGTATCTAGGATCTAGATTTGATGGACGCTATACATTTATACCTTATTCTGTTAGAGATCATAACCATGATACTGTTGAGGTAGATCTAAATTTGAAAGGAATAAAGAGTATTTGTTTTATTACAGATGTTATCCATTCTGGAACATCTATAAAGAGTATCTTTGAATCATATAATATTCTTAAAGATATAAAAGTTACAGTTGTTTCTCTGTTTTATGTGAATGAAGAAATTCAATATTCTGATTCTGTTATTCAAGTTGATGGATATGATATTAAATATTATTGTGTATGCGATGATATAAAAATAAGTAAATGCAATTGCAAAAGTGAGAATGACTGTAATTTGATGAAAAACAAGCTTGTTGATGTAAATGTTCTATATGAGAAAAAGGAACAAACTAGTGTATTCAAATTTTAAATATGTAGATAATAATGGGGTTCTCTTTTGCTTTTAAGTATATATTGAGTGGTAACTAAATGTGTGAAATTCTATGTACAGGAAGATTATTTATAAAGCATAAAAGATAGTCATAATTCTAGTAGATAGATATAAATATATGTTGTGTATTATTTTTTTTGTGTTCTAATGATTTTGTAGTAAGTATTTTAGTTTTAAAATAATCTGTATTTATAAAGAAATCTTAAGGCCTTAATACCTAAGGCTTTCTTTTTTATACTCTTAAAATTTAATCATAATGATATTTAAATCTTAATTTAAAAGAATATTAGCATCAAGATATGCTTTCTCTTCTTTTATAGGTTTAACTGCAGTAGCTTTTCTAATTATAATAATACTAAATAGTTTAGTGCTTATAATATTAATGTTTTATTTAACTTACATTTTTTAATGTAAAATAATTATATGAAGATAGTTATATATGTATTATTAGTAATTGTTTTGCTTTTCATAGTATGGCTTATTTCTAAGTATTTTATATCTGGATGTCTTTTCTTGTATGTATTTTTACAAGCTCTTAAAAAGATTAGATAAAAAATACACTGATTAATATTGATAGAAAAAGTAATTATAAATTTAACAATTATGAAAGACAAGTGGTTTAATAATAAAGTTTTGCTGGGTCAATTGATTTTCCTTCCTCCCTTCTTTCTTTATGGGGTATATAAATCAGAGATCTTTACTTCAAAACAGAAAAATATTCTCTATGGTATGCATATCGCTGTTTTCTTTTTAGTTTCTATTATCCTTATGGTTTGGTAGTCAGCATTTAATAAAAAAAACCAAGTATTCATAAAGAAAACCTTAAGTATAATGCCTAAGGCTTTCTTTTTTATGCTCTTAAAATTTAATCATATTTAAATCTTAATTGAAAAGAATATTAGCCTCAACATATGCTTTCTCTTCTTTTATAGGTGTAACTGTAGTAGCTTTTCTAATTATAATACTTTCTCTATATTCTTTAGCTTCAGCAATTTTAGTGAACTCAATATGTCCATAGTTTTCTTTAACTATTTTTTCAATCTCTTCTAGTGATACATTAAAGAACTCTCTTCGGCTATTTACTAGATTCACTTTGCGATTATGAAATTCTTTGTGTAAAGTGTTTTCAAGCAATGGGGCATTATCTGAATAAATTAAAGCATGAACATCAAAATTAAAAGGTACAGAAGCTCCACCTAGCTCTTTAACTCTATCAAGAGGTTCAAGTCTTCTAGTCATACCAATTTTATATACGTTCTCACCAAATGATCCTATATTGGAGATTACGTAAACGTGACCAGCTTTAGTTTGTTGAGCCATAGAGATAGCACGTTCTTTCATATTACCAGCTTGCTCTAGTTTGCTTTTTATTTCAGTAAGTTGTGCTTTTAGTTTTTCAAGTTCATCACCAGTAGCATCTTTAATTTTATTTTGTGCCTCAGTAAAAGCCTTTTGATACAGACGTTCTTCTTTCTCTGCTTCCTTTTGCGCTTTGTCTGCTTCTTTGCGTACTTTTTCTTCTTCTCTCATTTGCTCACGCAATTCTTTTTGTTCTTCTAATTTTTTTATTTGCTCATGTAACTTACTGTTTGCAGCTGTTTCTTTATTTTGAATTTCGTCTAAACGCTTTTTAATTTCTAAATCAGCATTAATGATAGAACTGTACTTATATTTAAATTCTTCTAATTGTTTTTGAATTTCTGAATTATCATTAACTATGGAATTATATTTAGTTATAATTTCTTTATTTTGTATTGATGTTGATAGTTCATTATGTTTGCTTTTTTTTGCTTTGAGGTACATTATGATAGCAATAATACTTGTGGCAATTATGATTATTAATGCAATAATTATTTCCATTATAGATTTTTTGAATTATTTAATAGTATGTTTTTTTTATATTCGATAATATATAATTATTTTTTAATTATCTGTTTGAACTTTTATAATTTAAAGTTCTATCTGAAAAATGAATATGTATCAAGATGAAATGAACTTTTGTCATATATCTAAATATACTATTTCGAATAAATTAAATAATAGACTAGATTGTCTGATTTTCATTGGATATTTTTAACAGTGGAAATAGGTATGGTAAAACATTATTGCTTCGTGGAATTACTGCTGGATTATATGGTAAGGAAGATGATGTAGATTTATTACGTGCTTATTCAATTAATAAAAATAGTTTATAATTTATACAAGTCTTATATTTGTAATCTAGAGTAGAATATAAAGATAATTATATAACTATTAGGATATTAAAGCAAACATATAATGAGCAATAATAAGTCAGAATTTAATAGAAATAATCTAAAGGATAACTTCTTAAAGCAAGTGCTTTTTAGAATAGATTATAATGGCATTGTTGATATAACTCCAATAATAAGTGCTTTTAATAATGAGTTTAAACCTAAAATAGATTCTTATGAAACAACATTTCATAATAGAATTGATTTGGATCTTCAAAGTTTAGAGGATATTAGTGAGACTCTAGCAGTGCCAGTTAAGGTTCTTGAGAAGCAGACTATACATAGATACGCATTAAAGACAAGTGGAAATAGTGATGTTACTTTAGATATAAGTCGATTCTATACAACATTAACTGTTAAATGTAAGGATTATACTATTATAGATGAGTACATGAAATTTCTTAATGATTTCATTCTTTTTATGTTTAAAGAGAATAACTTTTTTGAGATAAAAAGAGTCGGACTTAGAAAGTTAGGTGAGATTGTTGTTGCTAATTATAATGATTTGTTTTCTGTTTTTGAGAAGGACGTGTTCTGTAGTAACGCTGCGCTTAATGATTTGTACAGTACTTCTATGCTTAATAATTTAAGTGTTATAAGGCCAAATGGAAAAGATGAGACCGTTAATTATAATAGGCGTATTCAGGAAGGTTATGTAACAGATGTTGATGGTAAGGAAAGTAAAGCTTATCAGGCTGTTTTGGATATGGATTGTTTCTTAAAAGATGATTCTTTGGATTCTGTGAATGAATCTAATAATGCTGCTGATATCTTAAATAATATGAATAATATCCTTTTTGATGTTTATCTTTTAAGCGTAACATATGATTATTTGAAAGGAAAAAAGAAAGAGGATGAGTAGTTTTAAAGTAAATAAAGGAAATGATGTATCTCTAAGGAATACTTCTAATTCATCTTTTCGAAGTGATAAAAATAATAGCAAATCTGAAAGTAAAGAATCGTCTTTGAACTTTAGTAGTGAGAGAAAGTCTAAAAAATTTACTGCTACAACTAAAGCGAAGAATAATTACGGAAAAAATTCTATATAACTTGAATAGATAATTTAATAATATGAAAGATAAGCCAGATAAAATAAGATTTGTATCTGATCTTAATAATCTGATTCTTAAAGTTTTTATTGTTGGATATAGTTCAAAAGGAGAGAGTGAAATATTCAGCAGTAATTGATTGTTTTGAATCTGATGATATTAATAAAACTGTTGATGATTATGAAAGGCTTGTTCATGATATGACTATTCAAGATTTAAAAGCAAATCTTAAAATAAAGGTTGTTTCATATGCACCTCATTCTTCTATTATAAGAAGAAGATATACAGTGGATAAAAAGCCTTTAAAGAATGATTTTTCAATTGCTCTTTTGTTTCATATTGGTAGTAATCTGAATCTTTTTTTTAGTGGCGATATAGAAGATCAATCAATTCGACTTATGAGTAATGAAGGTTTTGACAAGAAGCTGGATTTGCTAAAAACTCCTCATCACACCTCGTCTTCGTCTAAATTATTACTTAAATTTCTTGATGATAATATAACACAAATAGAGGATATTAAAAATATAACGCACTCATGTACTACAGTATTTAAGCAGCATGATTTACCTGATAATGATATAGTAAAAGAGTACAAGAAAAGATCTGCTGATTTTCATAGCACAGGTATGAAGCATGATGCCAATGATTTTAATTATGGTATTATTGAGTATGAATTTGGAATAGTATCTAGAAAATCAACTTGTACTCTTGTAGGTAATGCAGAAGTTCTTTAGAATTCTTGATATCTATATTGGTTCTTAACGTTAAACATATATATTTGTAACTATATAAAAATCATTAAGATGAATAAAATATTAATTACCTGTTTGTTAGTTGTCTCATTATTAGATGTGAAAGCACAAAAAATAACTGTTAAAACTGGTTTTAATTTGGCAACTTTTTTTGCTGAAAACAATGATGATATTGTTAGTTCTAACTTTGAAACAAATCCTGGATTATCACTTGAAGCTAATATAGAATTTCCTATTAATAAGACATTTGCTTTTGAAACTGGAATGCAGTTCTCTATGGAAGGAACTCAAATTCATGGTAAGAATGAGATGGTATATGGAAGTTTAAATACTCAAGTGTTGTCAGACATAGATATGGATTTATATTATATGAATGTTCCCATGAATGCTAAGGTCTATCTTAAAAATTCAAAAGTAAAGGTATTTGGACTATTTGGTGCATATTGGGGTGTAGGAATATATGGAAATAATGAATCAAAGATTTCAATTTTGGGTGATTTCGAAATAAATAATACTAAAATAAAATGGGGAGATGATTCAGATAGTGATGATCTTAGAAGATTTGATTGTGGTTTGAATATAGGTGCAGGTAGTGAATTTAATAGATTTTTGTTTTGTGTTAATTATAATTATGGATTAGCAAACATTTCGTCTTATGTTAAAAATGGTAATGCTGTTAATAATAGAGTGTTAACATTCTCTATAGGGTATGTAATAAAAGAATAATATTACATATGTTCTACACCCCTATGTGTGTAAGGGTGTAGA
>JBATVL010000063.1:0-63076 GCA_049671745.1 Marinifilaceae bacterium
ATTCTAAAATTCAACTAGCTAAAAAGAGAGCTAGAGGTTATAGAAATATTGATAACTTTATCAACATGATATACTTTACATGTGGTAAATTAAAATTTGATTACCCACTATATTCCATATAGACCCAGAACTACTAATCTTTTTTATACAAACTATTTTAATATTTAAGATATTTTAACTATTATTACAGTACCAATAACAACATAAATACATAATAAATTATAGATACAGCACAAAATATTACATAATATATAGAATTAAAATATTTATTAAAAAACTAAATATTTTATCGCTCATAATGTAAGAATAACATATATCACTAGGTTCTTAAAATAGATTTACTTCATTTGAATAGAATCTCATAAAACACAAACTAAAACGCACTAAATAATTTATCATATAACAAATGATGAAACTAGGATTATTATATCCAATTTAAAAATAATCAATTTTATATACACAGATATTATTAACACCAATTAACTAATTAATATAAATAAAGTAAATAACTAATTACGAAATTAAACTTATGAAAAAAATTATTATTTGTGGACTAAGTCTTCTTTTACTACTGGGGGCTTGTAGTAAAGATTCTGACAAAGAAAAGACACCTGAAGTAAAAAAACTTAATTTAAGCAGTGAAACAACAACAATTAAAATAGGTGACACACCTTTTAAATTAAAAGCCTTTACAAGTCCAGCTGATCTTGAAAAACTTGGAGTATGGACATGTTCAGACAACACGGTTGCATCAATAAATCAAAATGGGGAAATAACAGCTATAGGTGCAGGTAATGCCAAAATAAGGTTCACTATTTCAAATCAATTAAGTAAGATTTGTGAACTTAAAGTGTTAGATAATATAATAGAAGCAAAAGGGATAACACTCTCAGCAAGAAACACAGTTATAGAAAAAGGTGACAACAAAAGCCTAATTGCAAGTTTTAATTCAAAAGATGTAAATTCTAAAGCTCTCTTTTGGACATCTAGTAATGATGATATTGCAACAGTAAATCAATTTGGAGAAATAACAGCAATTAATTCTGGAACAACAACAATAACAGTAGAAACATCAAATAGATATACTGCAAAGTGCAAAGTTATAGTTCCAGAGGAAGGCTTTTCTGTACCAACAAAAATGGTTGGTAAATGGACTGGCATAAAAATGGAATTAATTAGTAAAAAATACGGAACAGTATATGATGAAACTCTTATTTCTGAAAGGCTACTTGGTGGAGGAGACAACGAAGCATGGCTAGAAAAAGTCAGAACTGCATATCCCTACTCAATAACTAAAGATAATGTTATAACAATGTTCATTCTTTTAAAAAGTGGTAGATATTTAGAGTTAAAAGGGAAGCTAACAGAAACAGCAACAAAAAATGTATTTACAGGAATATTTGACACTTTAGGAACAGGTATCGATTGGACTTCAGAATATGAAATTCAAGCAATGGAGTTTGATGGAGAATTTGTAAGTATAGTAATAGACTTCAACAAATATTACAATAAAAAAGTATATTTTAAAGTAACAGATTAATTATGAAAAGAATATTTATAATAGCATTATTAATGCTATCAGCATATGCAGGAACTGCTCAAGTAGAGAATAGATGTGGATCTGTTTTCAACGCTAAAACAGATAGTAAAATACCTGTAGTAAAGGTAAATTGTTCTGCCTTAAGAGCAGATAAACCAGTTGCACTTCCAGCTTTTATAGACAATACAACAAACAAGTATTTTCCACCAACAGTAAGCCAAATAGGAGGTTCTTGTGCACAAGCAGCAGGAGTAGGATATATATACATATATGAACTAAACTATCTATTAGATAGAGATGCCAAATTATCAGAAAATAACTGTTCATACATGCAAATGTGGAACTATCTTAATGATGGAGTTGGGAATGGAAGTTTTACACCTGACGGATGGGGACTAATAAAAGCAAACGGAGTTGCCTTATCTACTGATTTCAAAATCACAGAAGGAGAACCAGGAGATAAAACACAATGGCTTACTGGCTACGACAAGTACTATAGAGGAATGCATAACAGAATAGAATCTATAGAAAAATTTGTACCTTATCCAGATGGAGAAGATGGTGCATATGTAGATGTTATTCCTGCAATGAAAAGGTATTTGTTTGATCACAACACAGGAGCTGCAGTGGGTGGACTAATCAATTTTTCAGCATATGCCGATCCATTATCTTGCGACAAAAATTATTTAAAAGATGTAGCTAATCCAGCTATAAATCCTAGTCATACAGGTTATCAAGCTATTATTTCGTTTTTCCCTAAAACAGGTGGACACTCTATGACTTTTGCAGGTTATGATGATGCAGTCGAATTTGATTTTAATAATGATAAAATAATCACAGATGATGAAAAAGGAGCATTTATTGCGATGAACACATGGGGAGAATCCTGGGGAGATAAAGGACGATTTTATGTACCTTATATACTATTAAAGCGTAAAAAGAAAACAGAAGGAGGAACAGGAACAAATAGCAAAAACTGTTATATCGTAAAAGCTAAAGTCTCAGAACCGGAATTAACTTTCAAACTTACAATGACTCACACATCAAGAAATGATCTATCATTTAGAATGGGTGTAAAAGATGAAGCAGGCAATTTAATAGGAGAGAAAGTGGATGTAGCAATTATGTCTAACGCAGGAGGTAATTATGGTTTAACAGGATTATTCTTCAATCCAAATGCAATAATGGAAGTAGGAATAGATGCAAGTGAACTACTATCAATAGCTGGAGCACAAAAAAATGTAACATATTTTATAGAAGCCTCAGATACAGCAACCGATTTTGCAGGTAAAGGAGAAATAATGGACTGTTCTTTATTAGACTATAGAACAAACAAAGCAAACCCAACAGAGTATATTGCAAAAATAAATCATCCTCAATTATTGAATAGATTTATCTCAACAGCAAATATATATGTAGGAAAGGCCAAACTAGAAAAAAACAGAACTTTCTCTGTAGACTTCAAATATAGTAATTCAAGTAGAAAAGTTAATCTTAATTTTGTTTCTGCAAAAGAAATAAATGTTTCAGCTGATTTATTCAACTCAAAAGGAGTCTTAATAAAAAATGTATTTTCTAACAAAGTATCTTCAATAGGAGTAAACCATACTATTGATTTAAAAGATCTTAAACAAGGAAAATACGCAATTAAGATTGTAAATAAAGCACAAGTAATTTATAAAATATTTAAAGTACAATAATTATGAAATATATATTTTATCTACTAATAGGAATCCTATCATTTACATCTTGTTCAAAAGATGAGGATAGTAAAATACCAGAAGAAGTACAAACGGTACCAATAACACCATTAGTTCCTTCACAACTAATTATTTCCAACAAAACCATGCCTCTATTTAATGCAGATAGGCAACTAATTCACAAACATCTAAAATCCATGACATCAGATGTCACTTACACTAAAATAGATGGTAAATGGTTAATTGAAGCAAATTTCAATAGTGAAGAAAGTGCAATATTCAAAACAATCCGATTTGATATCAAAGCAACTCAAAATGATATAGACGAACTTTATCTAGACTGTACTTTCAAAGATGGAATAACAGATGCAACAAAAGATCGTGTATATAAATTTATTAATGAAAATAGTACAATTATTTTTTAAGAAATGTAAAAAAGAAAAAGAATGAAGAAATTAATACTTATTGGACTAAGTCTATTACTAGTTCTAACATATTCTTGTAAAGATAATGATGATCTAAAAATAAAGGCTACACAAATTATAATAAACCCCTCAACACTTAATCTAGTTGAAGGTGGAGATAAATTTTTAGTACATGCATATGTATTACCTACAAACACAGATGATAAAGCCATTAAATGGTCAATAGAAGATGTTAAGATAGCTACTATTGACGCAAAAGGAAATGTTAAGCCTCTTAAAGTTGGATCAACAAAGATACAAGCAACAAGTTCAAACAATGTAAAGGTTACATGTCAATTAAATGTAAGTAAAAATGTTATAGAACTTCAAGAACTTGCAATAAATGAATCTACAGATGAAGGTATTTCTATTACAGTAGGAGACAAAAAGAATCTTACATTAAAGCTAACTCCTTCAAATGCTACAAATAAAAATATAAAATGGGAGTCAACAAACAATGAAATCGCAATAGTAGAACATGGAACTATTACTGCTTTAAAAGTTGGAAAGGTAAGCATATATGCTATAGCACCTAATGGAATAAGAACTAAATGCAAAGTAAACATAAAAGAAAAGGAAATTAAAGCAACTGCAATCAAAATTCATACTGATAAAGCGACTATTAAATTAGGAGCAAAAAAAGTACTTAATATTTTATTTACACCTTTAAATTCAACTAATAGAACAATTATCTGGACAAGTTCAGATAAGAAAATAGCTACAGTAGCAAGTACTGGTCAAGTAATTAGTCTAACAGCTGGAAAAACAACAATAACAGCAACATCAGATAATGCATTAGTATCTACTTGCGAAATAACAATAATACCTTAAGGTTTTTATCCATAAAAAATAGTTTTGTAGCAGGGGAAACCTCCCCTCTACAATTCTTTTACAATCACTCACTCTATTCTCATTTAATAACTCAAT
Organism: Marinifilaceae bacterium; assembly: GCA_049671745.1. Taxonomy (GTDB): domain Bacteria; phylum Bacteroidota; class Bacteroidia; order Bacteroidales; family Marinifilaceae; genus SNAP01. Next base: position 4,632 of record JBATVL010000063.1, read on the forward strand.
ACTTAATTATCTAATTACGTTAGATATTTATATAAGATGTGTTGCATAACATGTTATTCTATGTAAATATTCGTTAAAACATGTTAATTTTGTTCTTCTAAATAATTAATAATTTTTAAGAAAAACAAAATGAAAAACAAAATTTATTATTTCATGCTTACAATTTTAAGTCTTGGAGTAATTTCTTCTTGTTCAAAAGAAGAACAAATGAAAATTGTAGCACAAAAAGTAAATCTAAATAAAGTAAGCACAAGCATATATGTAGGTGAAAATTTAGAATTAACCGCTACTATTCTACCTAAAGAGGCAGTAGATAGAACAATAATATGGACATCTGGTAACGAAAAAATTGCAACTGTAAATAAAAATGGAGTAGTAAAAGCAATAAAAAAAGGAATTGTAGATATCACAGCAACTACTATAAATAATATTAGTACAAAATGTAAAATAAGCATTACAGACAAAATAATATTATGCACAGAAGTAAAAATAAATAAAGAAACCGCATCTATTACTGAAGAATCAACACTACAGTTAACAGCAACATTATTACCCAAAGAAAGTACAGAAAAGACACTTACTTGGTCATCATCAGAAATAAGCATTGCAACTGTTGATTCAAAAGGACTAGTAAAAGCACTAAAATCTGGTAACACAGAAATAATAGCTACATCATCAAATGGAATAAAGGCAAAATGTTTATTAAGCGTAACAAAGAAAATTATTAAGGTTACAAAAGTCGAAGTTTTAAATACAGAAAAAGACATAACAGTAGGAGAAACTCTTAAATTAATTACAAAGATTCTCCCAGAAAATGCCTCAATAAAAGATCTTATATTTATAAGCTCATCACAAGAAACAGCAACAATAAACAAAGCAGGATTAGTGTCGGCACTAAAAGTCGGCAAAGTAAAAATCACAATCAAATCTGAACTTGCAAACATAAGCACAAACTTAGAATTAAACATTATACCTGTAGATAAGAAAGGAATACAACACATAAAAGACCTTAAAGAATCTACATATGGTTGGAAAGCTATTTATAGAGGAAAAAATGAACAATTTGGATGTTTTAATTACTTATTCAAATTTACAGAGAATCAAATGTGCATAACTACAAATATGGTAGATAGTAAAAAGACAGGCGACTACACATATAAACTAAAAGGAGACATAATTGTTATGGGAGCAGAATCTCCACTATCTAAACAATTTATTCTTGAAGCAGACAACACAAACAATCTAAAAATCGACTTTGCTTTTAAGATAGTTGAGACAACTGAAACATCAATTAAGCTTATAGGAGAACAATTTAAGACAACACTTATTTTAGAAAAAGCTAGCGCTATGGATGCAAATTACATTAATCTATGTAATATACAAGCAGCAAACATGACAAGTTTTGGAAAATCTAACACAGAAGATAAATTCTTCAAAATTCTTAAATTAACAGGAAGTTTAAACAAACTCATAGAAGTAGACTTTGCCTCTTGGATTTACACAAAAGATCTAAGAACAATGTCAATTACTTATATGGATGGAGATAATATAATTTCTAAAACATTACAATATGTATATACTCTAAAGGGATTTAGACTATCAGAAGAACTAGAAATAGATGGCAAAAAGATATCTAATTTCGAATATGACAATACAATAAAGAATTTCAAACTAGTTGAATCAAATGGAGTAGAAGGAACTATCTCATTCTCTGATGAAAAAGCATTTGTAAGAAAAGGGATGGCACTTGAATTCAAGTCAAAAGCACATCAAGTTGTTACAATGGCCAATAGTCTTCTTGCAACAAAAATATATAAAAAAGGAGCAGCATGCAGTTTCTTCATGGGCGGAGAAATTGCCATCTTTATGGATCACATTAAAGATAGAAAAACTATAAATTCTATAATGTTACAAAATAATGACAAAGGAATAAAAGCAGTAGACGTAGATTGGACTATAGAAGGAGAAGATCTAATAAAAGCAAGTATAGTCAATCAAGATGCTGTAGATAATATGAAACTAACAGATGGTGAAAAAGTTATTATTGATTATTTCGTAAAAGGCTTTTATATAATACCTAATTCTTCAATAATGGGATATGAAACATATATAATGGTTTCAAAAGAAAATAGTGCAATGACTCTTGGAGCATTCATGATGGAGACTAAGAAATAGATAATTATGAAAAAACATAGTATTGTAGTAAGGGGGAAAATTCCCCCTCTACAATATTTTTAAACTATCACTTCTTCAAACGAGCAAGAACAATCACAGGATTAGACTCCTCTTTTAGATTATCAACAATAGACTTAAGACGTTTTCCATATATGGAACTAGAAGGATTCTCCAACTTCTCATACATCTCCAAAAGATCTAATGCTGATGGATAAAAAAGTATAAATGAATTATTAAGAATTCTATAAGGTCTTACATCCAAACAATTATCAAAATCATTAACAATATTCAACTCTTCTTTCAATTTAATAGCATCATAACATATCAATTCTCCTGCTTTTTTATCATATACAAATCGCTCACCTCTTCCAATAAAAAGATATCTATCCGACTCAGCATATACAGTATTATACTCAAAAGCTCTATCCTTAATACTAGGGCTCTCACCATTACGTCTAGTTAACCAAGCCTTCATAAGATACTTCTCAAAAGACTTAAAAACCACCTTATCCTTATAATCTCTATTATTTAAAACAAAGCGAGGCTGTAAAGCTTTATCACTATATTCAAAAACAGTATCATTCGATATTTCTTGAACATTCATTTTATCCTTATACATAAAAGAAGAAATAGCATTATAACTAATACTAAAATCAGAAGGCTGCATTTCAAATTCTTTAGGAAAATATTTACTCTTAATAACATTATGAATATTGCCTTCAATATCTGTTTCTTTAAGAAGTGTATACTCTGATTTTTTTTCATCTTTCTTATTATCAAAGAATGAATAACAATAAGAAGACAAGACAGAAGAATCCTTCCTAACAAAATAAACAGAACCAGGATACTCTTCAAATTTAAAAGTATGATCCAATAATTTTCCAGAATAATCAAAAGTCATAAAGTAATGCTTATAAATATCCCTCACGTATATCTTCCTAGCATTCTCGTCTAAGAAAAAATTCCCGCAAACATACTCTCCAGGACCTCTACCTGTTGTACCTATCTGACCTAAAGATTCACCCCTAGTATTAAAATGCAACAATTTCATATCAGTATGAATAAAAATATCCTCACCATCCATCATTATCTTTTCAATATATCTGCCTATTAAAGCATCCTCCCTAGTTTCCAAAGGAATATAAATCAGAGAATCACATATCTCTGAAAGCTTCAACTTCCTTTCATGCTTTCGTGCCTCATTCAAATCAAGATGCAACAAACCATCCTTCATAGAGGCATACTTATACTCAATCTCTTTATGAGATTCCTTATCAGAAGATTTCTTAGAGCCACTCGTTGAACAAGAAAACAAAAGACTCATAAAAGAAAGTCCCAATACCAAAACACTTAATTGTCTATTCATTTATTCTATACTTATATAAAGATTATGTTTGTTTAAACCTAGTGATTATAATCTACATATACAAAACAAGAAAACACAAAAGATAAATAAGCCCAATTTCATACAACCAATAAAATCATAAAGCGTAATAAACATATAATAGCTGATTAACAAATAAACTAAAGCACCTTCACAATGAGAGCAACACTTATTATTCTATGCATCATATTCATACAATGCGAAACACCTCAGGAAAGAATACAAACACTACCCTTAAAACAAGTAGTAGAAATAATAAATAAATCACTAGACAACACCAATACGGAACTAAAAAAAGACAATCACCATATAAGTAATGCCACAATATCTCTAAAAACTATATATGACAAATCAGCGGGAGGAAGTTTTAAACTATTTATTAAAGCATCACATAATGAAGAATTAAGCAATGCCAGTAAATTTGTTTTTCAATATAAAGAAGACAGGCAAGAGAAAACAATAGAAAACTCAAACACACAATATACAGGAAGCAATCTATTTGAAGACGAACTAAGCAATGCAATAAGAAGTGCAGTAAATGATTGGCAAGAAACAGAAATATCCATCAACGGACTATCCAAAAATAGTTTCTCTGTAAACATAGCTTTCACAATAAAAACAAACACAAAAGGAGGCATAGATTTTAAAATATGTGGAGCAGATATTGGTGCAAATGTAGAATGCGGGAAAACAGCAATGCACACAATATCTTTATCCTTTCAGTAAAGAGCTTTAGACGCTATAGTTTAGAAGGATTTAGCAACTCTCTTTTCTTCTTCTCGCGCATATAATTACAATAAGAACAGATCTCTAAATCACAATTCCCCATAGCTTCTTCATAAGATATAGACGCACCACAATTCATGCATTTTAGAGGAAAAACCTTCCTCTTCTTTTTACTATCAACTTTATTATCAGTCTCTGAGACTTTATCTTCCTTTAGTTCCATCTTATCTAACGATATTTAATCTATTTTATAATTCACTTTCCAGTGTCCCCTTGTTCCGCCTATTTGTCCACCTATTCGTCCACCTATTTGTCCACTAACCCGTCCACCTATTGAGCCACCTATTTTTTCAAAAGAAAATCATATAATAAAGTTACTATCAAGAATCTATTTTGAGACTCTAATCAAAAACAATATAAAGAGTAAATATTGTTGCAATAGTTAGAATCGAAATTAAAAAGATATGTGTTCTAGGAATTTGCTTTCCTTTACAAAAGATATCACTCGATTCCAATAATTTATCTTTCTCTTGTACACTTAACATCTTATGTTTCTTTAATTACACAAATTCCTATCGTCAATATCGGTGCCAATATGGTCTAAGAACTCTTTTGCCATAGAATACGGAAACTTATCCATTTCTTTATAAATAGGAAATTTGTGCTTCAAATTATTCTGCAGCGTTTTAGGATCACATCCATCTATTTCTGCTAGATCTATTTTTTTTAATACAACACCATTCATAATTCTACTAACATATTTATCAGATTTCAATTCACTAGGATCTTCTGTTGTAAATTTAGCTATGATATCTATATATTCCTCTAAAGAAATTTTTCTAACATCCTTATATGTATCTTTATAAAACACATGTAACCAAGCATTGAAAGTCTCCCTACTAACAAAAAAATCAGCTGCAATTTCCTTTTTACTAAAATTCAATTTTATACCAAGGAGATCCTCTATTCCTTTTAAATCCATTTTATTTGTTTGGATAATACCTAGAGAAGATCTGTTTAAGCATTCCATATATTTATCTAGTACAGAAAGGAATGTTACTCTTTCTTCTTCTGCCATAGATTCAGTTAAAGATTCTGCTCTCTGTTTTATCTTTTCAATATTTCTTATTAAAGATATTATTCCTTTTGCATTTAAAAGTGGTTTAAAAACAAAAAACAATCTATCCAAATACATATCCTTAAATAAAGCTTTAAAACTAATATCTGAGAATACTCCATCTATAATAAAATCTTCAAGTCTATTTTTTGCCTCCTCCTCACTACCATATCTTGCAATAATAAATTCATTAATAGTCTCTAATCCATTAGAAAGAAAAGGATTTAAGTTAACAAAACCATTATTTTTCTTTTTTTCTTTATCCAAAAAAGTAAGTTGCTTTTTGATAAGCTTATTAAATATATTCATAAACATGATATACTTCATTTTATTAAAAAGTATATTCACCACACTAGATGAAGTGAATATACTATTTTATTCAACTAATTATCCTTAACCTTCTTAACTGCTTTAACTGCTCTTTTTTCAAAGTCTGTTTTAACTGTTTTACTTTCAGGTTTAGTCTGTACTGTTTTTTTTATGCGTTTTACTGCATCTTCTGTCATTGCTTCTTTCTTTTCCATAACTAATTAAGATCTAAGTTTGTCATCAAATTATAAAAACTACTTTCCTTCGTATAAATCATTATTGGGATTCAACTGATCTGAGTGATTATCTAAATCGTCTTGTGTATAATCGTAATCTGAATCTAAAGCCATAATTTTAAAGTTTATTTATTAATATTTTGTTATCACGACAAATATGAGAACATTCACAATAGTGCTTCCTAAATTATCTTCGATAAAATAAAGCAAAATGAAAAAGTTATGTCCAAATACCTAGCCTCTATTATCTATTTAGATATTATATTTGCAATTCAATCTTTATCAGATATTTAAAATAATATCTCCTAATTCACTAATTATTAGTTTTTGAGCCTTTTTATCCTCAACAAAAGCAAATCCATTATAAAAAGGTTCTACAACACTGTATCTGTTTAAATATAATGCGTGACCTTGTTTATCAATATGAAACCAACCTTCTTTATCTTTTGCTATTGCGTATGACTTATGAAAGACACCTAAATCTATAAATGTTTTATCATTTAAATTTCTTCCATTTTTATCAATATGCTTACAGAGTCCATTACTTAACTTAACAACAGCATAATTATCTTTAAAATCACCAACATATCTATATATCTCAGGATATAATATTTCGCCATTAATATCTATGTGAAAATAATTATTCTCATAATCTCTTACAGAACAAGCATTTTCCTGGAAATTCCCACACCAAGCATAATTCACATCATAGACACGATTCCCTTTAATATCTATATGAAACCATTTTGAATCTTTTGCTACTACAGCTAAACCAAAATAAAAGCCAAAAACCTTATCATATCTCTTATCATAGGCAGGTTCACCATTAATGTCTATATGATACCAACCTGATTCATCTCTAACTGGAGCCAACTCTTCAGAATGAAATTTCAAAACTTGAATAAAGGTCTTATTAAATAGTTTTGAACCTTTGTATTTGAAATAGCTCTCATCCTCTGATATTTCTATATTATTGTATTTCATATTTCTCAGCAATAATTATTGTTTGCAAACCATTTAACTTTATTTTTGAAGTCATTTTAAAATTAGACTTTTCTAATAAATCAATATACTGACTAAACGTTCTCTCATAACTTCTGCAAACGGCCATCATATTAAGAGATAACAAATTTGCATCTATCTCATCATTCATTATCTCAATAATAAATATCTTATCACCATTTTGCAGAGCATCAAAACAATTATCGAGAATCAACTTTGCATTATAATCACTCCAATCATGAATAACCCTACTAAGAATAAGAGCATCAGCTTTAACAAGTAGTTTATCAAAAAAATCACCCTTTATAAGTTTAACATTCTTAACAACATTAGGAGCTACCAGATTGATAACCTCTTCTTTATCGAATAAACAACAATTAAGATCAGGATTCTTCATAGCAATATTATTAATTAAAACACCCAAGCCACCTCCTAAGTCAACAATGTTCTTAAAACTAGAAAAATCAATAACATTAGCAATTTCAGAATAATCATCTCTTGCATATTCAGCCATAGCTTTATGGTAGTTTTGCAGTTTTTTCGAATCAGTTTTAATAAAATCAAAAAAATCTAAACCTAAAGTGTTTTCAAAAGAAGACTCTCCTGTTCTTACTGTATATTCCAAATTTTGCCAAGCAGACATATGCTCACCACCCCATAAAATACATGATTGTTTTATAGAATCAGGATGATGATCAGTTAAGATTTCACCCTTCTCTGTAAGAAATAAATAAGAATTATCTTTATAAATGAAAGCATATTCTTCCAAATGTGATATAAGCTTATTTAACGCAAAAGAATCAACATCAATTAAAGCCGTTAAACTAACAATAGTATTATCACCTGCAGATATTTCATCAAACAAATTTAATTGACAAGCAGTTCTAAGAGATAAATAATGCCAGTAATTTGTAAACAAACTCCTTAATTCATCCTTTACACACATATCTTCTTCTTTAATTTAATAATATCATCAACTGTTAGTTTACAACTAATCAGATATTTCTCTATTCCACCTAACCTTTCAATCTCATTAAGCAGTATATTTATGTATTCCTTTTTGGTATCCATCTCACTAGCCAAATAGTCTATAAAGACAATATCCATAGTAACTCCGGACAATAAATGTAGAAGAGATATTATTATACCTGTTCTATCCTTACCAGCATGACAATGAATATTCACAGCACATTTAGAATTAAGAATAGAAAGCAACACTTTCTTAATACTATCTTTACACTCTAAAGAGAAAAAAGAATAAGCTATTTCTTCATTTGATCCAATATTATGAAGGCTCCTAAACTCCTCACTTTGATTCCAAGGATCAAAGTGTGCATTCACAATATTTATATTTTTCTTGAAATCAGAACTATAATCAATTGCCTCAACCTCTCTTTCTGCTCTCAAATCAATAATTGTAGAGATCTTACATCTATCAAAAAGTTCATTAAGCTTATCTATATCTTTACACAAACACAAAGCAGAACTTCTATAAACAAAGCCAGATTGCAACTTCTTATTATACTTTGAGATATCTCTAAAATTCCAGAAATAATCACGCATATAAATATTCTCTAAAAAATCAATAATATTACTTTCAGAAATAGCTAAACCAAACTTATCGATGATTTTGGGAAGATAAGATTCGAATAGATCAAGTAATCTACGTTTATGTACATTTGCCTGAGCTAAGTCCATCGTTCCAATATTCTCAACTCCAAGTTCTAGCTTATAAGCATAATCTGTTAAAAAATTTGGTGGGAAATAATTATACTTTTTATTACTATCCGTCAAATAAATTAATCTTACAACAGCATTTAAAGCATGGGACAAAAGAACAGAAAATTTGTAAGCATCACTTCTAGAATGAGACTCTGAACACTCCTCAAATCTACATTGAAATTCAGATATCAATCTTAATATAGTATGATGAATATTCTTATCAAAATTCAGATTTTTATCATTAGTAATATCCTCGAGATAAGAACATAAATTATTAGTTCTATCGAAAATTATAGACTTAGGTATATCCTTTATTTCAGAACCAAGAAAATATTTATTTAAGTCAGTAAATTCCTTACATACAAATACTTCTATTTTTAAATAATCATTCGTTAAATAGAAACAATACTTTCTTTTTTCTTTTAAGAACAAAAAATATAGTAGATCTTCTGAAAATTCTTTCTTTATAGCATATAGAAATATGTCATTATCAAAACTATCATCTACTAATATCTGATAATCGATATCACTATTTGCACCTGAATCACCTCTACCAAAACTGCCAATAATAACAGCAGAATTGATACTTACATCTTTCTTAAAAAAAGTATTGAATCTATCTTTTAATTTAAGTTTAATCATATCTTAGGCTGTCTCATATTGCAAGTCTTACATAAATCTCTAGTTTTATAATTAGAAACTAAATCAAGGTACTCCTTACTTTCACTAATCTCTTTTATACCAATATTTGGATACATTCCGAAATCGCCTAAACTATCTCTTAATTTATCAGGAGCACAACATGGTGATACTTTACCTGTAGCTGATATCCATAATTCTTTTCCTAAGAAAGGGCAATCATATTCATAAGGAATTAACTCTCCACCATCAGCACTTAGAGGGAAAATATTAACTAGAGTTATTTTCTCACCATTAGGTTTACGGTATAATTGAGCAGCCTTCAAAGCACTATCTACACACTCATTCCATTCATTGATACTTTCTGAAGATTCCTTAAATGCCAAATTCTTTATTTCATTAAAATGAGCCCAAAGATGATGGCCTTTTATTCTATCAACTCCTAAATCACTAGCCAATTTAATAATCTCAGCAAGCTCCTGCATATTATTGCGTAAAAAAGTAAGTTGAATAGTAACGCTGCAATAATATCCTGTCTCAGCGAAATATAGATTTCTATATTCTATGAATTCTTTTAAATTAGAAATCTGATTAGAAAAATCAGAACCCTCCATAATAGCTTCTGACACAGCGGCAGTAGCACCATTCAAAGAAACTTTAACATCACTTAAAATGGGAACTAAAAGTCTAGACCACTCTTTTATACTTTTCTTAGGGAAAGTACCATTTGTGGTCAAATTCATCTTTATATTATTCTCTTTACAAAGTCTAATAATACTATCAAAATGAGTATATAAGAGAGGTTCTCCCATAGTAGATGGTATAACTTCTGTCACCCCTATTTCCTTAGCTTCTTTAAATATATCAGACAACCACTCATCAGGCATCACACGCCTTGACTTACCTGATATTTTTTTTAAATCCTTCTTAAAATCACTAAACTTACTATGCTCTTCACACATTATACATTTAAGATTACAATCTTCAGGATTTGTATCTAATGTTAATCTCCAAATATTATTCATTTGTTATTTTAATTACTTGGTTATACAATTCAGTTAACTCTAAACAATGTTTTTCGATATTAGGAACTTCACCCTCCGCATTATGCAAATATCCAACTTTACCCATATCACTAAGAACTTCTGGATTTTGTATAGCATAGATCATTTTCTTTTGTAGATCCTTGAAATCTCTATGCTTAAATAGTAGTCCATTTTTCATATGCTCTACATACTCCTTCATTCCTCCAAAATCAGCTGTGATTACAGGAATATTACAAGCTTGAGCTTCATGAATTACTAAAGGAGAATTCTCCCCCCAAATAGATGGAACAACAATACAATCAATATTATCAAAGACTTCTGAAGATATATTCTCATTATTATAACCACCAAAGAATTGAATTTCATTCTTACTCTCCGCAGCTACTTCCTTTAAAGAAGCGGTACTCTGGCCATTATCTCTTCCCCATATCTTAAGAGTAGATTTTTCTTCTATCTTAGAAAAAGCATTAATCAGAAGATCTACACCTTTTGCAGGAATATGTGTACCAATATATCCAAAACTGAAATTCTCACTATTAGATTTCTCTTTTGGTTTTAAATAATGAGTTGGAAATCCATAGTCAAGATAAATTATCTTTGATTCAGGAATATTAAAATCATTAACAAACCTATCTCTTAAATACTTTGAAGGAGCTATAAATAAATCGACCTTATTAATAATTGCCCTAGTCTCTTCCATTCTAGTATTTATCCAAGAAGCCCAATATTCGACATCTCTTTTCTTATCAGACTCTCTACCAGAGAAGTAATGATTATAACAACTCTCTGAACATTTATTATCTTCCTGTTTATTGCAAACTTGATAAAACTCACTATTTTCATAATTTCTCTGAAGGAATTGACCACGAGGGCACATCAACCAAAAATCATGAAGAGTAAATACTATAGGAATCTTTTGTCGATTTAGTTCATCAATTATACCCGTTGAAAGATGATTTAAATGGCCTATATGAGCAACATCAAAATCATTCTCTTTTAGTATAGATAAAAACTTAGCATCAATATTTTTATTTCTGTAATTATCCTTATCTATTCTTTTATTCACATAAAACACATCTAAATTATCATGACGCTTCTCACTTCGTATAGCAAAATCTTCTTCATACTGATTCTCCTCACGTGTAAAAACAGTTATCTCATGATCCTTTGATAATTCCTCACAAATAGACTGACTATAAACCTCTGAACCTGCATTATACAATAATGGGTATCCGTGAATTACTTTTAATATTTTCATAAACTATTATCTTATTTCTTACTTATAACTTCTCTCTTCCATGATATTCAACAATCCATCTTGAAGACTAACTTTTGGTATCCAAGATATTAAATCACTAATTAGATCAATATTTGGTTTTCTCCATAAAGGATCATCACAATCAATAACACTATGTTCAATCATTAGTTCTTTATTTAAAACAGATGATATCTTCTTAGCTAGATCCAATATGCTTATGGCATCGGCCTTTCCAATATTAATTGCATCAGGAAGAATACCTTTATAAAACATTAACTCTAAAATAGCAGATACAGCATCATCTATCCACAAAAAACTACGTACCTGATTTCCTGAACCAAAAATTGTGATTGCTTCATTATTCTGTATTTTATTAAAGAAATTAGGAATTACACGTCCATACCCAATATGCTTCGAATCCATATTATTACCATATACATTAAACAATCTAAAATTAGCAGCATCACCACCCTGTTTAATATAATTCAAGATCAATTCTTCACCGAATCTTTTTGCAGCAGAGTAACAACTTCTCTCAGACAATAAAGTAACACAGGCATTATCATTCTCTTTAATTCCCCTATCAATAATTTTCTCATCACTTATATGCCCATAAACTTCACTTGTAGATGCAAATAAAATTCTTGCCTTATCTCTTTGAGCCAAACTTATAAGTTTACGTGTACCCAAAGTATTAGGATCTATAACTAAAGAAGGATTATCTTTATAAACCAAAGGTGCTGCAACAGACGCCAAATGAATAATACCTGAAACTTTTGGTACATCCTCTATATTTAAAGTTGATATATCTATATCTATAACTTTAACTAAAGGATCAACACTATCACTTGGAAAACTAGTAATATGATTATCAATAACTATAACGGGATAGCCCATTTCTGATAATTTTTTTACAATATTTTTTCCTATAAAACCATCACCACCTGAGATCAAAATTGGATCTACTTTCATACTAATTATTATTTTAAAATACTTTTAACTATTATATTTAAAACACTACAAATGTATATTTATAAAAGAGTTCTCACACATTACGCAGAAATTTACATATATTTACGCTCAAATGTACATATTATGAATAAAGAAAGAAATAGAGCAATAGATATTCTTAAACAAATGATGAAATATCCCGGACGATTTCCAATATTAGTACTTGGAGATACTGGAGTTGGTAAGACTCACTGGATATGCGAAAACATACATTCAATAGAGGGAGATAATTATTTAGAAAAGATAGTTAGTGTAAACTCAAGTATTGCAGAAGATAGTATACAATATTGGACAGATATATTTAAAAGTGCAGACAACAAATTTCTTATTATTGATAGCGTTGAGAAACTTACGCTGAGAAGTCAAGAAATCATTTTTGAACTATTATCAACAAATAATGGTAAATATGGTTTAAATGAAAATGAAAAAAACTTAGAAATAAGAATATTATTTACTTCTTGCTTTTCTATTGAAGAACTAAGAAATAATAGAAAACATCTGGTTAATAGATTCTTTGATCGCATAAGTCAGTTTGTTGTTGTATTTCCTAATTTCCAAGACACACAACGTAATATATCCAATTATTTTGAAGAAACTTGGAATAAATTCTTTAACAAAGGAAATGAATACCATAACAAAAGACCTAAATCAAAAGAATTAATTAAATGGCTAGAATCTATTGCATATAATATGCATGGTAACTATAGAGATCTTGATAAGATTGTAATAAACTGGAATCTACAACAGATTATTTCAAAAAATAAAACAGAAGACCAGATATTAGAAATAATAAAAAAAGAATTTACAGAACTTCTTAAAACTCCTGCAAATAAAACTTTTGGAGACAATGACTTTATTTTTAGCGAAGATGTACCTTATGGAGATATGCTTACTAATTTTAAGAAACAATTAAAAGAATGGAGTTTTAATATTAATAATGGAAATAAAAAAGAAGCAGCTCAAATGCTAAACGTCAGCATTAGAACAATGGAAAGATGGAAGTAAAGCTACATACGCAGGGACAATCTATTTAAAACGAACTAAGCAATGCACACAATATCTTTATGCTTTCAGTAAAAGAGCTTTAGACGCTATAGTTCAAAAGGTACTTAGAAACTCACTCTTTTTACTATCAACTTTATTATCAATCTCTGAGACTTTATCTTCCTTTAATCACATCTTATCTAACGATATTTAATCTATTTTATAATTTACTTTCCAGTATCTCCTCTTGCCTTTCAGTTAATTTTATTTGTCCACCTATTTGTCCACTAACCTGTCCACCTATTGAGCCACCTATGTTTCAAAAGAAAATCATATAATAAAGTTACTATCAAGAATCTATTTTGAGACTCTAATAAAAAACAATATAAAGAGCAAATATTGTTGCAATAGTTAGAATCGAAATTAAAAAGATATGTGTTCTAGGAATTTGCTTTCCTTTACCAAAAACATCTCTAGATATAATCCATATCAACAAAACAAAGATAGACATCACATAGCCAGATATAAGCATATATTGCAAAGCCTCTTTAAATACTATTCCTTTTGTATATGAAGTAGCCATTGTAGAGGCAAAAATAACAATAGCAGCAAAAACACTAAGAATCTCTATATGTTTTTTATCTGTATTCTTAACATTATTCTTAATCTCCTCTAATTCTGCCCTATCCTTATTCATTGCTCTAAGGCTTTCAACTCTAGATTTAAAATTAAAAACATTCTCTCTTAAATCTTTTAAACTTTCAGCAACTTTTATATAATTTACAGGAAGGATAAATGAAGATGCTATAAAAACAGGAAACTTCTTATCATCACTATTATATGAAGTTAAACAGGCATCATAATTTGGCTGAAAAGGAATATAATCATTATCAACACACCACTTATAACACCTTTCAAAAGTAACTAACGTTTTCTTCATATATTGAAGAAACTCATTTGCACCAGCGTCATTACTAAGATTAATTTCATTCTCTATTCTATCGCGCAAATAAAAACAAAGTTTCTGATACGGATAATAATTAAATATATTCTCCTTTTCTTGATACCATTCAATCTTAGTTAACCTTGCATCTATATCACTTATGCTTAAATTTCTACTACTAGATAAAAAATATGAAAATAAATTATTATAAAGGTAATGTCTAGAAATAGCATAGGCTTTAGAGTCAAATATAAATTCACTTTTCTCAAAGTATCTATATTCTTCAATAAACTCCTTCCATATCTTTTCAACGAATTCAATATTTGGTTTACTTAGGGTTCTTAAATATTTAATAAACAAATGATACTCTTCGAAAGAAAGTTTTTCGCATCTCTTTCGTTTATTAAAGATTAAGTTTATTGAATTTTTATCATTATCGAAATCACTAAAAGAATAAGAATTAACAAGAGTTCTATCATAAAAATCACCTAAAGAATCTATATTAAAATCTGAATCCTTTATATTATATATTTCATTATTAATCATGAAATACTTCTGACTATCAGAATTTTCTCGCAATAAAATCTTCTTTATTAATAAAGCAGCTTTAACCTTTAAAGCATCACTAATGAAACTACTAGTAGATTCTGAAGATAAGGTATGATGTATAAGTAATAATTCTTTTAATTTACTATCATCAATTGATATATTATAATCTAATATTGCTAATCGTAAATTATGATGTATAAATTTAACAACTTCTTTAGAAGCACTTTTATATGAAGATTTAGCCAACAATTCATCTGTTACTTTTATAGAATCTGGCAATACTTTAAAAAGGCATTCTGCAGATATACCATTTATTTTCTCATCAATCTCTTGCAAGAAATACCCATAATATTGAACAAGTAAATCTATAGGATCAATAATATTTTTATTAATAAAATCACTTATCTTAGGAATAATTTCCGCAACACAAGAAACAGACTTTAACTTATTGATTAATTCCTTACATTCATTATCAAGTAATTTCTTTACATACAATCCATATGGCACATACTCCCCTGAAAGAACTGACATATGGAAACTATTAAGAACTAAAGATATATGAGAATTTAAAATCACCGAGAATTCTAAATAAATAGATTCTAAATTTCCTTTTTGAGAAAAAGCATCTTTAGTAGCAATTTCATTACACTTCTTCTCTATTTCATCAGTAAAAGAACTGAAATGATTAATACCTAGTTCAATATATCTTTTTCCATTACTAGACATTTACAAAGAGTAAAATTTAGGCTCATTAACAATTAAGCTTATAGGTATTTTTATTGAAGCTTTATTTAGATTTTGTGCTATACTATAAGAAGTCTGCCAAGAATTCCACTCATGACTTAAGTTTACAAGTCTACTTGCATTATAATTAATAATCTCGATATTTTCAGATTTTAGAGCAGCTACAGCTTTATCTATCTCTTCAATTTCCTCTTTGCAAAGTTTATCTGGACATTGATTAAGAACACGAATATTTGTATTATTAATCTCTATGGATTCAACATCTTTCAATCTAGAATAAACATCTGATTCAACATGACCATATGGCATAGCATAGAAATTATCAAAAGAACGTAACAAACCCTCCTCATGATTTTTATCTAATCGAGTTGTAATTGCACATACAAAGAAATGAAGTTTTATTAATTTAAGTTTACTAAAATCCTCATATGTATCTAAATCATTGCTGTTATTCAGTTCATTATACCAAGCGATAAACTTATGAACCATATATTCGAATTTCTCTATTTTAGTTGCCATAGCGCAAAAGTATATAAATATCCTATAAAAACGATTACATCTATTAAGTAAGTACTTCTCTATTGATACTTCAATTTACTAAAGATGTTACTCGATTCCAACAATTGTTATAAATATTTCAGATTATATAAGTTGATGTATCTATCAATGAACTATCCAATAACACTTTCTCTGTTGATTTAATCTTTACAGTAAAAACTAACACAAAAGTAGGCATTGAATTTAAGACATCTCTTAATCACAATTCCCCATAGCCTATTCATAACTTTCCTCTTATTTAGCTAACTATTGAGCTACCTTTTCTTTTCAGAAAGAAAAGTCATGCGAATAAAATTCTAGGCACCTCTAAACCAAACAGCTCAAATGTCAAATCCAGATCTTTATAAATACGCATAATTTCCTTATTCAAACTATTAGGCAAACCACCTGTTGATGTTATTTCTATTCTATCATCAAATATCTCAAACTTAGGTGGAACCTCTCCTGTATAATCATTATGAACTAAAGCATTAATAACAGCTTCACGAAGAGCAACCGCATCCCAATACCTAGTCTCTATTCTCTCCTTAGATGTAATCTTTGCGAAAGTTCTATTCTCAAGTTCAATTTTATCTAAAACCTGTTTAGTCGCTTTAATTAGAGAACAATAGCCATATTCATTATTTTCTAATAAATGAACCCTTTTCAATCCATCGTACTTTGCCAATTTAATAGAATTTCCATTATTATCAGCCATTAAATAAGCTACATAATTTAGCTCCTTATCTTTAGTTAGAAGCTCTAAGTTTTGCAAGAAATTAGAATTTAATGTTCTATCCATAGCTTCATAATAAATCTTCAACTGCGCAAATGTCAAATCTTGTCTATTAGAAATTATCCTACCAATAGAATTACGAGTTCGTTTAGCAAATAGATCTTCAATAATTCTTTGCTGCATAGGTTCAGAAGACGAGCCTACTCGAATAAAGCAACCTCTTTCCGACATACCATTTTTCTTGACGTAATAAGGTTTTTCAGAGCCACTTGCAACAACTATTTTAATGATGCTTTTTCCTTCAGACTCTTCTTTCACTACATCAAACAAGCCCATACAAGAAGGCAATATATTATTTTTAAGCCTATCCTTTATCCTAAGCTGAACATCATCAGCATCCTTAAGTCCTACAACATTTGAATGCTTATCTATTCCAACATACACAAACCCACCTTCCTTATAATTTAGAAAAGCCACTATTTCTTTTTCTAACTCATTAGTTAATTTCTCTTTGAACTCTATTCTATTTGACTCAACATTCTTCATAATGATATTATTGCTTCTTATAAAGATACTGAGAATTAGTGAAACAAAAATCTCCGAAAGCATAATTACTAACGGAGATTTATAATATTCTTATATAAACATCCCTAATACTCATACATCATAGCATCATTATAATCATCCATAGCATAAGAATCAGCTGCATCTTCATAGGCCATTGCCTCATCCGCAATACATTGTACTTCATATTTAGCTGATTCGTCTAGTGATCTATCTATAGCTATTTCATTTTTTATTTCTCTACGAAACTCTCTATATTCAACATTAGAACAATAATCATGAGGACAATTTTGCACTCCATATTTAAATGCTTCTACACAAGTAGAATACGATAACACTTTTCTATCTATATCTTCTATCAAAAACCTAATATAACCAGGATCATCATCCAATATACTTCTTAAAGAACTTCCTTTATATTGTCCAAAAGGCATATCCGAACTAAATGTAAGATAAGGATATTCCGATTCTTCTTTATCATTAAAATTCTTTTCTATCCACTCTTCAAGACTAACTTTCTCAATATCTCTCATAAAACCAGGAAATTATATAATGAAACAATAAACTATTTTTCTTTCGATATGACAAAGATTAAGTACAACTGTGCAATGGATTTGCATAGCAAAAAAATCTTTTATCTATTAAAAGATAAAAGACTTCTTAACATAACAATTAACTACCTGAGCAGTCTATTAATTTTATCTCCTCTATATTCATTGGATGCTAATACAAATTCTTTAATTGGATTTATTAAACACTTAAAATAAATATCTGCCATTAATTTTTTTTCACTATTTCTCATAGAAAAAGGATGAACACTAATCTCTCCACCTAATCCTTTTATGTTAATTTCTATTTTTCCATTAACCTCTTTAAAATAATTAGAGAATGAATTAGATGAATTTATAACAAAATAATTATTTATAATTCGTCTATCATGAATTTCTTTATTTATGTCATGAAGCAAAGTTAAATTAAGGTTGGTAACCTTTAATGTCTTTAATATATAATCTTCAATATAATCATACCAATAACACATTTCTGGACAATAATCACTATTATCAAAGTCTTTAAAAAAAGCAATAATAAGTATATCAATTGATTCTTCTTCAGAATTATGATTTTTCAATAACTCAGATAGTATTGACTCTATGTTATAACGAGCTTTATCACCTATAAATCCATCACGACTATCCAAAAGATAATCATCACATATAATAAATGAATTTGAATAGTGATTTAAAACTTTTAAATCTTCCCATGAATTAATATTACGAAAAGAATCATCTATATTTTTTGAAATAAAGTATTCTTCTATTCTCATATAATCTTTCCAAGCAGACAAATTCTTAATATTACAAATATCAGTATCTCTTGATCTAAAATCAAAAGAATATTTAGTAAGGTTATCCTTTACTTCAATAGGATATGATTCTTTATCTTTTAGAAACACACCTCCTCCTGAAAAGACTTTATCAATAATTATCCTAGAAAAGTCATCATTTGATTCTCCCCAACTATCATCCTCAGATATATAAAGTTGATTATCATCATCAACAATAAAATTAAGAAAATTAACAAACACCTCTAACTTATTATAATCACCAAAAGGGGATGTTTCTATCCCCTCGTTGCATATATTTTTTACAAAAGATGATGTAATATAACTATCAAAATATTTCATACCTTTATAATTTTCTAGTCATAATACCTACTAACAGATTAGATGTTTCATCAAGAAAACCTTTACCAAATGGTTTATCTAATGTTCCATTATCTTTTATACGAATTCGTTTTACCTTCTCTAGATTATCATCACACTTTCCAGACAGATAATACAAAGCAATATCATCAGATTTCACATGCTTTTTATCTATTACTTCTACAACGCGATACTGTAACTTACGAATTAAATACTCACTATGAGTTTCTAGCAGATATCTATTACGAAATAGTTTATTAGCATCAATAAACATATCAGCTAACTTAGATTGTAATTTAGGATGGAGATTTGTCTCTGGCTCCTCTATACAAATCAACTTTCCTTTATTCATTACGGAATGCAAAAGAAGAGGTAAAAATTGAGTTATTCCAAATCCTAAATCTGCTAACAAAACTTTATCTTCATCTTGTTGAATATACACCTTAGTACCATCACTATCTTGAAGTCTTTCAACAACAAAACAATCTCCAATTTCAAATTCTTTGATCCATTTATTAATAAACTTCATCTCCTTCGAATCAATAGAATATCCTTGCTTGTTAAACTCCATTAATAAATTAACAAATGAATTTGTTTGTACAGATGAATCTGAATAGAATCTATCTACATTACCTCTAACAGCATCAACAAACTTCATTTCTCCTAAACTATCTAAAGAATCAAGAGGCATTATATGTTCGCTCATATAATTTAAGAATCTAGATACATTTATATTATCAGCAGATGAAAATCCCTTCCCAAACAAAGAAAATATAATCTCTTTATATAATTTTGAATCGGAGGTTATAGAACTTATATCAAATGCATTATGAGCATCCTCATAAGCCAATTCAACATTACAACTTTTAAGAGATTTAATCTCTTCAATCTTATTTAGAACATCTGATATTTTAGGAATCTTTATATCAACACTATTTTCAAAATAAACAGATACAGCTTCAATTGCAGCCTTATACCCTTGCTCTTCATCAGCACAATCCATTATCATAAAAAGATCAAAAAGTTCTTTATTATCTCTATATGCTCCACCATTAAATGAAGATGATAATATATATTCTCCTTCATCATCCTTTAAGAATACTTCTTCTATAATATAATTCTCTATCGTGTTAATATCTTTAATTAAAGAATGTATATTATCATAAGATTTTAGTATATCTTCATATTTCAATAATATCTTTTCATCAGCGCACTTATTCACTTTAATTTCTTTTATTCTTTCATCTGATTTACGAATAAAAGTTCCATGCTTATCTACCCAATCTGAACCTTGTACATACTTAACAATAGGATAAAGAAAATAAGTAAAGTCTTTTAAAAGAATATTGTTATACTTAAAAGAATCCTTTGACATTAAAAAACCTGCCCCGTGTTTATATACATCATGTTTTTGTGTAAATCTTTTAAAATCGGTAAAATCAACTTTGATTCCATCAGTAGTAAACATTTTTGGAAAACATTTAATATCATTAAACTCTATACAACTTTCTTGATTATCTTCAACATTAAAAATCAATCCATTAGATTTTAAAACATCAATATATCCATTATCATCTTCTGTGATAGTCTGTTTATATATTCTATAACTCAAATGTTCAGCCATCTCCCAAAGTATTCCCTTTCGATACACCTCAGAATACATTTTTTTAATATCCTCTAATTCAAATGATAAATAATAACAATAAGCATTAACAAGAGTAAAACCATTACGATCTATTTCAAGCTCTCCAATTTCTTGGATATATCTTTCCCAAGGTTTTGCAAATACATTTTCATTTGCCTTAATAATATTACACAATTCTTTTTTAGTCTTTCCTCTATATTCAGGTAACATAATCAAACTAGCAAGAACTTTATCTCCAATTATAAAATCAAGTTGTTCTATCTGGGCATTATCTAGATTTTCCAAATTATTTGCACCATAAGTAATTTTGATAATTTGTTCTTTAGCAAACAGCTTATGCATACCAAATCCAATACATATCTCAATAGAATTATTTTTTGATTTTCTAGAAATAATATTAGAGAACCCACCAAGCTTATGAGGTGTATACATCTGATTTAAACCTAAAGCAAAATCAAGAGAGTCTAACTTTTCTAAAATTGAGGCTTCACCTCCTTTTTGCAAAATATTTGCATTAAGAAGTTTTAGAAACTTCATAATAGAACTTTTACCACTACTATTCTTTCCTGTTAATATTGTAATTGGACATAAATCGAATTCTGTTTTTTTATCAAATACTCTATAATTGCTAAATGAAATTCCCTTCATCATATCTTATTTATCTTATATAATTCCTAAATGCTTCTTCTATTCTAGATTTTATCTTGTACTTTAAAACTAAAGGCTCTAGTACCTCCATTTTCTCACCATGTGAAAGTATAACAGATTCTAACTCATAATTTAATATTAACCTTAGTTCTATATCAATATACTCATCAGTCCTATTTATTATCTTTTGTGAACCATGAATAGGTTTTGTTTCTATATAAGGCCATAAAGATTCACTTATCCTCAAAACCACCCTTTCTATAGGCTTTTCAAATATTCTAGTTACACCTATTATATCATCAAAATATTCTTCAAAGTCAATATCTGCATTTAAAACATAATCGCCTTTAACTTCAATTATATTTTCTATGCGGTCAAGAGCTATATTAGTTATTCCTACTCTAGATTTCTCATAACCAAATAAAAACCACCTATTATTATATTGCTTTAAATAACATGGATTAATTCTTAATATTTTAGCTGCAAATCGATATGGTTTATACCTAATATCTAATTGTTTTTTATATGTTATCGCATCATAAAGAACTGATATGTATTCCTTACCTTTTAAGAAAATATTTTCTTCAAATCCCAATATTCTTTTACCTTCACGTGGATTTAAAGAATCATCAATCTTCTCTGCCATATTATCTAACCATTCAAAACTAGGTAAACCCTCAAATTGAGATAATTTTTCAAGTATTGCAGATAATTGTTGTTTATCCTCTTCTTTTAAAAGATTTCTTCTTATTGAAAAATTGCTATCTATATATTTATAACACTTGCCTTTAACTCCAGAATATACATCAATATCAGCAGCATAACCTTCTTCACTTTTCATGAATTTCATATCGTTACGAATACTTCTTACACTTATACCTGATGAGTGAGGATTAGCATTTAACAGAGCGTTATTACATTCGTCAAGTAAATCTTCAAACGTATATTCTCTTCCTGTATTTCCGAAACATTTATCCAAAACAAGATAACGAATCATTGCATTCTTTGTAATAGCCATATTTAGTAGTATATTGATGTTATAACATCAAATATACTACTTATTATCTGACTATATTAAAAACCATTACCCTCTAACCAATTGTCTAAATCGGCTCCAGTAAGATCTTCTTCACAACCATATGCTTGAGCAGTTGACATTCCCCAATCATTGTCGTCATTCTTTACAATCTCTCTACCAAATCTTCTCATAATCTAATTATTTTTAAAATTAAATTTAATTATTAATACATATATATGCCAACATAAATTCTTGTTTCACACTGACAATACAAATATCATACAACAGAGTGCAGCCTATTTGCATAGTATTTAATAATATATTTATGGTGAGTTCTCAGATATAAAAAAAGCCTTGTAAACTCCCATACAACACTGGATGTTATACGCAAAGCTTACAAGGCTAAATATACTTTAGAATAAATTATACTTATATATTATATATGCAGAAGAATTTTACAATACGACTTTAAAAACTCTCAAGACTCGAGTCCATTTATTTTTACAACCATATTTTGTATGTTTACAATATACTCCCAAATTCCCCTTATAATCATTATTACAAGTCCAATAAAAATCTAATAATTCACTAGAATTTGTTTCGTCTGCAATTAATTCAAAACTGCTATATTTATTTCTAAAAAAATGAACAAAAGAATTAATTCTTGCTGTTTTAATATCTGTAATATATGGACTAACACATACAAAAAAGTTAATTCCTTTTTGCGTAACACATATTTTATCAATTAGTTTAGACAAAGAAAAAGTTTCTATGTCTAATATATTTGAAAATAAATGAACTTTTACATTTTTATCATTAGATCTTATATAATCTACAGGAATATTATCTAGTGTTTTATTAATCGTTATTACATCACTAGTTGGTAAAATTTTATTAACATGTAATGCTGCTCTTTTTAAACAAATTTCAGAAGGTTCAATTAATATTACTTTATTTATGTTAATATCCTTATAATATTCAGCAAAAGAGATACATCCTAAAGCCTGACCGCACCCCCAATCGATAACATCAATATCTTGTGAATTAAAATTATCAGAAATAAATTTAAATGCAGACACAAGCTTTGCATTATGCATGTTTCCAAATTTCTTCATATATAAAAACATTTGTTCCTCATCATCAAGAATAGACACACCCCTTCTTAAAGAAATATCGACATCATCAACGTCTATAATATTCTCACATTGATTCAGGGAGATATTACGAATATCCATAAAACATGGATTCGTAATTTCCAATAAATTACTGTAATTCGTATTATTCTCACATAAAAATTCAGGAATAAAATTATATTTACCTATTTCAAAATTATGTTCAGAGAAACATGTTTCAATCTTCTCCTGAATTTTAATATTAGCATCAAAAAAATCACTAGTATTAACAGAAAACAAAAATTTAATAAAATTGCAATTAAGAAAAGATGAATTATTTAAATTAATTAATAGAAGTGTCTTTTCCTTAAATTTATCTATATAAACTTGAGAAGTATCAATTACTTTTTTAAAATAATTAGCAAAAGCAACTAAAACTCTATCTTCATTATCTTCTTCACTATCTAAAGCCTCGTTCAATAATTCATATATTGAATCAAATTTAATTATCAAATCTGAATTACTCCTAATAGTTAACATATAGAGTTCAACCGCTTCTAGACGTTTTCCAAAATTCATATCAAAATGTTGCACTATATTAACAATAGCTTGGAATGATGAAACTAGATCAAATCTTTCACATAGATCAAACAAAATAGCTAAGAATGCTTTATTATTAACTTTTGAATAATCTAAATTCTCAAGAATTCTAATTTTAAATAATACAAACCTATCAATTATATCTTTTTGCTCAATTATTTCAGAATAACTAGAATTATAAAAATCAAGAATTGACTGCATATTACAATCTAAAAAGGCATCTAATTCATCTACGATTGAACTAGATGCTTCTATTTTTTCAAAAATCATCATTATTATTTATGAAATATCAATTTGCTTATTAACTCTTTTTTATGAATTTTCTTATCAAATTCAATTCCAGAATTCAAAGCCTCTTTTTGTAAAATTTCTACAGTCTTTTTATTATAAGTAATTGAATCTCCAACTATTTCTTCAATTTTATTAAAGTCCAACCTGTTGCTAATAGCTTTATCTATATCTAAAACAGTTAAATTATTAGATCTCTTATCTTTATCTAATTTATCAATAACCTTAACAACAGAAACTTTATCTAATTCCTTTATTAAAAGATTTTTATCAGCTTCCAATTTATGTATCTGTATTTTCTGTTGTTCTATTTGCTGCTTATGGTCACTAATTCTATTTTCAATATTAACTTCATTCTCAATATCTAAATCACTTTTGGTTAAAAAAATTGTTTTTTCAACTATTTGTTTAATTGATAAATCAAAAAACTTATTCTTGATTTTTCCAAAAGATTCTTGAAAATATTCTTTCGAACCAACTGTAGGTTTTTTTTTACAGATAACAACCTCATCTAAAACTTTATATGAATTACTTTTATAGTTAAGGTTTAATTTAGGACACCAATTATCTAAATAGGAGAATTCGCCAATATCATTTTTAGTAAAGGTATGCAAGTATAAACTCTCAATAGTATAATAATCAAGTTGACTATTCATTTTAAATTTTACTCCAACAGTTGAATTGTCCGTTTTATACTCCTTATTAAAAACAGAATATCCCCTATTATAACCATAACACATAGCTATTGTTTCAGAACTCACCACAGGTATATCTTTTCTAAAATTAGAAAGTAATAAATCTCCAATTTTTGATCTTCTGGATTCATCTGCCACACCATAAGAATATAAGACTGCTAGAATATGAGTTCTTCTTTCTAGATTGGTCAAAATTATTTTCTTAGTAATTTTTTCTTTCTGTATTTTTTGATTTTCTTCTTTTGCTATTTTATCTAAATCATGAATAGTGATATCTTTATCTAAATAAGTTAAGAATGATTGCCATTTTTTATTTCTAGAGAATAGTCCAACCAAACTAGAATCTAATTTCTTTTCTGCAATTATTAATTCCTGATTAATAACAGAATTAAAAATTGACAAAACAGAAAAATATTTTTCAGAATAATTCATATAACTTTCTCCACTTAGCTTCATTAATGCAAAAGCACCAAGTCTTCTATCAAACATTTTAATTGATTCTGACAAATCATTTATAGGATGCATATTCAAGTCTATTTCAGGAGTACTCATCTCTAATGATAAATTCTCATAAGAAACTAATTTCTCAGGAAAATAGGCAGTATTCAGTCCTATGTTAGTCATTGTTGTCATTCGTTGTTCGTTACTTCTAAAAAAGACTCTTCTTATTCTAGAAATAGGTAAAACATTCTTAAATAAGAAGAAAGAATCACCCACTTTTACAAGTGATTTTTTTTCACTTTCTGTAAGTATTAATTCTAAAGAACAATCACAATCTTTTACTCCATTTCTTAAAGAAATAAGTAATACTTCACCATTTAACGTTTGAATATCATTAGGTCTATTAATGAGATATTTAGCAGGACTTATTAAAGCACTTGATAAATAATGAGCCAAACATTCTGAAGAAATTGGTAAATAATAATTTTCCATTATAAAAATTCTTTTTCTGTTAATGAATCCAAATGAGGTATCTCATTGTTACAAATCACATATAAATTACTTCTTGCCCTTGTCACACCAACAAAATAATCTTTCCAATCTAAATGCAAGTGACTAGGCATAGAACTTACATCTAAAAGCTTGTCAAAATTTGGAATAATAACTGTATCAAACTCCAATCCCTTTGATGATTTAAAAGTTGTTATGTGAACATTACTAATATCTTCACAACCAGAAGGAAAAACATATTCATCTTGATAATATCTACTACAAGTAATATCTTTACTGATTCTATCATAAAAATCTTTAACTTGTTTTTTCCACGGTAAAAGAATTGCAATATTAACATTATCGGTATTATAAGATTCTATAATCTTCAATATTGCATTATCTTGTTTGATATTTTCTTTATCATATTTACTTCCACCTGAAATTAACATAACAGGAAGTTCTCCAATATTTCCTGACAATCTATTTAAGGTTTGTTGAGGTATATAAGCTTCTTGAAAGACTGCTTTTGCAAGCTTCATAATACTAAGAGTACTTCGAAAATTTCGATCTAAAAGACATTTCTTGCTATCTGAAAAAATTGAATACAAATCATTCTCAGAAGAACTCTTTTCAGGATACAATATTTGAGCATCATCTGCACCATAACTAACTGAAGTAGCTCTGTTTTTTATATAATAATAATACTCTATAGGAAGATCTTGTGCTTCATCTACAATAATTTCATCATAAAACTCATTGCTCTTCGGCTTTCCTTTGAGAGATGTTCTAACACATTCTGATACATTTGGATTACCTATACTACAACATCGTTTCAAATATATTGCTAAAGTTGTTGTATACGTTAATAGTAAACTTGAATGATCTTTTCCTAAATTAGAAAGATGTCTATAAATAGACACAACACTTTTTCCTGTCCCTGGTCCACCGGATAAAGCAATTGGTCCAGATTGATTAACTGCACTTTGTTGAGGTACTGTTAATAATGTAATTGATGGTAAATTAAAATTATATCCCGCCATTTTTTATTCTCCTATAATTGATGCGTCTAATTTATTATTTAAATGTTTTTTCCAATTTCTTAATGCTAACTCTTTCGATGTATTTGCATAACAATATTCACACAAATGAGGACAAGTATTATATTCACCAATATCCTTACTAAAGATGCATCCACACAATTCTCTTTGTCCTTTATCCTTTAATTTCTTAGTTTTCTCAATACGTATAGTCGGATCAAAAATATCTGGTTCATGAATCTTTACTCCAAGAAAATCCATTAATACTTTATCCTTAGAAAATAACTTTATTATCAAATCATCATCTACACACTTATTATGGGATACCCCATATTCTTCAAGAGAAATATTCTCAGCACATGTACCAATATCAAGATTCCATTTTTCATTTAATTCTTGAAGCCCCTTAGAAAATTGAATCATCGAATCATTATCAAACTCTTTATAATTAACTTTACTTTTAGCAAGATTATTCTTAACCTTCTTATAGCTCTCTATATCAGCAAAACTAAAAACTAACTTATCAGTGTATTTATGCAACTTATCCCCAATATACTCAACCTTTCTAAGTAAATCATCAACATTAATCTTGTCAGTTAGTATCAGTGGATCAAAACGCCATATAACTTTCTCCTTACCTATCTTTTCAGATAGCTCAATAAAGGTCTCTATTCTTGAATCTACTGATGGAACACCAAGTTCTAGTTTCTCATCATCATAATCATTAAGAGTATACTGAAAATAGAAATTTGGAATCTTATCACTAATATAATCTAAATGCTTTATTATAGGTTTTGGATTCTTTGACCAAAACACAACAAGCCTGGCTTTCTTAAAAGAAACATATAATGGTACTCCATTAAATGGATTTCGCCATTTTACATATCCCTGTTTTAATCTATTCACAAACCAATCAGAATAAAATGCTGGTATATCTGTAGAACGACTTGCAGAAACTATTAAAGGCGATTGTGCACTTACTACTTTTCCTTGTTCTGTTTTAATATCTATTTTTGACCAATTCATAATGCAATATATTAGATAACTAAACTTTCTAAACAATATAATTTTTTCACAGTGCTTGTGTGACAAGTTACTCAAAACATAATCCATAGCAATATAATGCTATTTCATCCTCATTTGCCTAATACGACTAATCTTAAAATTTCTTTCCTCATTTCTTTTATAACAGAATGCTTTTATGCATTCTGATTGATTAAACCACACAATCTCCATAGGTGAAATTCTTCTTTCAGTATCTTCACCACTGTAAGCTGTGTATTTAATTTCAATAGAGTTTCCTTTTCTAATCGCATCAAGAATAAATTGCTTATATTCTGAAGAAGAATAAGATTTAAAATAACTTGTAATAATTGGTTTACTAATATTTCTCGAAGAGGTAGGAGCACTGACTGGATTAGTATAAACTGCTTTAGAATATGTATTATTATACTCCTTAGTTTGTGTTCTACTATCATTTTTATTAATGTTAGAAACAATCACAAACAAAACCACAATTCCCAATAATATTAAAATCCCCATAATAATAAATTATAAATTAACAAAAAATCTGAATAATATAAAAAACACCAGAAGAATAAACTTCTAAGTAACGTACAAATATAAAAGACAGTTCCTATAAATCCTACTAATCCATCATTTGAATAATATATATTGATTAATAATTAAAAAATATACATGAATAATACACTTATTTATCAAACAAAACAT
The DNA here is from genome assembly GCA_049671745.1 of Marinifilaceae bacterium. Classification (GTDB taxonomy): domain Bacteria; phylum Bacteroidota; class Bacteroidia; order Bacteroidales; family Marinifilaceae; genus SNAP01. Next base: position 33,723 of record JBATVL010000063.1, read on the forward strand.
ATCACTATATATCAATTAAAACAATGCATTTATCATTATTATTTATTTCATTGGCTCCTTAAGTTTAAAGTTAATAAAAAATTTAATAAATACATTGAGAGTATAAAGCAAAGAGAATCAAAAAGAGTGTAAAATGAACTCTGTCTATATTTCAATACTTCAATTATATTTCATAAGCCATTTATTGCTAGTTGATTATATTTACATACAAGACTGCAATATACTAAACTACAAGCATTTGCAAATCCTAGTAAATCTAACAACTGAAAACATCGAACTATTATATTATCAGAAAGAATTATTAAGAGTTTAGATATATTAAACAACAAAGACCATAAATCAAATAGGATACATAAACATAGCCGCAGAATTCACATAAAAACAAAAGGAATCCACACCCCAAAAGACCTCCAAATAAACAATCTATCCTCAGCAAAAACTCAATCTGTGCACTATATTCACACACTAAGCACAAACAAAGTAAGAGCAGAGCACTTAACATCAAACTCCAACCAAAGACCTACCAAAGACCTATCAAAGACGGTCATTGAACACTCGTTCTGCACTCATTCTGCACTCATCGTATATTCATCAATACACAATGAATATAGGATATATGTACGAATACACTTCGATGAGCGACTTTGATACGACTTTAATACGAATTTGATAAGAACTTAATATCAATATAATTACTTATAAACAGAAATCACATAAGATGCATCTAAAGAAAAGAAGACAAAACAGAATATAAAAGACATAGAAGTAAAGTTATATCTAATTTGTATCATACTTGTAGCAAAGATAGCCAGTGTGCAATCAGCCTGCAATCACTCTGCAATCAGTCTGCAATGATTCAATGCACACTGAGTACAAACAGAATGTAATCAGAATGTAAATCAGTCAAGCTTGGTACGAATTTGATATAAATATGATAGAAGTTTAATACAAACCCAAAACAAAGAAAAAGGGCTGCAATCAAAAATGATTGCAGCCCTAAAATATATTAATTTAGAATAGTCTTATTTTTTAGACTTAGCCCAAGAGTCTTTAAGAGAAACAGTTCTATTAAAAACAATCTTATCAGCAGTAGAGTCTTTATCAGCACAGAAATATCCAAGTCTTACGAATTGACAAGAATCAAGTGCTTTAACATCTTTAAAAGCTGGCTCTACCTTACAGTTAGAAAGTACCTCTAGAGAGTCTGGATTCAAGAATTCTTTAAAATCAACATCTTTATGTCCATCAGGAGCATCATCGTTGAACAATCTATCGTAAAGTCTAACCTCAGCATCTAAACTTTCAGTAGCAGATAACCAATGAATTGTACCTTTAACTTTACGTTTACTAGCTTCAGAACCAGATCCCGAACGAGTTTCCTCATCGTAAGTACAGTGAATTACTGTAACATTACCTTCTGCATCTTTCTCTACGCTCTCACATTTAAGAATATATGCACCTCTGAAACGTACTTCACGTCCTTCAGTAAGACGGAAGAATTTCTTAGGAGCATCTTCCATATAATCGCTACGTTCTATATAAAGCTCTTTAGTAAATGGTACTAATCTAGAACCCATAGTCTCATCATTTTGGTGATAAGCTATATCCATCATCTCAACTTTTCCTTCTGGGAAATTGTCTACAACAACTTTTATAGGATCTAAAACAGCCATCATACGTGGTGCTTTCATATTTAAATCTTCACGAACACAGAATTCTAAAAGAGATACATCAATTACGTTTTCACGACGTGCTATACCTATTTTATCAGCAAACATACGGATAGATTCTGGAGTATAACCTCTTCTTCTAAGTCCTGAAACGGTAGGCATACGTGGATCGTCCCATCCTATTACGTCACCATCTTGTACTAATTGAAGAAGCTTACGCTTAGACATTACAGTATAAGAAAGATTTAATCGAGCAAATTCTACCTGACGAGGACGATATTCTGTGTCAGTTACATTCTCAACAAACCAGTTGTATAATGGACGGTGTACCTCAAATTCAAGAGTACATATAGAGTGTGTTATTCCTTCTAAATAATCTGATTCTCCGTGAGCATAATCGTACATAGGGTAAATACACCATTTATCACCTGTTCTGTGGTGATGTGCATTCATTATACGATACATAATTGGATCACGCATATGCATATTAGGAGAAGTCATATCTACTTTAGCTCTTAATACTTTTTCACCATCACCAAACTCACCATTTTTCATTCTATCGAAAAGGTCTAAATTCTCTTCTACAGAACGATTTCTATATGGAGATTCTATTCCTGCCTCTGTAGGTGTTTTCTTTTGCTCAGAGATCACTGCAGCCGATTGATCGTCTACATATGCCTTACCTTCTTTAATAAGTTGTTGAGCCCAAGAGTATAATTGATCGAAATAATCAGATGTATAATGAGGTTCGCCTTCCCACTCGAAGCCTAACCAACGTACGTCTTCCATTATAGAATCTACGTATTCAGTATCTTCCTTAGCTGGATTTGTATCGTCAAAACGAAGATTACATTTACCGCCATATTGCTGGGCAATACCGAAGTTTAGACATATCGACTTAGCATGTCCAATGTGTAGATATCCGTTTGGTTCCGGTGGGAAACGGGTATGTACTCTAGACTCATTCTTGCCATTTTCTTTATCTTCTTCAATAATTTGTTGAATGAAATTCAACGATTTCTCTGTTCCTTCAGCTTCTGCCATAAAAGTATATATTAGCGATATAACTTAATTTTTCTCGTTTATTAACAGACAAAAATAACAATTCTTAGACAAGGATAAAAATAATTACGATTTTTCATTAGTACATTTTCTTTGTGTATATTTGTAAGCTATGAAAAAACTGATATCTACACTACTTATTATAATACTTTCATTAGGAGCTATGGCTCAATTGGATCCCGGTTCTCGTGATTTAAGAAGAAACGGTAATACTGGTAATGGAATGGGCAATAATATGGGAGGCGACACACATGGTCAGCACAATGATAAACCTATGACTGCTGCCGATTCTGCTCGCTTACTTATAAAACCTAAAATGATTCTGTGGACATGGTCTCACGATGGTGTTTATAAAAATATTTCCAAAAGAGATACTAGTATAGATTTTTCTCATATTTATAATATGAATATTCTGAATAATATATCTAGCACTTATAATAGTAATCTTGTTGGTCCACATATTTCTAATATCTTCATGTATAGAAAGACTCGTACAAATTATAATTTCTTAAAAGCATATGACGTACATTTAACTCGCCCTGAGGATTTTAGACAGATTAACACGACTACTCCATTTACCGAATTGAATTACAAAACAGGAGGCTCTTCTGTTAGTGGAAACACTTACTTTAAGATTGTTCATACTCAAAATATTAATCCTTATCTGAATGCTGGTATTCATTTCAATTACCTTAATAGTAAGGGTAGTTACTTACATAGCAATAGCACTATTTACGATGTTGCTGTATTTGGTAATTATCAGAAAGATAGATTGTCTATAGACTTTTTTACTAATAATAATATAGGTGCTTTTGAAGAGAATGGTGGTATAGAGGATCCTAAATTTATTAGAGATACTACAATCAATTCTAAAGATATTCCTGTTAAATTAACATACCCAGAGAGTAGTTTTCAGAATCTAAATGTAAAAGCAATTGCACAGTATAATATTGGTAATTCTAAGCAAATAATTAGTGGGAAAGATACTTCTGCTTATTACCCTATAAAGATTGTTTATTCGTTTCAACAGGACTATAATACTAGAAAATTTGAGTCAAATGTTATAAAAGCTGGCTATTTTAAGCATAATTATATTAATAAAGACACTACTTTAGACAAGAATGAATATCACAACTTTAATCATACTTTAAAATTGGTTTGGAACGAAGAAAAGAATTCTCTTAAACCTGGTATGTATGCAGGTTTAACAAATTCTACTGGTAGATATGAATACTATAATGAAAGAGCAAATACACCTGCTACAGAGTTTTCTTCTTTCTCTATGGATAAAAATAAGTTTAGTACTTATTATGTTGAAGGAGGTATATTCAAAAGAGATTCCGGTAAGATGAATTTCGATATTAATGCCAAATTGGCCTTAAGTGGAACTTACTCTAAAGAGCATTTTCTTAATGCTAATGTTGCCTTGAATATTAATGCAAATAATACTTTTGCTTTTGAAGGACATTATTCAAATAAAGCTCCTAGCGAGAATCTTCAGTATTATTTCTCTAACCATTTTAAGTGGAAGTATGATTTTAAATACGAGAAGAAAATTCAGTTTAAAGCAAGATATATTAACAGGAATGCACATCTGGAATTAGGTGTTGTGGCCGATCAATTAGATAATTATATTCAATTTAATAGCGATAGTACTCTTGTTCAATATACTGATAAAATACATATATATAGTGCATATGTTCAACATCATCTAAAACTGTGGAAGCTGCATTTCATAAACAAAGTATATTATCAAAAATCTAGTTCAGATAATATTAATCTACCTGAGCTAAGTCTTTTCTCAAGCTATTTCTTTAAGAGCTATGTATTCAAAAAAGCTCTTCTTTTAAAAGTTGGTGCTGAGCTTAGATATAATACTAAATTCTATTCTCCTAACTACAATGTAGCAACAAGTAGCTTCTATAGTCAACGGAATGAGAAATTTGGAAATTATCCAAAACTTGATCTTGTTATTAATTTCAAAATAAAGAGAACAGCATTATTCATTAGATGGGACAATATTACTTCTTTATTTGGTAGAAAGGATTATTTCTTAAATCAATATAATCCTATGGAACCAGCTATGGTAAAATACGGTTTGAGGTGGATTTTTAACGACTAAAACAAAATAGGATTATTTACGTATATTTGCTTGTATGAAGCGATTATGTATTTTCCTGATTATAATATGCACTTCCGTATACTCATGTGATTCTCCTACTGAAAAGAAAAAAGAAGTAGGTAATAGTTTATATGAGATAAAGAGAAGTAAGAAGCTAAAGGTTGCTATGGATTATAATTCCATAAATTACTTTATATATAAAGGCAAACCTTTGGGCTTTCACTATGAGATAGCTAAAGCATTCGCCGATTATCTAGGAGTTAATCTTGAGATTGTTGTCTCTAATAATCTTTCAAATTCATTTAAACTTCTTGAGAGTGGCAAGTGTCATATTCTTGCCACTAGTCTTGCATACACAGAAGAAAGAGCTAAAAAATTCAATTTCTCTTTCCCTATTGGAGAATCAGCAACTGTAATTGTACAAAGGAAAAGCAAAGATTCTAGCTATATCATCAACGATATAAAGAAACTTAAAAACAAAACTATCTATACTAAAAGTAAGTCAGCTTACGAGAAGACACTTAAAGATTATAATAAGAAATATAATTTTAATATAAAGATTGTTAGCGTTGAGAATTACAACACTGAAGATCTTATCTCTATGGTCTCTAATAAAGAGATCGATTATAGTATCTCCGATGAGAATATTGCACATATAAACTCGAAACACTTCAGAAATATAGATATATCTACACTTCTTAGTAAGAAAAAGAAATTATCATGGGGTGTTAATAAAGGGCAAACAGAACTTAGAGAAGTATTAGACAGATGGCTTAAAGGCTTTGTTGGTTCTTACCTATACAATGTGTTATATAAGAAATATTACGATAGTAGAAGAGCTGTAAACAGGTATAATAGCCCATACTTCACCCTTAATTCAGGTACTATTTGCAAATATGATAGTATTCTTAAAGAAAAGAGCAAACTCATTAATTGGGATTGGAGATTACTTGCTTCTCTTATGTATCAGGAATCACGTTTCGATCCCAATGCTGAATCCTGGGTAGGTGCAATAGGACTTATGCAGATAATGCCTGAGACGGCCAAAATGATTAGAATGACTGAGTTTGAAACTCCAGAGAAAAACATAGAGACAGGGGTTAAATATATAAGATATCTAATTAAGCTTTTCAATAAAAAACTAGAAGATAAAACAGATATTATTCCTTTCGTATTGGCCTCTTATAACGTTGGACCTGGTCATGTGTTTGATGCTAGACGATTGGCTGTTAAATATGGTAAGAATCCAGATAAATGGTATAATAACACAGATTTCTTCTTGCTTAATAAGGCTAAGCCTCTTTACTATAAAGATAATCTTTCTAGAAATGGCTATTGCAACGGGGAAGAGCCATATAATTATGTGGAGAATATATTAGAACTATACGATCATTACAAAAACATAATTAAGAAATAAAAAAAAACCCTTATTCTAACTTTTCAGCAGAATAAGGGGGATTTGTTATATATCTTTTAATTGTGTATTGTTTTTACAATATAAACTGTTCCAATTGTAGGAACTAATTTACCTGTTGCCAATGGAGCTGTTGTTATTAGACTTATAACACCTTCGCCTGCCGCTGTATCAGTAAATGATTTTCCTCCATCTGTTCCTGCATCATATACACTCATAACGGTGGGTTTATTCAACGTACTATTTACAGAAACTGCATTTAAATCAATATTATACATTCCTAACATCCAATCTGGTGATGGAATTATCTTTCCTATTAAACTAAGATATCTGTTCTTTAAAGTAGAAGTAAAAGTAAAACGATATGAACCTCCTGCTTTTAATGAATCTGATTTCATTACCGTTCCTATTGCTGAGTCTCCTTCTAATTTCTTCATTTCTGCTTTCAGACTTGCTAGATATGTGATATCCTTGACATCCTTACAAGAAGCTATCTTGCTTACAAGAGAAGAAGCTACAGCCGATTCTTTATACATCAAATCTTTTGAAGCATGAGTTGTTGCTACAAATTGAGAAAATGATAAATCACCTACTGGTTTTTTATCCAACCAAGATAAGTCGGTCATTTTAATCAATACAGTAAAATCATATACTGTTGTAGTATCTATTACTTCTTCTTCTTCATTCTTACTACATGATGAAAAAGCAAGAGAAAGTATTGATAAGATTGCTATTATTCGCAAAAATAGTCCTTTGTTCATATTTATCGTCTTTTGAGATTTTATTCTGTAGGTAAAAGTAATAATTTATTACATACAAAAAAAGCTCCTCTTTGAAAGAGAAGCTTTTTTATTGTTGTCCTACTAGGACTCGAACCTAGAATGACAGAATCAAAATCTGCTGTGTTACCATTACACCATAGGACAATCATTGTGTGTCGATGTTTTGACGATGACAAAAGTAGATAATATTTTGATTTATCCAAAGGATTTTAGAAAAAATTCAAGTTTTTTGGCTATTTTCGTAAAAACCTTAAGAGTTAAGCAGGATATGACAAAAGGACGATTTACCTACAAATTTATTAACAACAGTTTAGGATGGTTCGCATTCGCCATTGCCACAGTTACTTACATTCTCACTTTAGAGCCTACACTTAGTTTGTGGGATTGTGGAGAGTTCATAACCACATCATACGGTCTTGAAGTCGGTCATCCTCCCGGAGCACCGCTTTTTATGATATTAGGTAGGTTTTTTTCACTTTTTGCTCCTTCTGCAGAGAATGTAGCATTTATGATTAATGGACTTTCAGCTCTAGCATCTGGCTTTTGTATTCTCTTTCTGTTCTGGACTATTACTCATTTAGCTAAGAAAATTCTTACTAAAAAGGATAGTGAACTTAGCATGGGTAAAACATTAGCTATTATGGGAGCCGGACTAACAGGAGCCCTTGCTTATACTTTCTCCGATACTTTTTGGTTCTCGGCTGTAGAGGCTGAGGTTTATGCTTTGTCATCTTTATTTACTGCCGTTGTTTTTTGGTGTATCTTAAAATGGGAAGATTGTGCCAATGATAAACATTCGAACAGATGGCTCATACTTATTACTTATTTAATGGGATTGTCTATAGGGGTACATTTACTTAATCTACTTGCTATACCCGCTATTGTTTTTGTTTATTATTTCAAGAAATATAAAACTACTAGAAAAGGATTGGTTTATACATCATGTATCTCCATATTGATTCTTGCTGCCATAATATATGGAGTTATTCCTGGAACAGTTAAACTAGCTTCTTGGTTTGAACTAGCTTTTGTTAATGGTATGGGATTGCCTTTTAATTCTGGTGTTCTATTTTATACAATATCTCTTATTACAGCTATTATACTATCAGTAAGATATACTCATAAACACAATAAGCTTATTGCAAATACTGTCATTCTTGGTTTTACAATGCTTATGATAGGATATTCATCTTATGCTATGATTCTTGTGCGTTCTAATGCTAACCCTCCTATAGATGAGAATAATCCTGATAATGTTTTCTCTTTGCTTTCTTATCTTAATAGAGAGCAATATGGAGATAGACCTTTAATGTTCGGACAATATTATTCAGCTCCCACTCTTGAAACAGAAGAAAATGCTCCTATATATGCTAAATTAGATAGCACATATAAAATGGTAGGTAGAAAAACATCTAGAATATATGATTCTCGATTTACTACTATTTTCCCACGTATGTATAGTAGTAACCCTAGACATGTTAAAAAGTATAAGCAATGGGGAGGTACAGATGGAAAGAAAGTTAGTGTTGAAGGACGTACTGTTTTGATTCCTTCTTTTGCTAATAATATGAAGTTCTTTTTTAACTATCAGTTAGGACATATGTATTTTAGATATTTCATGTGGAATTTTGCTGGTAGACAAAACGATAAACAGGGGCATGGCGAACTTAATAGAGGAAACTGGATTTCTGGTATTCCTTTTATAGATAGCATAAGACTTGGCAATCAAGATTCTATAACGCCTGAAGATAGAAATGATGAATCGAGAAATGTATATTTCCTTTTCCCTCTTTTATTTGGATTAATGGGACTCTTATGGCATTATAAAAAAGACAAGAAAGATTTCTTTGTTGTTTTATTATTATTCTTTTTTACTGGTTTTGCAATTGCCATATATCTTAATCAAACTCCTTTACAACCAAGAGAGAGAGATTATGCTTATGCTGGATCCTTCTATGCTTTTACTATTTGGATTGGTTTAGGATGTCTTGCTGTTTTTGATAGATTAAATAAGAAATTAAACGATAAGAATGCAGCTATTGTAGCTGCTCTGGCTTCTTTATTACTTGTTCCTACTCTTATGGCTTGTCAGAATTGGGGAGATCATGATAGATCAGGAAGATATTTGACTTTAGCTAATGCTAAGAATTATCTTAACTCTTGTGAGAAGGATGCTATCTTATTTACTTATGGCGATAATGATACTTTTCCTCTTTGGTATGCTCAAGAGGTTGAAGGTGTTCGACGAGATATAAAAGTTGTTATTGCGGGTTATCTTGCAGGTGATTGGTATATAACACAAATGAAAAGGGATTTCTATAAGGCTAAAGGACTTCCTATTTCTTTTAAAGAAAAACAATACTTAACAGGTACTCGCGAAGCTATTCCTGTTTATCCTAAACTAGATAAAGCATATGATATTAAAAGTATACTGAATTTTATCAAGTCGGATGATAAATCGAACAAGCTAGAATATGGAGATAATAAATTCTACAATTATTTCCCTACTAAACAGGTGTATTTCCCTGTTGATTCAGCATTTCTTATAAATAGCGGACAGGTTAAAGCTAAAGATGCTGATAAAATGTTGAAACGTTTAGATTTGACTCTTGATAGAGATCAATATCCAAAACATGCTTTAATGGTTCTTGATATTATTAGAGAGAATAACTGGAAACGTCCTGTGTATTTCTCTATAGGTATGAATAAAGGTGATTATCTTGGCCTTGATAAGTTCTTCCGATTAGATGGAGCTGCATATAAGATTGTGCCTTTTGAGAATGAAGAAAACAAACATTACGTGCTCCCTAGTATAGATACCGACATCTTGTACAATAACTATATTAATAAGTTTGTCTGGGGAAGAGCCAAAGAGAAAGATGTATACATAGATAGATTCCATAATTATACTTTGGGAGTTATTAGATATAAATCTACTGCTTATACTTTAGCACAGAAATTGAATGATGAATCAAAATTTACTAAGGCTGTTGAAGTTCTTGATAAATGCTTAGAGGAACTTCCTGTTGAAAAAACAGAGATTAATAATGTTCTTGTTAATTTTGCCTCTGAATATTATAGAGCTGGGGCTATTGATAAGGGAGATGCTATTAATAAAAAGATTGTAAATAATATTTACGATAAAATTATATATTACCATTCTCTATCTAAAGAAGATTATAAGCTTTTTGAACAAGAAGAAGCACAAAATATTAATGCAATTAAGATTATTTTTTCGATATTGCAGCACTATGAGAGAAAGGCCTTGTTAGAGGTGACACAAATAAAAATTGAAAGTTTATACAAATAAGAGAATTGAAATATGATGACAAAGGGAAAGTTTAATTATAATTTTATTAATAATTCTTGTGGATGGATTGCATTTGCCATTGCCACAATTACTTACTTGCTAACGATGGAACCATCTGTTAGTTTGTGGGATTGCGGAGAATTTATCACAACTGCTCATGGTTTAGAAGTTGGACATCCTCCTGGAGCTCCTCTTTTTATGATTATGGCAAGATTCTTTTCTATATTTGCTCCATCAGCAGATAAGGTGCCTTTAATGATTAATACAATGTCGGCTCTAGCTTCTGGATTTACTATTTTATTCCTTTTCTGGACTATTACTCACTTTGCTAAAAAAGTGCTTAGTAAGAAAGATGTTGTATTGTCTACACCTAAGATTATTGCAATTATGGGTGCTGGATTAACTGGTGCTTTAGCTTATACTTTCTCTGATTCATTCTGGTTTTCAGCTGTTGAGGCTGAGGTTTATGCATCTTCTTCTTTGTTTACTGCTGTTGTTTTCTGGTGTATTCTTAAATGGGAAGATTGTGCTGATGAGAAACATTCTAACAGATGGCTTGTGCTTATTGCGTATCTTATGGGATTGTCTATTGGAGTTCATCTACTTAATCTTCTGGCTATTCCCGCTATTGTTTTTGCGTATTATTTCAAAAAATATAAAACTACTAGAAATGGTATTATTTCAGCATCAGTAATATCTGTATTGATTCTTGCTGCTGTTATGTATGGTATTATTCCTGGAGTTGTAAAGATCGCTTCTTGGTTTGAACTTGGGTTCGTAAACGGATTGGGTATGCCTTTTAACTCTGGAGTACTATTCTATTCTATTCTTTTAGTTACTGGTATAATTGTGGGTATTAAACTTTCTCATAAATATAATAAGGTTATACTTAATACTATAATCTTAGGCTTTATGATGATTATGATAGGGTATTCATCTTTTGCTATGATAGTTATTCGTTCTAGCGCTAACCCTCCTATTGATGAGAATAATCCTGATAATGTTTTCTCTTTACTTTCTTATCTTAATAGAGAACAGTATGGAGATAGACCTCTTTTCTTTGGACAATATTATAATGCTCCTTTAGAAAAAGTAAATGAAACAGGACCTGTTTATGCTAAGGTTGGAAATGAATATAAGGTTGTAGATACTAAATCGTCTTATGTTTTCGATTCACGCTTTACTACTATTTTCCCTCGTATGTATAGTAGAAACCCTAGACATGTCAAGGCTTATAAAGCTTGGGGTGGTACTAGTGGTAGAAAGGTAAGTGTTGATGGAGAGAATTTAACAATTCCTTCTTTTACTGATAATGTTAAGTTTTTCTTCTCGTACCAGTTAGGACATATGTATTTTAGATACTTTATGTGGAACTTTGCGGGTAGACAGAATGACATTCAAGGTCATGGTGAAATTAGCTATGGAAACTGGATTACAGGTATTCCACTTATTGATAACGCTGTTTTAGGTAATCAAGATTTATTACCTTCTGATCTTAAAAATAATAAAGCTAGAAATAAGTACTTCTTATTACCATTCTTACTTGGTCTTATAGGATTACTTTGGCATTATAGAAGAAATAAAAAAGATTTCTGCTTAGTGATGTTGCTGTTCTTCTTTACGGGAATTGCTATTGCTATGTACCTTAATCAAACACCATATCAGCCAAGAGAAAGAGATTATGCCTACGTTGGTTCCTTCTATGCTTTTGCAATATGGATAGGTCTAGGTGCTCTTGCTATTTATGAGAAACTGAATACTAAACTCTCTGAGAATAACTCAGCTATTATAGCATCAGTGGCTTGTTTATTGCTTGTGCCTACTTTGATGGCTTGTCAAAACTGGGACGATCATGATAGATCAGGTAGATATGCTACTATTGCTCATGCTAAGAATTATCTTAATTCTTGTGAGAAAAATGCTATTCTTTTCACTTATGGTGATAATGATACTTTCCCACTTTGGTATGCTCAAGAGGTGGAAGGTGTAAGAAGAGATATTAGAATTGTTAATCTTTCTTTACTTGCTGGTGATTGGTATATATCACAGATGAAACGTGATTGTTACGATGCTAAAGCATTGCCTATCTCTTTTAAAGAAAGTCAATATATTACTGGTACTCGTGATGGTATTCAGGTTTATGAAAAGGTTAAAAAAGCTTACGATATTAAGGATGTTCTTACATTCATAAAATCGGATGATAACTCAAATAAACTAGAGTATGAGAGAAATAAATTTATGGAGTATTTCCCTACTAAAAACATTTTCTTCCCTGTAGATTCTGCTGAACTTATAAACAGTGGACAAGTTAAAGCTGAGAATGCTGATAAGATGTTAAAACGTATTGATCTTACTCTAACAAAAAGACAGTATACTAAAGCAGATATGATAGTTTTTGATATCATAAGAGAGAATAATTGGAAACGTCCTGTTTACTTTTCTATAGGTATGGGTATGGGTGATTACTTAGGTTTCGATAAGTATTTCCGCTTAGATGGTGCTGCTTATAAGATTGTACCTTTCAAAAGTGATAACGAAGATCAATATGCTGTTGGTTTAGTTGATTCAGAGAAACTTTATGATACATTCATGAACAAGTTTACTTGGGGCAGAATAGGCGAAGATGATGTTTATCTTGATCAATTTCACATTAATACTATTGGTGTAATCAAATACAGAAGTACTGCTCAACGTTTAGCTGAACAATTAAACTCTGAAGGTGAATATGAGAAAGCTATGAAAGTTCTTGATAAATGTATGAAGAACCTTCCACTTGATAAAGTGAGCATAGATAATTCTCTTATCTTCTTTGCACAAGCTTATTATGGTGCTAAAGCTAATAAACAAGGTGATCAATTGATGAGAGACATGATTACTAATATTTACGAAGATATTAGATATTACCATTCTCTTTCTGAGGAGCATTATAAATTGTTTAAAAGAGAAGAAGATAGACAAATGTGGGCTACCAAGACTATTTTACAGATTTTACATATGTATAAGAGAACAGAGCTTGCAGGAGAATTACAGACAAAGATTGAAAGTTTATACAAATAAACAATATATGATAACAATAGAACAGCTAAGAAGTTTAGCGGAGCGCAAGGATGCGTTGAGGAGGTATCTTTGACATCGATACTAAGATAAACGAACATAGAGAAGAAGAACTTCGTACTCAGGCTCCCGATTTTTGGAATGATCCCAAAAAGGCGGAGATACAGATGAAGAAAGTTAAAGAATTAGAGTCTTGGATTAAAGATTATGAAATAAGTAATTCTGCCGTTGAAGATTTACAAGTTCTTTTCGAATTTGCCAAAGAAGGTGAAGCCGATGAAGGGGAAGTTGATGCTGAATATCATAGAGTTCTTGAGATTGTAGAAAATCTTGAACTTAAAAATATGCTTCGTAAAGAGGAGGATAAATTTGGGGCTATTCTGAAAATAAACTCTGGAGCTGGTGGTACTGAGAGTATGGATTGGGCTGAGATGCTTTACCGTATGTATCTTCGTTGGGGTGAGAAAAATGGTTATAAAGTTAGACAAATAGATTATCAAGAAGGTGAAGAGGCTGGTATTAAGTCCGCTACTCTTGAGTTTGAAGGAGATTTTGCTTACGGTTATCTTAAATCGGAAAACGGTGTACATAGACTTGTACGTCTTTCTCCTTTTAATGCTAATTCTAAGAGAATGACTTCTTTTGCTTCTGTTTACGTATGCCCTTCTATAGATGATACTATAGAGATTACTATTAATCCTGCAGATATAACATGGGACACTTTCCGCTCTGGCGGTGCTGGTGGACAGAATGTAAATAAGGTTGAAACAGGAGTTAGAGTTAGACATAAACCTACTGGCATAATTATTGAAAATACTGAGTCGCGTTCTCAATTTGATAATAAAGCTAATGCACTTCGTTTACTTAAATCTCAGTTATATGAGATTGAACTTAGAAAACAACAAGCAGCTATTGATGCTATTGAGGGTTCTAAGATGAAAATTGAGTGGGGTTCACAAATACGTTCTTACGTTATGCAACCATATAAATTGGTTAAGGATGTTAGAACTGCTTTTGAAACATCTAATGTACAAGCTGTACTGGATGGAGATATAGGCGGATTTATCAAATCTTATCTAATGATGTTTGCTGGCAAAAAAGATAAATAAATATGAATTTAGATTTCTCAAATACAAATATTCTGGTCATTGGAGATATTATGCTTGACAAGTACTTCTTCGGAGAGGTTAAGCGTATCTCTCCTGAGGCACCTGTTCCTGTTGTTAATGTAACTAAGGAGATGTCTACTTTAGGTGGGGCTTCTAATGTGGCTAATAATATTGTTTCTCTTGGTGGGAATGTTTGTCTTTGTGGAGCTATTGGTGAGGATTTTCATGGCTCTCAACTTCAAAAGATTGCTGATGAGAAGAATATTATAACCAACTTCATTAAGACTGCTCATCCTACTATTACTAAGTCTAGAATAATTGGTGAGCGCCAACAGATTGTACGTCTTGATTTTGAAGAGAAGATTACTATAAACTATAGTGTTGAAAATGAATATTTCTCAGGACTAAAAACTCTTATAGACAAGTCTAACATTATTGTTATTTCTGATTATGCTAAAGGATTTATTACTGCTTCCTTATGCTCTAAGATAATATCTTATTGTAAAGAGAATAATAAAAAAGTAGTTATAGATCCTAAGGGCAAAGATTGGAATAAATATAAGGGAGCTTGGATTATAACTCCTAATGTTAAAGAACTTGGTGAGATTAGTGATGAAGAGATTGATAATACTGATTTCGACATAAATAATTCGGCTAAAACAGTTATTCGTAAATACGAACTAGAACAACTTCTTGTTACTAGAAGTGAGAAAGGAATGTCGCTTTGTTCTAAAGACGAGGCTATACATATTCCTACTCACTCTCAAGAAGTATTTGATGTCTCTGGTGCTGGTGATACTGTTGTTGCTACTTTAAGTCTTGCTATTGCAAAAGGTATAGACATAAAAGAGGCTATACATATTGCTAATGTGGCTTCTGGTGTGGTTATTAAAAAGATGGGAACAGCATCTCTAAGTATTAATGAGTTGGAAGAGGCTCTTAAAAGATAAAAGATGAAATTATTAATGATTCGTCACGGAGAGACTACTGATAATGCCCTAAATATTCTTCAAGGTCATAAACACGGAAAACTTTCTGACAAAGGTATAGAGCAAGCTCATTCTAGAGGAAAAAAACTTATAAACACTGATGTAGATATTGTTATTTCTAGTGATCTAGACAGAAGTATAGATACAGCTAATATTTTGAACTCATATATAGGTGCGCCTCAAATTCAAGAGAGTCTTTTAAGAGAGAAAGATTGGGGTTCTCTTACTGGTATGAGTATTGATAAATATTACGCTGGAGACTTTCCTGAAGATATAGAGAATGATCAACAATTATTCGATAGAGCTGAGAAGTTGATTTCTAAAATGAGAGCTGAATATTCTGATAAAATAGTTTTATTACTTGGACATGGAGCCATCAATGTGGCAATAAAAGCAGTACTTACAGATGTGTCTGCTGATGTAATGATGGACAAGATTGCTATTCAAGGAAATTTAGATCAGTGGGAATGGGAAGAATAAGAATTATTAATTAATTTTGAGCTATCTAAATCTATTGATTATGGCTTTAAAATTACCTCCTATAGAGATTCCTTCAAAAGGAATACAAAAACAAGTACAAGATATCCTTGACAACAAATCAAAACCTGTTGGCTCTCTTGGCTATCTTGAAGAACTAGCAATGAAAATAGCTCTTATTCAGCAAGATATCAAACCTAAACTGTCTGATCCTACCATGCTGACTATGGCCGCTGATCATCATGTTATTGATGAGGGCGTTTCTTGTGCTCCTCCTATTCTTACTTGGCAACAGGTTGAGAACTTCTCTCGTGGAGGAGGTGCTATTGGACTCTTCTGCAAGATTCATAATATCGATCTATGGCTTGTTGATGCTGGTGTTAATCATATCTTTCCTAAAAACCCTAGAATTATTGATGCTAAGGTTAGAATGGGCACTCGTAACTTTAGATATGAGCCTGCTATGACTCATAAGGAGTGCGAAACAGCCTTTACTAGAGGCATGGATATTGTTAATCGTTTTCATAAAGAGGGTTGCAATACTATTGGTTTTGGTGAGATGGGAATAGGCAATTCTACTCCTGCTTCTGCACTTCTTTCTATTTATACTAATACTCCTGCTGAAGAATGTGTTGGACCTGGGGGCGGACTTAAGCCTGAAGGAATTAGTATAAAGGCACAGCTTATTAATGATGCTATCAAATTACATGGTGTACCTGATGATGCTTTTGAGATTCTTCGCTTATTCGGTGGGCTTGAAATTGCTATGATGGCAGGTGGTATGTATCAAGCAGCTCTTAATAAGATGCTTATTCTTGTTGATGGATATATTACTTCTTCTGCGGCTTTAGCGGCTTTTGAAATGGATAATAATATTGCTGAATATTTTATCTTTTCTCATATTTCAGGAGAAGGTGCACACAAAGATATGCTTAAACATATGGGTGTTCGTCCTCTTCTAAATCTTGATTTAAGATTGGGAGAAGGTACTGGTGCGGCTTTAGCATATCCTATTGTTAAAACGGCTGTAGCTGTATTAAGTGAGATGACTTCTTTTGAAGATGCTAATGTGTTTAATACTTCTGAAATGACTAGAATATAAAAAGATGATAAAAGAATTCAAAAGGTTATTAGGATGTTTTTCTTATTTCACTAGAATACCTGTGTGGAAACTAGTAAACACTTCTGATATAGATATGAAGGAGACAATAAAATATTTCCCTTTAGTGGGTGCTTTTGTTGGGACTTTTATTGCTCTTGTTATATATTCATGTTCTTTATTTCTTCCTAAAGAATTTTCTATTTTACTTGGTATGGCTTTAACTTTAATGCTTACTGGTGCTATTCATGAAGATGGATTTGCTGATGTATGTGATGGTTTTGGAGCTGGATATACTAAGGATAGAATTTTAGATATAATGAAGGATTCTTCTACTGGCGTTTTTGGCGGGGCTGGACTTATGATGATATTAGCCCTTAGGTTCTTTGCCATTTTTTATCTACCAATAGAATTATTAGTTCCTTCTCTTATTGCAGGGAATTCTATAAGTAGATGGTGCTCTATATCCTTTTTATTTACACACAATTATGCTAGAAAAGAAGAGACTTCTAAATCTACTGTTTTTGTAAAAAAAACGACATGGGGAGAGTTTATCTTGATGACATTCTTTGCATTATTATCTTTTCTATTATTTCCTATACATATATTACCTTTTGCTCTCTTACTTATAATCCCTATCTTTCTGTTTAAGACTCTTCTTGGAGTTTATTTTAAAAGCAAGATAGGCGGATATACTGGCGATTGCATGGGTGCAACTCAGCAAATGGCTGAGATATTATTTTATCTTGGAATATTCATTATTACAAAGCATATACTATGATATATCTTATAAGACATACAAAACCTGCCGTTGACAAAGGTGTTTGTTACGGATGGACTGATCTAGATGTAGATACAAGTTTCGAAAAAGAATTAGCTGTTATTAAAGAAAAAACGGGTGATTTATCTTCATTCCAATTTTTTGCTTCTCCGCTTTTGAGATGTAAGAGATTAGCTAATGCGCTTGTTGGTGATACAGATATTACTTTCGATGATAGATTAAAAGAGCTTTCTTTTGGCGATTGGGAAGGTATTACTTGGGAAGCTATAGGCGACGATACTATTAAATTATGGTGCGACGATTTTATTAATAATAGAGTTCCTGGTGGTGAGTCTTTTCAAGATTTACTTGATAGAGTAACCTCTTTTTGGAAAGAAATAGATATGACTAAAGATGTGGTGATTGTTGCTCATGATGGAGTACTTAGAGCTATTACTTATCTTATCTTGAAAATGGAAAAAGAAAATATCTTTAGATTAGATCTTGATTATGGAGCTGTTATTAAAATTACTCCTTGGATGGCACCACATTGTAAAATAGCTTTTCTATAAGATATGAGTAATATTATATATGTCTCTGGAGGACAGAAAAGTGGGAAGACTACTTTTGCACAGAATACAGCTTTAGAATTAAGCGATAATCCTGTTTACCTTGCTACATCGAGAGTGTGGGATGAGGATCATAAAAAAAGAATTGAAAGACATCAGGCCGATAGAGGACCTGAATGGACTAATATAGAAGAAGAGAAAGAACTTTCTAAACATGATTTAACTGGGCGAGTTGTTCTGGTTGATTGCGTTACATTATGGATGACTAATTTCTTCTTTGATAATAAACAAGATGTTGATAAGTCAATAGAAGAGGCTAAACATGAACTTGTGGAATTATTTAAACAAGATGCTACTTTTATTATTGTCTCTAACGAGATAGGTATGGGTGGTAGTCCTGCTGAAAAAATGGCTTTTCATTTTACAGATATGCTTGGACTGATTAATCAGTTTATTGCAAAAAGAGCTGATGAGGTATTTATTACTTTCTCAGGGATTCCAATGAAAATAAAATAAAGACATGAGAATATATACTAAAGGTGGAGATAAAGGTAAAACAGGTATACATGGAGGCGAGAGAGTTGATAAAGACGATATTCGTATAGAGGCTAATGGAACTCTTGATGAGCTTAATTCTTCTATAGGTATGTTAAGAGCTATTTTAGGTGAAGAACATGAATGGCAAGAGAATTTATTCTTTATACAATCATCTATGATGGTGGTGATGTCGCATGTGGCTACTCCCTCTGCTATTAGAGAGAAAAACCCTAATACTCTTCCTGAAGATTTAGATATATTCTGTGAGAAATGGATAGATTCTCTTAATGAGAAGATGACTAATAAGAGTCAATATTTTGTGCTTCCTGGAGGTAATATGGTTTCTGCTCAATGCCATATGATTAGATGTATTTCTAGAAGAGCTGAGAGACGATTGTGTTCTCTTAATAAAATAGATACACTTCCTGAAAGTATTACTAAATTTGCAAACCGATTATCTGATCTATTCTTTGTTATGGCAAAGTCTGAGATGGATAAGATAGGGAAAGAGGAAGATAAATGGAAAGCATTTTTATATAAAAAAAAGAAAAAATAGAAGATGAAATCATTAAAGCCAATAATGTTTGTGGGCACCTGTTCTGATGCTGGTAAGAGTGTCATTAATGCTGGATTTTGTAGAATATTTAAACAAGATGGATACTCTCCTGCTCCGTATAAAGCTCAAAATATGTCGCTTAACTCATACTCTACTCCTGATGGATTAGAGATAGGTAGAGCACAAGCAGTACAGGCTGAAGCATGTGGTATACCTTGTCATACTGACATGAACCCAGTGCTTTTGAAACCAACTAACGATTTATCTTCTCAAGTTGTTTTAAACGGTAAACCAGTAGGTAATCAATCTGCTAGGGAGTATTTTTTAAGCAATAATAAGAAAGAATTATTTAATAATGCTTTTGAGGCTTTTGAAAGATTATCAGCTCGCTTCTCTCCTATTGTTTTAGAGGGTGCAGGTAGTATTTCTGAAATTAATCTTAGAGCTAGAGATATAGTAAATATGTCTATGGCTATTAGAACTGGGGCGTCTACTTACCTGATTGCAGATATTGATAAAGGTGGAGTTTTTGGTTCTGTTTATGGATCTATCCTATTGCTTACTCCTGAAGAGAAAGCGCGTATGAAGGGTATTATAATTAATAAGTTTAGAGGTGATATTACTCTTTTTGAGGAAGGTAAGAAGATTCTTGAAGATTTAACAGGATTACCTGTGGTTGGAGTTATACCATTCTATCATGATATACATATTGAGGAAGAGGATTCTGTTGTTTTAGACGAGAAGTCTCGCTTTGCCCAAGATGATAAGATTAATGTGGCTGTTATTCTTCTTAGAAAGATGTCGAACTTTACTGATTTTAGAGTTATAGAATTAGATGAGAGATTCCACTTATATTACACAAATAATATTGCTGAAATAGAGAAGGCTGATATTGTTATTATTCCTGGTTCTAAGAATACAATTAGTGATCTTCAAGAGATAAGACAAAATGGTGTAGGTAAGGCCATTGTTCATGCTCATAAAGCTGGAAAGAAAGTTATAGGTATTTGTGGAGGGTACCAGATGATGGGTAATCTTATTGAGGATCCTGATAATTTAGAAGGTAATCTTTCTTCTGTTCCTGGTCTTGGATTAGTTCCACAGACTACTATAATGAAGGATGAGAAAGTTACTGAGCAACGTAAGTTTTCTTATAAAGGTGGGGAAATAGTAAACAAAGGATACGAGATTCATATGGGTGAGACTGTTATGATGGGAGACTCTAAAGAATCACCTCTTTGCATTCTTGATAATGGACATAAGGATGGATATTATTTAAGCGATAATTGTTGGGGATCTTATCTTCATGGTATTCTTGATAATAAAGAGGTCTTGAATGATTTGGCTAAAGATTTTGACAAACAAGCTATTGATTTCGACTACGAAACATTCAAGAATGAACAATACAATAAATTAGCACAACATATACGTGAAAACGTGGATATGGATTATATCTATTCAACTATAAAAAAATAAAATGTTAAAGGGACACGGGGACGATATACATGGAGAGATAGAGATACAAGCTAATTTTTCAACAAATATATATTATAAAAGCAATAATGCATGGCTTAAGAATTTCTTACAAGATAATTGGCAAATATTGAGCTCTTATCCTGAGCCTGATGCTTTTTCTTTGAAAGAGGCTCTAGCTGATTATCATTCTTTAAAGACAGATAACTTTATTATTGGCAATGGAGCTACTGAGATTTTTTATCTTATAGCTCAGGCTTTTGCAGATTCAAAAACACTTATTGCCGTACCATCTTTTGCTGAATATAAAGATGCATGTGATAGTTTTAAACATGATATTTCTTTTTGTAAGATAAAGGAACTTTCTGATGCTAAAAATGAGTATGATTTAATTATTATTTGCAATCCAAATAATCCTAATGGGCATATTTATTCTCATCAAGAGATAGAGCAAATTTTAATGAAGCATACAAAAGCAAGTCTTCTTATAGATGAGGCTTTTGTAGATTTTATTGTTGAAGATATTACATCAGTAGAACTTGTAGAAAAATACGACAGATTGATGATTTCTAAATCTATGACAAAGGATTATGCTATTCCTGGATTAAGATTAGGTTATCTTATTGCACAAGAGAAACTTGTTGAGAAGGTTGAGAATTTTAAACAACCTTGGTCTGTGAATGCCCTAGCTATAGAAGCAGGTAAACATGCTCTTAAGTATTGCCAAAATCTATTACCTAATACTATTGAATTAAATAAAGATAGAGAAATATTTCAAGAACAAATAAATAAGATAGATGGGTTTAAATGTCATAAGACACACACTCCTTTCTTTTTAGTTGAGACAAAGTATAACAGCACAAGACTAAAAGAACATTTGAAGGAAAAGCATGCTATATTAATAAGAGATGCTTCTAATTTTGAATCTTTAGATAATCACTATTTCCGTTTGAATACTCTTGATGAAAAGAGAAATTATATGCTTATAAAAGCACTAGAAGAATATGCAGATTAATCACATTATAATACCATTAATAGCGGGATATATACTAGATTTTATTCTAGGTGATCCACGTAAACTCCCACATCCAATAATTGCCTTTGGGAATAGTATTTCATTTTTCGAGAAACATCTTAATAAAGGAGATCATAAAGTATTTAAGGGAGCTATCACTGCTATTACCCTACCAACAATAGTTTTCTTTATATTCTATGCTTTAACACAAGCCTCTATTAACTTAGGAGAAATTTCTTATTATATCTTCACAAGTGTTTTTGTTTTCTACGGATTAGCAAATAGATCTTTAGTACAAGAAGGCGCTGAGGTTATTAAACAATTAGAGAATAATGGTTTAGAAGCTGGACGTAAGAGATTATCCTGGATTGTTGGCCGAGAGACAAAAGATTTAAGTGAACAAGAAATATACAAAGCAGTATTAGAGACTTTAGCTGAAAATCTTAGCGATGGTGTTGTTGCCCCCTTATTCTTCTATTTAGTAGGAGGTGTTCCTGCAATGCTAACATATAAGATGATAAATACTTTGGATTCTATGATAGGATATAAGAGTAAGAGATATAAGCAATTTGGCATGTTTGCAGCAAGAATAGATGATGTAGCAAACTATATTCCGGCAAGAATAACTGCTCTTCTAATGAGTCTTGCTGCTTTAAGTTTTAAGTCATTCAAATATATATTCAAGTATGGAAATAAACATGCAAGTCCAAATGCAGGATATCCAGAATCAGCTCTTGCAGGTATATTAGATTGTCAATTTGGTGGTCCGCATATGTACTATGGGGAGATGGTTCAAAAGCCATTTATAGGTGATAAAGAAAGAGAAATAGTTTACAAAGATTTCAAGAAAACAAAAGCTATAAATCTATCAGTCTCTTTTATAAGCATCATCTTAATAATTATAATATCATATTGCATCTTTTAAAAAAAGGATTAGTACCTTCGAAAGAATTATCATTGCATAAGCAATAAATAAAAGATATATGCCAAGACAGAAAAAAACAAGAACTATAGAGAATCCACCTATATATGATGGATATAAACCTTTAGGTATCTCAGCAAAACATATAGATTATGTAGATTTACGCTTGGAAGAATACGAGGCAATAAGACTTGCTGATTATGTAAACCTTCGACAAGAAGAGGCTGCATTGCGTATGAATATCTCTCGTCCTACATTTACTAGAATATATAATTCTGCAAGAAAGAAAATAGCACAAGCTTTTGTAGAAGGTAAGATGTTATTATTCAAAGGGGGCGATATAAATATAGATCAACATTGGTTTAAATGCATGGATTGTAGTGAGGTTTTCAAAATAAATGAGGACACTAATCCTATATGCACAACTTGTAGCTCAAGTAATATAGAGAATCTAAAAGAGAATATAGATATATGGCATGAAGAACAAGCCTCATCAACAAACGAAAAGGTTGACTTAACATGTGTTTCTTGTGGATATAAATTACGTACAAACAAAAAAGGATCGTCTTGTCCACAATGTGGAAATAGAATGAATAAGATTACTAAAGAGAAATCTACAAAACTAAAAAAGATAGCAATTCCTATAGATAAAAACCGTTTATGTAATCATTTTGGTGGAGCTAAATACTTTGATATATATCATATAGAGAATAATCAGGTTATTAAGCAAGAAACTATAAAAGCACCTAAACATGAACCAGGAGTACTTCCTAATTGGTTGAAAAGTTTAGATGTAAGTGATGTTATAGCTGGCGGAATGGGACAAAGGGCTATAAAACTTTTTGAACACAATAATATAAAAACACATACAGGTATACAAGAAGATAGCATAGAACATATATTAACTAAATTCTTAAATGGCAATTTAGAGAGTGGTCCTTCAGCATGCACACATAATAGTGAAAATACAGATGGAGATCACGAATGTTTAAATCATTAAAATATAAGAAATGGATTATAGATGTTATTCATGTTTAGCAAAAGCGTTTGTTAAACTTGTTGAGAAGCATAATTTATCAGAGGATAGTAGAGAAGATTTAGTAAAAGAATTCTTTCAATTTATGGCAGCTACTCCCAAAGAATTTTCTGCCCCTGAGGTAGCTAGAATAAATCAGCACAAGATGTGTGAAATTCTTAAAGATAAAGATCCTTATAAAGAGATAAAGTATCTATCTAATAAATATCTATTAGATAAGTATGATGAACTTAGGGCAATAGTGGATAATTCAGATGATAAGTTTGAAACAGCTTTAAGATTAGCTATATCAGGTAATATTATTGATTATGCAGCTAATGCAGATTTCGATTTAGATGCTACAATAAAAAAGGTGTTAGAAGAGGAATTCTCTATTGACGATTCTAAGCTTCTAAAAGAGAAATTGTCTAAAGCCAAGAATGTTCTTTATTTGGGAGATAATGCAGGTGAGATAGTGATGGATAAAATCTTTTTAGAGACTTTAAATCATCCCAATGTATGTTATGTAGTACGTGGAGCAGCAGTAATAAATGATGTTACTCTTGAAGATGTGAAACAAACAGGCATAGACAAATATGCAAAGATTATAACTAATGGTTACGATGCACCTTCTACTATTCTAAATAAAGTATCTGAAGAATTCATGGAGAAATATAGAGCAGCAGATGTCATTATTTCTAAAGGACAAGGAAATTATGAAGGACTCTTGAACGTGAAAGATAATAGGATCTTCTTTTTGATGATGGTAAAATGTGATATGGTAGCCGAGAAAATTGGTTCTACTAGAGGTGGGTTTGTGGTTTGTAGGAATAAATAAATATCCCTACAAATCATTTATACTATTTCCATAAATCTAATATGCTTTTTTCTCCCCAATAAAAGTGGATATAAGAAGCTAAGACATTATTGTATTTAAATATTTTAGTGTCAATTTCGGTATCTCTAGCAGTAAAGATATCTCCTACAATATTTTTCTCTTTAGAATTTATTATCTGAGAATAATGGAATTCATGTCCTCTGTATTCCTTATTCTCATACATTATACGACGATAACCAAGGTGTAATTTCATATTTTCCATAGAAGCATCTTGATTTAGAATACCAACCATTGGAAATTTATTGCCCTTAATATCAAATATATTATCACATAAATACATCATACCACCACATTCAGCAAGTAGTCTTCCACCGTTTTCACAATACTCCTTAATACTATCATGCATAGAAGTATTGTTTGATAGTTCTTTCATATAAAGTTCAGGATAACCACCAGCAAGGTATACAAAGTCTGTATCTTTTGGCAAACCTATGTCAAACATGGGAGAAAAGAACTCTATATCTCCTAATTTAGAAAGAGCATTTATATTTTCATGATAGATAAAATTAAATGCATCATCTTTAGCAACTGCAATCCTAAGATTAGAAGTTTCTTTTTCTTTTACAGGAATATAAACAGGTTCATCAGTACTGTAAATCTCTAATAAACGTGAGACATCTACTGTTTTCTCTATCTGTACAGCAACTTTATCTGCAAAATCATCAAAACAATTCTCGTCTTCTATACAAAGTCCTAAGTGACGAGAAGGGATTTCTAATCCTTCATTTCTAGGTATGTAACCTAGAGGTTCTATTCCTACATCTTCAGCCGCTACTTTAAGAAATGAATAGTGACTCTCTGAAGACACAAAATTAAAAACAACTCCGGCTATCTCAATATTCTTGTAAAAATTCTTAAAACCGTAAAGCAATGGAGCTACAGAATAAGCCACAGCCTTAGCATTAACAATAAGAAGTACTTTTGTAGAAAGTAGTTCAGCAACCTCAGCACTAGAATTCTTCATCTTATTAGAACCATCAAAAAGTCCCATAACACCTTCTATAATAGAAACAGAAGCATCACTAGTATACTTAGAGTATAATTCATTAACATGTTTTTTAGTACTCATAAAGAGATCTAGATTCACAGAAGGCCGACTAGCAGCTACAGAGTGATATTTAGTATCTATATAATCTGGACCGCATTTAAATGCTTGTACATCTAAACCTCTATTTCTCATTGCTCTAAGTAGCCCTAGAGTGAAAGTAGTTTTACCAGTACCAGAGGTAGGTGCTCCTATTAATAATTGTGCTTTCATAAAAAGTATAATATTATCTAAAATTCTCTTTTGCTCTAAAATATCCCATAGAAGAAGTCTTTATTCTATCTATATTGTCTAAATCAATCTCAGCTTCTATAAAAGCTTCTTCATAACCAGATGTTTCTGCAATAATCTCACCTTTGGGTCCAACAATTAAAGCAACTCCAGCATATCTTTTACCATCATCATAAGTCCCAACAGAATTACAAGCACAGGCAAAACATGTATTATCATAAGCTCTTGCTCTAAGAATCATCTTGAAACGGTCAAGTTTCTCATCAGGAGTCTCTCTAGGAGACGCAAATGGGAAACAAAGAAGATGAGCACCTTGATCTTCATAGGTAGCTGAGATCTCAGGATAATGCGATTCATAACATATGCTTGTACCTATAAATTTACCTGCGATATTTGTTACATCTATACCACTAGCACATTTAAAATTAGCCTTTTCAGAAGGTCCAAGCTTTGTTTTATTATGCAAACCTATCATCTGCCCATTAGACCAAATAGCTTGAGATATGTAGCTATCATGAGGAAAACCCACAGAAAACATAATAGGATTATTTAAAGAAATCATATTAAGTTTAGTGATGGCCTCAAATTTTATAGCATCCCAAGACCTATGTATAGAAAAAGAATTAATGTAAGAAGTAATGCAAAGTTCAGGGAAAAGAACAAAATCAACTCCTCTTACAACAAGCTTCTTAAGCCATTTCTCTATATTATCAATATTAGTCATAACATCTTGAGTAGACTCAAAATTAACAACAGCGATTTTTCTTTTATTATTGCTCATATTCAACTTATAAATTATACTAACTCAATACAAATTTAACGTATATCAATTATAGAAAGATACAGTTAGATAGCTTTTAAACAAGAAATTACAAATTCAACAGTGGCAAATTCACGTTTGGTATCACTATATTGAACTATAAATTTAGTAAAAGGACCTTTAGATATAACCTCTATAAAAATCTCGGTCTTAACATCAGTAACAGCTTCTATTCCATTACGAGACAAAGCTCTACGTAAAAGATCTGCCTGATAAACTTCACCTTTTACATTAACTTGTTTATAATGAACATTCTTGATTCTGAAAAGGCCTATCTTTTTATCAAAGAAGATACCATCACTATTAAAGAATCCGTCAAAACGGTCTTGTATAATAAGATCTTCTGGTACACCTATTTCAAGAGGTTTATCATTAGCCATAAGCCATATCTTATCAGCTGTCTGAATAGCTAAATCAAGATCATGGGTAACAATAAAAATAAGTTTACCTGTCTCTGATGAAAGTCTATGAAGCAATAGCATTAAATCTAGCTTAGATGGTAAATCAAGAAAAGCAGCTGGTTCATCTAAGAAAATAACTGGTGTATCCTGCACAAGAGCTTTAGCAATCATCACCTTTTGACGTTCTCCATCAGATAGATTCTGCACTTTTCTTTCTTTCATACTAGAAATACCAACCATATCCAAAGCCTCTGTAATAAGCTTTTTATCATCCTTAGATAATCTCCCAAAGAAACCAGTATAAGGACTACGGCCATAAGAGACTAACTCTTCAACAGTAATATTTTGTATATTCACCTTATCAGTTAAGACAACAGAAATCATTTTAGATAAATCTTCATTAGACATATCCTTTAAGGAGATACCATCTATAAAAACTTCTCCAGTTAAAGCTTTCTGAAAACCACAAAGAGTACGCAGAAGAGTAGACTTCCCTGCTCCATTAGGACCAAGGAGACAAGTTAATTCACCAGAGAATAATTTAGCATTAATACCCTCATGTACAATCTTATTCGCTTTTTTATTGTGATACCCAATAGTAAGCTCTTTTATTTCAATTAATGCATTCATTAGTCAACAATTTCAGATTTCTTTTTAGAAAGTAAAACCCATACAACAACAGGAACTCCTACTAAAGAAGTAACCGAATTAATAGGTAAAGCGCCATCAAAACCAGGCATTCGAGCAATCAAACTACAAAACAAAGCTACACACGAACCTAAAAGGGCTGTAGCAGGTAATAATACTCTATGATCTGATACCATAAATATAAATCGGGCAATATGTGGAACGGCTAGACCTATAAAAACAATAGGACCACAATAAGCAGTAACAGTAGCCGTTAAAATACCAGCAGATATAATAATATACAATCTAGCTCTTTTAATATTTAAACCTAAATTCATAGCATAATTTTCTCCCAACATTAAAAGATTAAGTTTCTTTATAAGGAAAAAAGAAGAGAGTATAGCAATAATAATTATAGAAGCAAAAGGCATCATATGAGAAGTAGATATTTTAGAAAAGCTACCAAAACCCCATATTACATAGGCATGAACATCCTCTTCAAGCGAATAGAATTTAAGCATAGAAACAATAGCACTAGCTGTTTGCCCGAGCATAATACCCATAATAAGAAGAGTAGCATTTCCTTTAACTTTACGAGCAAGAAAAACCACAAAAAGAAGCACAGATATAGCTCCAATAAAAGCAGCTAAAGTAACAGCAATATTACCAAAAAGTCCAACAGAATTAATAGCAAAACCTCCTATACTTCCTGAAGCAAGAATAACAAAAGCAACACCCAAACTAGCACCTGAACTAACTCCAAGAATAGAAGGTCCAGCTAATGGATTTCTAAAAAGTGTTTGCATTTGTAGTCCGCCAATAGAGAGAGCTGCTCCAGCCAAACAAGCTGTAATAGCTTGAGGTAATCGAGAATTTATAATTATATTTGTAGAAATATCATCAATTTTAGAACCAGTAATAAGTTCTAAGATTTTCTCTAAAGAAATATCTACAGAACCAACTGCGATATTCAATATAAATAAAGAAAGAAGTAGTAAACTAACTGCAATAAGCAGTACAAAATCTCTTATTTTAAACATTCTATTTATTTTAGCAACTCGTAATATCTAGCAGAATAATCCTTCAACAAGTTAGGGTGAAAAATCTTTATATAATCAGCTAATATAATATGAGGTTTTACAGGAGAAGTCTCATAGAAAGCTTTCTTTCTCATATTACAATATAGGACTTTTTTATTTTTAAATGCATAAAAATCCTGATATTTATCATCAAAATCCTTAAGCTTAGAGTAAGTAAAATCTCCTTTAAAAGAATTTAATATTCTCCAATAATCAGCCTTAGCAGCCAGAGCATAAACACTTTCAAAATCCAGTCTCAAAGCACCTGCAGTTTTATTATCTTTCCATACATAATCGGCACCTGCATCTCTAAAGTAA
>JBATVL010000064.1:0-27233 GCA_049671745.1 Marinifilaceae bacterium
ATACATCTACAAATGTTTTTAATTATTATAATGGTACAAGTTGGGAACCTGTAGGTGGAAATGATAATTTAGGAAATCATACAGCAACAGAAAATGTTCAACTTAATGGAAAATATTTAAGTAATGACGGCGATACAGAAGGGATAAATATAGGGAATAGTGGAACGGTTTTAATGTCTAAAGATCTTATAGTTGAAGATGCATTATATGTTGGAGGAGCATCAAGTGTCGATTTTTCAGCGGCATTAGGAATAGGAAGTACAACCAAGGGGTTTTTACCTCCTCGTATGACAACAATACAGAGAGATGCTATTAATTCACCTGCTATTGGACTTGTTGTTTTTGATACTAATTACAATCAACTTTATATATTTACTGGAACATGGACAGAAGTGGGGAGAGGAGATAAAATTCCAGTAGGAACAATTAATGCTTTTGCAGGTTCAATCGTTCCTTCTGATTGGATGCTTTGTGATGGGTCAACCTTCAGTGCTGCTATATATCCAGATCTTCAGACTGTATTAGGAGGAATAACCTTACCTGATTTAAGAGGTGTTTTCTTGAGAGGATTGGATTCTGGTAGGGGACTAGATACAGGTCGAACATTGAGATCTTTCCAAGATGATGCACTAAAAGCTCATAACCATAGTGGAACAACAAGTATTAATGGTGATCATACGCACAGTACAGGATCCTCTGATTTTCATGGATCAATCGATGGAACAACTTCTCAATCAGGGAGTAGAGCTAGACAATCTGGATACACTACAGGAACAGCAGGTGATCATAGTCACTCATTAAATATTAATAATACAGGAGGTTCTGAAACTAGACCTAAAAATGTATCAGTGAATTATATAATAAAAGCAAAATAGTAATTATGTATAAAAAAAATATAGTATTTATTATAGTTTTTTTGCTGCCTTTAATATCTATTTCCCAAGGAATATATATTAAAGGAGGTAGTATGTCTATTTCTGGAACCACAAGTTTTATGTTAAATGAAACAGACTTGGAGGTAGATAGTAAAATGATTTTTAAAGATAATTCAGTATTGTATTTAAAATCTAAATCTAGCGCAATAAAAATATATGGAGATATTTTATTTCAAAATATGATTATTAATGCTGATTGCATAATTGATTCAGACATAAGTGTAAATGGAGATATTGAATTTATATCAGGCATTGTTGATATAGATGATAATACACTTATTCTAAATGGTAATCTTATTAGAGAAAGGGAAGATAGTCATATATTTTCATCTTCTTCAGGAGAAATAATAGTAAAGAAAAATTTAGCGTCAAGTATTCAAGTAAGTCCAGGAAATATGGGTTTAGAATTAGTTTTGGAGAATCATTCTGGAGAATTAGAGATTAAAAGAATCAATAAAGAGATTAATAACGATGGGAAAAGAAGCATACTACGTTCTTATTCTTTGTCTCCTTCAGTAGATATATCTAATATTGAATTCTCTTATTTTGATAAAGAAATAAATAACTTAGATGAGAACAATTTTTTTGTATGGATAGAAGATAATTCATATTGGAATCCACTGAAATCTATAGCTGATGTTTCTAACAAAATTTTAACTGGAGAAGCAAAGAATGTATCTAATATTACTGTTTTTTCTACATCTATAAATATTGGGGTTGATTTTCCAACAGGATTTACTCCTAATGATGATGGTATTAACGATTACTATGTAATAGATGGGGTAGAAAAATATCCTAATAATGAATTTATTGTATTTAATCAATGGGGTGGAGTTGTTTATAGAAGTACACCTTATAAAAATGATTGGAATGGATTTAGTATCAGTAATATTAGCCTTTCTGATGATAATAAATTAATTGATGGTACATATTTCTATTTCTTCTTCAAGGATAAAACGGATAGGAAAAATAAAGTACAAGGTTTTTTTGAGATTAGAATAAAATAAACATTTATGCTGAAATTTATAAAATTATTATTCACTCTGACTCTTCTTCTACAGTTTTCTTTAGCTTTAAAATCTCAAGAATTTGTAGGTGTAAGCCAATATATGTACCATAAACAATTCTATAATCCTGCAGCAATGTCTTCAAATGATAATATTAATGCTGTAATGTTGTATAGAAGTCAGTGGCTTGGAATGGATGGTGCTCCATCTGTATATGCATTTAATGCTAGTTTACCTCTTAAAAAAGGGGCATTTGGTATAGGTTTATCTAGATCTACAATTGGTATACATGAGTCAAACAGTTTTTTATTTTCGTATGCTTATAGACTACAATTGGGAAAATTTAAATATTTATCTTTTGGGCTTTCTGCTGGTCTTAAGTTTCAAAATCGTAATTATTTAGCTGTAAATTCTCATGATAAAAATGATGATTATTTTTCTACAAATTTAAGCTCGGATTTTGTACCTAATCTTCAATTTGGTGTATTACTCTTTTCTAAGAATTATTATATCGGTCTTTCTATTCCTCAATTAGTTTCTAATGATATAGACGTTGTAGATAACAAAATATCTAATAATTATACATTTGAAAGTAGGAAATTAAGATTATATTTAAATGGAGGTTATGAGTATAATTTGACTGATGTTTGGAGATTTAATGTATCATCACTTATAAAGTATGAGAATAATTCACCATTGAATTTTGATTTTAATTTAATGTCAACATATCTTGATAAAATTGGTTTTGGTTTGTCTTATAGAACACCTGAACAATTGATGGTATTATTAAATTTAAGAGTTAGTAAAGGGGTAAAGTTAGGGTATGCTTACCATATGACTTTTGTATCAAATCAAATATTAAATAGTCATGAAATAGTTCTATTATTCAATTTAAAAAAGAAAGGTAGATTAAGAATTCAAAGTCCTAGATTTTAAGTAAATCATATATATTAATGTATTTATTATGAAGAAAATATTAATGTTTTGTGTGTTTTTCGCTTGCATAACACATATTTTAATAGGGCAAGAGCTTTTTAAAGAAAAAGCTAAAGCCTTTTTTGAATTAAAGGAATATAAGGAAGCTGTAAACAATTTTTTAAAAATAAAGGATAAAGATTATGATGTTCTTATTAAATTAGCTTTTAGTTATTCTAAACTACATACGCCTTTGATCTCTAAAAAGTATTATGAAGAAGCTAGAATTAAAAAATGGCCTTTTGATTATGTTTATATGCTTAATTATGGAAATGTTTTAAGGGAACTTGAAGAGTATTCTAAAGCTAAAGAAGTGTATCATAAGATGTCTATTATACCTTTGCAAATGATCAAATCTTGTGATTGGGTAAAGCAGTCTAAAGTTGTAGTTACTAAGCTTACTTTAGATTCTTTAGCATTGCCAAAAGCCTTAAGAATTAATGGCTTTTATAAATTAAGAGATAATGTTTTATATCCATTCTCTAAATCGGATATTGATTATAATTTTAGATGGTTTAATATAAAAAATAAGCAATTTTCTGATTTTATAAATTTTAATTGGCAATATAATTTAAATTCTCCTAATATTATTTTTGATTCATTATTAATCTATAGTGCAAGTTCTTCAAGGAAACGTTTCTTCTCAAGACATGCCTTAAATAAAGGCTTTATAAGTAGAGACAAAGTTAATAAATTAAGTTTGTGGGAATTAGATCTAAAAAATAAATTAAAAGCTAAAAAACTAGATTTTATAAATATAAATTACGGATATGCTCATCCTTATTTTGATACGTTATCTTCTAAGTTATTCTTTGTATCTGATATGCCTGGAGGGTATGGAGGCTTTGATATTTATTATTCTGAATATAAAAATGGTAATTGGTCTACTCCTATAAATGCAGGCTATGAAATAAATACCGAATACGATGAATCATTTCCATATGTAAATAAAGATATATTATTCTTTTCTAGTACAGGGCATATTGGATATGGTGGTTATGATATTTATATGGTAGATCTTTCAGATAAAGCAGCTAAGGTAATTAATATGGGGAAGCCTTTTAATAGCTCAAAGGATGATTTTTCATACAGAGAAGACTCTATTGATAAAGGATGTTTTGTTTCAAATAGAGCTAACGCAGCAGGTCGAGATTATTTGTGGCTTTTTGATAGAGATGGCAGATTAGAAAGTTTAAAATCTAATAATGTAAAGATAAAAGATAGTTCTTTAATTTTTGAAAAAGGTTTGCTTGGTAAGACTGTTGAAATAAAAAGGACTCATTTGTTACCAGCGATAAAAGATATTAATTCATTGGGAAATAAAAAGATTATTGGCTTATTGATTCCTGAAAAGAATAAACGTATAGAAAGTTCTATTTTGGTTCTTCCTGAAAGCAATTATGATATAAGTAAGATCAAAACTCATATGCTTAATTATAAAAACATTAATGATTCCTTGCGATTTGAATTTTTGAATTATAAGGACAGTTGTGTTGTTAAAATATTTAAATACATTAATGAAGCTAAAATAAAATTTATAGTAGATGAAGATGGTGAGCAAAAACAAAAGGATGTATATTGGGTCAGGAAATCTGTAGATATAAATGTCTTTAATTACTTCTATTTTGATTTTGATAGATTTTCATTAGTATATAATGTAAGAAAAGAGTTACTTTCTATAGTAAATTTTCTCAATTTATATAAGAGTATTTCTATTGAATTGATAGGTTACGCAGATGATATCGGCGAGGAAGAATATAATGATTTTTTATCTAAAAAACGTGCAAATACAGTTTGTAATTATTTGATTGCAAAGGGAATCTCCAAAAAAAGGATAAAGTGCATTGCCGGTGGAGAAATCATTTCCAAAAGTAATGCTCATCAACGCTCAAGAGCTCGTTCTGTTGTAATAAGATTTGGGAAACAATAACACATATTAACCTAGTTTTAAAGTCGGTAACATACTTATAGTATATATTTGTAATGTAGTTAAAAATAAAACAATTAGGTTTTTCATGATTTTTAAGTTAAGTTAGTTTCAAACAAACCCAAAGTATAGACTTAAATCTATCTTTGGGTTTTTTGATTTACTTTAAAGCATAAAAATAATACTTCTAAAGATTAGACTCTAGCCAAGTTTTAACATCCATGTATGAATATGACTCTAGACTAGCATGAGCAGATAGCTTATTGACTTTAAGTCCTTTGAAACATGGTACAGTAATGCCACATAAGAAACGAGTTGTTAGATCGTAGCTGGGTCTTTCTTTAAATAAAGCAATGAATTCTTTGCAGTGTTCATTACAATCTATACTAGATAAGTCTATCAAATTATGCTCTCTAGGCATGTCTATTTTCCCTGATTTGCAAACAGAGCAGTGTCCACATTCGGTAAAGGGTAGTTCTTCTCCAAAATAAGAAGCAAGTTGAACACTTAGACATTTGTCACTTTCAAAGAAGGCTATCATTTTTTGTATTCTCTGCACCTCGCTTAGTTCCTTTTCTTTAAATGATTCGTAGAGTTCTTTAGCTAAGATTTCTATATTTATCTTATCTTCTTTTTTACAAATGGTATAGGATTCCATCATTTCCTTTGCTTCAAGTTGAAGGTAGCCTTTCTCGTCTAGGTATTCTAGTGCATTGACAACTCTATCTCTTGGAGATTTATTCTCTTCGTATACAGCTTTAAAATCTACTGTAGTCCATTTTCTTGCTTTCTTACTTGCTTTGAAAATTCCTTTTATGAAATCTTGCTTTTCGCCTTTGAATTTTGATGTTATATCATCTTCACTCAAAATGTTTGAGAATCTATAGCTGGCAAAATATGAAAAGGCTGGTTTTATGATTCCTTTCATCTCAAGATATACAAGTAGTGTTTTTAATGGTAATAGTCTGATGTTTGTACTTGAGGATAGTTTAGAAATTTTTATTTCCCAGTTTTCTGCATGAAATGGTATTTTATTGAGAATTGTGTTTATTGCAGATAGCTCAGGGGTGTCACCGAATACGAAGTTCTCAAGAACATTTACATTACTCGCATTTGCTAAAAGAATACAATCTGATTTCTTTCCATCTCGTCCTGCTCGTCCTATTTCTTGAGAATAGTTTTCTATAGATTTTGGCAAGTCGTAATGAATCACTCTTCGTATGTCTTTTTTATCTATTCCCATTCCAAAAGCTATTGTGGCAACTATGCAGTTTGTTTGTCCACTCATAAAAGAGTTTTGTATCTCTTCTCTCTTTTCATTTCCTAGTCCTGCATGATAAGCTAATGCTTTTATTCCTTTACCGCACAGATAGTTAGCTATGTTCTCAGCAGTCTTTTGTTGTGTGACGTAAATAATTGAGGGAGAATTTGCTTCTTCTTTGAAGAGATCAACTAATTGTTGACCTTTATTACTAATGCTTACTGGCTTGATTATAAGCTTAAGATTCTTTCTATAAAAACCAGTTAAGAGAATATCTTCTTTGTTTAGATTGAACTTATTACAAATGTCATCTACAACTTTAGGTGTTGCTGTAGCTGTAAGTAAAAGAACTTGTTTTATATTGAATTCCTCTCTGAATATTGGTAGTTTTAGATAATCAGGTCTGAAATTATGTCCCCATTCTGAAATACAGTGAGCTTCGTCTATGACCATTAGTGATATTTCTATACTAGAGAGGAAATTTCTAAATCTTTCGTTTTTAAATCTTTCAACTGATATCATTAATATCTTATGCCTGCCTTTACGTATGCCATCCATTATATCTCTTTCTTTGTTTCTGTCTAGAGTGGAATCTATACGTACAGCGTCTATTTCTATAGATTGCATGTAATCTATCTGATCTTGTATTAATGCCAATAGGGGAGATATAACTATAGTTAAATGGGGTAAATGCAGAGCTGATAGCTGGTAACAAAGTGATTTACCAGAACCAGTGGGGAAGATTGCAGCTGATGAGCGACCTTCTACTATATTTGTAACTACCTCTTCTTGACCTTCTCTAAAAGCAGAAAATCCAAATTTATTATTTAGTGTATCTATTATCATCTTTCTCTTTGTTTAAAGGCTATAAAGATAGGTATAAGTTTTGCTTTTTTTTTCTACCTTTGTTTTTGCAAAATTATAGATTATGACAATAGAAGAAATAGATGTGAATATGATAGAGGCTAAGAACCTCCTGTGTAGTAAAAAAAAGATTGTGATTGTTCCTCATATGTCGCCAGATGGTGATGCTATGGGGTCTTCTGGCGCTCTTTCTATGTTTTTAAATAATATGGGACATGAGGCTAGTGTTGTCACACCTGATGCTTATCCTGCTTACCTTTCTTGGCTGCCAGAGATCTCTAATACTATTGTTTTTACAGACAAAACCACTCTTGCTAAGCAAAAAATAGCAGATGCTGAGATTATTTTCTTTCTTGACCATAATGATGAAGCAAGACAAGGATTTGTACAAAAGAAGATTTCTGAGAGTAATGCAGTGAAAATAATGATTGATCATCATCCATACCCTAAGGCTGATGTTAAGTTAATGTTTTCGCGTACGGATGTTACTTCTACTTGTGAGATGGTTTATGAGTTTATTACCGCTCTTGAAGGTAAGGACGCTATCACAAAGGAGATTGCTACTTGCCTTTATACTGGAATTAATACTGATACGGGTGGTTTGAATTATAATTCAGCCTTTCCACAGACATATAGAGTAGTTGCTGATCTTCTTGAAAAAGGTTTAGATAAAGGAGCTGTTCACGAAAGATTATATAATAATTCGACAGAGAGTCGTTTGCGTTTAATGGGCTTCTGTTTGAGCGAGAAGATGATTCTTCTTCCTGAATATCATGCTGCTGTTATGTCTCTTTCTATGGAAGAAATGGAGAGATTCAATTATCAAGATGGAGATTCAGAAGGATTCGTGAATATTCCTCATGGTATAAAGGGTATAGATATTTCTATTTACATTTCTGAGAAAAAAGATAAGGTTAAACTTTCTTTCCGCTCAAAAAGAAATATCCCTATAAATATTCTGGCATCTGAACATTTTAATGGTGGTGGTCATAAGAATGCAGCTGGTGGGGCTATTGAGGAGCTTCCTTTGGCTGAGGTTGTTGAAAAAGTACTTGATTTATTGCCTGCTTTTGCAAAAGAATATGGTGAAAACTAAAGGCTTACTATTGTTAAAGACTACTTTTTTTAGTATTATTGTCTTGTGTAAATAACGAATTTGTAATAAATATCTATATGAAGAAAATATTAATATCTCTTACTTTGTTTTTATCTCTTATGTCTGTCTATTCTTGTTCTGAGGATTCTGTACAGCAGAAGATAGAAAGCGAAAAAGCTGATAGAGTCGAATATGTTAAGAACTTTGATTACAAGCAAACTAATACTGGTTTGTATTATTTAACAATTACTGAGGGCACTGGCGATATTCTTTCTGAGTTGACTATAAAGCAACTAAATGAGAATAATAGTTACCCTTCTTTTAAATATAATTATGCCTTTTATCATCTTGATGGTAGAGTAATTAAATCAAATTATCTTTATGGGTATTTTGAGCCGGAATCAGCTACGTATTCTTTTAATCCTACAAGCGGAAAACTGAAGGTTGGATTGAATGAAGCTTTAGGAATGATGAAAGTAGGAGGTAAGATGAGAGTTGTTATGTCTACTTCTTTATATAATGACTTACGCCAGCTTCCTCCATTAAATATAGAGCCTATGCGCACAAGAGAATATGAATCGGTAATTTGCGATATCGAACTTAAAGAAGTATCACAAAATACCAATCCAGATTTAGAGTAATCTATTTAAAATAAATAGCATATATAGCCGGACGTTTATGAAAAACTTCTGGCTTTATTTTTTTCCACTCACCTACAGTCATAGATTTTATATATTCATCATCTGTACTGATATCGCATGCAATACATAACATTGTGTTTTTATTGCAGGTTTTTATGATATCTTCTATCATCCCTATGTTTCTATATGGAGCTTCTATAAATACTTGTGTCTGTTTCTTTTGCTTTGAAAGACTTTCTAATTCTCTTAGTTTGCCTGCTCTTTCTCCTGTCTTTATAGGAATATATCCGTTAAAGGCAAATGATTGTCCATTGAATCCTGAGGCCATTACCACCATTAGAATACTAGATGGACCAACTAATGGTACTACCTTTATATTCTTCCTATGTGCTATTTCTACTATATCTGCTCCTGGGTCTGCTATACCAGGACATCCTGCCTCTGAAATTATTCCTATATCTTCAGTTTTTATTTTATCAAGATACTTCGATATTTCCTCTCTTTTGGTATGTTTATTCAATTCTAAGAAACAAAGATTGTCTATATCAATAGATTTATCTATTTGCTTTAGATATCTTCTTGTAGTGCGTATATTCTCTACTATAAAAACTTTGATATTTTTGCACAGTTCTTGTACATTAAGTGGTATAACACTGTCTAGAGGAGAGTTTCCAAGTGTCATCGGTATTAGATATAATTTACCCATTCTTTTATTATTTTTTTACAAAGATAGTTTTTTCTTTTTAATTGACTTGTTTCTTCTTTTATGTCTATATTTTATAACTTTGTAAGTACATTAAAACAATTTTATTTTGAAAATAACATTCTTAGGTACAGGTACTTCTCAAGGTGTTCCTGTTGTGGCATGTAAATGTCCTGTATGCCAATCCATTAATAGTAAAGATAAGCGTTTACGCACTTCAGCTATGGTTGAAATAAATGGACAAAATTTGATTATTGATTGTGGACCTGATTTTCGATATCAAATGCTTAGAGAAAATGTAGAAAATATAAGAGCTATTCTTTTTACTCATGAACATAGGGATCATGTAGCTGGCTTAGATGATGTACGTTCGTTTAATTGGGTGAATAAAGCACCTGTGAGTATATATGCTGAGGAAAGGGTTGTTACTTGTCTTGAAAATATGTTTTCTTATGCTTTTGATAAGATTGAAAATTATCCTGGTACTCCTGAGATTAATGTGAATATAATTAATGAAAATCCATTTAAGATTGATGATATAGAAATTATTCCAATAAGAGGAATGCACTATCAGCTCCCTGTACTTGGTTTTAGAATAGGTGACTTAACTTATATTACCGATTTTAATAAAATTGCAGATCAAGAGATAGAGAAAATAAAAGGTAGCAAAGTACTTGTCATTAATGCTCTTAGAAGAGAAAAGCATATTTCTCATTTTTCTCTTGATGAGGCTCTTGAAGTAATAAATAAAGCTAAGCCAGTTAAGGCTTTCATTACGCATATAGGTCATCAACTAAATAAACATGATATTGAAGAATATAAACTTCCTGATAATGTGTTCTTTGCGTTCGATACTTTGGCGGTAGAAGTTTAATAATTACAACATAATTAACCTCTTAAAATTACTATAAAAGCTTTAATTTTCATAAATTTACTTACTTAAGAAAGAATTACAATCAACCCCCTATAAAATCTATGTTTTATAGTCGGTTAAAGTAGTATTTTGTTATCTTTGTAAGTCCTTTTGAAAATCTAAAAAACATATAAAATAGATGGAGAGCACCGGAGAAAAAATAATTAGAATTAATATAGAAGATGAGATGCGCTCATCATACATCGATTACTCGATGTCTGTTATCGTTTCAAGAGCTTTACCTGATGTACGTGATGGTCTAAAACCTGTACACAGAAGAGTTCTTTTTGGAATGAACGAATTGGGAAGTACTTCTACTAAAGCATATAAGAAATCAGCTAGGATTGTTGGTGAGGTTTTAGGTAAGTATCATCCACATGGAGATAGTTCAGTTTATATGGCTATGGTTCGTATGGCTCAAGAATGGTCTTTACGTTATCCTATGGTTGATGGTCAAGGTAACTTTGGCTCTGTTGATGGAGATAGCCCTGCTGCTATGCGTTATACTGAGGCTAGAATGACTAAGATGGCTGAAGATACTTTAATTGATATCGATAAGGAAACAGTCGACATGACTGCCAATTTCGATGAAACATTGAAGGAACCTTCTGTTCTACCTACTCGAATTCCTAACCTACTTATTAATGGTGCATCAGGAATTGCTGTTGGTATGGCTACAAATATGCCTCCACACAATATTTCTGATACAATTGATGCTATTTGTGCATTTATTGAGAATGAAGAAATTAGTATAGACGAATTAGTTGATATTATAAAAGCTCCTGATTTCCCTACTGGCGGATATATCTACGGATATGCTGGTGTTAAGGAATCGTATCACACTGGTAGAGGACGTGTCGTTATGAGATCTCGAACTGAGATTGAAACAACATCTACTGGTAGAGAAAAAATAGTTGTTAATGAAATTCCTTATATGGTTAATAAAGCTGAGCTTATCATGAAGATAGCTGATCTTATTAATGATAAAAAGATAGAGGGTATTTCTAATATCAATGATGAGTCGGATAGAAATGGAATGCGTATTGTGATTGATCTTAAGAGAGATGCTATTGCAAATGTGGTTCTTAATAAACTATTTAAAATGACTGCTATGCAGTCGTCTTTCTCTGTTAATAATATTGCTCTTGTTGATGGTAGACCACGTCTTCTTAATCTTCAAGGTTTAATATCTAACTTTGTTAAACACAGACACGAAGTTATTGTACGTAGAACAGAGTATGAATTGAGACAAGCAGAGTCTAGAGCCCATATTCTTGAGGGTTTAATTATTGCTTCTGATAATATTGATGAGGTCATTAAGATGATTCGTGCATGTAAAAATGCTGAAGATGCTAGAAACTCATTAATTGAGCGTTTTGCACTTTCGGATAAGCAAGCTAGAGCAATTGTTGA
Organism: Marinifilaceae bacterium; assembly: GCA_049671745.1. Classification (GTDB taxonomy): domain Bacteria; phylum Bacteroidota; class Bacteroidia; order Bacteroidales; family Marinifilaceae; genus SNAP01. The sequence goes on from JBATVL010000064.1 coordinate 11,736, forward strand.
GATGCGTCTTAGACAATTAACTGGTCTTGAACAAGATAAGTTGCATGCTGAATATGAAGAAATTACAAAATTCATAGCCCACTTAAAGAATATCTTAGAGAACCATGATGTTAGAATGGGAATCGTAAAAGAAGAACTTATTGAGATTAAAGCAAAATATGGAGATGAAAGACGATCTGAGATTGTTTATTCTTCTGAAGAATTTAACCCTGAGGATTTCTATGCTGATGAAGAAATGGTGATTACTATATCTCGTATGGGATATATTAAGAGAACTCCATTGTCTGAATTTAAAGTTCAAAATAGGGGAGGAGTTGGTTCTAAAGGTTCTTCTACTAGAGATGATGATTTCCTTGAACATATGATTATGGCTACTATGCATAATACTATGTTATTCTTTACTGAGAAAGGTAGATGTTTCTGGCTTAAAGTTTATGAAATTCCTGAAGGATCTAAGCAATCTAAAGGTAGAGCGATTCAAAATATGTTAAATATAGAACCTGATGATTCTGTAAAAGCATATATAAATGTGTTAAATCTTACTGATCAGGAGTATATTAACAATAATTTTATCGTTCTTTGCTCTACTAAGGGTACCGTTAAGAAGACTACTCTTGAAGCTTATTCTAGACCAAGAATTAATGGTGTGAATGCAATTACTATTAAAGATGGTGATACACTTTTAGAGGCTAGATTAACAAATGGTAAGAATGATGTCATGATTGCTGCTAAGTCAGGTAAGGCGATTCGTTTCCCAGAAGAGAAAGTTAGACCAATGGGTAGAACAGCTTCTGGTGTAAGAGGAATTAAATTGGCTAGTGAGCAAGATGAGGTAATTGGTATGATATGTCTTGAAGCTGACACTAAGGATGTCATGGTGGTTTCTGAGAATGGTTATGGTAAACGCTCTTCTATGGATAATTATAGAATCACTAATAGAGGTGGTAAAGGTGTTAAAACTATAAATATTACAGATAAAACAGGTGGTCTTATAGCTATTAAAGATGTAGATGATAGTGATGATTTGATGATTATCAATAAATCAGGAATTACTATTAGAACTTCGGTTTCTACTTTAAGAGTAATGGGTAGAGCTACGCAAGGAGTTAGACTTATTAATCTTAGAAATGACGATTCTATTGCTGCTGTAGCTAAGGTAAATGCTACTCATGAAGAAGAAGTTGAAACTGATTTAGAGGAGAAAACAAACCAAGAATAATTATATTATAAATTAATAATTTTACGATGAAAAAACTATCACTAGTATTAACTATGGTTTTTGCTGTAAGTGTACTTTTCGCGCAGAAGGGAAAAGTTAATGCAGCTGCGAGTAATTTGAGATCTGGTAGACTTGATGACGCAAAGGAGTTAATTGACACAGGTATTTCTCACAGAAAATGTGTAGAGTGGCCTAAGTCTTATTATATTAAAGGACAGGTTTATCAAGCTATTTTTGAATCTCCTTTAAGTGATTATAAAAAATTATCTAAAACTCCTCTTGCTATTTCTTATGAAGCATACAAAAAAGCGTTAAAGCTTGATAAGAAAAAAAAATACAGCAAGAAAATAGGTAAACAATATATTAATTTAGCTATTGCTTTTGCTAATAGTGGAGCTAATAAGTTTAATGAAGGTGATATCGAGGGAGCGTTTAATGACTTCAAAACTACTCTAGAGGTTGAAAATGCTGAGGTGTTTGCTAATAAAACTTTAATAGATACTCCTATTATTTTTTATACTGGATTAAGTGCTTTTAAGTTAAAGAAATATAAAGAAGCTATTCCTTTTTATGAAAAAGCTCTTTCTTATAATTTTGAGTCTGCAAAATGTTATGCTGCTTTGGCTAATGCCCATAAAGAACTTAAAAACCCTACAAAAGCATTAGAGTATCTTCATAAAGGATATGAATTATATCCTGATAATTTATTTATGCTAGGTGAATTGATTAACTATTACTTAGCTGGAGGAGAACCTGAAAAAGCTGAACAATATTTAGATGCTGCTATTGCACAAGAGCCAAGTAATGCTTCTTTCCATAGAGCAAAAGGGCAACTTTATGAAAAAATGGATCGTCCTGATTCTGCTATTGAAGCATATGAAAAAACTTTAGAGTTAGATCCTAATGATTATGTTTCCATTTTTAATATTGGGATGATACGTATTAAAGTTATTGAAAAACGTCAAGACGAGGTCAATAATATACAAGATAATGATTTGTATAATAAAGAAGTTAAGAAGTTATATGAAAGATATGCTGAGGTAGCTCCTGTTTTTGAAAGAGCACATAAAGCTAATCCTTCTGAAATTATTATAGTTGAAACTATTAAACAAATATATTTCAAGATTAGAAATGCTAAACCTGAATATATGGCAAAATACGAAGTGTATAAAGCTAAACAAGAGGCAATGGAAGCTGGCAAATAACCACTTACATTAATAAAAAAAGAAAGGTTCATATTTATAATATGAACCTTTCTTTTTTACAATTGAATATCTTAGATGAAAAAAAAGTTATGAAATATCGTTTGTGCTCGCTTTAGAAACCTATCTACTACATATATCGAAAAGAGGGCAGAAATTACTATATAAACTATAGGTGATATGTTTAAAAAACTTTTAATAACATATGAATATAGAGAATGTAGATATACTAGATAATTTTTGTCTATTGTTCTGAGCCAAGAAATCTCACTCATATTAATCAGTTTTCTTGTATCAGTAGCAAGATAAATAGCTGCTGAAATACTGATTATAGCTATTAATATTATCCAATATTTATATCCATGTTTTTTGCTAGTTTCTTCAATAGGGTTCTCTAACCATTCTTGCATAATTAGATCCATAGTCTTTTTAGTAAAGTCACTTGAAGTCTTTATTTTTATATGTTTTTCTTTAAGAAGGTCTCTTAATATTTTATCTTCAAAATCCTCTATATCTTGTGTCTTATCCATTTCTCAATATTTTAAAGTATTGATTTTATATCTTCCTTTAATACTTCTTCAAGCTTTGAATACATTAATTTTCTGGCTCTATATAATCTTATCTTTATATTATTATCATTCATTCCAATTATCTGTGAGATCTCGCTTATGGAATTAGATTCCAAATAATATAAGGTAATAATTGTTCTGTCTTCTGCACTTAAATAATTTAGTGCGTATTCTATATATTTCTTTTGTTCTTTGTTTTTTAATATACTTAATTGTTCTTGTGTATCTCCTATTGAATTATAATGTTCATCTATGTCTACTGTTGTGATTTGTTTTTTGCGTATTTTTGATATTGCAGTACGATAAACTATTGAATATAACCATGTTGAAAATTTTGAATTTCCTTTAAAATCATTTAATGATTTATAAATTTTAACGAAAGAATCTTGCGCTACTTCTTCTGCATCTTCTGTGTTTTTGCATATCTGAAAAGCTATATTAAATGCCATGTCCTTATATTTTTCAATTAGTTCTGAAAATACAGTGATATCTCCTTGCTTTATCTGATAGATATAGAATAGGTCTTTATTCATAGATGCGTCTTATTTTATGCTTTTCATTAATTAAGACGCTTTATTCAATTATATAGTTACAACAAAATTGCAATTTTTTTCTAATAGTGGTATATTTGAAGAATATATATAGAAAATAGAAGAATATGTTAGATAATAAAGTTGTTATTGTAACTGGTGCATCATCAGGAATTGGCAAAGCATGTGCTTATGAATTTGCATCTAGGGGTGCAAAACTAGTTCTTGCATCTAGAAATATAGATAAGTTGCAAGAAGTAGAAGAAGATCTTGTTAGTAAGGGTGTTGAGGTTCTTTCTATTTCTACTGACGTAAGTATAGAGAAGGATTGCAAACAAATGATAGATTTCACAATTGATAAATTTGGAAGAATTGATGTATTGGTAAATAATGCAGGCATTTCAATGAGAGCGATGTTTGAAGATCTTGATCTTGATGTGATGAGAAAACTTATGGATGTTAACTTTTGGGGGACAGTTCAATGTACAAAATATGCTCTACCATATCTTCTTGAAACTAAAGGCTCTGTTGTTGGTATTATTTCTATTGCTGGTTATCTTGGCTTGCCTGCTAGAACTGGTTACTCTGCATCAAAATATGCTGTTCGTGGTTTTCTTGATACTTTAAGAGTTGAGTGTCTTAAGAAGGATTTGAATGTATTAGTTGTTGCTCCAGGTTTTACTGCTTCCAATATTAGAAAAACAGCTTTAGTTGCAGATGGTAGCATGCAGGGTGATACACCTAGAAACGAAGATAATATGATGAGTGCTGAGAAATGTGCAAAACACATTGTTAAGGCAGTAGATAAAAGAAAAAGTGAATTAATTCTTACATTTATAGAAGGTAAATTTTCTGTATTTTTAAAGAAATTTTTTCCTAGATTATTAGATAAACTAACATATAATCATATGGCTAAAGAGCCAAATTCACCATTGAAATAAAATATAATTAGGGGGAGCATGAAAAAATTATTATTAATTATTATTGCAATATCTAGTTTGGCTGCAAAGGCACAAACGGATGATATAAGTTTACAAAAAGATAGTATTATAAAAGAACATAAAAGAAGCCTGCCATTATTAAATAAAAAAATAGAGCTTAGTGATAAGTTTTCTTTTAATAGACTTCTTGATAAGAAAATTTATATTAAAGATACTAGAAAAGATTTAAACTTAGATCCAGGTTTAAGATATTTTGCATATGATTTAGATACATATGAAAGCAATGATCTAGAATTTGTTGAAGCTCTTGGACTGTTGTCTAAATATGTTAAAAATGATTCCGTAAGAAGAATGGCTTCATATATACAAAAGTATGCCGAAAGCACTGCAAAACATGAAGCAGCTTTAAAAGAAGTAAAAAGTATTTATAAGAAACTTAGCATTAAGCGTAATAAAATGTTATTAGGTTCTCCTATAAAGAATAAAGATTCTATTGAGTTGCTTAAATCTAAACTTGAAGATCTAGATTATCTTGTTAATTTAGTGGAGAAAGATAAATCTTATGATTGGATAAAGAAGATTAGTAGAGATTCTGTTCAACTTTCTTTGAAAAATTACACTAATGATTCTCTTAATCTGTGGGTAAAAAGTGGACGTAAGCATTTTTATAGATTTTGGATTAAGAATCTGCAGAATGACTCTATTGGAGCTTGGGTTGAAACAACTAAAGACAATGCTATTAAGATCATTGTTGATCATGATGTTTATCAAGAATCGATGAAGGATGAACATACTACAACAAAGAAACCACTTATTGTTCTTATTGATTCTAGTTATATGAAAATTAAGGATTTATATCCTTATGAAATATATTATACTAAATGGAGGTATGCTTCTATTGTGAAGTTCGGACTTAATCAAGGTAAACTTGCTAACTGGCAAAAGGATGGAGAAAATTCTATTGCAGGTTCTCTGGATTTTAATACTTTCTGCAACTATAAATATAGAAATATTTCTTGGGAAAACACTTTAAATTATAAGTATGGTATCATGCAAGCTGGTGAGGAACAGCTTAAAAAGACTGAAGACCTTTTAGAGATTAATTCTAAGTTTGGTCTTAAGGCATATAATTTCTGGTATTTCACAACATTATTTAACTTTAAATCTCAATTATTTAATGGTTATGATTACCTTGATAACGATAAAAGAAAATTAGTGTCTAGTTTTATGTCACCAGCTTATATTCTAGCTTCTATCGGTTTAGATTACAAACCTTCTAAGAATCTGTCTGTAATGATTTCTCCTTTTACTGGTAAATACACAATTATCTCTGATACACTTAATACTAGTCCTATTAAATATGGATTAAAGAAAGGAGAAACAGTTAAATCGGAGTTAGGTTTTTACTTTAAAACTATATATAATTGGAAAATATCTGATAAAATTAAATTAGATAATGAGTTTGGATCTTTCTATGCTTATGATGGTGATTCTAATGAAATTGATGTAGATTGGAAAACTACTCTTGAAATGAAGATTAATTATTTCATTTCTACTAAAATATTTACTCATATTCTTTATGATAAAACTGTATCTAAGAAACTACAATTTAAAGAACTTCTAAATATAGGATTTACTTATTATTTATAAAAATATGTACGATTTTTCAAAAGCTAAAATAGATTCTATCATTGTTCATAATGTTGGAAATAAATACGAAGATGAGAAACTTGATTTATCAATGAAAGCTTTAGACATCGCTGATGAGTCAATAAATCAGGTGTTGTTTAATTATTTCTTTTCTCCATTTAAAAAAGATGAATTATATAATTTTAATCATGAGCAGTCTCTTGATAAAAACATTGTTTATAATTTTGTTCAAGACATTTTTGAGAATAATTTAAGCTTTTATGAAAATTCTGTAAATATTGCGAAACAATTATTTCTTAAATCTAATCACCCGAATATAAAATCGGGTGAATTTTACGTAGTTTTTCTTAAAGACTGTGTTTTTTATGATGAGGTATGTGATGCTATTGGGCTTTTTAAATCGGAGAGTAAAGAGACTTTTTTAAAAGTATTTCTTACTGGAGATACTTATCAGCTTGGCTGTGAGGATGGAATTAATATAAAGAAATTAGATAAAGGATGTGTCATATTCAATACCTCTAAAGAGCAAGGTTATAATGTTTGTATTGTTGATAAGACAAATAAAAATAATGATACTGTGTATTGGAGAGATGATTTTCTTGGCTTAAAAGCTGTTGAGGCATCATATTTTAATACTAAAAACTATCTTGATCTATGTAAAGATTTTGTTAAAGATGTTTATAATCAAGATAATGAGGTTTCACTTCCTGATCAAATTGATCTGTTAAATCGTTCTATTAACTATTTTAAAGATACAGATGTGTTCTCGGAGAATGAATTCAAAGATAAAATAATTACTGAGCCTGATGTAATAGAAGCTTTTGAAGATTATAAGCAATTTTATTCTACAGAGAAAGATCTTGACATTAAAGATGTTTTCGGTGTGTCAGAGTCAGCAGTTAAAGATAGTAAGAGGTATTTTAAACACGTATTGAAGCTTGATAAAAATTTCCATATATATATTCATGGTAATAGAAAATTCGTAGAAAAAGGTTTTGATACTGCTAAAGATATGAATTATTACAAGCTTTTTTATAAAGAGGAGAAATAATAATCTTCTTATTCGTATATAATTAATAAATAGCTTGGTTTAAACAAAAAAAGTAAATATGAAGAGAAAAAAAATCTTATATATAATAGTGTTTATCCTATTAATAGGAGGAGTATTTACATATAAACTATATTCGGATATATATGTATCTAATGTAATTAAAGATGGAGTTCTGTATGTAAACAATAACGACAATAAGCTTAGCATATTAAACAAACTGTATACCAACGGCTTTGTTAAAGATACTAATTCTATTTCGTGGCTTATGAAAAAGAAGAAGTATTCGCGCATATATACTGGTAAATACAATATTAGTAAAGGAATGAATAATAATGATTTAGTTAATAATCTTAGATCTGGAAATCAAGATGCAATTAAACTTACTTTTAATAATATTAGAACAAAAGAAGAGTTTGCTGGTCGACTGTCAGGTGTACTTATGATAGATTCTTTGCCATTATTAAATAAATTAAATGATCAGGCATTTACCGCAAAATTTGGATTTACTACTTACACTATAATTGGTATGTTCTTACCCAACACTTATGATATTTATTGGGATATATCTATAAATGATCTATTTAAAAGAATGAACAAAGAATATAACGTTTTTTGGACGCCCATAAGAAGACAGAAAGCTGAAAAAGCTTCTATTTCTCCAATGGGAGCAATTATAATAGCTTCTATAGTTGAGGAGGAGTCTATTAAAGAAGATGAGGCTTCTACTATTGCTGGTGTTTACATAAACAGATTGAATAAGAACTATGCGTTAGGTGCTGATCCCACTCTTAAATTTGCATTAGGTAATTTTAAGATAAAAAGAATATTAAATATACATAAAGAAATCGATTCACCTTACAATACTTATAAATATAGAGGTTTGCCTCCAGGGCCTATTCGTCAACCATCTACTATTACGATAGATCATGTACTTAACTATCAAAAGCATAAATATTTATACTTTTGTGCAAAAGAAGATTTTTCTGGATATCACAATTTTGCTAAAACTCTGATTCAGCACAATATTAATGCTGCTAAGTACAGAAATGAGCTAAATAAAAGAAGGATTTACAAATAAAACATGTGATTTCCTTTACTATTATTTGTTTAGATGAAAATATTCCCTATTTTTGCGACTTGAATTATTTAAAATTAATTTAAAATTATTTAACTATGTTGAATCATTACGAGACTGTTTTCATTACAACTCCCGTTTTATCTGATGTACAGATAAAGGAAGCAGTAGAAAAATTCAAGGCTATTATCACTGAGAATGGTGGTAATATCGAGCATGAGGAAGACTGGGGTCTTCGCAAGCTTGCCTATCCTATCCAGAAAAAAACTACTGGATTTTATCATCTAATCCAATTCAACGCTCCTGGTGAGTTAGTTGATATGTTAGAATTACAATACAGACGTGACGAAAAAGTGTTACGTTTCTTGTCTTTCAGATTAGATAAGCATGCATACGAGTATGCAGCTAAAAGAAGAAATAACAAAAAAGAAGTAAAGGAGGATAAATAATTATGGCACAGAACGATAGCGAAATTAGATATTTGACTCCACCAACAGTAGAGATCAAAAAAAAGAAGTACTGTAGATTCAAAAAGAACAAGATCAAGTTCATAGACTACAAAGATGCTGAATTCCTTAAGAGATTCTTAAACGAGCAAGGTAAAATCTTACCTCGTCGTATCACTGGTACATCTTTAAAATACCAAAGAAAAGTAGCTAAAGCAGTGAAGAGAGCACGTCATTTAGCGTTGCTTCCTTATGTAACAGATTTGATGAAATAAAAAAGAGGAAGAATATGCAAGTAATATTAATAACAGACATAGCAAATCTAGGTCACAAGGATGACATTTTAGATGTAAAGCCTGGTTATGGTCGTAATTTTCTGATTCCACAGAGTTACGCAATCTTAGCTACTGAATCTGCAAAGAAAGTTCACGCTGAAAACATGAGACAAAGAGCTCATAAAGAAGCAAAAATTAAAGAAGAAGCTTCTGAGCTTGCTCAAAAGCTTGAAGGTGTTAAACTTACTATTGCTACTAAAACTAGCACAACAGGTAAGATCTTCGGTTCTGTTAACTCTATCATGATTGCTGAGTCTCTTAAAGGACAAGGTTTTGATATTGACAGAAAGAAAATCTTAGTTAAAGCTGACGCTATTAAAGAAGTAGGTACTTATTCAGCAACTATCAAACTTCACCGTGAGGTGAAAGTTGAGATTGCACTTGATGTAGTATCAGAATAAGTAGGTTTTAAAAAATTAAGTTTTAACCAGACTTAGACGAGAATTCCAAACAGACAATATAAAAGCCACCTTTCCAGGGTGGCTTTTTCTTTTTGTATATTTTTCCTATATTTGTTAGTCATAAACACTCTTGACGTGGACAATTATATAGAAATAAAAGGAGCACGAGTTAATAATCTTAAGAATTTATCAATTAAGATACCTCGAAATAAATTTATAGTTATTACTGGATTGTCAGGTTCAGGGAAGTCATCATTAGCTTTTGATACTTTGTATGCTGAAGGTCAAAGACGATATGTGGAATCTCTTTCCTCATATGCTCGACAATTTCTTGGCAGAATGGATAAACCGGAGGTTGATTTCATTAAAGGCATCCCACCAGCTGTTGCCATAGAACAGAAAGTTAATTCTAGGAATCCACGTTCTACAGTCGGAACTTCTACAGAAATATATGATTATCTAAAATTACTTTACGCTCGTATTGGACGAACTTACTCTCCAGTATCAGGACAAGAGGTTGTCTGTCATCAAGTTGATGATGTAGTTAAATATGTACTTTCTCTTCCTGTAAATGATAAAGTATTAGTTAGTATACCATTTTCATGTTCTGATGATCAGAATCAAGCAGAAGTGCTAATATCACTCGAGAAACAAGGATTTTCTCGTCTGCAAACAGACGGTTCTTTTCATAGAATAAATGATATAATTGCAAGTAAGATAGAACTTAATAAATCTACTGTTATTGTAATTGATAGACTTTCTGTTTCAAACGATGACGATACAAGAAGTAGAATCAATGATTCTATTCAAACGGCTTTTTATGAAGGTAATGGTTTATGTATAATTGAGCATAATGGAGAAAAAACAAAATTCTCAAATATATTCGAGGCTGACGGTATTATTTTTGAACAAGCAACTGTGCATTCATTCTCATTTAATAATCCTTTAGGTGCTTGCCCTATTTGTGAGGGTTATGGAAAAATAGTTGGGATAGATATAGACTTAGTTATTCCAAATAAAACTTTAAGCATATACGAAGATGCAATTGCTGCTTGGAGAGGAGAGAAGCTTTCGGAAATGAAAAGAACTTTGATTAGTTCAGCAGATAATTTTGACTTCCCTATTCATAGAGCATATTTTGACCTAACTGAAGAACAAAAGAAATTACTTTGGACAGGAAATGAATACTTCATAGGACTTGATGACTTTTTTGAAGAATTAGAATCTAAGAAATATAAAATACAAAATAGAGTAATGCTTTCTAGATATAAGGGGAAAACAATATGTCCTGAATGTGAGGGGTCTCGCCTAAAAAAAGAAACTAGATATATTAAAGTTAGCGGTAGATCTATTCAAGAATTGATTAATCTTCCAATTTCTAGTTTACTTTCTTTTTTTGAAAATATTGAACTAACAGAACATGAAAAACAAATTGCAAAGAGAATTCTTCCAGATATATTAAATAGATTACAGTTCTTAAGTGATGTAGGACTTTCATATATTACCTTAAATCGTTTGTCTTCAACTCTTTCTGGTGGGGAATCACAAAGAATAAACCTTGCAACCTCACTGGGGTCATCTCTTGTTGGATCATTATATATTCTAGATGAACCAAGCATAGGTTTACATTCTCGTGATACAGAACTTCTTATAAGAGTTTTAAGAGAACTTAGAGATATTGGAAATACAGTTATTGTAGTTGAACATGATGAGGATATTATAAAAGCAGCTGATCAAATCATTGATATAGGACCTTTAGCAGGAAGATTAGGAGGAGAGTTGGTTTTTCAAGGTTCTACTGATGAATTAATCAAATCAGACACTCTTACAGCAAAATACATTACAGAGAGAATAAAAATTGATGTACCTGTCATCAGAAGAAAGTGGAATTCTTTTATAGAAATTTGTGGTGCAAATGAAAATAATCTAAAGAATATTAACGTAAAAATACCTTTAAATATAATGACAGTAATTACTGGAGTGTCAGGCTCTGGTAAATCATCTTTAATTAGGACTATACTTGCTCCTGTCTTGAAGAAACACTTTGGAGAGTATAGTGACAAGACTGGAAGTTATGATGTCTTAAAAGGTGATTTAAATCTATTAAAGGCTGTAGAATTTGTAGATCAGAATCCAATTGGTAGATCTTCTCGTTCAAATCCTGTTACTTATCTGAAGGCCTGGGATGATATTCGTAAAATATTCTCATCTCAGAAACAATCTATCCTTTTTGGGTATAAAGCTTCTCATTTTTCCTTTAATGTAACAGGAGGTAGATGTGAACATTGTCAAGGTGAAGGAATAATAAAAGTAGAGATGCAATTCATGGCAGATGTATACCTACAATGTGAACATTGTAAAGGCCGTAGATTTAAGGATGACATCTTGGAAATTAAATATAAAGAGAAGAACATCTACGACGTTTTAAATATGACGGTAAATGAAGCACTTGAATTCTTTTTTATAAATAAAGATACAATCTCAAAAAAAATTATCAAAAAGCTTAATTGTTTAAAAGATACTGGCTTAGGATACATTAAACTTGGGCAATCATCTAATACTTTATCAGGAGGAGAATCTCAGAGAATAAAACTTTCATTTTTTCTTTCAAAAGAAAAAGCAGAGCCAACTATATTTATTTTTGATGAACCTACAACTGGTTTGCATTTTCATGATATTAATAAACTCATGGATTCTTTTAATTCATTAATATCTCATGGACATACTATCTTAATTATAGAGCATAATTATGAGATTATAAAATGTGCAGATCATATTATTGATCTAGGGCCAGAAGGTGGAAGTTTAGGTGGAGAAATTATTTTTGAAGGAACGCCAGAAAACCTAGTTAAATGCCAGAAATCGCATACTGGTAAATACTTAGTAGATAAATTAAAATAATATTTTATTAAAAAAGAGCATACTGTAGAAACTAATCTACCAATATGCTCTTTTTCTTATTAAAAAAAATTTAAACTTTCAAAGCACCAATTAATTCATTTATTGAAGAAACTCCATGTCTCTTCATATAATCTTCTATTCCATCAACTATTTTCATAGTTATATCTGGGTCTATAAAATTAGCAGTCCCAACTTGAATAGCTGAAGCTCCTGCTAAAATAAATTCTATTGCATCTTTAGCATTCATGATTCCTCCTAATCCAACAACAGGAATATCAACTGCATTAGAAACTTGCCAAACCATTCTTAAAGCAATAGGTTTAACGCAAGCCCCTGATAAACCTCCAGTAATAGTACTTAAAAGTGGTTTTTGAGTTTCAGCATCTATAGCCATTCCCATTAATGTGTTAATTAAAGAAACAGAACTAGCTCCTGCTCCTTCCACCCCCTTAGCTATGCTTGCAATATCAGTGACATTAGGAGATAATTTAACCATTAAATGTTTACCGTATACTTTTCTTACTTCTTTAACAACTGATGCAGCTGATTCACAAGATGTACCAAAAGCCATTCCACCCTCTTTTACATTAGGGCAAGAAATATTAAGTTCTATACCAGGTATTCGATCAAGCTCATTAATCTTCTCAGCTGTAGCAATATAATCGTTTATTGTAGAACCTGAGACATTAACAAGTATGTTAGAATCTATATCTTTTATTCTTGGATAAATTTCATTAATAAAATAATCAACACCTTTGTTTTGAAGTCCAACTGCATTAAGCATTCCTGAAGACGTTTCAGCCATTCTAGGATAAGGATTTCCTTCTCTATGAGCAATTGTAGTTCCTTTTACAACGAAGCCACCTAAACGGCTTAGATCGACAAAATCAGCAAACTCTTCACCATATCCAAAAGTACCTGATGCTGTCATTACAGGATTTCTTAATTCTAATCCATTTAGTGATACTGATAAATCTACCATTTTAAGTCTTTTATATTGAATACTGGTCCGTCTGTGCACACACATTTATGTCCTTCTTTTGTGTCTTGCACACAACAAAGGCAAGCTCCTATACCACAAGCCATTGTGTTCTCTAAAGAAACTTCACACTCAATTTCTTTATCTTTAGCTAGTTTAGCAACTGCTTTCATCATGGGATCTGGTCCGCAACAATAAATAAAATCAAATTGTTCTTTAGAAAAGATAGAATGTGTAGTCGGATATCCTTTTTCACCAGCAGAACCATCTTCTGTAGTATAATACACGTCAGCATATTTCTCAAATTCATCCAATCTAAGCAAGTCTGTTGAAGTTCTAGCTCCTAATAATATGGTAGGTTTATTTTCTGTCTTTACAAAGATATCTTTAGCAAGATATAACATTGGAGCAATACCACAACCACCACCTATAAGTAGAGGGTTCTTAGTATAGTCCATAGTAAAAGAATTTCCAAGAGCGATAAGAATATTAATAATATCCCCTTCTTTAGCATCTTTCATCTTTCTTGTACCATTACCTAAAACTTTCACATATAGATATAAAATATTATTCTCAATATCAACATCGTGAATAGAAATAGGTCGACGTAAAAAAGTCTCGGTAGAATTGTCAATTTTGACATTTACAAACTGACCAGGTTTTATATCTGGCATTGTTTCTGTGCATTCAAGTCCTAATAGATAGGTATCTTGGTTTAACAACTCATTAGTAAGGAGTTTAAAATCAAGTATCTTCTTCATATATAGTATTTTCTACAAAGATAATAAAAAAATCTATTCAGGTCTATATTCTTTAAAACTATCGTCTGTGTAGAATACTATTATTCTATCTACAGGCTTCCCATTAGAAGGCGGCCTAAAAGGAAGTCCTGTTTTTTCAAAAGAATTTTGGCTTCCAGGATTAGTCTCCATTTTAAGATCTATAGGAATCTCTTCCTCAATAAATTCATCTACACTACTATCAAGTGATGAAAAGTCTATAACTTTTTCAGATTCTATAAGCATGTTGCCTTTACCATTAATAAGCCAATCAGTACTAATTTCAGGAAACTTTTCAACTATTCGTACAACAACATCAATACTAGGATTGTTTCGACCTGACATAATGTGTGACATTCTTGATCTTTGTATATCAACTAGATCAGCAAATTTGGAAGAATTTAATTCCTTATACTCAATAATTAAAGCTATTCTATCTTTTATATTATTCATGGTTCCTTAAGTATTGTTTCCTTTGTATACAAATGTAACGAGAAAATGTTACATTACAATACAGAAATGTAAATCCAAATGATATACATTTGTAAATGGATTTTCATTAACAGATGTAATTTTGTATATTTATTCTTACTTATTACATTTGTAGTATTCACATACAAACAAGAACTTATAGGAACAAATTCATATGCTAAAAACGCATTTGTAAAAAAAGAAAACTAATTGATTTTAAATGACTTACACTTTTGTAACGCAATACATATATATATGTGAATTACACTGATCTCTATATATTCATACTTTATGTAAAGTATGTATCATCTTTAAGATTAAACAAACACTGTAAATAAACTCATAAGAACACTGAATTAAAGCAATTTAAATAATTAAATACGTGTATAATATACAACTATAAACAATATAACAATATGAAATTCAATAATTAATATAGTTAAATCTTGCAAAGATTTAATATATAGATACATATCACCATATATATTTTAAATAAAACATCTAAAACAGATCTTCATACAATTGTATTATTTTTTTCTCTTTTGTAATATATTCTACACATAATAAATAAAGCTACTGTAAATAGATCGTCTTAAAATGCATTTCCACTTTACTTTTATACACTATATTTGTAATACAAATGTGTATTTACACCTTATCATTTATGAGAATCATAGTTATATGAAAAATCAAAAGAGTTAGTTGATTAGTTTCAAATAATAGATTCTCAGAATAAAAAATAACAAACTGTCATACATTGTAGAATAATTTTCTCTCCAAATAAAAAATAGCAATTACATTTTTTTATATCTTTGAAATAATGCCAAATAAAAACGAAACAGAAATGACGGATATAAAAGCAAGAATAAATTCAATAAGAAAAGATATGATTAGGCACTCTTTGGATGCATATATTATCTTAGGAACAGATCCACATATGTCAGAATAC
>JBATVL010000065.1:0-5573 GCA_049671745.1 Marinifilaceae bacterium
AATCTGTTCGAAAGAAATTTTTGTACTGGATTGTTAGTGCTAAAAGGGAAGAGACTAAGAATAAAAGGATTGCTGAGATTATTGAGTATGCTAATCAGAAACTAATACCTCCAAGATTTATATAGTGTCTTGAGCTGTGTTTCTATTTATATATTATAAAAATTGTAACTTTTAGGTTTACAAATCGTAAATATGTTGTAAGTTTGTCAACCAAGATGATAACTTAAATAACTAATTATGAAAGATATATTCTCTATCCGACTAAAGAAAGCACGTACTATGGCAGGTTTGTCAATGGATGCACTTGTTGAAAAGATGGGTGATGTCGTGAAGAAGAATTCAATTAGTAAGTATGAAAGAGGTGAAATGTTGCCAAGTAGTAAAGTTCTTATAAAACTAGCAAATGCTTTATGTGTAGCACCTGATTATTTCTTTCGTCCTTTTACTATTGAAGTGAGTAGTTTTGATTTTAGAAAAAAAGCATCTTTGAGAATTAAAGATGTTAATAAAATCAAAGGTGAAGTAAGCGATTATATAGAAAGGTATGTTGAACTTGAACAAATAGTAAATGAAAGTAATGAGTTTATTAATCCAGTGAGTAATATAAATATACTTGGATTTGAGGACGTTGAAATAGCTGCAAATAACATAAGAGATATTTGGAATTTAGGAGAAAGTTCTATTAATAGTGTTGTTGAATTATTAGAATATAATAATATAAAAGTAATTGAAATTGATGCTCCTATTCTGTTTGATGGATTATGTGCTTATATAAATAATGAGTTCCCTGTTGTTGTGTTAAATAAATCTTTTTCTGCAGAGAGAAAGAGATTTACAGCTTTACATGAATTGGGACATTTGATCTTAAATATTGGTGATGATGTGGAACCAAAGTTAGTAGAAAATTATTATAATAGATTTGCTGGATCAATGTTAATTCCTAAAAGTATAGTTGATAAAACAATAGGAGTGAAACGTCATAGAATAAGTGTTTATGAGTTAGAAGATTTGCAAAGAAGATTTGGTATCTCTATTGACGCATTGATGCATAGATTATTAGATTTAAGAATTATTACTGCTAATAATTATAAGTTCTTTCATATTAAGAAGAATACAGATAAAGAATTGAAAACTTATATTGAAACTGATAGATGTGTTAATATAGAAGTGTCTAACAGATTTGAGACTTTGCTTGCAAAATCTCTTTCTGAAGAACTGTTAACTTATTCAAAAGCGGCTTCTCTTGGAATGCGTTCTGTAGAAGAATTAAAGAATTCTATAATAATTGCTTAATATGAAAATTGTTGCAGTTAATGATACGAATATTATAATTGATTTATTCAATGTTGGTTTGTTAGATATGTTTCTAAGTTCAGAGATTGAATTGCATACTACTGATTTTGTTATTAATGAGATTGTTGACCTTGAACAAGCAAAGGCTATAGAGAAGTATATTAATAATGGAAACTTGTTTGTAAAAGAGTTCTCTGGAGATGAAATGGAAAGTCTTTTTGCTTTTCAATCTACTCAAGCTTCTAATGTTTCTGTAACTGATTGTTCTGTCTGGAAGTATGCTCTTGAGAATGAATATGTATTATTAACTGGCGACGGTAATTTGCGTAGAGATGCTCTTGAGAATGGTGTTACTGTTAGAGGTATTCTATATGTTTTTGATTTGTTAATTGATGCTAGATTACTGTCGTTTCAGATGGCAATTAATAAATTAGAACAATTATTAAGTAATAATGTTAGACTTCCAAGGGGGGCTTGTTCTTCTAAAATTGAAAGTTGGAAAAGCTTAAGTAGATAATAAACAATGATATATGAGAAGACCTGCTAAATTTAATAGCAGGTCTTTTTTATATGTTCTCATTACTAGAATCTAGATGTTATCTTATTTTGTGTCCTTTTTAATTATAGGTTTAACATTCTTTTTTAGAGAATTAGAAATAAGCTTTTTAAGTCGTAGTGTTCTTTTTTCTATACTGCCTTGTCTTTTAGGATTGTAAAGATGTTTGTATTTACATTTAGCTAACTTGTAATTTAAGTCATCTATTGTTCCACTTACATTTAATCCTAATCTTACCGGAAGAGGGCAGTCCGTTACAGAGATATGATAATTAAAGCTGTTATCTGTGTTGTGTCGGCCTGATAGTACTGCTTTATAGTCATCCATTTCAATTAAGAAAGGATATATGTCTATCTCATCTTTAAAGAGTGTCATCTCAACGCTTAGATTCCTAATAAGGTTTTTAGTCTTTTTCTCGAATAGTAGTTTGCTTGCAATATTTGAGAATGTATCATTATCCATAAGAGTAAGATCTTGACCTTCGAAAGCAGCAGCTCCTCTTATTGTTGATTGTTTTAGCTCGTAATTACTCTTAAGATATGTTTCTCCTGCTAAATGAAATTCTCCTTTTCCTTTAAATGATTTAAGCATAGGTACCATTGTGTCTACGTATGGTAGTAGGTCAATAAGTTCTTCTATGTTTATGTTTAATAGGTGAAAGTCTATACTTGAGAATAGATGATTCTTTCTTGATGATTTGTACATTGCTGTTAACTGCATATTGGCAGCTTTACTTGTGAAACCCATTTGATCAAGAATTAATACTCCGTCTTTTATAGTAAGTCCTCCTTTTACATTCTCTAGTATATTATCATCTACTATTGTTTGTTTGATATTTGTTTCTAAACGAATATCTATACCCATAGGAACCATAAATGGTTTGTCTTCTTTATTGCTGTCTTTAACTATTTTTTCTTTCTTAGCTTTATTGTCGACCAGGGTTGAATCTTGTCTTCCCATTCCACTGAAGATGTCCATTAATTTATAGATATCTGTTTTGTTGGATGCGATATTGAAATTACCTTTTAGTAGCGCTTCTTTGTTTATGTATTTCGTTATGTCGGTAAGTTGACCGGTAAGACTAAAATCAGAGTCTCCCATAAGAAGTTCTGCCTTTTTGATCTCCATAGTTTCAGGATTAAGAGTGAACCATATATTTGATATGTCCCCTTTTAATTTTTCTCCTAGATTAAACATTCCGTGGTGAAATTGCATTTCTACAGTTGGTTGCCATTGTTTTATGATGTTCTTTTCAGATTCATTATATTCCAATTTTGTACTTGCAGATATGTTTTTAACGTCAAAGAGTACTGAGTCTTTACTTGTTATGGTAATCTTTTTACTACTTATTGCTGCTAGTATATCTGCAATCTCTTGTTTCCCTTTATGTAGGGGAGAGTAATGGAGATTTCCTGTAGAATTAATAGCTTTTATATTTATTGTATCTTTTTTAAGATATAAGTCTTGTAGTTCGAACTTGCATGATGTGATAGGAGTTGATGCTCCTTTTACCATATTGTTTATATCTGCTGATATTTTAATATTGTGCGTTTTGGCACCCATGTTAGGAGACATATCTATATTTAGATCTTTTGCCTCAAGTTCGATTTTTGCAAATACTTGATTCTTGTCTAGATTAGCGTGACTGGGTAATTCAAGCAATATTGTTGAAGCAGGCATTTCTACTTTCGTTGTGTCGTTATATATTGCGTATAGATTCTTTGTTTTGAATTTTCCTTGCATATATATTTGGTGATATTCCTTTTTTTCAATGTTCGATTGATTGAATTTCAAGTGAATATCGGCTAGACTTTTTCCTTTAAGAATTATGTTTTGATCTTTAGGAATGAAATCTTTGAAGTCTATAAATGTTAAATTTCCATTTGCCTTTATGTCGTAATTAGGTGTTCCTAATATGTCTGAGATGCTCCCCTTGACATTAAAAGAACTGTTGCGTAATTTTGCATAGGCATTGTTAATGGTAAGCTTAGATTGCATGTTTTCGTTCATGTTTATCTTTGTGGAGATATTCATGTCTATATCCTTAACTATAGGGTAAGCTGTGTATTTTATTTCTCCTTTGTAGTATTTTAGTTTTACGTCTACAATAGGAAGACTTTTGTCAGATACTAGTCCTTTTACTTTTCCTGATAGCTGAGCATATCCTTTTGATTTGATGTCTTTTAATTGTGCAGAATATGTTTTAGGTACTAACATTAGTAGCTTTTCTATATTCCATTCGTTAGTTGAGTAGGTTATGTCTACATCTATCTTTTTATTGTTGTCTTTTAGTTTAAGATTTCCTTTAAGAAACACATTGTATTCGTTTAATTTGATTAGTGCATCTTTGAAATTGGTTTGCATTTCTGCTACGTTAAGATTAAATGGTAAGATTGTCTCATATTTGATCTTAGATAGTAGTATGTCTCCCAAGTATTTCACGCTTAGTTGTTCTGTTTTAAGCTTTAGGAGTGAGGTGTAGTTGTTCTTGTTTTCTCCTTTTGTTGTGAATGTGATATTACAGTCTTTGGCATTCACAGATAGTGTGTCTGAGCTTTTAAATTGCATTTTGTTAATATGCATAGAGAAATCTGCAGTTTGTGTCTTTTCTGTGTAGTTTGCCGAGAATTCAGTAGTTATATTATTGACCTCAGCCTGTTGTAATGAATGTTCATCAACATAAGATAGTGAAATGTTTTTTAGCTCAATATTGTTTAATTCTATATCACCTATGTTTAGTGCTTTCTTTTCTTCTTTGCTGTTAGAACTAGTTGTTGTCTTTAATATATCTAGATTAGATTTGTTGTTTGCATCTATCTTGTATTTTATGAATCCATCTTGTATAGATAATGGCCTTAGTTTTATATCATTATCAAATAAATATGATTTTAAATCAAAAGACGCATAACATTTTGATGCGTATGCTATTGTGTCTATTTTACTAGACCTGTTGTCTGTTAAACAAAGCTTATTTATTTCTATAGCAAAGAAAGGATATGAACTAAAAAAAGTTGGTTCAACTTTCCCTATATTAAGCTTACATGTTATATGTTTTTTGGCTTGTGTATTAATTATTGGTGTTAATTTTTCAGGCGTAAATACATACCATATAGCTACTGCACTAAGACTTATTAGTACTAATATTACTACAAGAAAACTTATTCCAACTTTTTTTAGTTTTCCCATTATTCTTGTATTACTTTGGTAAATGTATGTTTCTTTCCTAATTCATCTTGATAGTTTAAGTTAGTCGCATTTAGTACAGTTACAGTATATACTTCTGGTACAACACCTCCACCTTGAATTAAATGAATTTGCTCTAGTTGGTCTTTTGTTAGTGTCCAAGTGAATTTCTGGGCTTCTTCTTCTGTTACATCATCTTTAGTGTCCCATGTTGATCCTGTAAGATCTGCATTGAATTTATGAAACTCTGTTCCACTTACCCATTTGCCATGAAGTAGTGTTTCTTCAAAATGTATTTCTTCCTCCTCGTCTTTACTACAAGATGTTCCCATAATTCCTAGTATTGCAATGCTTAAAACAATTAATATTCTTGATTTCATTATTTATATATTTTTTTAGTTAATATTTGTTTAGACTTTAAATATAATTTGCACAAATCTAATTTATTTTTCTCTTTTTTTATAGCTTATACTTACTTTTAAGTTGAAAGTTGTGTGTATTGTATGTAGCATTCGAAAAGGTACCACCTGTAGCATTTGAA
>JBATVL010000066.1:0-2928 GCA_049671745.1 Marinifilaceae bacterium
CAGTATGATTATGGACTAGGCATAAGATTCTTTGCAAACGAAATGCTTATTAGAGTAGATGGTGGCTTCTCTAAGGAAGGTTCACAAGTACAAATGTTTATAGGACAATCTTTCTAGAAACAAAAAAAGCCTCAAGAGTAACTTGAGGCTTTTCTTATATCAATAGAATATTAATCTCTATCCATTTTTTCTCCGTAAGCTAAATCACCAGCATCTCCTAAACCAGGAATAATGTATGATTTATCATTCAATTCCTCATCAATTGCACCTACCCAAAGAGTAATATCTTTACCGCCTAAAGATTTCTGAAGATACTCAATCCCAGCTCTACTTGCGATAACGGCAGCTATATGTACTTTACCAGGTGTGCCTCTCTGAAATAAAGCTTGATAACCTATGTCCATAGACATTCCACTAGCTAACATTGGGTCAACTAAAATAATTGTCTTTCCTGTTAAATCAGGAGAAGAAATATATTCGAAAGCAATTTCGAAATCATTCTTACCAGTTACTTTACGATGAGCACAGATGAAAGTATTTTCACTTGAATCAAAATAGTTTAAGAAACCATTATGAAAAGGTAATCCTGCTCTTAAAACTGTTGCTAAAACAGGTTTTAGGTCTGGATTGTCAACTTTTGCAACCCCAAGTGGTGTTGTTACCTCTTGTATAGAATGCTCAAAAGTTTTACTAATTTCATAGGCCATGATCTCCCCTACTCGTTCTAAATTTCTTCTAAATCTCAAAGCATCTTGCTGAATTTTCTCATCTCTGATCTCCGACATAAAAGAGTTAAACAAAGAACTTGTTTCTCCTAAATTGTGTATCTCCATTAGTATATTTTTTTTTATTGTATTACTACTTGGGCGTACGCCAAAATTAGTGCAAGATTAACCTTTTTTTCTATTCTATGCTAATAGTATGCAAGAAAATTACTCTACAATACGAATATTTTCATTATCTGTGATTTTTTCACAATAATGACACTTAAGTGAGATTTTATCTTTGTTCACAACAGCAAACCTTGTTGGAATATCTTCGTGGTTAGTAATACACATAGGATTCATGCATTTAGCTATTCCACGTACTTCTGTAGGAACAATCACATGCTTCTTCTCTACAACTTCAAAGCCTTTAATAATATTAATTTTTGCCTCAGGAGCAACCATAGCAAGTTTGCTAATATCCTCGTCAGCAAGAAATTTATCAGAGATCTTAACAATTGCTTTCTTACCATTCTTTCCACTTACATAACCTCTACCGAAAGTGATAGTATTTTCAAACTTTTGAAGACCTAGAACTTTTATCACTTTGAATAATTGATTATCTGGAATATGATCAATAACAGTACCGTTTTCAATCGCTCTTACTTGTAATTCTTTATCTTTAACCATCTTTTGAATCTCCTAATTTTAGTTTTACTTTAAACTACTACTTTAAATTTAATGCTTTTGCAATAATTGCTTGACGAGCAAAAACACCGTTTAATGCCTGTTGAAAGTAATAAGCTTTTGGATTATCATCAACATCAACCGCAATCTCATTCACTCTTGGAAGAGGATGAAGAATACGAAGATTATCTTTAGTATTATCAAGCATATCATTATTCAAGATATATACATTCTTCACTTTTTCATACTCTAAAGGATCAGCAAAACGTTCTCTTTGAACACGAGTCATATAAAGAATATCAGCATCATCAATCACACTTTCCATCTCAGTATGCTCTTCATAATTAATTCCTTTTTCTTCAAGAAACAACTTATACCCATCAGGCATCTGTAATTCTTTAGGAGCAATAAAGTGGAAAGTAGGATTAAAATCTGCCATAGCCATAATAAGAGAATGTACAGTACGACCGTACTTCAAATCACCAACTAGAGTAATATTAAGATTTTCAAGAGTACCTTGTGTTTGATAAATAGTATATAAATCAAGCATTGTTTGAGTAGGATGTTGATTAGCACCGTCACCAGCATTAAGAACTGGTACCTTTGCAACCTCACTAGCATAACGAGCCGATCCCTCTATTGGATGTCTCATAACTATTAAATCAGCATAATTATCAACCATCTTAATTGTGTCTTTAAGAGTCTCTCCCTTTTTAACACTTGTAGAAGATGCATCAGAGAACCCAACAATTCTTCCACCCATACGCTGTATAGCAGTTTCAAAACTCAAACGAGTTCTAGTAGATGGCTCAAAGAAAAGAGATGCTACTATTTTACCTTCTAGAAGGTTTTGGTTTGGATTCTTTTCAAAATCTGAAGCTATTCTTAATACTTCTAAAATTTCTTCTTTCGAATAATCGAAAATTGATACTAGACTGTTGTTATTCATCATCTATAATTTAAATGGTTATTTAACGCTTTTATTAAATCTACTACTAAAAATTAGGCCATAAAAAAAAACCAACACTGTTATTAAAAATAATAACAATATTGGTTCTTCCTAATGAAAATACTAGAAACAAAGATCTCTATTAGAGCCTTTGGTCTAGAATACCTATTTTTTATGTGTAGTAGATTTATCTTCATTCTAGGTTTCAAAAGTAGTATAAGTTTCTGAATCCACCAAATGAAAATACATATTTCAACACATCACATAAATAATTCCATATAGTCAATAATATCACAAGCTACTTGTTTCTTGCTAGTTAGTCCGTAATTTCTTTCATCAGAATTTTTATCAATAATTTTAATTTTATTGGTATCAACACCAAATCCAGCACCTTTATCCTTTAAAGAATTAAGCACAATAAAATCAAGATTCTTCTTATTCAGTTTGCCTACAGCATTGGCATGTTCATTATCTGTCTCTAAAGCAAAGCCAACAAGAAGTTGATTTTTATTCTTTAAAGAACCAAGTTCAGCAGCAATATCTTTATTAGGAGTAAGCTCTATTTTATAATTTTCCTTACCTCTTTTT
>JBATVL010000067.1:0-42372 GCA_049671745.1 Marinifilaceae bacterium
CGTTTTGAGTTTTCCTAAAACAATAAGTGGCACGTATCACTATATTGAGAATAACAATATATCGTCTGATATACTAGCTATTGATTCATTAAATAGTCATTTACTGGTAAAACAACTTACATCTAATAAATACCAAATTATAGGTGCTAAGTCTTTAAAGAGTATAAGATATTCTTTAAAATCATCTAAATACAATTCTTTTAATGTGGTATCTAAGGGTGTGTATATAGATAAGAAACTTGTTGTGTTGAATTCCAATATATTACTACCTGTAATTAGTGGAAACGATAAACGTCCAATATCGATTAATATTCATAAAGATAAATCATTAAATAATATATCTAATCAGAACCTGCAGATTAAAAATGATACTACAGAATGTTTGTCTTTTAATAATTATGATGAGTTTCTAAATTCTCCTATTGTTTATTCGGCAAATTCAAGTAAACAGATTCTTAATATAGATTCTTGTGCATTAGAAGTTGCGGTTCATTCGCCTAATAATAGGATAAGTGCAAATGATATGATGAAGATTATAGAACCTACGGCTAAGGCTGTCTTGGGGGAGTTGCATTTTCTTAAACAGAAAAAGTATAATCTTGCGTTTATATTTAATGACAAGTTGGACAGTGGTTTGTTTAATATTGCGTTAGAACATTCTCAATCGTCTATATATCATTTGTTCTCTGAGCCTGATTTTTCTAATGAAAAAGATAGTCTTCGTTTTGTAAAGACGATAAAACATTACGTGGCTCATGAGATGTTTCATCTGTTTACTCCTTTGAATTTTAAAGATGAAAAGATGGCGAATATTCTTTCAGATGATTTTAAAATGTCTCAGCATCTTTGGCTATATGAAGGTTTTGTTGAATATTTCTCTGCTAAGATACTTTATAAAAACGCTATAATTAGTGAGAAAGCTTTTTTTGAATTCATTTCTAATAAGATGTTTGAAAGTAGAACAGCATATAAATTAAATTACAAAAATAGTCTTGCTAAATACAGTAAGTACATATACAAGTATCATAAAAATCTTGGAACCTTTTATTCAAAAGGTGCTATTATTGCTTTTAGTTTGGATATACATATTGCGAAAACAACAAATGGTAAATACGATTTATTTGATGTCTTAAAAAAGATATATTCTACTAATAAAGTGTTCAAGGCTGATTCTCTTTTTGACAATATTAGTAAAATTGTTGGTGGTGATACTAAGGATTTTATTAATAGATACATAATAGGCAGGGAGTTTCCTGATGATTCTTTTTTCCAGAAAGCTGGTATTAGTCATGAATTTATATTTAATAAATCAGGGCATTATTTTCCGGTTAATATTATTAGAAAAAATCCTAATAGAGAATCCGTTTTTATTGAATATTCAATAAATTATTCTAATAAAAAAATAATTGAACTTGTTGAAATGGATGGATGTCCTGTTTCTTTATTTGTCTTTTCTAAGATTTATCATCTGTATTTTAAGAATAAGAGATCTGTTAAAATCAAGTATTTTGATGGTGATTTAATTAAAGAAGGTAAACTTGAGACAGTTTACTGGAAACGGTGGCCTAAGCCTAAAGTTTGGAATTTTACACAAATGAGGGTTATGAACAAGGATCAGAAACTTGTTCATGATAAGTTATTTGTAGATTAATTGTAGATTTTAAATAATAAAAGAGCTGATATTCGTAATGAATATCAGCTCTTTAAATATAGTATAGATTAATTATTCAGTATATAAGAATCGTTTAATCTTGTGTGTTGCTGTCTTTTGGAAAGGACTAGGTTGTACTAAAACTAATTGTAGTTGAGAGTTCTTATTTACGTTTTGGTTAACGTATATCTGAAGTTCTCTTAACAACTCATCTACCTTTTCGTCTACTTTCTGAACTACCTCATCAGTCTTTGTATCTACATAAGTTCTTACATCTTTTTTGATGCCATCTGTTTTAGTATCTACATAAGAAAGAACGTCTTTCTTTAGTTCTCTGTATTTTTTCTCAAGTTCTTCTTTGTCAAAATGAACAAGAGCTACAAGTTTACCTTTTTGTTGAACAACAACAGATTCTACAACATGCTTAAAGTTATTGATTACAGCTTCTATTTCTTCAGGATAGATGTTTTCACCACTAGCTTCTACAATTACGTTTTTAATTCTACCTCTGATAGAAACATATCCATTTTTGTCTATAGAACCAAGATCTCCTGTTCTAAACCAACCATCTTCTGTAATTACATCTTTTGTAAGTCCTGGCTCTTTATAATAACCCATCATTACCATTGCTCCTCTTGCCCATACTTCTCCTTCTCCTGTAGCAGGATTTGGATTGTGTATCTTCATCTCTATCTCAGTAGGAGCAGGACCTGCTGCTTGTAGTTTTGTGTTTGATGGTGCTGCACCAGCTATCATTGGAGCTGTTTCTGTTAGGCCGTAACCTATTGCATATGGAAATTTAGCTTCTCGTAAGAATTTCTCACAGTTTATGTCTAGTTTTGCTCCACCAACTCCGAAGAAGTGTACTTTACCTCCAAAAGTTTCCATTAACTTTTTACCAGCTATTATATTCATACGTTTTCTTACGAAAGGTATTTTATAAAGGAATGCTATTGTTTTATTCTTCTTGAACTGTGGCTGTATTTTTGTCTTGTATATCTTTTCAATGATTAAAGGTACTGCCAAGATAATTGTTGGTTTAACCTTTTTCATTGCAGGTATAAGTACTGAAGCTACAGGTGGTTTCTTTAAATAAAAGATTTCTGCTCCATTAAATATTGGTAAAAGTAATCCTAGTGTATTCTCAAATGTATGAGATAATGGTAGAAGAGATAAAAATCTATCATACTGGTTTACTGGCTGAAATTCTATACATTTTGTACATTCAAAAGTAATGTTTTTATGTGAAAGCATTACTCCTTTTGATCTACCTGTAGTTCCTGATGTATAGATGATAGTTGCCATATCTTCCTCATATACTTCATATTCCTTACTTGAGGTAGCCTTTGGATTATACTCTAAATCCTTAATATTACTAGATATAACAGAGAAATCATCTATCTGCACAGTAGTATAAAGATGTTCATTACTTATATCCTTTATTTTATGTGCTAATCCCTTAGAAACAAACATTAATTTTGCTTCCGAGTGATTAAGGATATTTGTTATTTCATTAGTTGTTAAGTCTGGTAGCATTGGTACAGCAACTGCCCCTACGAATGTAATAGCAAAATATGAAACACTCCAATTTGGCATGTTTGCACTTAATATTGCTACTCTATCGCCTTTTTTAATATTGTTTTGCTCTAGGAATGATATAAGAGCTTTTATTTTTTTGTCAAGTTCGCTATACTTTATGGGTGTTTCGCCAACAAAGCCCATTGCGTTTCTATCGCTATGCTTTTCTAATGATTCTTTAAAGAATGTTGGAAAAGTAAAGCGTGTTAATTTTTGTGATATCATACGTTCCCTCGTTTGATTAGTAAGGCAAAGATAATTATTATTAGCTATATCACACGGAAAACAGTGAAAATAAATGAACTGTTTGTTTATTTATGTTAAACAAAGGCTTGCCACTTTGAGTTGTGACAAGCCTAATATTAGCATAATTAACGAATTTTTTTAGATAATCGGATTGATCATCAGGTAGGATATCTATTGACAAGTTAGTTCTAGAAGGGGAAGACATGTTTTAATATCTTCGCTTATTAAAGAAAGTTCCTCTTCGTTGAAACTTGTATATTGTTTGTATTTTATATTCTTAACATTTTCATTATTATATCTTTGTAACTTGTATGTTTTCTGTCCATAAAGTGCCATTTTGTATATATCATTCTCAGAATGAAACTCTTTTATTAGAGTAGTTCTTAGTTCGTAACTAATTCCAGTGCTTCTTAATAGTTCTAAACTTTGATGTATATCTTTTATTGTTTTATCAGTTTCTTTATGTATTCCTGTTATCTCTGCTATTTTATTTTTTTCTAAAGGTGATTTTATATCCATAGCCACATAGTCAAGTAGTTCTTCTCTAATAAGTTCTTCAAGAACTGAAGGAAAACTTCCATTTGTGTCTAGTTTGAGTTTGAAACCCATTGATTTTATTATAGTTACAAAGCGAATAAGATCTGTTTGTAAACACGGTTCACCACCACTTATTACTACTGCATCTATTTTCCCTTTTCTCTTCTCTAAGAATTTGAATATTGTTGATTCTTTGATACGTTCATTTTCTCCTTTTATGAGTTTATGATTATGACAATAGGGGCATTGGAAGTTGCATCCATCGGTAAAAATGACGGATGCAACTGCCCCTGGATAATCACATAAACTAGTTTTTACTATACCTGCTATATCCATACTCTTCAATTTGCACTTGAATAGAGATTTATCTTATTTATTTCATAAGGCTTTATCGAAATGTTTCCTTATGTTGTATTCACTTTCTTTTCCTTTGTTCCAATGTTTTACAGGGCGCATATATCCAACTATTCTTGCAAAAACTTCACATTCTGCTTTGCATTTAGGACAGTTTTTATGTTCTCCGAATATATATCCATGTGATGGACAGATACTGAAAGTAGGAGAGATAGTCATATATGGTAAATGATAATTACTGCATACTGATTTTACTAACGCTTTAACAGATTGCGTATTGGGATGTTTTTCTCCTACGAATACATGAAAAACTGTTCCTCCTGTATAGGTTGATTGTAACTTATCTTGTTTATCTAGAGCTTCAAATAAATCATCTGTAAAGTCCACTGGTAGTTGTGATGAGTTTGTATAGAAGGGTTCAGAATTTCCTGCATTTGCAGTTTTTATAGCAGGAAATTCTGCCTTATCTATTTTTGCTAATCTATAAGATGTTCCTTCTGCTGGAGTTGCTTCTAGATTGTATATATGACCAGTCTCTGTTTGAAATTCTTCTAAACATTCTTTCATGTATGAAAGAGTTTCTAGAGCGAATATATTTCCTTGTTCGCTAGAAATATCTTTGCCCATAAAGTTTAGACATGCTTCATTCATTCCGACTAGTCCTATTGTTGAAAAATGATTATCCCAATATCTGCCTGTTTTGGCTTTCAGGTTTCTTAAGTAGAATTTAGAATATGGGAATAATCCATTCTCAGTTAGAGTCTCTATGGTTTTACGTTTTATTTTAAGACTTTGCTTACCTATCTCCATTAGGTCTTTTAGCTTTTGTCTGAATTCTTCTATTGTAGTTGATGTGTATCCTATTCTTGCCATATTTATTGTTACTACTCCTACTGATCCTGTTAATGGATTAGAGCCAAATAGTCCTCCTCCTCGACTTTGTAGTTCTCTTTTATCTAGACGTAGTCTACAACACATGCTTCTTACATCATCAGGTTTCATACTTGAATTGATGAAGTTTGAAAAATATGGTATTCCATATTTACCTGCGATTTCAAATATTTTGTCGTAAATAGGGTTATCCCATTCAAAGTCTTTTGTTATATTATATGTAGGTATGGGGAATGAAAAGATTGAATTGTTGGCATCTCCTTCTTCCATCACTTCTGCAAAAGCAATATTGAATAAATCCATCTCTTCTTGAAAATCTCCATAACAATCTTCCATTAGTTTTCCGCCAATGATTACTGCTTGTTCTTTCATAAACGATGGTATCTTAAGATCCATTGTTATATTCGTAAATGGAGTTTGAAAACCTACTCTTGTAGGTACATTTATATTGAATATAAATTCTTGAAGATTTTGTTTTATCTGCTTGTAGCTTAGTTTGTTGTATCTTATGAATGGTGCTAGATAAGTGTCGAAATTAGAGAATGCTTGTGCACCTGCTGCTTCTCCTTGCATAGTGTAAAAGAAGTTAACTATCTGACCTAGAGCAGTTCTTAGATATTTAGCAGGCTTGCTTTTTATCTTATCATCAACACCAGTAAATCCAGATGTTAGTAAATCTTGTAAATCCCACCCTACACAGTAAACACTTAAGAATCCTAAATCATGAATATGTAATGCTCCACTTTTATGTGCTTCTCCTATTTCCTTTGGGTAGATTCTGTCCAGCCAATATTGTGATGATATTATTGATGATATATGTTGATTTAATCCTTGTAATGAATAAGTTGTATTAGCACTTTCTTTTACTCTCCAATCTGATAAATCAAGATAATTATCTATAATGTCAAGATTAGACAATAAATCTTTTGTTGTCCTAATGTCTTTCCTTTGTTTTCGATAAATCATAAAGGCTTTGGTAGCCTCAAATGGTGCATTTTCAAAAAGAGTACGTTCTACAATATCTTGAATTTCTTCAACATTAGGTGTTTGCTTGAAATTTATTTTATAGCATACCTCTTTTGATAAATCTTCGGCTAGATTTCTGTTTTCTTTTCCTGCTGCTATAAGTGCTTTAGAAATAGCGAATGTGATTTTATTACTGTCGAATGGAAGTAAGCGTCCATCTCGCTTGCGAATGTTTTTAGTACTATTAATGCTCATTATAAGTTGATTATATGATTAATAGTAGCTTAGGTATACAAAGATAGAGGAAACAATGGGGTGCACTGTATCATCACTTCTTCGCTTTTCTCCCGAAAGCTACGAAATTAGTTAATCATTGGCAGGTCTTCTGGCTCGTTCTTGTTTTATAGGCCTTCCCATTCTTTTTGAACAGTGGCAGAGGAAATAAAACACTTTTTGTAGAACTTACAGCTACGGGGATAGCTCCAGATTTAAACTGGATTCCCTTTTCATTCCGCATTACGGAAACCATTAATTATGACAAATCTATAAAAAGATATTTAATAATTTATCTTTTTTAAGAAAGTTTTAAATTATTAGATTCTTTATTTTACTAACTTTGAGTATCTATGAATCTAAAAAGAAGCTAGTTTGGAGAACTTTATTATATATTTATCTGTGTTAATGCACATAATTGCTGCTGTCTTGGCAGTAGGATTAGTTAAAAAAACGAAGTACAATATCTCATGGATACTTATATCTATAGGTTTTGGTATGATAGCTGTCTATCGCTCTATCGATTTATTTCCTCTTCTTATTAAAGAGAAGGGTGAGATTATTATTCTTATACAAAAATGGTTAGGATTATTAATTTCTTTGGTTTTAGTTATTGGTGTTATTTATATCAGAAAGATATTTAAGTTCTTACGTGACCTTGATCTTATTAAAGAACGTTCTGAAAAGAGAGTTCTTTCTGCTGTTATTCGTACTGAGGAAAATGAAAGGAAACGATTTGCTAAAGAACTACACGATGGATTGGGACCTTTATTATCGGTTGTTAAAATGCTAGTTTCTGGCATAAAAGATTCGAATACTAAAGAGATGAATCAGAAGATTGTTGATAATACTAGGCAAGTTGTTGATGAGGCTGTTGTTGCTATTCGTGAGATATCTACAAACTTAAGTCCACATACTCTTAATAGTTTTGGACTTAAAGTAGCTCTTGAATCTTTTATAAATAAACTGCGATCTATTAAGGATATAGAGGTTGATTTCAAAACAAATATTGACAAGGATAGGTTTTCTTATAATGCTGAGGTTATTATGTATCGTATTGTTTGTGAGCTAATTAATAATACCTTGAAACATGCCGAGGCTCAGAAGATTACGATTTCCTTAGAAAAGGAAATGACGATTCTTCAATTAAGATATTTTGATAATGGTAAGGGGTTTGTTGGTGATTTTAACTTAGTAAATAGTGGAGGCATGGGTCTAGATAATATGATTAATCGTCTTAAATCTGTAAATGGAGATATAAAAATTGATAGCAATCCTGGTGAAGGTATGAATGCTATTGTTAATATTAATCTGATTTCAAAATAACTGACATATATGAATAAATATAAAATTGCTCTTGTAGACGATCATAAATTATTTCGTGAAGGTTTAAAACTTCTTCTTTCTAATCTTGATTATGTAGAGGATGTTTATGAGGCTAGTAATGGAAAAGAATTTCTTGAATTGATGGAGAAAATCCCTTGCGATATTGTGCTTATGGATATTGAAATGCCTGTGATGAATGGAATAGAAGCAACGGAAAAAGCTGTTGAGATATACCCTGATTTGAAAATTATTGCACTTTCTATGTACGGCGAGGAGATTTATTATTATAAGATGGTTGAGGCTGGTGCTAAGGGGTTTCTTCTTAAAGATTCTGGTATGGAAAATGTGCAGGAAGCTATAGAGACTGTTTGTGATGGTTCTAGTTATTTTTCTGAGGAACTCTTGTTTAATATTCTTCAAAATATGCGCACAAATAAGAAAATAGAAGAAATTACTGGTGATTTATCTGATAGAGAATTAGAAATTCTTTGTCACGTATGTAAAGGATTATCCAACCAAGAAATTGCTGATGAATTGTGTATAAGTAAACGAACAGTAGATAAACATAGAGGAAATCTATTGGCTAAAACACAGTCTAAAAACACTGCTAGTTTAGTCATGTTTGCTATTAAAAATAAGTTAATTGAGATATAGATATGCAAGATATAACATTAGAAATAGTACATAAATATAGACGATTACTTAAGAAGTGTCGTAATATAGTTTCTTCAGATGATATGGATTTAGTTCGTAAAGCATTTGATTTAGCTCTTGAAAATTCAGAGAAAAGTAGTGGAGCCGTTAATCAAAAAGAGATTATTAAATCTCTTGATATTGGCCTTATTATTGTTGAGGAAATAGGACTTGGACGGTCTTCTATTATATGCTCTCTTATTTATAATGTGGTGGTCGATTCCAATATGCCTGTTAAAACTGTAGAGAATCTCTTTGGAAAAACTGTTGCTAAAATTATTGGCGGACTTATTCGAGTTTCTGATGTTTATGCTAATCATAAAATTATCTTTTCTGAAAATTTCAGACGATTACTTCTTTCTTTTGCTGAAGACGTTAGAGTACAGCTTATTTTTCTGGCTCAGAAACTCTACGAATTGCGTAATACAGATTTTCTTTCTCCAGATGATCAAATTTCCTTAGCTAAAGAGATTGATTATATATATATCCCTTTTGCTCACCGTTTAGGACTTTATGTTATTAAATCGGAGATGGAGGATAGGGTATTGAAGATTCTTCAACCTACAATATATAATGAAATAGAGAGAAAGCTTGCTGATACAAGTGAGGAGAGAGAAGTTTATATTAATAAATTTGTTGCTCCTCTTGTTAAATCTCTTGATGATGAAGGTCTTAAATATAAAATTAAAGCTAGAACTAAATCGGTGGCTTCTATTCTTAATAAAATGAAGAAGAAACAGGTTGAGTTTGAGGAAGTATATGATATTTTTGCTATTCGTATTATATTGAAGTCGGAAGAGAAAAAAGAGAAAACTGATTGTTGGAAAGCTTACTCTTTTGTTTCTGATATGTATATGCCTAATCCTAATCGCCTGAGAGACTGGATTACAGTGCCTAAGGCCAATGGCTATGAATCACTTCAAACTACCGTTATGGGGCCTGATGAGAGATGGGTTGAAGTTCAGATTCGTACTCTTAGAATGGATGAAATTGCAGAGAAAGGATTTGCAGCTCATTGGAGATATAAGGGAGGTCAGACTGAAAAAACTACAGAGAAATGGCTTGCTGATCTACGTGAGATTCTTGAGAGTTCTGATAGTGAAGGTTTTGATCTTATGGATAATTTCAAGGTTGATATTTTTTCTAAAGAGGTATATGTTTTTACTCCTACTGGCGAGTTGAAACAATTACCTAATGGAGCTACTATTATAGATTTTGCATATTCTATTCATACTCAATTAGGTGATAAATGTGTTGGAGGTAAGGTTAATCAGAAGAATGTGCCCTTGCGTTATGTTCTTAAAAATGGTGATACCGTTTCTGTTCTTACTTCTAATAATCAACAACCTAAGCATGATTGGTTGAATTATGTTGTTACAACTAAAGCTAAGAATAAGATCCGTCAAATTCTAAAAGAAGAGCAATATAGAGTTGCAGAAGTAGGTAAAGAGGCTCTTGGTAGAAGGTTGAAAAACTGGAAAATAGAAAATAATGACGAGTTATTACGCAAGATTATGACTGCTTTTAAATATAAACAGTCTGTTGATTTATATGCTGCTATTGCTAATGAAGAGATTGATTTTGTACATATAAAAGAGGTTATTATCCATGAAGAAGAAGTTCAAGAAATAGAGGAGAAAGAGTTTGTTGTAGATAAGTCTCCACAATTAAATTCTGATGTTCTTATTATAGATCAGAAAATCTCTAATATAGATTATAAATATGCTTCTTGTTGTAACCCTATTTTTGGAGATGATGTGATTGGTTTTGTTTCTATAGGCGCTGGTATAAAAATACATAGAAAGAATTGTAAAAATGCTCAAGACTTAATTAATAGATATCCTTATCGTATTGTTGATGCTAAATGGACTAATGAAGGAAATTCTTCATATCAGGCTGTTTTACTTATTCTTGGTAGTGATGAGATAGGTTTAGTAAGTGATATATCTACTCTTATTTCTAAAGACTTTAGTGTTCAAATGCGTTCTCTTTCAGTAGCTACCGATAGTGGTTTTTTTGAGGGAAAGATAAGTTTGTTAATAAATAATATTGATCATCTTAATAGTCTTATTGGTCGAATTAAAAACATTAAGGGAGTTAAAAAAGTGTCTCGTTATGATACTGTTGTTGAATAATTTAAAGTGGTTGATAAGTGCTCTTATATAGAGTACTTATCACCATCTTTTACTGCATATGATTCTGAAAAAACAGCTCTTGCTTCTTTTACATGTTGATCTGTATCATTATATCTAGTAGAGAAATGACCCATTATTAATTTCTTTACATTGGCCTTTTTTGCAATAGTGGCTGCTTGCTCTGCTGTAGAATGATATGTTTTTTTTGCCCAATCTTTTAAATTGTTTGCATGTGTTGCTTCATGATAAAGTAAATCGACTCCATCAATTACATCTAAAAATTTCTCAGTATATGACGTGTCTGAACAAAAAGCATATGATCTTGGAGATTTAGGTTTAGTAGTTAGAGTATCGTTTTTTATTAGATCACCATCTGATGTGATATAATCTTCTCCAGCTTTTATTTTTACTCTGTTAGCTATCGAAATATCATATTCCTCTATTTTTCTCTTAATTATGTTTAATGGGTTCTCCTTTTCTTTGAATAGGAAGCCTGAGGTGGGTGTATCTCTGTGTTTAAGCGAAAAAGATGTCACAGTGATGTGTTTGTCTTCATATATGATTTCACGCTTGCTACTGTCAAGAAAATGATATATAATTTCGAATGGGAGTTTCGTGTTAAGAATATCTATCTGGAAGCTTATGATTGCCTCTAATTTCTTATGAGAGTATATGTGTAAGGGAGTCTTTCTACCCTGTAATGACATAGAGCAAATGAAACCTATAAGTCCAAAGAAATGATCTCCATGTAAATGAGAGATAAAGATATTATTAATTCTAGCATAAGGAATTTTATATTTCCTCATTTGTAGTTGTGTGCCTTCTCCACAATCTATAAGAAAAAACCGCCCAAATGCATTGAGCACTTGAGCGGTTGTATTTCTGGAAGACGTAGGAACGGCTGAACTACTACCTAAGATGGTTAGTTCAAATTCCATGTACAACTATTATTTGTTGCTTTTGTTATCCATTTTTTCTTTAAGAGCAGCAAGTGCAGAAATGTCTCCTAGAGTAGTCTTCTCAACATTTTCTTTTACTTTTTTAACTGCTTTTGCAGTTTCTTTATGCTCAGCTTTAGCTTCACCTTTTTTCACATCTTCGAATATTCTAGAGTGAGAAAGGATGATTCTTTTAGCACCTTTAGAGAACTCAATAACTTTAAAGTTTAATTTCTCTTCTAGTTTAGCTTGTGCTCCGTCTTCTTTTACAAGGTGACGAGGAGTTGCGAATCCTTCAACGCCATAAGGAAGTGCTACTACAGCTCCTTTGTCGAATAATTCTGTAATTGTTCCTTCGTGAACTGAATCTACAGTAAAGATAGTTTCGAATACATCCCAAGGATTTTCCTCTAATTGCTTGTGACCTAAGCTTAATCTTCTGTTGTCTTTGTCTATTTCTAGAACAACAACTTCGATGTCAGCACCAATAGTAGTGAATTCTGCTGGATGCTTAACTTTCTTAGTCCAAGATAAGTCAGATATGTGGATTAATCCATCAACACCTTCTTTGATCTCAACAAAAACACCAAAGTTAGTAAAGTTACGTACTTTAGCTGTGTGCTTAGAACCTACAGTGTACTCAGTTTCGATGTTAGCCCATGGATCTTCTTTCAATTGCTTGATACCAAGTGACATTTTTCTC
The DNA here is from genome assembly GCA_049671745.1 of Marinifilaceae bacterium. Taxonomy (GTDB): domain Bacteria; phylum Bacteroidota; class Bacteroidia; order Bacteroidales; family Marinifilaceae; genus SNAP01. Next base: position 12,292 of record JBATVL010000067.1, read on the forward strand.
TCATCTCTATCAAGAGTGATGATAACAGCTTCTACTTCGTCTCCAACTTTCATGAAATCTTGTGCAGATCTTAAGTGTTGTGACCAAGACATTTCAGAAACGTGAATTAGACCTTCAACACCAGTAGCGATCTCAACGAAAGCACCGTAATCAGCCATAACTACAACTTTTCCTTTAACTTTATCTCCAACTTTCATCTCAGCATCTAGAGCATCCCATGGATGAGGAGTCAATTGCTTAAGACCAAGAGCGATACGTTTTTTCTCGTCATCAAAGTCAAGAATAACAACGTTAAGTTTTTGATCAAGTTCAACGATTTCATTAGGATGAGATACACGTCCCCAAGAAAGGTCAGTGATATGGATAAGACCATCAACACCACCAAGGTCGATAAATACACCGTATGAAGTAATATTTTTAACAGTACCTTCAAGTACTTGTCCTTTTTCAAGTTTAGCAATGATTTCTTTCTTCTGTTGCTCAAGTTCAGCTTCGATAAGAGCTTTATGAGATACAACAACGTTCTTAAATTCTTGATTGATTTTAACAACTTTGAAATCCATTGATTTGTTTACGTAGATATCGTAATCACGTATTGGCTTAACATCGATTTGAGAACCTGGTAAGAATGCTTCAATACCGAATACATCAACGATCATACCACCTTTAGTTCTACATTTGATGAAACCTTGAACGATTTCTTCTTTTTCTAGAGCTACATTTACTCTATCCCATGAACGTAGTGCACGAGCTTTTTTATGAGAAAGTACTAATTGACCTTTTTTGTCTTCTTGACTTTCTACATAAACTTCAACAGTATCACCAACAGTAAGCTCTTGGTTATATCTGAATTCGTTTAATGAAACAATACCGTCTGATTTGTAGCCAATGTTTACTACAACTTCTCTTTTGTTCATAGAGATAACAGTACCGTCAATAACTTCTCTTTCTACTACTGTAGATAATGTTCCAGCATATTTAGTTTCTAAATCTGCTCTAGCTGATCCATATTGATCATCGTTTCCATAAGCTTCCCAATCGAAATCTTCGATAGGCTCTGCATTGATTACAGGGTAAACTGTAGTCTTTGCTTCTACTGCTTCATTTTTTAATTCTTCAGTCATCTTAATTGAATGTTAATTAATGAGTTAGACATTATATATATTTATCGCCGACAAAAGTATGCAAATAGTTGTCAATCACCAAATATATTCAGAACGTTTTTGTTCCTTGGTGGCTTAGGCCCTATGTTTGTTATCTTTTGTCGTATCTTTTATTTTAGTAATATAAATAGATACCTGTTATAATAGACTAATCTAGTAAATCAGGACGTAATTTTTTAGTTCTTTCGTAGGCTTGTTGTTCTTGCCAATCTTTTATCTTTTTATGATTTCCTGATATAAGTATGTCTGGAACTTTCCAACCATTAAATTCAGCAGGACGTGTATAAATAGGAGGTGCAAGTAAATCATCCTGGAAAGAATCACTAAGAGCAGATGTTTCATCCGACATAGCTCCTGGAATTAATCTAACAACAGAATCTATTATAACAGCTGCTGCTAATTCTCCACCAGTAAGTACGTAATCACCTATTGAAATTTCTTTAGTAATTAGAAAATCACGAATGCGTTGATCTATGCCTTTATAATGGCCACATAGTATTATCATGTTTTCACAAAGAGAAAGTGTATTTGATAGTTTCTGATTAAGGATCTCACCATCAGGAGATGTATATATTACCTGATCGTATTTACGTTCAGCAGTAAGTTCTTTTATCGCATCAAAAACAGGTTCAATTTGAATTACCATACCCGCATCTGGTCCAAAAGAATAATCGTCGACTTTTTTGAATTTATCTTTAGACCACTTTCTAAGATTGTGTATATGTATCTCTACAATACCTTTGTCTTGAGCTCTTTTAATTATTGAATGGTTAAGAGGGCTATCTAAAAGATTAGGTACAACTGTAATAATATCTATTCTCATTTTTTTCTAATTTTGAGCAAAAGTAGGAATATAATATGATTCCCTAAAATATCTGAATCTATTTCGCATTACGTCTCGTTAATATTATATCTTTACATCAGATAATTGGTGGTGCATATTAATCGATATAAATTTTCAATATATGTCTATTAGAAGAATACTAATTTCATTCTTGTTATTTGTTTTTTGTTTTAATCTTAGCGCTCAGGAAGTACATTCTCGCCCTAAGATTGGACTTGTCTTGTCTGGCGGTGGAGCGAGAGGTTTTGCTCATGTTGGAGTCATTAGAGTTCTTGAAGAGAATAATATTCCTATTGATTATATTGCGGGTACTAGTATAGGTGCTATTGTTGGTGGTTTATATGCCATGGGATATTCTGTTGATGATATAGAAGACGTGATTCGTAATCAAGACTGGAATGTAGTGCTTTCTGATAAAGTAGACAGGAAATATATTCCTTTATATGATAGAGATGAACATGATAGATATGCATTTAGTTTACCTATTAACAAAGATGGAGTTAGTTTGCCTCAAGGCGTAATTGTTGGGCATAATGTGATGAAGGTGTTTAGTCGATTTACTAGACCTTATTCAGGTCTTCAAGATTTTTCTAAATTTCCTATTCCTTTTGCCTGTGTTGCTGCAAATATTGTTAATGGTAAAGAGGTGGTGATGAAAAGTGGTGATGTTTCTATGGCTATACGTTCTAGTATGGCTATTCCAACTATATTTACACCTGTAGAGAGTGGAGACAAGCTACTTGTAGATGGCGGTATGGTTAATAATTTACCTGTTGATGTTGTTAAGGAAATGGGGGCAGATATTGTAATTGCAGTCGATTTACAACAAAAGAATAAAACTAAAGAAGAGCTTACTGAAATGTATGCCATCTTTAATCAAGGATTATCATATTTAGGTTTACCTAAGTATTATGAAAATTTAAAAAGTGTAGATTATTATATAAAACCTAAATTAAGTGACTATTCTATAGCTGATTTCTCTTCAGCTGATTCTCTTATTACAAGAGGATATAGAGCAGCTAAGTTAATAGAATCTAGACTTGATAGTTTGAGTAAATCCTTAGGTAAATATAAACGCTTTATACACAAAGTTAAACCTAAGGAGATGTCTGATAGTATTTATATCTCAGAAGTTCATATACACGGTTCAAGTGATATTTCTGAAGATGATATTCTTGCGAAATTCAATATAAAACCTGCAACAGAAACGACTCTTCGAGATATAGAAGAAGGAGTAGACCGATTATATGCCTCACTTGGCTTAAGATCTGTGTATTATAAATTTGAAGGTGCGGATCATTCTATAATTAGTTTAGATATAGAGGAGAATATAGATAGTAGATTAAATGTGGGGCTTCATTATGATTCTTGGAATAATGCGGCTTTACTTTTAAATACTACTTTTAATAGGTTGTTTGGAAAGACTTCTAAATTATCTCTAGATTTTAAATTAGCTGAGAATTTAGCTGCTGCTGCTACATATTCGTTCAATAGAGGATGGCGCCCTGGTGTGCGTATACGTTTAGAGGGGACAGGATATGATTTTTTTGAATATGATAAAAGCTCTATTGTAGCCCAATATGGAGTTACTGCCCTTCGTTTTGATGTTAATATTAATTCTATTGTATCAGAATCATATTCATTAGGATTTGGTTCTAGAATAGAATATTCTGATTTGAAACATATTGTAGGTGAGTGTAATTTAAAACAAGATAATTTTTTTGTGAATTATTATGCCTTTTTAAGGATGGATACACATGAGAAAAGTTTTTATTCTAGAAAAGGAATAAGTCTTTATTCTGAATTAAGAATGATGACTGATAATGGTTATTCTATTAATGGTGATGAATCTTTTTTTATGTTGTATTTTAAAATAAAGAAACCAATTTCTTTAACTAGAACATTTACAATTATTCCTTCTATCTATTTTAATGGTGCATTTATGAAACATAAAGAGAATATTTTTGCTGCAAGTACATTTTGGGGAGGAGTTGTTGAAACTAGATTTTTTAATAATCAAATACCTTTTGTAGGTTATAAGGAGATGGCTGTTTCTTATAAAAATGCTCTTGTTGTAAGGGTGGATTTGCAATGGGAGGTTTGGAAAAATAAATATCTGCTTTTTAAATGGAATGTAGGTAAGTCTAGTGATTTTCTTGATTATCATGGTTTTATTCATGGAATTTCTCTTACTGGTGCTTGGGATACACCTATTGGCCCATTAGAAATAAGTGTAATGGGCAATAATGCTACTAAGAAGGTTGGATTCCTTGCTAATATTGGTTATTGGTTCTAAAGAGATATAGATAGTGCAGCGAATATGCCAAATTTCTTTATGTTGACTTTATTCTTCTCTGTTAATCTCCAAACAGCATCAATACGTATATATTTAAAGATATTTTCTATACCCACTCCTAATTCGCAATATGGTCGTGATAAACCTGTTGTTCCTTCTGGTAAATCTATTAGTCTTCTATGTTTTTTATCTAAATACCCCCAAGCTGCTTTAGCTGTAAATACTTCTCTTAAGTTTAATTTTTTTATTAAAGGAATTTTGTTAAATATTAATCCATTAAGATGTAGTTCTGGCATAATACTTATATATGAACTATTTATATATTCACAATTTTCCATTAAATTGAATGAGAAACGTGCAAAACCTCTTGTTTGATTACTTCTATGTACTTCTAGAAGTGGGAAAGGTACTACACCAAAGGTATGTCCCATCTCAGCAATATATCTTAATTGAGAAAGTCCTATGTTTAAATATTGTTTAATAGTTGAAGTACATCTTATATATTTACCATTGCTTTTATTGAAATTATAAGTTCCTAAATCGCAGCCTAAATGAATAATAGGATATGCAGATCCTAGGTAGTAACGTCTTATGTATTTATCCATTAATTTCTCATGGAAGGAAATTCTATTATCGATTTTTACTTCATTTATAAGTAAGTTACTCTTAATATTGTCTTTGGCTAATGATCCGAACTTTGTTGAATACAATTGTCTATGTTGCAGACTTATGTTGGTCGTGAAATTCTTATTCCATTCATTGCTGTATTTTACAGTTAATGATTTTTCTTTAAAGAGGCTTTCATTAGAATTACGTTTTGCAAGAGCTGCGATAATATTATCTTTTGCAGAGCTCAACATGTTTTCTTTTATTTTAAAGATACTGCCGTTTTCACTCAATCTAATGATATCTTCTTTGAGTGTTATTGTAACAGTCTTTCTTTTCTTTGATTTGAATTTATATAATGCTGAACCTGAATATTTAATTTTTTTATCTTTTAAACCATATCCTAGACTTCCATAAAACATGTAATTCTCTGAGAAATGTTCATTTGTTCTTACTCCTAAATTTAAGCGTATACCCTCTAATTTATTTCGTTTTATCATTTCGAGATAGGGACCAAAACCAAATTTTCCAACATCGATATATCCAGAAAGAATAGTATTGAATATTTTATCACCGGCTTTTACCATCCAAGTATTATTAAGAGAATCTATTACACTACTCGATTTTCGTTCAAGTTTACTTAGTGTACTTATTTTTAATGGTCTTATTGTGCTGAAATCTTTTGTTTTATTGTATGTTTCCCAGTTAAAAAGCTCTGGTTCTATTCTTTTTTCTAATCTTGTCACCTGACTAAAAGAAGTGTTTTCTTGCATTAAAACAGTGCTTGCAATTTTGCTTGTATCCTTTATCTTATTGTATGAAAATTCTGCTTTTATATTTCTTTGTTTGTAATAACTTGATGTGCTATCTATTGGTGAATATGCATAATAAAGATTTAGTGAGTTTAGAAAGTTAATGTTTGCAGAAGCTGAAATTTCTGCTGTTATTTCTTTTAGTGCCGACGTTTTTTTATCTACTATAAAGAATCCTTTAAATAGTAGGTTTTTCTTATTTTTAGGTTTGAATATTATCTTATATTCCATACCCGATATTGTCTGTATACTGTCTTTTAGATAGTATTTGTAATATAATAACCCAGTTGATGCAATTGGAGATATAAACGTTCGACTATATATATTTAATTGATTGTTATACATATTTGTTTGACTAGTTAGCTCTTCTCTATATCCTTTTATATCGTCTATATCTAAGAATGCAATGTTTTTTATATTTTCAGTAAGAGTCTGACTCCTTTCTAGATATGGTTTTTTTTGTTTTATATTTGATGTTAGTTTCTCAGAGAAATAAACAGGAATACTAAGGTTTCCATTATCTTGCTTTATGAATAGATTCTTATAATTTCTGAAAATATTCTTATTAGCAAATTTTTTATCTAAATCTCTAAAAAGAATTAAATTCTTAGAGTATTTATCGTATTCTATATCTGTGTTTGTATCTGGATTATTCCTTCTTCTGTTTTTTACTATATTTCTAAGTATTGAATGTGCAGGGTTTTCAGTAGGTAATACAATCACTTCTTCAAGTTGTGTTACTTCAGGAGTAAGCCATATGCGCATTCTCCTTTTAGGTTTTATGTTTTTTATTGGTGCCGTATAGTCGTAATACCCTATAAAAGAAAATCCTATTATTCCTTTTTTATCATTAGGGAAATAGAAGTCAAATTTTCCCTCAAAATCACATGTTACACCTATTGTTTTACCTTTAATATAAACATTCGCAAAAGGAATAGGTTTTTTTGTTTTAACGTCTTTAACTATGCCATGTACATGCAATGTCTTTTGTGCGTTGGCTTTTAAACTTACACATATAATAATGATAAATAGAAAAAATAACTTGGATTTACCCCACATAAAACTCCGTATTTATTAATTTTGTATTAAATCTTATGCAAATATGCATTGAACTTTTTCAATGAGAAAGCTTTTTTAGTGAAAGTTTTTTTTATATGTTTGATTTTATCTTTTCTTTATATATGCTAATTTAATATTATGTTATAATGAATGTAGTTAAGAATGGTATATTAGAATATACTAAGACAAATAGAAGAGCTTTTCATTCTTTCCCAGAAAAAGCCTGGATGGAATATATAACTGTCACTTTTATTTCGACACAACTTACAAATCTATCTTTTGATATAAAAAGAGGAGAAGAGATTATGGATATGTCTTCTGCAATGGGTTTACCAAGTGAACATGAAAATTCTGAAGCTTTTAATAGAGCTTTAGAATTTGTATCTGCAGCTGAATTAACAAAATTTGAGAATAATAAGACAGCGGTTGCAGGTTTACTTGATTTAGATAAAGAAAAGACTGTTTGTATTCGTTTTGACATGGATGCTTTGCCAATAAAAGAGAGCAGTGATATCTCTCATATACCTTATAAAGAAGGTTTCTGTTCTAGAATGGAAGGAGTAATGCATTCTTGTGGTCACGATATGCATTCTGCACTAGGTTTAGGTTTAGCAAGACTTATTTCAGAGAATAAAGATAAACTTTCAGTAAATGTTTTAATTCTTTTTCAACCTGCAGAAGAAGGTGTTAGAGGAGCTGCCTCTATAGTTAGTTCTGGTATCTTAAATGATGTAGACTATATTTTATCTTCACATGTTTGGTCTAATATGCCATTAGGAAAAATTGTTTGTTCTCAGAACGGTACATCTTCTACTCATAAATTAGATGTGATATTTAAAGGGAAATCAGCTCATGCTGGGATTTGTCCAGAAAAGGGTAATAATGCATTATTAGCTGCTGCAAATTCAGTAGTTAGATTGCACGATCTTATTGGACAATTTGATGATATAGTACGTGTTAATGTTGGTAAGATGGAATCGGGAACAGCACGGAATATAATAGCAGATTATTCTAAAATAGAGCTGGAACTCCGTTGTAAGAATTTAGATACAGAATTGATCCTTTTAGAAAAATCAGTTTCTATAATAGAGAAATCGGCTGAAGAACAATTATGTTCTTTTGAAATAATAAAACAAGGGGAAGCTTTTGGAGCTAAAGGTTCTCTTGATCTATCTATGTTAATTAAGGAATCAGCACTAGAGATCGAGTTTTTTAATGATATTATTCTTGATGATGAAGAGAATAGAGGTTGTGAAGATTTTACTTCTATGATGAATTTTGTTATGTCAAATGGAGGAAAAGCTTGTTTTATTGGAATAGGTGCATCTTTAAAAGATAAAAATTTCACACATCATACTTCTGATTTCGATATTTCGGAGGAAATAATAGCTCCTATTTTAGAACTTTATTTAAATATAATACAAAAAATAAGCCGTTGTGGCTAACAACGGCTTTTTGAATAATAACATAATAAATAATTATAGGAAGACCTTAAGTCTACTACATTTTGGAGAGCTCTTTAATTTCTTTATTGCTTTAGTTTTAATTTGCCTAACTCTTTCACTTGTAAGTTCTAGATTATGACCAATTTCTTCTAAAGAAGAACCTTCGCAACCGTTTATTCCATAGTACATACGAAGTATTTGTGCTTCTCTTTTGCTTAAAGATGATATAGCAATCTCTATTTCTTGTGTAAGTGATTCTTTTTGTAAGTTTATGTCTGGTTCATCTGAAACATTGTGGCTTGAGAAGATATCATGCATGTTGTTATCTTCTTCGCTTTTTAGTGGTGCATCCATTGAAAGATGTCTTCCAGATACTTTTATATTGTCTTGTACTTCTTTAGGAGTCATTTCAAGAGTACCACCAATTTCTGCAGGTGTAGGTTCTCTTTCATGTTCTTGTTCTAATTTGGCGTAGGCCTTGTTTATTTTATTTATAGAGCTGATTTTGTTAAGAGGAAGACGAATAAGACGAGAATTTTCAGCTAAAGATTGAAGAATAGATTGACGAATCCACCATACAGCGTAAGATATGAATTTGAAACCTCTTGTTTCATCGAAACATTTTGCAGCCTTCATCAGTCCAAGATTTCCTTCATTTATTAAATCTGATAGTGATAGTCCTTGATTCTGATATTGTTTAGCAACAGATACTACGAATCGCAAATTAGCTTTTACAAGGGTTCTTAGTGCTAATTCGTCACCAGATTTGATTCTTTTTGCTAACTCTACTTCTTCTTCAGCATTTAGCATTTCTACTTTTCCAATTTCTTGCAGGTATTGATCAATAGAGTGGGACTCTCTATTTGTGATTTGTTTAGTGATTTTTAATTGTCTCATATTGGGTTGTTGTTGTTGTTGTTGTTGTTGTTGTTGTTGTTGTTGTTGTTGTTGTTGTTGTTGTTGTTGTTGTTGTTGTTGTTGTTGTTGTTGTGTTTTAGTTCGTCAAAACTAGCAATAGCTTTTTATATATACTAGTGTTTTTACATTTTTTTTTGATAAAAAATATTATGAACGACGAAACTTGTGTGATTAAATGACGTTTATATAGGATATATGGTGTTTTGTGTTGTGTTTTTTTGTTAATCTTATTGCTATTGTTTAGAAGTTTATTTTGTTGCTAGAATTTTTATACGTAATATTGCACTAAACGTAAGCCATTCGGATTTGCGGTCTAAATATTTTCACAAAGCTTCTATGTATTTAAATAGAAAGCAACCAATTAACAAATACAATAAAACTTAATGATGTACGATATTCTTGAACTGAATAAGATGCTTGTTGCTGATTTGCGAAAGATAGCAAAAGAGCTAAAAATTAAAAGAGCAGAATCGTTTAAAAAGAAAGAGATTATTTATAAAATCCTTGATCAGCAAGCAGTTCTTGCTTCTGAAATAAGCGCAGAGGAAAAAAAAGAAAAAAAACCACGTCTTAGACTTCGAAAGACAGTTGAACCACAAAAGGCTGCATCTGTTTCTGGAGGAGTAGTTCATAAGTCAGAAATACCTGCTGCTGCCGTAGTTGAATCTAAAAAGGCATTATTCGAAACTAAGCCAAAAAAGCAAATATCGAAAAAGAGAGAGATAAACGTAGAGATTCCAGAAAGAGCTGAAAGTATTGAACCTACTGTTGACAGTCTTGTTAAATCGGTAGATAACAAGTCAGAAGAAATAAAAGAACCTAAAGTAGTTGTTAAAAAGATCATTAAAACTACTAAAGCAAAGGAATCTGTTAATAAAGTTGTAATTGAAAAGGAAGAAGAAATTTCAGAACAAGTACCTGAAAGTGAAGAAAGACCTATTGTAAGAAAGTCTTTTGATAAAAGAGGTAATGAGAAAGCTTATGAATTTGACGATATGATAATCAATTCAGGGGTTCTTGAAATTATGCCTGATGGTTACGGATTTTTACGTTCATCAGATTATAATTATTTTAACTCACCTGATGATATATATGTATCTCAATCACAAATAAAATTATTTGGACTTAAAACAGGGGATACTGTTGAGGGGTCTATACGTCCTCCTAAAGAAGGCGAAAAATATTTTCCACTTATTAGAGTAACAACTATTAATGGTCGTACTCCTGATGAGGTAAGAGATAGAATTCCATTTGAACATTTAACACCACTTTTCCCAGATGAGAAATTTAATCTTTGTGGAGGAGGTCGATCTTCAATCTCAGCAAGAGTTGTTGATATGTTTGCCCCTATTGGTAAAGGTCAACGTGGACTTATTGTTGCTCAACCAAAAACAGGAAAAACAGTACTCTTAAAAGAGATTGCAAATTCTATCGCTAAGAATCACCCTGAAGTATATATGATCATCTTACTTATAGATGAACGCCCTGAGGAGGTGACTGATATGGCAAGAAGCGTAAATGCAGAGGTTGTTTCTTCAACATTTGATGAGCCTGCTGATAAGCATGTTAAAGTTGCTAATATTGTTCTTGAGAAGGCTAAGAGAATGGTAGAATGTGGTCATGATGTAGTTATTTTATTAGATTCAATTACTCGTTTGGCAAGAGCATATAATACTGTCTCTCCAGCATCAGGTAAAGTACTTTCTGGTGGTGTTGATGCTAATGCACTTCATAAGCCTAAACGTTTCTTTGGAGCTGCCCGTAACATAGAAGATGGTGGTTCTTTAACTATACTTGCTACTGCTTTAACTGATACTGGTTCTAAAATGGATGAAGTAATCTTTGAAGAATTTAAAGGTACAGGTAATATGGAGCTTCAATTAGATCGTAAGCTTGCAAACAGAAGAATTTATCCTGCTGTTGATATTACAGCTTCTTCTACTCGTAGAGAAGATCTATTATTAGATGATAAAATGACATCTCGTTTATGGATATTAAGGAACTATCTTGCTGATATGAATGCTATTGAAGCAATGAATTTCATAAAAGATAGATTACATAAAACCAAATCAAATGAAGAGTTTTTGATATCAATGAATGATAAATAAATCCCAATTAGATATATAATAATAAAAGCTTAATCAGATATATGATTGAGCTTTTTTTATGTATTCTTTATTTTTATCCACTATAAATAGCAGTAATTAACGTTTTTTGTAATGTAGAGATTACAGAAATAGGAATAAATAGCTATTTTTGCCATTCAAATTTATAAGTGGATGAACGCAATAGTAGAGACACATAAGATACTTCTAAACGATAAATTATCGGCTATCTCAAGGCAGTTACTTACTGGGATGGACTTTACGAATCGTTTCATTGCTATAAAAGGCAATAGAGGTGTTGGTAAAACGGCTTTTCTTTTAGATATAATTAGAAAACATTACCACAAGGATCTAAGTGTACTCTATGTAAATATGAATAATTTATTTTTTACTAAAACTGGATTGTTATCATTTGTAGATGATTTCTATAAAACAGGAGGCAAGGTTCTTCTTTTAGATCAAATACATAAATATCCATCATGGGATGTTGAATTAAAGAAAATATACAATACTTATCCTGAGCTGAAAATAATTTTTACAACATCTTCTATTGTAAATATACAATCTAATAAAAATATAAATAATATAGTAAAGGTTTATAATCTTAATGGGCTTTCTTTTAGAGAATTCCTTTGCTTACAAACAGGTAAGAAATTTAAGACATATAAACTTGACGATATAATAAAATATCACGACAGGATAGTAGACGATATACTTCATCAGATACGCCCTCTAGCTTATTTTAAAGATTATATGAAATATGGATATTTTCCAGTATTTATGCAGGAACGTTCACATATAGATAATCTATTAAAGAATATAAATTTAACGCTAGAGTTTGATATTCCTTATCTAAATCAGATAGACCTCAAATATCTGCCAAAGCTAAAGCAATTGCTTTATCTAATTGCTTCACAAGGTTCTTCTCAACCAAATATTAGTAAACTTAGTAGTGAGATAGGAGTATCTCGTGCTACAATAATGAATTACTTATATTATTTACGAGAGGCGAAACTACTTAATCTTTTAGTAGAAAATGGTGAAGAGGTAGAAATAGGCAAGAAACCTAATATGATTTACGTGCATAACACTAATCTTTTATTTGCTGTAAATAATAAGAGCATAGACGATTTGATATTGGCAAAAACATTCTTTTTAAATCAGTTAAGTTCAGTGTCAAAAGTAAGTTATTCATCTAAATCAGACTTTATAGTAGATGGAAAATACCGTTTCTTTGTAGATGTTAAAGATTCTAAATCAAAGAAAAGAGGAGATTCCTATATAGCGACTGATATGATAGAAAAAGGAAAAGCAAACATAATACCTTTATGGTTGTTTGGATTTCTATACTAAAAATAAATACCAATATTACTTAAAACAAATAAAATGGCAAAAGAAAAGAAATTCATCACTTGTGATGGAAATGCTGCATGTGCACATATAGCATACATGTTCAGTGAAGTTTCTTGTATTTACCCTATTACTCCATCTTCTCCAATGGCTGAGAATGTAGATGAGTGGGCTGCACAAGGAAGAAAGAATTTATTTAACGAAACTGTTAACTTAGTTGAATTACAATCAGAGGGTGGTGCTGCTGGTGCCGTTCACGGTTCTATGCAAGCTGGTGCTTTAACAACAACTTATACTGCTTCTCAGGGATTATTACTTATGATTCCTAATATGTATAAGATTGCTGGTGAATTATTACCATGTGTATTTCACGTAAGTGCTCGTGCTTTAGCTGCTCATGCATTATCAATATTTGGAGATCACTCAGATATCTATGCTGCTCGTCAAACAGGTTTTGCAATGTTAGCTTCAGGTTCAGTTCAAGAGACTATGGACCTTTCAGCTGTTTCTCACTTAACAGCTATTAAATCAAGAGTACCTTTCGTAAACTTCTTTGATGGATTCCGTACTTCTCATGAGATTCAAAAGATTGAAGCTGTTGATATGGAAGATATTAGAACTCTTGTTGATATGGAAGCTTTACAAGCATTCAGAGACAGAGCTTTAAATCCTACAATTCCTGAGTTAAGAGGTACTGCTCAAAATCCAGATGTATATTTCCAAGGTCGTGAGGCTGCTAATAGATTCTATGATGCTGTTCCTGGTATTGTTGAAGGATATATGGCTGATATGGCTAAAATCACAGGTAGAGAGTATCACCTATTCGATTATTATGGAGCAGCTGATGCTGAGAACGTAATTATCGCAATGGGATCTGTTACTGATACTATCCGTGAGGTTATAGATTATAAAGCAAGAAATGGTGAAAAAGTAGGTATGGTTGCCGTACACCTTTATCGTCCATTCTCTGCTAAACATTTTATGGATGCTGTTCCTGCTACTGCAACTCGTTTAACTGTTTTAGATAGAACAAAAGAGCCAGGTGCTAACGGTGATCCAATGTATCTTGACGTAAGAGATGTATTTTACGGAAAAGAAAATGCTCCAATGATAGTAGGTGGTCGTTATGGATTAGGTTCTAAAGATACTACTCCAGCTCAGATTCTTGCTGTTTACAAAAACATGGAATTATCAGAGCCTAAAAACCAATTCACTGTAGGTATAGTTGATGATGTTACATTCAAATCTATTCCTGTAGGTGAAGATATTCACGTTTCTGCTGAAGGAACATACGAAGCTAAATTTTACGGTTTAGGTTCTGATGGTACTGTAGGTGCAAACAAGAATTCTATTAAAATTATTGGTGGTGCTACAGATAAGTATTGTCAAGCTTATTTCGCTTATGATTCTAAGAAATCAGGTGGATTTACAGCTTCTCATTTACGTTTTGGTGATAATCCAATTCGTTCAACTTATTTAGTAACAACTCCTGACTTCGTAGCTTGTCACGTACATGCTTACCTTCACCAATATGACGTACTAAAAGGTCTTAAAAAAGGTGGATCATTCCTTTTAAATACACATTGGAACGAAGAAGAAGTAATTGCGCATCTTCCTGAAAACATGAAGAAATATATCGGTGAGAATGATATTAACTTCTACATTATCAACGGTACTGCATTAGGAGCTAAGCTTGGTCTTGGTAGCAGAACTAATGCAATTATGCAATCTGCATTCTTTAAAATAACTGGAGTTATTCCATTCGAATTAGCTTCTGAAGAAATGAAGAAAGCTATTGTTAAGTCTTATGGTAACAAAGGAGAGAAGGTTGTAAACATGAACTACAATGCAGTTGACGAAGGTGGTAAACCAGAATCAGTTGTTAAAGTTACTGTTCCTACTACTTGGGCTTCATTAGAAGTTAAAGAAGTAGCTGATGTTGAATCTAACAAACCAGATTTCATCAAGAACGTTTGTGATGTAATGAACGCTCAAGCGGGTGATGATTTACCAGTTTCTGCTTTTACAGGTAGAGAAGATGGTACATTCCCAGCTGGAACAACTAAATTTGAAAAAAGAGGTATTGCTATTAACGTTCCTGAATGGGATGTTGAAAACTGTATCCAATGTAACCAATGTGCTTACGTTTGTCCTCACGCTGCTATTCGTCCATTCTTATTGAGTGATGAAGAAGTTGCTAATGCACCAGAAGGTACAGAGGTTAAGCCAGCAACTGGTAAAGATCTTAAAGGATTACAATTCAGAATTCAAGTATCTCCATTAGACTGTACTGGTTGTGGAAACTGTGCTGATGTTTGTCCTGCTAAAGTGAAAGCTCTTGTTATGAAGCCTCTTGATTCTCAAGTTGCAGAAGAAGCAAGATGGATGCATATGGACGAAAAAGTTGGTTACAAAAGTGTTGTCGCTCCAACTAACGTTAAGAATTCTCAATTTGCTCAACCATTATTCGAGTTCTCTGGAGCTTGTGCAGGTTGTGGAGAAACTCCATATATCAAATTAATTACTCAATTATTCGGAGAAAGAATGATGGTAGCTAATGCTACTGGTTGTACTTCTATTTATGGAGGTTCTGCACCATCTACTCCTTATACTAAAAACTATCTTTCAGGTCGTGGACCAG
Source organism: Marinifilaceae bacterium (assembly GCA_049671745.1). Taxonomy (GTDB): domain Bacteria; phylum Bacteroidota; class Bacteroidia; order Bacteroidales; family Marinifilaceae; genus SNAP01. Next base: position 27,531 of record JBATVL010000067.1, read on the forward strand.
CTTGGGCTAACTCATTATTTGAGGATAATGCTGAGTTCGGTTTAGGTATGTTAACAGGTGGAAACAAAATGAGAACTCGTATTACTGAGCGTATGGCTGATAATATGGATTCTGTTAATGCTGACACTAAACTTGCATTCCAAAACTGGTTAGACGCTAAAGAAGACGGTGAGAAAACTATCGCAGTTTCTGAAGCTCTTTCTGCTGCACTTAAGAATGAGTCTAATGAGGTTGCTAAAGAGTTATTAGCTCTAGAGCATTACTTCGTTAAGAAGTCTCAATGGATCTTCGGTGGTGACGGTTGGGCTTATGACATAGGTTTCGGTGGTGTTGATCACGTATTAGCATCTGGCGAGAACGTTAATGTATTAGTTGTTGATACTGAGATCTATTCTAACACTGGTGGTCAAGCATCTAAGTCAACTCCAGTAGGAGCTGTTGCTAAGTTTGCTGCTTCAGGTAAGAAAGTTCGTAAGAAAGATTTAGGTATGATAGCTATGTCTTACGGTTATGTTTATGTTGCTCAAGTAGCAATGGGAGCAAGCCAGGCACAATACTTAAAAGCTCTTAAAGAAGCTGAGGCTTATGACGGACCTTCATTAATCATCGCTTATGCTCCATGTATATCTCACGGACTTAAAGCTTCTATGGGTAAATCTCAAGAAGAAGAGAAAAGAGCTGTTGCATGTGGTTACTGGCAAATGTATAGATTCAACCCAATGTTAGAAGCAGAAGGTAAGAATCCATTCATTCTTGATTCAAAAGAACCAGAATACGCTAATTTCAAAGATTTCTTAATGGGTGAGGTTCGTTTCGCATCTCTAAAGAAATCTAATCCTGATGAAGCTGAGAACTTATTCTCTATCACTGAGCAAGATGCTAAGTGGAGATTGAATAACTACAAGCGTTTAGCTACAATGGATTATTCTAAATAAGCTTTACTCGTAAGAGTAGAAATTATATAATATTCTTTAAAGCGTCTGAATTCCCTTAAAGGGAATTTGGACGCTTTTCTTTTTTTATTAATCTTTTTGATATTATCTTCGTACTCTATCCTAGAGTAATATAAAAACGAAAAATTATATATAATGATTGTTTTTAAAAAGATATTTGAATTTGAATTATTTAATATTGGGGATTTCCATGTTAAGGTGTATTCACTAGTTTTTATTTTATTGATTATTTTAGTTGCTAAACTGCTACTTTATATAATAAAAAGGACACTTTATAGAAATAAGAACCTTCAACATCATGATAGAGGTAGTGTTTATGCAATATTCCAAATTATTAAGTATTTGGTATGGTTAGCCGCTATTGCTTTTATTTTAGAAAGTGTAGGTGTTAAACTAACCGTGTTGATTGCCGGCTCAGCAGCTTTGTTAGTAGGAGTTGGATTAGGATTACAGCAAACTTTTAATGATGTTGTTTCTGGTATAATACTTCTCTCTGAGAGATCAATAAGAGTTGATGATATTCTAGAAATTGATGGGGAGGTTGTTAAGATAGAAGAAATTGGTTTTAGAACTTCTACAGGTTCAAATACCGATAATATATCAATAATAATTCCAAATTCTCTGATAACAACTAATAAGGTGATTAATTGGAGTCATCAGTCTAAGAGAACTCGTTTTAGAATAAATGTAGGAGTTTCATATGGCAGTGATGTTGATTTAGTTATTTCACTTTTAGAAGAAAGTGCTAACGAGCATATTGATGTGGAAGAGAAAGAATTAACAGAGGTTAGATTAATTAGTTTTGGCGATTCTTCATTAGATTTTGAACTTCTTTTCTTTAGTAAAAAGATTTTTAGAATAGGTAAAATGAAGAGTGATATTCGTATTAATATAAATAATAAATTTGCTAAAAATAATATTGTTATTCCTTTTCCTCAAATGGATTTGCATGTGAATAAACAAGATCATAAATAGATAATATAGATTTAATTAAAGGCTGAAGAAGTCTAATGTTAATTAGGACTTCTATGCCTTCTTTGTTTTCTATTTAGTAAGATTCTGCCAAATCACACCTTGTTTATATAGTTCGAACATAATCTCTGCTTCGTGCATAGCATCATCTGCACCTCTATGAATTTCTGAGTATGCTTGTGTGAATAGTTTAGACCAAGCCTCTTCAACATTTGGCCATTTACCATATCCTCCTCTTGCTTTTGGTAACTTAAACCAACTTGCGCTAGTTTTCATAGGACATGGTAGTACATTCTTTATTTTAAAATTTCTTGCTAAAAGAAAACCTGAGTCGAAGTCAGAGTTCCATGCTGAAAAGTGTTCATATGAATCAAATATTTTTTGAATCTCAAAACGATACGACTCTAGAGATTGTGCCTCGCGTACCTCATTCTCGTTCATATATCCATTCTCGAAAATCCATGCTTTTCTATGTTTAGCTCTTAGATGATCCTCTTTAAGCACCTCGTCGAAAAGTTTTACGACTGCTCCTGTTTCTAAATCTAATTCAACTAGACCTATTTCAAGAATGCAATCATCATTTTTGCTGAAACCAGTTGTTTCTATATCTGCTACTAATATCTTCATATTTGTGTTTTTATGTTTTTACAAAGATATTCTTCTTAATCTATTTTAAAAGCTTGATTCTTAGAAAAATCATTTTCTTAGATGGTATGTTCTAAATATAGTAAGAAAAAGAATAACGTAATTCGAACATTAAAGCCAAGAAACAGCCTTAAAGCTTATTCTTCCTGTAATCTTCCCGTAATCTTGCTGTATTTAAAGATACGGAACACATAGAAAATAATAAGGTGAATTATTGAAAACTAGCCTATTTTGTGTGTCTTAGTTGTATGTTAAATGAGAAATTGTTCCCTTTCTACAACGAATGGAGTCATTCTTTTAGTGTAGTTCATATATTCACTGTCCTAACTGAATGTATTTAGATGTGTTTTTAACTAATAAAGAAGCAGTGACTACTGATTAAATATCAGAAATCACTGCTTTTATATATAGAAGAGTATTTTTATATTTTACTCTTTAATCTTTTTAAGTAATTCTAATATATAATATAATGATATGTTAGAGTGTGAATTTCCTTGACAGGCAACAACCTTTACATTAGCACCATTAGCTTTTAATTTTGTATATGCTGTTAATGTGTTTTGAGGAGATACTGTCATATCTGCTTTTCCATAGTATAATGTGATTGGAGCTTTAGGTAACCAGTCAAAAGTGTTATTTTCTTTTAATCTATTAAGCATCTCTGTTTCTGTTCCATTAAGCATTGACTCTCTAAATTCTTTTTTGAACAGAGTAGTAGGATTGCTTGGGATTTGAGCTTTTATAAAATTAAGAGGATTGCTTATCTCTTTTATTTTACTTACATATAAAGGGTTTACTATTGTTTCCCATTTTTTTCCAATTAAGTATATTTTATTAAAAGAATCAAATAACATTAGAGAGTAAGCTGTGGCATTTCCTACTTCCATATCTAATCCTAGGAAGAATTTTGATGTTCCTAGTAGGTCGTATGGTCCTGAACCTGGAGCAGACCAACTTACTTTTAGTTTATCTTTCTCTTCTATATATTTATGAAGAGCCATTGTTGCACTAGCACCTTCTGAATATCCTGCCAAATATAGTTTCTCTGATGTAATAATTTTCTTTTCTTTTAAGAATTCTTTTGATGCTATAAGCATATCGTATGATGAGCTAGCTAATGAGTTTGCATGTTCATATGGATGATTATACTGTTTTGATTTGTTATATCCTATATAATCTGGCATTGATATAATCATTCCCTCTGATGCTAAAAGTGTACCATATAAGGTTGTCTCTGCACCCGTGTCGTATAGTGATGGTGCTTCTTCTTGAGTTAATATTGTGCCATGTTGATATGACATTATTGGAATATTTTTTGCATTTTCAGGAATAAGTAGTGCTCCTGATGCTTCTATTGTTTTACCGTCAGTATTTTTTGTTTTGTATGTTAAAGAATATACTTTTAATGCTTGTAGTTTTAGTACTTCTGTAGGTAATCCTAGTCCTTTGGCTTTTAGTGTTAATTCTTCTTTGCTAATTGTTTTTACAAGTTTAGACTTTACTAGTGTTCTTTCTTGTGTCTCTACTTCATTTTTATCATCTGTACACGATAGTATTGTACATGATATGAATACTATTGTAATAATTTTTAGTAAAAATTTATTCATTTTTTTTTTTTTTTTTTTGCTAAATAGTTTAGCATGTTGTATGTAAACAAAAGTAGTCCTTTCTTACTTTATCTATATAGCTATTTATTGGGATTTTATTTATATGTTTATTGTTGTTAAGCCTTTCAGAAAGAAGTTGAAGTCTATAAATGTTAATAATCTCCACTTTACTTCTGTTATTAATACTAATAATCCCTTCTTTTTTACTTTGCTTAAAGTATTAATTCCACTCTCTTTAGAATATCAGAAAATTTCAGACAATTCCTTTCTTGTAACAGGTAATTCAAAATAGAGATTAGAATAGTTCAGACTAAACTTAATCAATAAGATAGAAACCTCACCTTCTACATGTTTGTATCTAAGACTAGACATCTATAATACTAAGTTGAATGTGGTTTCTGATATGAAATTTGCACTGCTGACATTTCTTTTTTTTGTTATTTCCTTTAAAATATAATCTCTTTAATAATTATTATCTATATTTAAGAAACAAGTTTAACTTTGTTCATGGTATTTAGTGTACTTAGGTTAAAATTAAACTCTTTAAATGAGATATAGAACAATAATAATTATTGTGTTTTTTATGTGTAAATCTGTATTTGCTATAAATGAGCATAAAAATGTTTTAGTTATTCATTCATATCATCAAGGTATGCCTTGGACTGACTCAGTGAGTAAGGGGCTTATGGATGTTTTGGGTGATAATGATAAAATAGAAATATATTTTAGAGATCTTGATGCACGTAGGTTTTTCTCAGAAGATTACATCAATGAAATGGCTCGTATTGCTCAAATTATATCTAAAGAGAGAAAGTTTGATGTAATTGTTATTTCAGATAATGCTGCTTTAAATTTTATGCTTAAATATGGTGATTCTCTTTATCCTGATGTTCCTATTGTCTTTTGTGGTATAAATAATTTTTCTGAAAGTATGCTTAAGGGACATACGAATTACTGGGGTTTAGCAGAAACAATCGATTATGATGGAATCTTATCTGCAATAAAGAAGATTTTCCCAAATCGCAGTAATCTTTATGTAATTAATGATAATTCATTGTCTGGTAATATGTTAGAGCAGGAGTTTTCTAATGTTATTCCTTCTTATAATGATTATTTTAATGTTGATTATACTGAAAAGTTTAATCTTGAAGAGATCTATAATAAAGCTAAAGGACTTGATAAAGATGATGCTATTCTTTTGCTGTTGGCTAATAGAGATGACAATGGAGCACATATATCATATAAAACATTTGCTCGTAAGCTTCATAAAATAACTAAGGCCCCTATATTTAGTTTTTGGGATGCTTATGTTGGAAATGGAGTTATAGGAGGCAAAGTCTTAAAGGGTGATGAACAGGGACATATTGTAGCTGAGTTAGTTCTTAAAGTATTAAATGGGGAACTTAAAGATGTTAAGAAATACAGTAATGGTGAGGCTGTGTATCTTTTTGATAATAAAGTCATTAAACAGTTTGGTGTAAATTTAAAGAATCTTCCTAATGATAGTGAATTGATAAATGAGGATCATCCTTGGGAATACTATGTAAGGATAATGTCTTGGATAATAGGAGTTCTTACCTTAATAATCTTTTCTATGATTATCTTTGGCTTTTTAAAAAAGCATCAAGCAAATATGCTAAAATTACTTGTTGCTAATAAAACAAAAGAATTGTCTGATAGTAATGAAAAACTAAAAATAGTTAATGATGAAAAGAATGTATTTTTAGGTATAGTTGCTCATGATCTTAGAAATCCTATTTCTTCTATTTATGGTATGTCAGATCTATTGATTTCTGATTTTAAAGATGAATTAACAGAGGAAAGTATAGAGTTTATTAAGACTATAAAATCCTCTAGTGAATATATGCTTGGTATGGTAAATGATTTTCTTGATATTTCTGTTATCGAAAGTGGAAAGATGGAACTTAAGAGAGAGATTATTGAATATGTTCCTATTATTGATAGATTGGTTGACTTTAATCAATTTATAGCTAATAGTAAAGGTATAAAGATACAAAGAAAGATAGTAATTGAAGATGATGTTTTAGTATATATTGATGTTAATAAGATTAGTCAATTGTTTAATAATTTGGTGGGTAATGCAATTAAGTTTTCTTATGAGAATTCTATTATCTCTATTGATATAGAGATAAATAAAAAAAAAATTATTACTTCTATAATTGATAGTGGTAAGGGGATTGCCGCTGAGGAACTACATAAATTATTTGATTTATACTCTCAAGGAAAAAATGTAGCTACTAAGCATGAAAAAGGTGCAGGGCTTGGGCTTGCAATTTCTAAAAAGATAGTTGAAGCACATTCTGGGCATGTTAATGTTGAAAGTGAAATAGGTGTTGGTTCTAGATTCTATTTCTCTTTACCTATTAGAGAATACTAATTGCAAGGTTTATTCCAAGTCCATTAGGCAATAGAAGAGGACTAATACTTCCAGTGAATTCTGTATGTTTGTATTTAAAATCGTTTCTGTAATGCATAACAGGTATGAAATATCCAATTAAACTACCAATTGCTGCACCTGTAATAACATCTGTAAGAAAATGATGTCCTGATTTTACTGACATGTATGCTGAGCTACATGATAAAGCTAAACTACCTGCCCATACCCATTTTGTATATTTACTGTTTGGATAAATATCATTAAATGTTTTTGCTATAAAGACAGAATTATAAAACATTAGTGAAGCATTACCAGACATGAAAGATTCGTTGTTATCTGAAGTCATTCGTCCATTTCCTACATGTTTATTATACGCAAATGGACGAGCTCTGTCTATATATGTTTTTGTTGATTGAACTATTCCAGTTGTTAATAATAATCCTTCAAGATACATATTGCCCATAACAAGAAGCTTTTGTCTGCTGCTTTCTCTATAATCATTGATATACGACATCGCAAAAGTTCCTCCTATTGCTAGAACGGTACTTATTGGTTCTAAATGTTCTCGTGTTTTATTTAAGGAGTTATTGTAATTATAACATGCGAATCTGTCTATTATATTAACTTCTGATATCTTTAGTTGTTTAATTTTTTTATTATCTAATGGCTTTTTCCATCTTTTACCTAAAATATAAGAACTCCATAATGCTCCTCCTGTTCCATATAAATATATCTCTTTAATTTTCCCAGTCTCATATGGGAACTTAACATCTTGGGCGAACATATAAGATGGTAATAATAGAAGTAGTATAATTAGTCTTTTCATATTTACTTTGTTCTTTCAATAGATTGATGTAGTGTTGAATTTAGTGTCTTGAATCCAATAAGTCTATCGTACGATTTGCTTGGATCTTTGTAATATACAGCTATGCTGTAGTCATTCTCTGTTTGATAATGAGAACCTTCTATGAAATCCCTACTTATCTTTCCTTCGCTTGCAACTACATATTCATAATTATAATATCCTTGTTTAAGTAGTAAAGATAAGGTATATGCTCTTAGTTTTAAATTATATGTCATCTTATATTTATTCTGAAGTCCCCAGTTTGTGAATTCTCCATATACATAGATATCTTGATTTAGGGGAACGTCCATAGCAAGAGTGAAATTTACATATGTGTAATCTGCTTCTGTATCTGGATTTGTTCTCCCATCCACATTAATAACGAATTTACCGTTGTTGTCCCTATCGTATATATATCCTTTAAAATGACGATTATATGCAGTCTTGAGATTGTAGTATGAATAATTTTCGTCTTCAAGAATAGATTTTATATATCTGCCAACTAATTTGTAGTTATTTGTATTAAATTGTCTATACTCATTACCTGCAAGAAAAACGTTTTCTTCATTATAATCAAATGAGTAAGAATTATCTCTTATGAATAGAGGTTTTAGTTCTTTTCTGTTGAATTGATCTCCGTTCTGCCAAACAAAGGTTCTTAAATCATTTATTGGATTAAATATTCTTAATTTTGGCTCTTCTAGTGAAAAATCTACTTCTTGAGATTTTTCTATATATCTAGGATTAGTACAATTTCGTACTCTTCCCTTTATTTTAATTAAAGATTCAATAATATAAAATTTAGCTATAAATAGGGTGTCATTTAGTTCCTCGTTTTGATATGCGATTATTTTATAATTACCTGATTTTGTAAGCTTAATATCATCGTTTGGTATCTCTAGTGAATAGTTTGCATAATTTACATTTGTGTTAAATGATAATTCGTAATCTGTTATAAAGTTCTCGGAAAAACCCTCCATGTATAATTGTTCAGATAGATTTGATTTTTTCCAGTTTGCATCACAATGAATAATCTGATATACGAGATCTTGATTGTCTTCTTGGAAGGAATCGAAATTGACTTGTACCTTTTGTTTAGAATTAAGCTCTATTATTGGTAAAATACTTACATCATTTCGTGCATATATTTTAAGAGTATGAATATTATGGTTTTTTATAATTGCATTAACCCCTTTGATATCTTGAGCTTTTGTGTTCTGAAATAGAGAAAAAAATGTTAAAAATAATAGTAATGAAGGAGTTATGTTGTACAACATGTTGTTTGTTTTTTATTATTCTTAGTAAATAGTCTAGCTTAGATACATTTATCATGCAAAAATAAGAATTCGTTATTAAAATTTATTACTTTTGCTTAATTGTAAATATATAGATTTTATTAACACAATAGCAATAAAATGTCCAGAACACTAAAATTTAAAAAAGGACTTGACATTAAGTTAGCGGGTAAGGCAAAAACTGAAAAAATAAAAGTGGGGAATTCTGTTTTTTATGCAGTTAAACCAACCGATTTTCATGGTCTTACTCCTAAGTTAGCTGTCAAGGTAGAACATTCAGTTAAGGCTGGAACTCCGTTGTTCTTTGATAAGTACAATCCAGAGATTAAATTTGTTTCTCCTGTTAGTGGTACGGTTGTAGCCATTAATAGAGGTGATAGAAGAAAACTCTTGGAAGTAGTTGTCAAAGCTGATTCTGAAAATGTCTACGAAGAATTTAGTACCATTTCTGAGAAATCGAACAGCGAGGAAATTAAAGCATGTTTATTGAAAAGCGGAATTTGGCCTTCTATCAAACAGAGACCATATGATGTGATTGCAAATGCTGATGATACTCCTAAATGTATCTATATTTCTTGTTTCGATTCAGCTCCTCTTGCTCCAAATTATGAGTATACTCTTAAGGGAGAAGAGAAGTATTTCCAGGCTGCCGTTAATGTTTTAAACAAACTTACAACAGGTGGTGTATATCTTGGGTTAGATGCTTCTGATAAAGGAGATTCTATATTTAAAGGTATTAAAAATGTAGAAGTTAACTACTTTTCAGGGAAACATCCTATTGGAAATGCAGGTGTTCAACTTCATCATGTTAACCCAGTTAATAAAGGTGAGAAAGTATGGACTATTCGTCCTCAAGATGTAGTTATTCTTGGTCGTCTTATATTAGATGCTAAATATGATGCACGTAAAGTGGTTGCTTTAACAGGTTCTGAATTAAAAGAAACTGCTTATTGCGAAATGATTAGTGGTGCTAATATTACTGATGTTCTTAAGCCTCGTCTTAAGAATGAAGTTAATCAAAGAATTATCTCTGGTAATGTTCTTACTGGTTCTGCTATTGCAGAGGATTCTTATTTAGGCTATTATGACACTCAAATAACAGTTATTCCTGAAGGTGATAACTCTGAGTTTTTTGGATGGATGTTGCCAGGTTTTAATAAATTCTCAGCTTCTAAAACTTTCTTCTCTTCTTTATTACCTAAGAAAGAGTATACTTTAGATGCTAATTTCAATGGCGAGCCTAGAGCTTTTGTTATTTCTGAACAATACGAAAGCGTACTTCCTATGGATGTACTTCCTGTATTCTTATTAAAAGCTATTCTTGTTGATGATATCGATAAGATGGAGCAATTAGGTTTATATGAAGTGGCTGCTGAAGATATGGCTATCTGCGAATATGTTTGTACTTCTAAAACACAAGTACAAGATATTATGTGGAGAGGTATAGATTTAATGATTAAAGAATTAGGACAATAATCTTATTGAAAATAAATAAAAATGAAAGCATTAAGACGTTTCTTAGACGAACAAAAGCCGAAATTCCAGAGAGGAGGGAAGTTTGGAGCGCTCCAATCTACCTTTAACGGAATAGAGTCTTTTTTATTCGTTCCAAAACATACAACTAAATCGGGCTCTCACTTGAGAGATTCTATCGATTTGAAAAGAACAATGAGTGTTGTTGTTATCGCTCTTGTTCCTGCTTTGCTGTTTGGTATGTATAACGTAGGTTATCAACATTTCCTTTCACTTAGCGAACTAGCTAGCCAATCTTTCTTCGGAATATTTTGGTATGGTTTATTAAAAGTACTTCCTATTATAATAGTTTCTTATGTAGTAGGTTTAGGTATTGAATTTTTTGTGGCTCAGAAAAGAGGACACGAAATTAATGAAGGTTTTCTTGTCTCAGGACTTCTTATTCCTATGATTATGCCAGTTGATGCTCCTTTATGGATGGTTGCTGTAGCTACTGCTTTTGCTGTAATCATTGGTAAAGAAGTTTTTGGTGGTACAGGTATGAATATATGGAATCCTGCTTTACTTGCTAGAGCATTCTTCTTCTTTGCATATCCTTCTAAAATGTCTGGTGATTCAGTTTGGATCGCTGACAAAGCTGATGCTTTTTCAGGAGCTACTCCTTTAGCTGAAGCTGCTGCTGGACATATGTCTAATATTCCTTCTTTTGCTGATATGTTCATGGGATTTATTCCAGGTTCTATTGGTGAGACTTCTACCTTAGCTATCCTTATTGGTGCTGCAATCCTTGTTATTACAGGAATTGGTAGTTGGAGAATTATGTTATCTGTTTTTGCAGGTGGTTTATTTATGGGATTAATCCTAAATGCTTTTGCGGTAAATACTTTTATGGAATTACCAGCTTGGAATCACTTAGTAATGGGTGGATTTGCATTTGGTGCTGTGTTTATGGCAACTGATCCAGTAACTGCTTCTCAAACAAGATGTGGTAAATATATTTATGGTGTTTTAGTTGGTGTTATGGCTGTGTTAATCAGAGTTCTTAACCCTGCTTATCCAGAGGGTATGATGCTTGCTATCTTACTTATGAATACATTTGCTCCATTGATTGACCATTTTGTTGTTCAGTCAAATGTGAAAAGAAGATTAAAAAGAGCAACTCTTAACGCTTAAATATTAAGGATATGAACAAACAAGGAAATACTTATACTTTTATGTATGCTGCTATAATGGTTATCGTTGTTGCAGCTATTCTTTCTTTCGTTTCTCTAAGCTTAAAAGAAAAGCAAAAGAAGAATGTTGAGATAGAGAAAAAACAAAATATTCTAGCATCTGTGAAAATTGCTGCTACTGCTTTAGATGCAGAGAAGCTTTATGAAAACTTTATTACTGCTGCTTATGTTGTAAATAACAAAGGTGAAAAAGTTGATGGAGTTGATGCTTTTTATGTTGATCTTCACAAAGAAAATGCAAAACCAGTTGAAAAGAGAAATCTTCCTGTTTTTGAATATACTAAAGACGGTGAAAAAATGCTTATTCTTCCTGTAAGAGGAAAAGGACTTTGGGGTCCAGTTTGGGGATATGTTGCTCTTAAATCTGACAATAGTACTATCTTCGGAGCTATCTTCGACCACAAAGGAGAAACTCCAGGTTTAGGTGCTGAGATTGCTGGAGAAAACTTCCAAAAACCATTTACTGGTAAGCAAATTTTTGATGAGACAGGAAAGTTTACTTCTATTAAAGTAAACAAAGCTGGTATAGCTTCAGATATTCATTCTGTAGATGCTATCTCTGGTGGTACTATTACATCAAAAGGTGTGGAGGCAATGTTAAAAGATTGTCTTTCTAATTATGAAGCATTTTTAAAAAAATAAAATATTGAAAAGATGAGTGCTAAAGAACCATTGTTTTCGGCAAAAAATTGTAAGTTGGTCACTGGACCTCTTAGCAAAAGCAACCCTATTACTGTTCAAGTATTAGGTATTTGCTCTGCACTTGCGGTTACTGCAAAATTGGAACCAGCTGTCGTAATGGCATTATCTGTTACTGCCGTTCTAGCTTTTTCTAATGTTATTATTTCTTTAATGAGAAATACTATTCCTTCAAGAATTCGTATTATTGTTCAACTTGTAGTAGTTGCAGCTCTTGTAATTCTTGTAGATCAAGTACTTAAAGCTTTTGCTTATGATGTAAGTAAACAACTTTCAGTTTTCGTAGGTCTTATTATCACTAACTGTATTATCATGGGTCGTTTGGAGGCATTTGCTCTTGCAAACAAACCTTGGCAATCACTTCTTGATGGTATTGGTAATGGTGCTGGTTACGGAATTATCTTAGTTATTGTTGCTTTCTTCAGAGAGCTTCTTGGTGCTGGTACACTATGGGGAATAAAAGTAATTCCTCAGTCATTTTATGATGCAGGTTACTCTAATAATGGTTTAATGGTGTTATCACCTATGGCTCTTATTACTGTTGGTGTTATAATATGGGTACACAGAGCTAGGAACAAAGAATTAATTGAAGAAAACTAAAATTTGAAAGAAAATGGAAAATTTGCTTAATATATTTATCAAGTCCATCTTCATTGATAATATGGTGTTTGCATACTTTTTGGGTATGTGTTCATATCTTGCTGTATCAAAAACAGTAAAAACATCATTCGGTCTTGGTCTAGCTGTAATATTCGTATTAGGAATAACTGTTCCTGTAGATTATTTACTAGAAAATTTTGTGCTTAAAGAAGGTGCTTTAACTTGGTTACTTGGTGATAGTGCTAAAGACATTGATTTAAGTTTCTTAAGCTTTATCATGTTTATTGCAATTATTGCCTCTATGGTGCAATTAGTAGAGATGATAGTGGAGAAATTTGCTCCAGCTTTATATTCTCAATTAGGTATATTCCTTCCACTTATCGCAGTTAACTGTGCTATTTTAGGAGGATCTCTTTTCATGCAAGAACGTGCTTATAACACAATTGCAGAGGCAACTTCTTTCGGTCTTGGATCGGGTATAGGTTGGTTACTTGCTATTGTTGGTATTGCAGCAATTCGTGAAAAGCTTAAATACTCTAATATCCCAGCTCCTTTAAGAGGTCTTGGTATTACATTTATTGTAACAGGATTAATGGGTATTGCATTTATGAGTTTTATGGGCATTAAATTGTAATAACAAGTAAGAAAAAAATTCAAGTTATGATTCCAATGGTAATAAACTACACAGTTATTACAATCAGTATAGTGATATTCTTGGTTGTTATAATGTGCTTAGTTGCAATTTTGCTTTATGCAAAAACAAAATTAACACCTCAAGGTGAGGTTCAAGTTAATATTAATGATGGAGAGAAAGATCTTACTGTTGATCCGGGTTCAAGTCTTCTTTCTACTTTAGGTAATAATAAAATATTTCTTCCTTCTGCTTGTGGTGGAGGTGGTACTTGTGGTATGTGTAAATGTCAAGTAGATGACGGTGCAGGTTCTATACTACCAACTGAAACAGGTTTCTTTTCTAGAAAAGAACAAGCTGATAACTATAGACTTGCTTGTCAGGTTAAGGTTAAAGAAGATATCAAGATGAGAGTTCCTCAAGAAGTAATGGGAATTAAGAAATGGGAGTGTGAAGTTGTTTCAAATAGAAACGTTGCTACTTTCATTAAAGAATTTGTTGTTAGACTTCCTGAAGGAGAAAATCTTGACTTTAAGTCAGGTGGTTATATTCAAATTGATGTACCTAAGCTTGATGTAGACTTTAAAGACATGGATGTTGATGAAGAATACAGAGGAGACTGGGATAATATGAAACTTTGGGATCTTAAGATGAAGAATCCAGAGGAAACATATAGAGCATACTCTATGGCTAATCATCCTGCAGAGGGTAATATCGTGATGTTGAATATTCGTATTGCGACTCCTCCATTCGATAGAGCTAAAGGTGCTATGGCTGATGTTAATCCAGGTATCTGTTCTTCTTATATTTTCTCTCGTAAACCAGGAGACAAAGTTACTGTTTCAGGACCTTATGGAGAATTCTTCTTAAGAGAAACAGAAAACGAAATGATGTTTATTGGTGGTGGTGCTGGTATGGCTCCAATGCGTTCTCATATCTTCCACTTATTCAATACGTTAAAATCAGGAAGAAGAGTTACATTCTGGTATGGTGCACGTTCTCTAAGAGAGGTGTTCTATAAAGAGCAATTCGATGCAATTGCAGCAGAATTCCCTAATTTCACTTGGCATTTAGCCTTAAGTGAACCTCTTCCAGAAGATAACTGGACAGGCCCAACAGGATTTATTCACCAAGTAATTAACGATGAATATCTTAAGAATCACGAAGAGCCAGAAGATATTGAGTATTACTTATGTGGACCTCCAATGATGACATCAGCAATAGAAACTATGCTTGATCAATTAGGAGTACCAGAAGATAATATAATGTTCGATAATTTCGGAGCATAAAACTTCAAACATATAAAAGAGAGCCAGCTATTGTAGTTGGCTCTTTTTGTATATTTACATCTGGTAGTTCTATATAAATATATGGCTCTATATGATTTATAGTGGGTAATGTAAAAAAAACTATCTTAGCCTGCATGGAGAACAGCAAAGAAATATTCAGTATAGCATTAGGTCTAGTATCGCCTTGGGCAGTAGAATCTATAT
>JBATVL010000068.1:0-6245 GCA_049671745.1 Marinifilaceae bacterium
ATGGAACGGAAGAAGAAGAGTTTATAAATACGATTAATGAAAAAATATCAAAATACAATACGGGCGCTAACAAAAGCTAAACATAAACTCTTTAAAAACAGACTCCTTATTGAATGATCTCTTACAATATATTTGATGAAAATTTAACTGAGAACTTAATTTCAAAGTAGAATGATGGTTGTATGTATATATTCTATAAAGACAATGTAGTTTTCTTTATATAAACAGGAATGAAAGTTATATTATCTGATCATTCAGTAGGACAAGATGTGATAGATACTAAGAGCAGCATGTTCTTTTCTATATATTAATATTGTTGATTCACATTAGTTGTGCACAATACATAAACACGAATTGAAAAATAATGAGCAATGAAATTTGACTTTCTTATACCATATATTAATATCCTAGCATATTTTTTTGCAGGACTTTTAATACTTTACATCAGAACACTGATTGTTGAAAAGGCAAAAATAAGAGCACTAAGAAATAAGAATAAAATATTAATAGAAGAATCTGAAGAAATTAAATCGAAATACAATAAGGAGATTGAAGGAATAAAGAAAGAACATCAATTAGATATCGAAAAAAGGAAATACCAATACGAAAGTAAAAAAGAGCACTATATAAATTTTTTTAAATTACTTGATGATTTTAGCGCAAGTTCAACTGTAGAAATGCAAAAAAAAATGATGCCTATTCTGGATGAATTCAATAGAAATTATTTTACAGCTGCATGTAACAATAACAAGGAAGGCGAAACACATGCAACTACAGTTCTATCGAAAAAAACTCAAAAGTTAATATTTGAAGGAAACACAGAATTTACTCGGATTAAGCAAGAAACTAATACTATTAGAATAATTGCAAGTGACTCAATCCTTAAAACACTTGACTTGTTGGAATTAGCCTATGGCAGAAGTCTTGAAGAATCGTCAGTTATTATGAATAATCTGCAAGTACATATGATGACAAATGACCAAGAAGGAATGGCTAAAGATCAAAGGAAAATGCAAGCAATTGCGAACGTAATTCTCAAATATAAAAATGAGTTGATTAAACGAATGAGAGTTGAACTTAATGAGATATAGCACATTGGGTAACAAAAACTATATGTAATTTGGGTTTAGCGTGTAAAACAGTTGCAGTTCTCCGTTGCAACCCCACCAACTCTTTGATTTGACGCAGATTTGAATTTAAGGGAAATAAAATATTTGTATAAGTGCGGATTTGAAAGTGAAGTGCTTCTATGTCCCGCAAAACACACAACAAGCCCGTTATGAATAATTACTCAGCGCCACCTCCATTCTTTAAAATCAAAATAATTTACATTGTCTCACCATGAATAAATCCATAAAATAATTAGAATAGCCTATGTATGGATTTATTACAGTGTGTAGTTATTTGATACATTAATGTTATTCGCATTGACAATATGTAATGATTTAATACATTTGTGCCAACAAAAGTAACTAAAGTATTATTTATGTCAACGAATATTGCAGAATTGATTGGAAATAGAATTAAAAAACTAAGAGAGGATTTTAACATTTCTCAAAGAGAACTTGCTTCGAAGATGAATATGGCAAGACCAGGAATCTCTAATTGGGAAAACGGTAAGAGTGAGCCATCTTCGTCTCAATTGGTTGCCTTATCTAAAATATTTAAAGTTTCTACAGATTCAATTGTAGGAACTGATGCTGAGGAAAAAACTGTTGTTGTTTTAGATACTTCTGCATTGATAAAGAGACCTCTTTTGTTGGAAGAGATTGAATTATATTTTAATGAAATCATAATACCAGAAGTTGTTATTTCCGAGCTTAATAATTTAAAGGATAAAGGAAAGCCATCTACAAAACAGAAGGCATGGTTGGTTATGAAGACTATAAACGACAAAAAGGATTTATTTCAAATAGCATCAAATATAAAAGAAGAAGGTAAGAATGATGAGAAGATTGCAGATATCGCAATATATAGAGCAAAACAGAATCCAAATGATGCTGTGTATTTGCTTTCAAATGACATTTGGTTTCAATTCTTAACAAGAAAACAAAAAAATCTTCAGTCAATCACTCCAATGCAATATGTGGAGCAATTCCAATTAATTCAAAAAGATTATGATTCGTTAAAATCTACTGAATTTGGAATTCTTGCCAAGAATAAAAAATTGGACAATATAAAAGCCTTTGACTTAAAAAATGTTGATATCAACTTTAATAACCCAGAGGATGGATTTAGCCCACTTATTTATGCTGTTCGTAACAGAGATATAGCAATGATAGAATATCTAATAAGTTTAGCCGATATTGATTTAGATCATAAAGATAAATACAAGTACGGTTTTGGGGCAATTCACCATGCAAGCCAGATTAAGAATCTTGAAATAATTAAGATACTCACAGATGCAGGAGCTGATATTGACTTAGGTAGCGAAGGGAAAAATATTGGTAATACCCCCTTGATGATTTCAGCATGGAGTGGCTTTTTAAAAGGTGTAGAGTATTTTCTATCTTATAGTGCGTGCACCAATCAACAGGATAATAATGGGTATACAGCTCTTATGAAAGCGTGCATTAAGCATGATTTTAGAATTACTAAGGTGTTAATCAAGTTTACAGATCTAAATATTCGTTCTAGGGAAAATAAAAAAGCAAAAGAATATATTGATCCTCGAAAAGACAGAAGCATAGAAATTATAAAATTATTTAAGGGGGTTGAGAATGATTAATAGAGCATGTATTTCACTGGGAGAGAAATGCAATATTCATTGCAAATACTGTCACTTTCATAAGAGATTATCAAAAGATAATCAAGAATTCAATGAATCTGAGATGATTTCAATTGTAGAGAATGTTCGAAAGTATATGGATGAGTATAAAGCAGAATCTTTTAAAATTGGAATAGTTGGTGCTGGTGAACCAATTTTAGAATTTAATACTATAAAAGCATTAATTAACTATGTAAAACGTGTTAAAGAACAAAGGATTTCATTTTACACAATATCTAACTCACTTCTTGTTGACGAGGACATTTTAAACTATTTCTACGAAAATAGATCACTAATTAGTTTAAACTACTCTTACGACGGTCCTGAATTGATTCATAATTATGGTAGAGGACAGTTTGAAAAAGTTTTTTCACGTATTATGGAGTATGAACAACGCTTTGGTAAAAAACCTTCTATTAATTCTACCATACATAGAAAATCAATTGATTGTGAATATGAATTATTAGAACATTTCGAAGAAATGCAGTTTTCTAATATCACTTTTTCAAGGATTGTAGATACTAAGGACCCTAACTTTAAGATAACACAAAAGGAGTATGATGATTTTCTTATTAAAGCAAAGGAATATAACATTAATGTAAGACAAAACTTGCCTTGTAATGAAAAGAAGATTGACTGTACAATGTATGGAAATATTTGTGGAGTGGGAATAACTAGTATTTTCTTCACTCGAATGGGAGTATATCCGTGTGGACGCTTCTATGGTAATTCTAAATACAGACATGGAAATTTTGATGATGATTTAAACTGCATTGAAAATAAAATGAAAAATATTAATCCTGTTGGTCCAGGTAAATGCTATTTCGATTTTAATAATATTGGAGAATAAATATGAAGATAGCTATTTACGGAGTTTCTCGATCTGGAAAAAATTTTATGATAGAGAAACTTGTCAAGCAACTTGGCAACAATGCATTTCACCTTAATGGCTCATTAACTCTTAATAAAATGGCAGCGAATCGATTTAATTGTTCATTTAAAGAACTATGCGAGAGAGAGAAATCTTATCTACGAAAAGAGTTTACAAGAATAATTGATTCAAAAGATGCACAATATAAGTATGTTTTTGTAGATGGGCATTACGCCTTTATGGATACGGATGAATACAAAGTTGTTTTTACATCAGAAGATAAGTTTATATATGATGCTTTTTTTTATTTAGATACACCTTCAAATATGATTATTCAATTCTTTAGGAATAGTAAAGGTGATAAGAAAAACACTTTAATAACAGAAAGAGAAATTGAAAAGTGGAAGCAATTCGAAATAAATGAGATGTCAGAGCTTTGTAAGCAAGTAAATAAGGATTTTATAATACTCAATAATGAGGTAAATATATCAATTGAATTTTTAAAAAAATATATTACAGACAAAGGGGATGAAGATAAAAGAACAAGAAAACAAAATTAAACTAATCTCTAAGATAAATGAGATAGTAGATTACAATAGCCCCAAAGCAGTTATTCTATTAGATGCTGATGGCACTCTAATTCCTTATGATTCTGCTGAAATTATGGCTAAATATCTTAAAGGAGTGAATGCAGCTGATCTAAAACCAATATTCAAGAAATATGATGATTATTGTTTCTCTGCATTTCATGATATAGCAGAATATTATTCAAGATACAATACTCAAGAGGATTTTATAAAAGCCTCGGAAGAAACAGCTAAGGAAATTGAAATTAGAGATGAATTTCTTAAACTTTTTAAGTTAGAGAATGTTGAATTTATAATTGTAACAGCAGGATTCTCACTATTGTGGAGTAACATAATAGATAAGTATAAGTTAGCTAATGTGAATTTAATTGCTGGAAATAACCTATTTGATGATTTTATTATTGGTCAAACCGAAAAGGGGATTGTGGTAGATACTCTTAAAGAAAAGAATAAATGTGTTGTTTGTTTTGGTGATGCATTAGTTGATAAAGAGATGTTTCTAAAAAGTGACTTTGGCTATTTAGTTGTTGATAATAGTAGAAAATCAATTATACCTCATATAGAGAATGATTGCAGGTTTGAATATATTTCATTTGGTAATACTATAATTGAATCAATGCAGAAGACTACATTTGATAGAATAAAACAAAAACTGGATACTATGGATAAATCATTAATAGATAATTAATATGAGTGTATACGTATTAAAAGTAGATGATAAAACAACTTTAGAAAATATAGAGAATTGCAAAAGTAAATCTATGATTTCTGGGAGTAAATTAAGGAATTCGCATCGTTTTCTTGGGAAAAAAATTGCTAAGCATATTTATTCAGAAGACACACAATCTATTGCGCTGATTGTGATGATGAGAGCAGGATTGTTTTTTGCAGAAGGAATTGCAGATGAGTATGAAAATATGGGTGGTGACGTAACGTTACTTCTTACTTGTGATAATAAATTAAGCGAAGCTGATGCAAAATTAATAAAGAATAGACCGATTATAATTGTTGATGCTGTTATAAATACTGGGAAGAGTATTTTCGGATTAATAGATTCCTTAGATTCTAATATATCAGTTAAAATTGCAACAACAGTAATCCCAAATAATTCATTGGATTTGTTTAAATTATATGACTTGTACACAGTAAGAACCTCTGACAATCAATATAAAGGGGCAAAAACAAAGGTGATTTCAGATGGTAAAGGACCAGATACAGGAGACCGTT
Organism: Marinifilaceae bacterium; assembly: GCA_049671745.1. Classification (GTDB taxonomy): domain Bacteria; phylum Bacteroidota; class Bacteroidia; order Bacteroidales; family Marinifilaceae; genus SNAP01. Next base: position 5,453 of record JBATVL010000068.1, read on the forward strand.
TATTTAATACAATATAATTCCACATATTCAAATAATAACTATTCATAATAAAATGTATATTACATGTGGGTTTTGGATCATATTGAGAGTTTTGTTTTTTGAAAAAGAAGCAAAGATTCTTCAATATGCTGAACTTGTTTGGGGAATTATAGATAATATATTAAGGCAGTCACCTTTTGGGAGGCTGTCTTTTTTTGATATGTTAATTGTCCTTCTTTTCTATATAATAATATTGTTTAGCCATGTTATTCTATTATATTTGTTTTGCTAAATAAAGTTAGCATCCAATATAGGAATGCTAACAACACCTTTTGAAAAAATATAATAGAAATAACAACAATATGGCTGATACACATTAGTTATGTGCAATTTAGTCTTCGATAAGGACATCCCTTTTTAGAAATTAACAGCAGTTATGTTGTATTGATTTTTTTAATAATTAAGATACCGAAATATAGCTTTTAATAGCTCATAAAAAAATACTAAAATATAACACATGCATTACAAATTAATGATAGCAGATAATAAAATGAAAATTGAATTATTTAATTCTTCAGTACACGAAATATCTGCATTTATTAGGCTTTTACAATTTGGTTATGGGTATTCATTAAATTTAAAGGATTTTATAAATCATTTGAAATCTATAGGAGTAAAAGAATTTAAGGCTCTATATGATTTATAGTGGGTAATGTAAAAAAAACTATCTTAGCCTGCATGGAGAACAGCAAAGAAATATTCAGTATAGCATTAGGTCTAGTATCGCCTTGGGCAGTAGAATCTATATCTTTTG
>JBATVL010000069.1:0-34096 GCA_049671745.1 Marinifilaceae bacterium
GACCAAAAAAGAGCTTGAATTATAATTCAAGCTCTTTTTTGGTCTAAAATAGATCTAATGTTGTACTTTTACGTATATCTCTGAAACCACAAAATTCAATATGCGTAAATCTATTATATTTCTTTCTCTACTTGCTCTTTTATTAGTATCAGTAGGATATACACAACTAAAACATTCTTCTGCAAGCGCTAAAGAATCTCCTGCATTTCTTACAACGGATACAATATGGGTTAAAAATACTTTTAGATCCTTAAACGAGGAAGAGAAGATTGCACAGTTGTTTATGATAGCAGCATATTCTAATAAGGATAAGAGATATGAGAACAAATTACTCTCTACTATAAAAAAATATAAACCTGGGGGATTAATATTCTTTCAAGGTACGGCTCAACGTCAAGCGTATCTTACTAATCTATTGCAAAAGGAGTCTAAAACACAGATGTTTATTGGTATTGATGCGGAAAGAGGTTTGGGAGATCGCTTATCTGATTGTATGACTTTTCCAAGACAAATGACCTTAGGGGCTCTTAAGGATAAAAGTCTTATTTACGATATGGGTAAAGAAATTGGACGTCAGTGCAAAGCTTTGGGTATACATATAAATTTTGCACCTGTTGCAGATATAAATAGTAATCCCAAAAATCCTGTTATTAATACTCGTTCTTTCGGTGAAAATAAAGAAGATGTTGCAACATCTTGTATTGCCTATATGAAAGGTATGCAGGATGAAAAAATTATTGCTGTTGCTAAACATTTCCCTGGACATGGTGATACTAAAACTGATTCTCATAAAGTGTTACCAGTTATTAACTATGATATCAAACATCTTAAAGAAAATGAATTATACCCTTTTAAACAATTAATTAATAATGGCATTCAAGGAGTAATGACTGCTCATATTAGCCTTCCTAAGATTGATTCTTCTGAAAAAGCCGCCTCTCTCTCTAAAACAATTGTTTCTGGACTACTTAAGAACAAAATGGATTTTAAGGGATTATGTTTTACTGATGCTCTTAATATGAGGGCTGTATATAAAAAAGGAGATAATGGTAGAGTTATTGTGGAAGCACTTATTGCTGGTAATGATGTCCTTCTTTTCCCAACGAATCTGAATGTAGCTATTAATGCTGTTAAAAAAGCTGTTAAAGAGAAAAAAATAACACAAAAATTTATTGACGATAAATGTAAAAAGATTCTTACTGCAAAGTATTATTGCGGACTTTCTAAAAGAGAAAGAATATGTATATTGGGATTGAATAAAACTTTAAACAGTGAAAAAGCAAAGGCTATTAAAGAACAGCTGATTGCTGGCTCGATTAGTCTTATTAAGAATAATAACTCTCTTATACCTTTAAAGAAGCTTGATACTCTAAGAATAGCTTCTTTAGCTCTTGGTGCGAGTAAAGAAACGGTGTTTCAAAGAACTCTCTCTTTATATACTAAGGTTAAGCATTTTAATAATAAAAATCTAAAAAATATACTTCATAATATAGATGACTATAATCTCATTATAGTAAATGTTTATGGAAAATATAGTAAATACAAAGACGATCTTTTACGCTCTATAGGTAAGAAAAAAAAGATTATTGTGAATTTTCCTTCATCTCCCAGCAAAATAAGTCCGTATAACTTTAATAATTTTGCAACAGCTAGTATTTCATTTAGTAAAGATTCATTATACGAATCATATGCAGCACAAGCTATATTTGGTGGACTAGCTGTATCTGGAACATTACCCATTTCAATAGGTAATAAATTTCATTATAAACATGGTATTGATACCGATAAGAAAAGATTAGGTTATATTAAGGCTGAATTTTTAGGAATGAACTCTAAAATACTTAGAGACTCTATTGATAGCCTTGCTAACTATGGTATTACTAAAAGAGCATACCCTGGTTGTCAGATTCTAATTGTAAAGAATGATTGTGTTGTTTTCTCTAAATCTTATGGACATTTCACATACGACAAGAAAAATCCTGTTGATTATGATACTGTATATGATATTGCTTCTCTTACTAAAATAAGCTCTACTCTACCCTCTATTATGACTCTGTTCGATTCAGGTAAGATTTCTTTAGACAAGAAAATTGTAAATTATCTACCTCAGTTAGAAGGTACAAATAAAGCTAATATTAAAATTAAAAATTTGCTTATACATCAAGCAGGATTAATTTCTTACATATATCTTTTCAAGAATTTTATCGATAAAGAAACTCTCAATGGAAATCTTTATAGTAGCAAGAAAAGAAAAAGATATAATCATAAATTGGCACCTAGACTTTATGTAAATAATGAATTTACTTTTAAAAAAGGTATATTTTGTAAGAGTAAGACACCTCTTTATAATATAAAGATTAATGAACATATGTATATGAATATAAATTATATTGACACTATACAAGATATAATTATTAAATCTAGAATTAGAAATAAAGGAAAATATATGTACAGCGATTTAGGTTTTGTTTTCCTAAAAAATATTGTTGAAAGAATAACAAACACCTCTTTTGATGATTACTGTAATAATACATTCTATAATAGAATAGGAGCTAATAATACTTGCTTTTTACCTCTTAATAAAATATCTGCAAAAAAAATAGCTCCTTCTGCATATGATGCCATTTTTAGAAAAGATACTCTTAAAGGTATGGTTCACGACCCTATTGCATCTCTTCTTGGAGGTATTTCTGGCAATGCAGGCCTATTCTCTAATGCCAATGATGTTGCTAAAATGATGTATTTATATATGAATAATGGTAATTATGCAGGTGAACATTTTATAAATAAAGAAACTATTAATCTTTTTTCGGCAAAAAATAATAAAACAAATAGAAGAGGCCTAGGATTCGACAAACCTGATCTAGAAAATAAGAATTTAAGTCCTGCTTGCTATTCAGCTTCTGCTGAAAGCTTTGGACACTCTGGGTTTACTGGAGCTTTGGCTTGGTGTGAACCAACTAATAAAACTATATTTGTTTTCCTTTCAAACAGAACATTCCCTGATGAAACTAATAATAAGCTAATCAAACTTAATATTAGAACCAAAATTCAGGAAATAATTTATAAATCAAGCAAACTACAAATTAACATATAAAAAAACTTGCTTTTTTGTGAAGAAAATTAATTATTTCTTAAACAAGAAAAAAAAATGATGTTTTACATACATACTTTTTATTTTTTTTTGTAATTTACACATTACAAAAGACACATCTCACACACATAACTGACTTGTTTTCTACACTTTAAGGTTATTTTTAAAAAAAAACACTTATTCTTGCTTAATTTAGTTTATTCTATACCTTTACATATGTTTTACAACATAAAAGAATTCTTTATTTTGTAAACATAAAACCAAAATAACCGTAAAATAGTTTAATCTAAACTGATTAAAAAAAGAATCATGAGTTCAAAAAAAGAAGTCATCGAAATGGAAGATGTTGTTATTAGATTCTCTGGAGACTCTGGAGATGGTATGCAACTAACAGGGACACAATTCTCTGACACTTCCGCACTTTTCGGGAATGATGTTTCAACATTCCCAGATTATCCAGCTGAAATTAGAGCTCCTCAAGGAACTGTTGGTGGAGTTTCAGGTTTCCAAGTTCATATTGGAAATACTGATATTAAAACTCCAGGCGATCAATGCGACGTTCTTGTTGCAATGAACCCTGCTGCTTTAAAAGCTAACCTTCAATGGATGAAACCTAATGGAACTATTATTGTTAATCTTGACGCTTTCGACGAAAGACAATGGAAAAAAGCTGGGTATATTACTAATCCACTTGAAGACAATGAGCAATGGAGTTACAACTTAGTTACTGCTAAAATTACTAGCTTAACTGTTGAAACTCTTAAAGATTCAGGAATGGATCAAAAAAGCATGGTTAGAAGCAAAAACATGTTTGCTTTAGGTATGGCTTACTGGATGTTTAACCGTCCTTTAGAACATACTCTTGAATTTCTAAACAAAAAATTTGGTAAGAAACCTGCTGTTGCAGATTCTAACAAAAAAGTATTACAAGCTGGTTATAACTACGCTCATAATATTCAAGCTTTAGCTCATAACTACGCTATTACTCCTGCTAGTATCGAAAAAGGAAAATACAGAAATATTACAGGAAATAAAGCTACTGCATGGGGTTTAATGGCCGCTGCTGAAAAAGCAAACTTACCTCTTTTCTGTGGATCTTATCCTATAACTCCTGCTACTGAAATTCTTCAAGAACTTGCTTTAAGAAAAGATCTTGGTGTTAAAACTTTCCAAGCTGAAGATGAAATTGCGGGGATTTGTACTGCTATAGGTGCTAGTTTTGCTGGAAACCTTGGTGTAACTACTACTTCTGGCCCAGGACTTGCTCTTAAAACAGAAGCTTCTGGTTTAGCTGTAATTACTGAACTTCCACTTGTTATTGTTAATGTTCAAAGAGGTGGACCTTCTACTGGTCTTCCAACTAAAACAGAACAAGCTGATTTACAACAAGCTTTATATGGTAGAAATGGAGAAAGTCCTATGCCTGTTATTGCTGCAAGTACATGCGCTAACTGTTTCGACTATGCATTCGAATCTGTAAGAATAGCTCTAGAACACATGACTCCTGTTATCTACTTAACTGATGGATATTTGGCGAATGGTGCTCAACCTTGGAAAATCCCTACTATGAAGGATCTTCCTACTATTAATGTTCCATTAGCAACTGAAGCTGACATTGACTATCGTCCTTATGATAGAGACGAGAAAACTCTTGTTAGAAAATGGGCTAAACCAGGACTTAAAGGTCTCGAGCATAGAATTGGAGGTCTTGAAAAACTTAATGGGACTGGTACTATTTCATATATTCCTGAGAATCATCAAATAATGACTGACATACGTGCTGAAAAAGTTCAACGTATTGCTAATACTATTCCTAAACAAGAGATTTTTGGCGATCAAGATGGTGGCGAAGTTCTTGTTATTGGATGGGGTGGCACTTATGGACATTTAGCTACAGCAGTTAAAGAACTAAGAAAAGAAGGTAAAAATGTTAGTTTAACACATTTCAACTATATATGCCCTCTTCCTAAAAATACTAAAGAGGTATTTAACAAATTCAAGAAACATCTTGTATGTGAACTAAATCTTGGTCAATTTGCTAACTATTTAAGAAGCATTCAACCTGAGTTTAAGTATGAACAATACAATAAAGTGATGGGACTTCCATTTACTGTTCAAGAATTAAAAGAAAAGATTAACCTATTATTAGAGGAGAAATAAATTATGTGCGAAATAAAATATACTCCTAAAGATTTTAAAAGTAATCAAGAAATTCGTTGGTGTCCTGGTTGTGGTGACTATGGTATTCTTAATTCAGTACAAAAAGCTATGGCAGACTTAGGTCACCCTAGAGAAAATTGGGCTGTAATTTCAGGAATCGGATGTTCATCTCGTTTTCCATATTACATGAATACTTACGGATTCCATACTATCCACGGTAGAGCTGCAGCTATTGCTTCTGGTGTTAAGTGCGCTAATCCAAATCTTAAAGTTATTCAAGTTTCAGGAGATGGTGATGCTACTGCTATTGGCGGTAATCACTTTATACATGCGATTAGAAGAAATATCAATATGACTATCTTATTATTTAATAATGAGATTTATGGCCTTACTAAAGGGCAGTATTCACCAACTTCTAAATATGGAAAAGTAACAAAAACTTCTCCTTATGGAAGTATTGAACAACCTTTCCACCCTGCTGAATTGGCTCTTGGAGCACAAGGCAAATTTATCGCTCGTTCAATAGACACAAATATTGCACTAACAACAGAAATCATTAAAAGAGCCGATAAACACACTGGTACATCTCTTGTAGAGATTCTACAAAACTGTGTTATATATAATGATGGTACTCATTCTGCAATTACTGACAAAGAGCATAAAGCTGATAGACAAATAGTTATTGATCACGGTAAGCCTATGCTTTTCGGTAAGGATAATTCAAAAGGCTTAATGCTAAACTCTAAAGGGAGAATCATTGTTGGTACTATTGGTGAGAATGGAATTACTGTTGATGATATTCTTGTTCACGATTCTAAATGCGTTGATCATCACATGCACTGGTTATTAGCTAACATGTCAGCTCCAGAACTTCCTGTAGCTTTAGGAGTTATCAGAAATGTTGAAGCTTCTTGCTATAATGAAAAGCTTGAAGAACAGATCATTGAAGTAAAGAAGTCATCTAACATTAAATGTATGGACGATCTTTTTAATAGTGGTGACACTTGGAATGTGGAATAGATATCCAATTAAACATATAAAAAAGCTATCTTGTTAATTCAAGATAGCTTTTATTTTATAATTTACTCTACTATTTTTTTGTGACGTAGATATGCTGGTTCTGATTCTATTTCACGAATCATCTTCTCCGACATATTTGGTTGCATAATAGCATTGAAAATCTCTATATTTCTAATATTACTAATATTTTCACCACCTTGAACTTCTACATTTTGAGATTTATCAACTATTATGCGTTCTTGATGCAGTGAATCAATGGATTTCTCAACATTCTTATATTCTTGTTTTTCAACAGGTTTAACTACTGAATGAACTGGAGTTTTATATTCTGGTTCAAAGAAAGAATCATTCTCTGTCTCATCATAGCTATTATCAAAAATATCCATTTCCATTGGAAAATCGTCTTCCACAAATACTGATTCCTGTATTGCAGTATTTGTATATTTCTGTTTTGTACTTTCTTGAACAGTATTAGCAAACTCTAATACTGGCTCAGTCTGCTGAGATCTAGCTGATTCATATACAGCTTTGGGTTTAGATCTAGAACTTGTATTTAAAACAGGTTCACTTTTATATTGAGGCTTATCTACACTTACTGTATTCTCTTCAAGATCGCCTTCGTTATTAATTTGTTCTCGTAATGATTTAAAATCAATATTTGGAAGCATTAAGATTTCTTCAATATTTTTTGAATCGAAGTCTGTAGCAATAATTGTTGTAGCAATTCCATCTTGTAAAGAATTATCGTACCCAACGCCCCACAATACTTGAGCATCATCACCTACCTGCCCAATTACGTAGTCTGTTATTTCAGACACCTCATCCATAGTTATTTCATTATCACCCTGACTAGAAACTATATTTAATAATATATTCTTGGCTCCTTTTATATTATTATTTTCAAGTAATGGTGATTTAATTGCCTGCTTTATAGAGTTCATTGCTCTTTCATCTCCTGAAGCAGTTGCAATCCCCATTAAGGCAACACCACTATTTGCAAGAACAGTTCTTACATCTTCAAAATCGACATTTATATAGCCAGCAAGGTTTATTAATTCAGCAACTCCCTTTGCAGCATTAGAAACAACTTCATCAGCTTTTGCATATGCAGAAGAAAAAATCAAATCAGGAAATAATTTAAGAATCTTTTGATTATCAACTATAATAAGAGAGTCTATATGTTTATTAAGCTTTATAATTCCTTTTGCAGCTTGATTAATTCTTCTATTTCCTTCAAAATGAAAAGGAATAGTAACAATACCTACAGTTAGAATTCCACGCATCTTTAACGCTTTTGCCAAAACAGGAGTAGCACCAGTACCAGTCCCCCCCCCCATACCAGCAGTAAGAAAAACCATCTTGGTATTGTCAGATATTTTATCCATTAAATCGTCCAAAGACTCAAGCGCTGCAGCTTTACCATTCTCTGCATTATTACCAGCTCCATCTCCATCAGAAAACTTAACTCCTAATTGAACTTTAGTAGCAACAGGAGAATTATTTAATGCCTTAAGATCGGTATTGCAGACCATAAACTCAACGTTAGGTATGTCACTATTAGTGTACATATTACTAACAGCATTTGAGCCAGCTCCACCAACACCAATTACAGTTATAATTGGAGAAGTTTCATCTTCAACAATAAAGTTCATCATTTCATCCATAATGTAATTAATAAAGTTTAGATATTACATTTTCGTATCTCTATCAGCAAATAAAGTACCTAATTTTTTAAACAACCACATCTCATCAGAATCGTTACTTACCTGAACACGTTTGCTTGCTTTTTTTGGAGCTTCTTCATGATAAATATCATCATTAGGATTTCTATCATCAAAATCCTCAACAAAATCCTGAGTAGCATTTTCAGATAGATCCTTAGTAGCGTTAAGAACTTCTAATGGAACATCATTAGGATTTCTGTCATCAGCAACCTCCATATCTTGATAACAAGGAAGTTGATTTCTAGTAAATCCCGTAGCTATGATAGTAACTCTAACTTTATCACCAAGAGCTTTATCAACTCCGTATCCCCAAATAGTATTTACAGTGCTTCCAACTTTTTCCTGTATTCTTTGAGTAATTTCATCTATTTCTCTTGCGGTAGGTTCTGTTTCTCCACCAACAATATTTAATAAGATATTAGAAGCACCATAAATATTACTACTATTAAGAAGAGGTGATGTAAGAGCCTTATCAAGAGCTTTAACTCCTCTATTAGAACCTTCACCTTCACCTGAACCCATTACAGCAACACCAGCATCTTTTGTGATACTCATAACATCTTGTAAATCGACATATACTTGTTTTTCACTTGTAATTATTTCTGCAATACTTCGAGCAGCAATTGCTAAAACATCATCAGCTTTAGCAAAAGCTTCAGACAATTTAAGATTGCCATACATTTCTCTTAGACGTTGATTATTAATAATCAATATCGCATCAACATTATCATTTATCTCCTTTATCCCCTCAACAGCTCTTTCCAACCTCCTTCTACCTTCAAAGTAAAAAGGAATAGTAACAATACCTACAGTAAGAATACCTAAGTCTCTTGCTTTCTTTGCAATAACAGGAGCAGCTCCAGTACCTGTTCCTCCACCCATTCCAGCAGTAACAAATACCATTTTAGTATTTTGTTTTAAAACAGCCTCTATATATTCTATACTTTCAAGCGCAGAATCTCTACCTTTCTCGGGTTTAGAACCAGCACCTAATCCGCAAGTTAATTCCTTTCCTATCTGTATTTTGGTCTTAACAGGACTGTCTCTAAGAGCCTGTATATCTGTATTACAAACTATAAAATCAACATCGTCAATACCTTTAGTATACATATAATTAACAGCATTGCTTCCGCCACCACCAACTCCAACAACTTTAATTATTGAACTCTGCTTAGGCTCTTCTACTATTTCAAATAAATCATTCTTTTCCATTTATATTCTATTTAAACAGACTATTCCAAATCTTAGATAATTTACTAGATGAACGCTTAGTATTCTCCTCACGAGCAAGTGTTCCTATTGCAGTAGTAAAAGAGAGATTATTCATCCTATCTCCAATAATTTTATCCTTATCAAAATAACCCAACCTCACAGGTTTAGAATCTTTAGCATAAAGCAGTTTGTCAATATTAACAAGACTTGCACATCCTCCAGTAATAACATAACCTGCTTCTAATTTATCCTTACACTCTGATTTTTGAATCTGATATAAGGCCGCATCTAACAACTCTTCAACTCTAGATTGAATAACGCTAGAAAGTTCCTTTATATTTATACTATGCTGTCTTTCATCAAGAACAACAGAAACAATCTCATCTTCAGCATATTTGGCAAAAGCATTTCCATGTTTACGTTTAAGCAATTCAGCTTCATGTAACGATAATTTAAATCTTTTACTAATATCAGAAGTAATTGTATTTCCACCAAAAGGAATTATTGCAGCTTGCTGTAACATGCCTGATTCATAAACAATAAGACTTGTTGTTCCAGCCCCAATATCTATTAAAGCTACTCCTTCATCCTTTTCATTAAACAATAGAACAGCCTCAGAAATAGCCTCTGGTTTAAGCAATAAATTATTAAGTTGTAAATCACAACTTATTAGTACACTTTTAATATTATTTAAAGATGAAGATAATCCAAAAACAGTATTATAATGAGCAGCAAATTTCTTCCCTACCTTATCGTATGGGTCCTTCTCCATAGTGTCTTTATCAACACAAATACCTCTTAATATTTTTAGATATTCTTCCTCATTAACATTTTTAACAGGTGAACCAGCAATCTCATTTATTTCGTCTAAGATCTGTTTAGTATATTCAGTACCTACATTCCTTCGAATAAAATCGACATGTTTATAATTCTTGGTGTATTGACCACCAACACATATATTTGTTTCTTTAGGAATTTCATGTCCTCTAGCTTTAAGACTATTAAGTACTACTTTAAGACATCGAACAACACTATTAACATCAACAATCTCTCCTCTCAGAACTCCTTTAGATTGGATGCGTTCAAAATCTACTAAGTCCCATTTATAATCCTCATTATAGTAACCTAAAATAGCAATTATCTTACTAGAGCCTATATCTATTCCTAACTTTATATCCTTAGCCATACTTAATTATTTTACACAAACAATTTGGTTATTATACTCAAGATTAATGAACTTATACTTACCCCAAATATTATTATCTTGGGCTTTATCCAAAAAGGCTCTTAACTTATTAAGTTTCTTATTAAAATTATTAATATTCCCCATTAATACTCTAAAATCACCTACAATAGGAATCAAAATAACTTCATTATTTTGATTAATATGAATCTGACCAATAAATTTATTCCAAAAGTCATGATTTTTAATAAACTTACAAAAATCAAAGAGTTTACCTTTAGCAAACTTCCTTGAAACTTTACCTGTAACTAAGGGAACTCTCTTAGTAAAATTAAGACTTAAAGGCATAATCTCACCTTGTGAATCTATATAATAACCTTTATTTCCAAAAAATCTATATACTGGCTCCCTTTGCCATATTCTTATTTTCACTCTCCCATCAACAAGAGTATATACCTCCGATTTTTCAATAGAGGGATGACTTTCTATATCTCTCTCAATTGAGAATCTATCTATATCTCCAATATGCTTAGATTTAATATGAGCATGCCTCTTTTTTAGAATATTCATAACATCACTTTTAAGCACAAATTTATTTTGCATGCTGTCTACAATTTCTATTAGCAACCCTTTAACAGGTTGATTAACTCTTTTTGAATTAACAAAAAAAGTCAAGAATATAAGAACAGCAATAAATGCGAAAAACAATAATGTTTTAATAGTCTTAGTTAGCATTTCTCTCTAGCATATTTGAAATTCTATTTACAAATCTGTCAATATCACCAGCACCAAGAGTAAGCAAAATATCACAATTTATACTTTCTATATTATCAATTAAGTCCTCTTTAGTAGATATAAAAGCAGGAATGCTAATACCATCTAATAACATTTGAGAATTAACTCCGACAATAGGTTTTTCTCTTGCTGGGTAAATATCCAACAAAATTAATTCATCAAGCAGATTTAAGGATTCCATAAATCCTTTAGCAAAATCTCTTGTTCTTGTATATAAATGCGGCTGAAATACAGCAGCAATTTTCTTATTAGGGTATAACTCTCTAACAGAAGTTATAACAGCCCTAAGTTCATCTGGGTGATGAGCATAATCATCAATATACATAAAATCTTTAGATTTGTATCTTAAATCAAAACGTCTCAAAACTCCTTGAAATGAAACTAAAGCTTTTCTTAATTCACTATCTGTAACTCCGCAAAGAAAAGCAACAGCTGAAGCTGCAACAGAATTCTCAAGATTAACTCTTCCTGGATAATTCAATCTTAAAGAAGTGATTACACTATTTGGGGTAACTAAATCATACTCAAAAGAAGAATCAATAATTTTTATATTTTCAAGATAAAAATCTGCAGATTTATCTTCTATAGAATATGAAAACATATCTATATTAGAAGCTTCAATATCAAGCCCTAATTTATACACCAATTTTCCACCTTCTTTAATCTGAGATACATATTTTAAAAAAGTTCTTTTAAGTTCCTCTTCTGTACCATAAATGTCAAGATGATCTGCATCCATAGCGGTAAGAACTGCAATCTCAGGAAATAACTGTAGAAAAGATCTATCAAACTCATCTGCCTCCATAACAGCCCATTCAGAATTTTCTTCAAGTACTAAGTTACTATTAAAATTTTTAGAAACACCACCTAAAAATGCACAACAATCAAGATGAGAATTCTTCATTAAATAAGCAGCCATTGTTGAAACAGTCGTTTTCCCATGCGTTCCTGCAACTCCAATTAATCGATATTCTTTTGCAATCATTCCTAAAACCTGAGATCTTTTAACAAGCATAAAATTATTATCTCTAAAATAATTCAATTGCTTATTATTAACTGGAATAGCTGGTGTGTAAACAACAAGAGTATTTACATTATCTCTATATTCATTAGCAATGCATGCTACATCCTCTTCATAATTAACAGAAATCCCTTCACTAACAAGATTTCTGGTAAGAGTAGATTCTACTTTATCATATCCTGCGACACGAAAATCTTTAGCATTAAAATAACGTGCTAAAGCACTCATTCCTATTCCTCCAACACCAACTAAATAAACATTCTTTATATTTTGAAAACTCATATATTTTATTTTTTACTTACCTCTTTTGCTATAATAGCAATATTAGAAGCAGAATCTTTTAATGCTAATTTATTAATATTTTTAGATAAATCAGCAAGTTTATCAACGTCTTTAACCAAATACAAAGCTCTTGCTATCAAAGTATCAACAGCGTCTTCATCCTTAATCAAAACAGCCGCATTCTTTGAACTTAAGGCCAAAGCATTTTTAGTTTGATGATCTTCTGCCACATTAGGAGAAGGTACTAAAATTGTAGATTTAGAGCATAAACATAATTCAGAGATAGAACAAGCTCCAGCTCTAGATATAACCAAATCAGCTAAAGAATAAATATAATCCATTCTCGTTAAAAAAGTATGCTTATAAAGAGAAGGAATACTCTTATCAGCCATTCTCTCATTCATCTCCTTCTCATAAAACGAACCTGTTTGCCAAATAACTTGTATATCTTTTTCTTTATCAATTAGATTTAAAGAACTCAAAACACTCTCATTAAGAGTTCTAGCCCCAAGACTACCTCCAACAATAACAATAGTTCGCTTCAAAGGATCAAGATTATAAAACTTATAAGCTTCATCTTTTAAGGACATAAGATTCATAATATCTTGTCTAACAGGGTTTCCTGTAAGTACAATTTTTGAGTTATCAAAGAACTTTTCCATACCATCATAAGCAACACAAATTTTAGAAGCTTTTGATGCCAATATCTTATTCGTAATGCCAGGATAAGAATTTTGCTCCTGTAACAAAACAGGAATAGATCTTTTTGAGGCCATAAAACATAATGGACCACTAGCGTAACCACCAACACCTATTGCAATATCTGGTTTAAAAGTCTTAATAATCTTTCTCGATTTATAAAGACTCTTAATCAACTTAAAGACAGTAGTAACAGTAGAAAAAGATAACTTCCTTTGAAGACCTCTAACAGGAAGACCTATGATTTTATAACCAGCCGCCGGAACCTTCTCCATTTCCATCTTACCATCAGCTCCAACAAAAAGAATATCAGTCTCCTTATCAAGTTCTTTTAAGGCATTTGCAATGGCAATTGCAGGATATATATGTCCACCTGTACCTCCTCCACTTATAATTGCTCTTAATGCCATATATTTTTATTTTAAAATTAATTATTTATTTACTTCCTCTAACTCATCTAACTTCATTTGGTGAGTCACACTAAGTAACATACCAAAAGATATACATGTAAACAATAATGAAGATCCTCCCATGCTAACTAGCGGAAGAGGTTGCCCAGTAATAGGAAAAACATCCAAGACAACACCTATATTAACAAATGCTTGGAGCACAATACTTAAAGTTAAACCAAAAGAAAGCAAAGCAGGAAAGACAAGTTTACTTCCAGATACTATTCTACCAGCCTTATACATCAGACTCAAATAAAGAAAAATAATAAAAAGCCCAGCAGCCAAGCCACCTTCTTCAACAACTACGGCAAATATAAAATCGGAATAAGGTAAAGGCAAGAAATTTCTTTGTAAACTATTTCCTGGCCCCTTACCAATATAGCCACCAGTAGCAACAGCAATCTTTGACTGATTTATCTGATATTCATAGATTTCATTTGATTTTTTATTATCATTAGATCCAAAATAACTAAGGACTCTATTCTGTATTGTTCCTATTCTAGTAGGCAATGTAGTAGTAAAAGATATTGCAATAAATAGAACTAAAGCAGCTAATAAACCACCTACTACCTTCAAAATAAAACCTATCCTAACTCTTCCAACAAAAGAAAGAAGCATTATAGTAATCCCCAATAATACAGACGAAGAAAAATCACGCCAAAAAATTAAGCCTAATACAATACCAGAGGCAATCAAAATAACTTTAAAACCTTTATCAAGACAATATTTTTCTTCCTGATATAAAGATAAAATTCTAGATGTGTACATTATCAAACCTATCTTCACAAATTCAGAAGGTTGAATAGTAAAACCAAATAAAGGAATCCATCTTTTAGAACCATTCACATCTATACCAAAAATCGATAGAGCTATCATTGATAGTATTCCAAAAAACAATACTATACCAGAGTATTTAGAAAAGTTTTTATAATGTATATTAGAAATAATGACCATTACACTAAGGCATATTCCTATCAAAGTAACTCTTTTGAAAAGAAAACTTGCTGTATTTTGGGTCTTAAGATAAGCCAATGTACCAGTAGCACTATATACCATAATAAGAGATATCATAAGTAAGCCAATAATGACCCCCCATAATACACCATCTCCTTTAAGAGTAAATAATGGTCTTAAATAATTCTTCATTTCATATCAATTTATTTACAGCCTGTTTAAACTGCTCACCTCTATCCTTATACGATTTAAAAAGATCAAAACTAGCACAACAAGGAGATAATAAAACAACATCTCCAGCTTCAGCCAAACGATAAGCCTTATTAACTGCCTTCTCAGCAGAATCAGTCTCAATAATAATAGGTACAATAGAAGAAAAAGATTCAATCAATTTCTTATTATCTACACCTAAACAAACAATAGCTTTAACTTTTGTTCTTACAAAATCGTTTAAAACAGAATAATCATTACCCTTATCCTTTCCACCAACTATCCATATCAACTTATTAGTAATACTATCTAAAGCATACCAAGTAGAATCAACATTTGTAGCCTTCGAATCATTTATAAACTGAATACCATTAATAATAGCTACAGGTTCAAGTCTATGTTCAACAGGAGAAAAATCTTTTAAAGCATTGCAAACAACAGATTCATCAACATCTAAAAAGAAAGCTGCCAAAGTAGCCACCTTACAATTATATTGATTATGCTTGCCCTTCAATGACAACTCTTCAACAGGCATTTTTATTTTCTTATTCTTATACTCAACAATAAAATCCTCACAAGAATAAATAGCAAAAGATTTCATATCAGCCTTGATATCTATCTCTTTTATATATTTGTTTGACAAAGCATCATCTTTACAATAAAGAAAAAAATCATCTTTATTCATATTCTGTGTAATTCTAAACTTAGAAAGAGCATACTTTTCAAGAGAATACTCATATCGATCAAGATGGTCAGGAGTAATATTCATGATAGCAGCTAAATTTGCTCTAAAACGTTTCATACCATCAAGCTGAAAACTACTCAACTCAATAACATAAACATCATAATTTTCCGTTGCAACTTGATAAGCTAAACTAAAACCAATATTCCCAGCCAATCCAACATTCAAACCAGCTTTTTTAAGAATATGATATATAAGCATACTAGTTGTCGTTTTGCCATTACTACCAGTTATGCAAATCATTTTAGCATCAGAATAAAAAGAGGCAAACTCTATCTCATCAATTACTTCTACTCCCTTATCAACAAAACTCTTAATCAAAGGTATATTAAAAGGAACTCCAGGGCTCTTAATTACTAAATCAACATTCTCAAATTTATCAAGAGAATGTCCTCCCTCTTCCCACGAGATAAAATACTTATCTAATCTCTCTTTATATTTATCTTGTATTTTTCCTTTGTCAGATACAAAAACGTTATAAGCTTTCTTAGAGGCAAGAACTGCTGCTCCAACTCCACTCTCTCCTCCACCTATTACAAGAATATTCTTATACATACTTATCGTATTTTTAGAGTTACAATAGTTATTACTGCTAACATTATACTCACAATCCAAAAACGTGTAACAATTTTTGGTTCTGGATAACCTAACTTTTGATAATGATGATGTAAAGGAGCCATCTTAAGAATACGTTTACCTATACCAGTCTTCTTCTTTGTATATTTGAAATAAGAAACTTGACCAATAACAGAAAGTGATTCAATAAAGAAAATACCACATAAAATAGGAATCAATAACTCCTTATGAATTAAAATAGCAAAGACTGCAATAATTCCTCCAAGAGTTAAACTCCCAGTATCTCCCATAAAAACTTGAGCTGGGAAAGAATTATACCATAGGAAGCCTATATTAGCTCCAATAAAAGCAGCAATAAACACAACCAATTCGCCCGATTGAGGGATATACATTATATTCAAATAATCTGCATATACATAATGTCCAGATACATATGCAAGAATACCCAATGTAACACCTATAATAGCTGAAGTTCCGGTAGCTAAACCGTCCAAACCATCAGTTAAATTTGCTCCATTAGAAACTGCTGTGACTATTAAGATCGTGACGAGTACAAAAATAATCCAAGCGAAAGTCGCAGTATGCTCTCCTGCAAAAGGAACTAAAGACTTGTAGTCAAACTCATTATTCTTAACAAAAGGGATAGTCGTTTTAGTAGTCTTCTTATCTTTCATATAAGAAAAATTAGAAATCGAATCATCTAAACGATTAACTTCAGCTTTAGAACCAATCTCTGTTAAAGATGTTTTTTCTCTAATTACTACATCAGGACTTAAATACAAACTAATACCAACTATTAAACCAAGTCCCACTTGACCAATTATCTTAAATATACCCTTAAGTCCATTTTTATCACCCTTAAAAACCTTAATATAATCATCAAGGAAACCAATGATGCCCAACCATACAGTTGTTATAATCATCAGTATTATATATATATTTTCTAACTTCGTAAATAAAAGAACAGGAATAAGAATAGAAACAATAATAATAAGACCTCCCATAGTAGGAGTACCTTTTTTTTGCATCTGTCCCTCAAGACCAAGATTTCGAACAACCTCCCCTATCTGTTTTTTCTGCAACATACGGATAACTCTTTTACCGTAAATAGTAGAAATAAGCAATGATAATATCATAGCCATAGCAGCACGGAAAGTTATATACTCAAACATTCCTGCTCCAGGGAAATTAGATTCTTGTAAGTATTTAAAAAGATAATACAACATAGCTTATTTATTAAAAATTTCTGTAATTACTTCTTTATCATCAAAATGTGATCTAACACCTTTTATCTCTTGATAATTCTCATGTCCTTTACCAGCAACAAGAATTATATCACCTTCTTTTGCAAACATAACCGCTGTACGAATAGCCTCTTTTCTATCAACAATAGAAATTATATTAGAAAGTTCATCCTTAGATAACCCTTTTTTCATATCTTCTATAATCATAGTAGGATCTTCAGATCTAGGGTTATCTGATGTAAGAATCAATCTATCACTATATTCAACTGCAACAGCTGCCATTTCAGGTCTTTTAGTTTTATCTCTATCACCACCTGCACCAACAACAGCAATAAGCTGTTGAGAAGCATTCTTTAAGCCAACAATATTCTTTAAAACATTCTTTAAAGCATCGGGAGTATGTGCATAATCAACAATACCCATTTTTCCATCAGAAGATATCACGGTATCTAATCTACCTGAAACAGATTTCAAAAGACTCATATATCTAAGGACCTCATCCTCTTGCATTCCAAGAAGTACTGCTGTAGAATAAACTGCCAAAAGATTACTAGCATTATAATCTCCAATAAGACTAGTCCACATCTCCTTACCATTAATTTCCATAAGCATTCCAGAGAAATGACGCTCCATAATTCTACCTTTATAATCAGCCATAGAACGTATAGAATAAGAATATTTATTAGCCTTAGTATTTTGCAACATAGTCATACCATTCTTATCGTCAAGATTCGTTACCACAAATGAACCTTTAGGTAGATTATCAAAAAAACGTTTCTTAACCTTTATATATTCAGCAAAGGTCTTATGATAATCAAGATGATCATGAGTTATATTTGTAAAAAGTCCTCCATCGAACTCTATATCTGCTACTCTATTCTGAGCAAGAGCATGAGAACTAACTTCCATGAAACAATACTCACAACCACAATTAAGCATTTCACTCAAAAGAGCATTTATAGAAAGCACATCAGGTGTAGTATGAGTAGCCTTCACCTCGTTAGTATCAATATAATTAACAACAGTTGATAACAAACCAACCTTATATCCAGCAGTTTTAAATAAATTATATAAAAGGCTAGCAATTGTTGTTTTGCCATTAGTACCAGTAACACCAACTAATTTTATTTTAGAAGAAGGGTTACCGTAAAAATTAGAAGATATCTTAGCCAAAGCTAAAGAAGAATCTTCAACTAATATATAAGAAACTCCTTCAATAAAATCAGTAGGTAACTTCTCACAAATAATAGCAATGGCACCATTATCAATAGCTGTATTTATATATTTATGTCCATCAAGACTAACACCCTTCATAGCCACAAAGAGAGTAGAACTAATAACTTTTCTTGAATCAAATTCTATTGTAGCAATCTCAAAATCATGATTAGCATGAATAGATATATATTTTAATTTATTTATTAATTTGCTTAATTTCATTATTACCTATTTTAATCTTATTGTTACTACTTGAGCAGGTCTAAATGATCTGCCCGGAGTCATTGTTTGTGCATATACATTTCCTATACCACTGTATCTAACTCTAAGTCCTGCATTTTCCAAAACATACACAGCATCTCTAAGGCACATACCTTTAACATTAGGCACTTTACGTTTACTCATTTTTCGCTCAGCGAATTTATATTTCCCCTTACTTATCCTAACATCAACCCAATCATATTTAGAATAGATATTAGAAAAGTCAAGATTCAATTCAGAAGCTATAGTATTAACATCGTCCTTTTTAGCTCTAGCAAAATTCGCCACTCTAGGCTTTCCAGCTTTCAGAGTTTTCTGAGGATGTAAATAATATGTTTGAGCATAAACTTTATCAGCTAGAGCTCTAAAAACAGGTGCAGCAGTTATATTGCCATAGAAACCTTTCTTCTTATCAGGATTTTTAATAGTAACAATACAAGAATAAACTGGATTATCTGCAGGAAAATAACCTACAAAACTACCAACATATTTCTTAACACTATACCCAGAACCACCATCAGAAATAAGAGCAGTACCCGTTTTACCAGCAATTTTATATTTTGAAGTTCTAATATTTCTAGCAGTCCCTCTTTCCACAACTCCTTCAAGCATAGAACGCACAATAGCAATCGTTTTATCCGAACAAAGTTTAGATAACAAAATCTCTCTTTCCATCTTTTGCACAGCACCAGATCTATCTCTAATCTCCTCAACAAACATGGGTTTAACCATTACTCCATCATTAGCCACAGTATTATACAAGCTAAGTATCTGTAAAGCCGTAAGATGCACCTCATAACCTATAGACATCCAGGGAAGAGTAGTTCCATACCAATCTTTATCAGTAGGATATTTAATTAATGGCCTACCTTCTCCCTGTATAGAAAGTCCAAGAGGTTGGTTCAACCTCATAGAATATAATCTTTGTACAAAATCAGAAGGTCTTTTTCTATAATGATCATTTATAATTTTAGAAATACCAACATTTGAAGATTTTATAAAAGCATCTTCTACAGTAATTCTTCCAAAACCTTTTCTATGAGAATCGACCATAGTTCTGTCGTAATATTTATATCTACCATTACCTGTCGAAATAGAATCAAGAGCATCAACATATCCATCTTCAAGCACAGCTATCATAGATGCTAACTTAAAAACAGAGCCATACTCTATAGCCTCACCAACAGCATAATTCTTATCTTCAAAATAAGCTCCACTCTCCGATCTACCAAGATTAGCAATTGCTCTAACTGCTCCAGTTTTAACCTCCATCAAAACCACCGATCCTGATTCAGCATCATATTTAATAAGCTGTTTCTCAAGTTCCGATTCAGCAATATCTTGAAAATTAATATCTAAAGTGGTAACAATATCTTTACCATCAACTGGTTCCTCAGTAACAAAAGGCAACCAAGAACCAATCATTTTTTTCTTTATTCCTTTTCCCGCAACACCCTTCAACTCTCTCTCAAAAGCACTCTCCAAACCACAACTACCTTCCAATCCAGCAAGCTTAGACTGATTTAAATCGCCTATAGTTCTACTTCCCAAATTAATATGAGGCTGTATTCTTTTTTGGATTTTCTCCACTATCAATCCACCTTTATTTTTAGACAGATTAAAAAGAGGGAATTTTTTTATGGCAATTAAATCTTCATATTTTAGTTCTCTTCTATTAATAAGAAGATACCTGTTAGGACGCTTACCATGTCGACCATGATATAACATTTTATAATATTCACTAGATGACTTATCCTTAAAATACTTAGCTAAACATTTAGATAAAGGTTTTATATTCTTATCAAAAAGAGTATCATGAACCACCAAACAATCAAATCGTAATTTAAAATAAGGAATAGAACAAGAAAGCAAACGTCCGTCCTTAGCCAATATATTACCTCTATCAGCAGGCACAACCATCTTTCTACTTTCGTTTTCAACAGCCATAGCTTTATATTTCTTGCTGTCAATAAGCTGAATCCTCAACAATTGACCAATAAGAACTAAAGCTAAAAGAGCTACAAAAAGAAGATAAACTATTTTTGTTCTATTAACTATCTGTCTTTTTATTGACATTCATACCCCTCCTCTACAACAATATTAACTGGTGGAACTTCTGATTCAATAAGTCCTATATTATCCTTCTCTATACGTTTAACAATTTCAGACTGTTTACTAATAAACATTAGACCTGAAGAAATAGATATAGATTCATATCTTAACTCTTTAACCTCTGAAGAAAGTTTATTTTTATATCTATAAGCTTGCTCTGTGTAATTTCTTATTGTGATAACAACCATACAAACAATAAACAGCATCCCTAATAATGGAAGCTGTTTTTTAACGATAGAACTGGTAAGTATAGAGCCATCAAGAAAATTCATTAGAGAAACAGAATCATCCTCATCGTAGGACTTTCTCTCTTCCTTAGAACTAACAAACTCCTTATATTTCTTCTTACCAGACCACATATTATAATTTTTCAGCAACTCTTAATTTTGCACTTCTTGCTCTATTATTTACAGTTATTTCTTCGTCAGATGGAAGAATAACCTTACGATTAATTAATTTAAATGGTGTTTTAAAATTACCAAAGAAATCCTGTTCTACTTCTCCCTTAAAATTACCTGATTTGAAGAAATTTTTAACCAACCTATCTTCCAAAGAATGATAAGTGATTACAGAAAGTCTACCACCTGGTTTAAGAACTTCAAGAGCCTGTTGTAACATTTCTTTTAAAGCATCCAATTCAGCATTTACCTCTATACGCAAAGCTTGATATACCTTAGCAAGGTATTTATTTTCTTTTCCACCAGGCATGCAAGAAACAATAGCTTCTCTAAAATCGCCGGTTGTGACAAATGGTTTATTCTGTCTATACTCAAGAATCTTCTTAACTAATTTTCCAGGATTTATTACTTCTCCATAATATTTAAAAATAAAATACAATTCAGTATCTTCATAATCGTTTAAAATATCAGAAGCTTTAATTTTTGTGTTTCTATTCATTCTCATATCCAAATCAGCATCGAAACGAAAAGAAAAACCTCTATCGGCCTCATCAAACTCATGAGAAGAAACACCTAAATCAGCTAATAATCCATCTATTTCAAGAACATCGTGATATTTAAGGAAATTCTTTAAATATCTAAAATTATGGTGTACAAGAGTCAATCTCTCATCATTGTGTTTGTTAGATAAGGCATCCTCATCTTGATCAAAAGCAAAAAGATGACCATTACCCAATCTACTAAGAATCTCAGCAGAATGACCTCCTCCACCGAAAGTTACATCAACATACACTCCCTCTGGTTTAATATCTAAACCATCAATACTCTCCTTTAACAACACTGGAACGTGATATTCACTCATAATTCTTTATATTTATAATATTCCTTCTATGTTCTTTCCTAAAATCTCTGCTGCGAGATTCATATAGTCTTCATTATTAATTGAACACTTACTATACTCATCCACAGCCCATATCTCCAACTTAGTATCAAGTCCTAAAATCATAACCTCCTTATCAATATTCACACTTTCAAGGAAACGTGAATTAATAAGAATTCGGCCATTTGAATCCATACTTAACTCACAAACACCTCTATGATATTCGCGCAAAAAAGCAGAATGAGTTCTATTAAATAAATTTAATTTACTCTTAATTAAATTTATTTGCTTTTCCCATTCTGCATAAGGATATAGATCCAAACAGTTCTCATAAATATTTTTGCGTACAACAAAAACATCAATAGAGTTTGATTGTATAAGTTTACGAAAGTTGGACGGTATTACTACTCTGCCTTTACTATCGAATTTAGACTGATAATCTCCTATAAATCTAGACATTAACAAAGCTTGGGTTTCTATTGTAAAAGTATTAAAAAATTACTCCACAATCAACCATTACCCTCCACTTTTTTTTCAACATTTATAAAACAAAACTATTACTAGCTTATTCAGTTTATCTCAAAAAAGGATTATGATGCTTTTCATAGTCTATTGTTGTTGAAGCACCATGACCTGTATACACCTTCACCTTAGACGGTAAAATCAATAATTTAGATTTAATACCAGACAAAAGATCATCTAAACTTCCTCCTGGTAAATCAGTTCTACCAATGCTGCCAGAAAACAATGTATCTCCCACAAAGACAACAGAATCTTCTTCACAATAATAACACATACCACCTGGAGAATGTCCCGGAGTATGTAAAGCTTTAAGAACTGTACTTCCAAAAGTGACAACATCTCCATCCTGAATATACTCCTGAATAGCAGGAGGTTGATTCATTCTTTGAAAACCAAGGGCCTCAGAATAAGCTGGAGCTTCAGCTAAAAGATATTCATCAGCTTTATTAGCGCAAACAGAAAACCCAAAAGTATCCTTAATAAACTCAACACCAAGAACATGATCAATGTGAAGATGAGTATTTATCAACTTCACTAATTTTAACTCATTAGCTTTAAGAAAAGAAAGAATCTTCTCACGTTCGCCATCACGAATACATCCACAATCAATAAGTATAGCCTCACCTGTTTCATCATACAACAAGTAGGTATTCTCTTGCCATGGATTATTAATAAAAATCTCTATATTCATATAAATTTTCTTTAAAACATTAGAAATAAAAAGCTCTCTATATTAGATATAGAAAGATATAGTAACACAAAAATAATAATAAAATTACTGAAGTAAAGTAAATCTGACACTTAAACCAAAATTCGTATTAGTAGTTTTAAAAGCTAAAGAGACATAAGGATCATTTACTATTCTATCGTAATACAATCGTAAGTTGAGCATATTGTTTAGAGTATAATCAGCAGAAAGCTTCAATGAAATGACTTCTTGTCCTGAAGTAAGCTGACTAACTTCTTCTTGAATTTTTCGAATAATAGAATTATTCTTCTTAATAGAAAAATCACATCTCAAATTAAGATTATTCTTAACCTCTGTTTGTTTTATAATAAATGGAAGATGTTTAAACCTATACCCAAAACCAAATACGTATTCTTGAGAAGAAAGTTCACTAAGTTGTGAATTAGTTAAACTTAAAGATAAAGCTCTACTCCTATTAATCTCAAAACGAGTGGTAAAACTATTTTTCCAGACCATGTTAACGTTAATCAAAGGATTAAAGCGTTCTTGAATAGATACAGCTGAGACATCATATTCAGGATAAAAGTTATTAGATATAGGAGATGCTGTATTTGATCCAAAATGAGAATTACTAACATACGAACCAACATTATAAATACAAGTATATGAATGACTTAAACTAAACGATTGAAAATACTTACCAATAAAAGGAATTCTCTTTAATCCAGTATATTTAATATTCCAGTTAGGTAGCATAGCCCACAAATTAGGAAACAAATCTTTAGAATTACCAAAACCATAAGCATCAAAAAATGCAGGAATCAAAACATCCTGAGAATTGGCCCCATACCCCTCATAAAAACCAGCATCTATTACATGTTTATGTGCTTCATAATCATTGCCCCATTTTGATTTTGCTAACCTTTCCGATTCAGCATGTCTATTTTTCATAAAATCATTATAGACACCTTCAGAAGCTTTAGTTCCATTAGATATATTAAAAATAGAAGAATTGAAAGACAAATATGTCATAGAAAATCTTCCTGAATTAATATTACTATTTGCAGAGAATGCACCATTATCATAAACAATACGCTGACTATTATCTTGACTATAAGATCTTTTAACAATCAAATTTATTTTAAGATCTCTAATAAGTTCAACACTAGCTCTACCTGAAAAGACCTTACTCACCGTATTTAAAAAAGAAGAATTAAAAGCATCACTAGTTGTAATCCATCCTTTTTCAGCTGCTCGCATGCCAAATGATTGATCAGTATTTCCAATAAGGAAATCGAAACCAGGAGCCGAGAAATTATTATAATTGTCTATACCTAAAAGTCCTGCTGAAGGTAAATAGCCAGGTAATGTAGTATTATTTGTTTCCGTATAATTAACAGATACATTCCTAACACTCATCATCAAACGTGCCAAGAAACTTGTTGATTCAGTAAGAATTGATTTTTTCTCATCAACCACACCAGAAATACTCACCTTAGCTACATCTACATTATTAAGAGTAGTTATCCTTATAGTATTTTTATTTCTAATAACTGATTTAAAATTGACTCTTTGATGATTAGTATCATAAATTCTAATCTTTAAATTCTTAGTCTTTAAATTATGAGATATATCATAATGTCGCCTTTTCTTCAAATTCTTAAGAGTTGTAGAATATTTAACTCTCTTTCTATTTTTTCTAGATTTTCTTCCTCTATACTTATCATTAATCTTCTTAAGCATACTCGACTTATTATATAAAGAAAGAAGATTAAATCGTGTATTAAGTTGTTTAGACCCCATATTTCTAATTTCATTTCCAATATCAATATCATCAGAAATAACAGGAGAAACTTGCCAATTATAAGAACCAGAATATCTTGCAGTAGCATTTATCCATGAAAAAGCAGGAAAATAATTAATAGGTATTTTATAAGCAACAGTAAAATTGTGTGCATATTGCATAGATCGACCACCGTCCATTATATTATCAATAACAGTATCTCTCCATCTTTTATAAGAATCTCTATCTCTTTCATAATCAACCATACCCTGTGTTTCATCTATCTTAGAAATAGAAGAAGCAGAAAAATTAAATGAAAGACTCTTTGACAAATCAAACCTAAGGTCATAGAATCTGTTCCAAGAAAAGTCCTTATCGAAACTAGGCTCTATCTTCAAAAGAGGATTATCTAGATTTCTACCTTCGATTTCATGATAAGATCTTTCCATATCAGTTCTAAGAGAGAATTGAGATGGCAAATAATAGAAATTAAATTCACGAATAAATTTTAAATAAGGTGACTTTAAAAAGCCTATATTTTTAAATGGCATCAAAGGTTCTCTACTTCCATTGTAGGTATAAGCAATACCTCCTCTATAATTTTTTTCTAAATCGCGTTTAGTCTTTAAATCACGCTTATTAATCTCATTATAAGAATAAGACATAGAAAGATTCGAAATATCTATAATCTTTGATTCACCCGAATTTTCAACACCTACATTTGTGAAATTAATACTCTTTCTTCCAACAAATGTCTCAGCATTTCTACGCACAGAATCTCTCTGCGAACCCGAAAACCTATTCAATTTATCAGACAATTTTAAATCAGTATCCACTGGATCATACTCAGGTAAAATTGTATTAGAAGAAATAGAATAATACATAGGGATTCTCATTTTCCATTTATCAGGAAAGAACTTACCTAATTGAACATTAGTAGATAAATCATACTGCAATTGATCCGTTCTACTTAGTTGACTAATCTTCTGATCTAATGCACCAAAACCAGGTGTTATTTTTCTACCTGCAAGGGTAATGTTTGCAAAATCAGCTAATCGAGCATTAAGTCTTACATTAGCAGCCCAACCACCCGACTCATCAAATTCAGATAATCTTAATTCATTAACCCAAACTTCTACACTTTTTGATTGTCCATCATCATTCTTTTGCTTAGGATTCTTAACACCTATCATTATAGATTTAACCTCAGCAATAGTTGGATTACCAACAATACTAACAAGTTTATAATCATCATTAATATCACTAGCATTAGAGAAAGAAGAAACTGATTTAGAATACTTATTACGTAAGCCTGATATAAATTTACCAGCACGTCTAGCAGCATTTCTTGCCATCTTTATCTTTTGAAAATATTCTAAAGGAATATCTATCTTATTAAGACTAGGCCATACTATCTTTCTATTATCTTCAGTATCAGCATAATATTGAGCTGGAGTAAGATAAAGAGGCAATTCATATTCATAATAATTATTCTTATAATCAGAGCCTATTCTAATAAATAACCTCAAATCACTATCAGAAGTACTTGTATTATCATTTAACTCCTCAGCGTGAACATCCATAACAAGACGTTTATATCTAAGCATATCAAAAGTAACATTCTTATATACTTGTCTAGAGTATCCATCTTCAAGCTCCGAAAACTTAAGCAACATAGCTTGCTCATTCATTTGAGTATATTGAGAATAAGAAGCATCCAAAGATCTACTAATATCAGGAGGCAATATATAATTAACAGGAGTTTTTCCAGAATTCTCTTCTATACTTACAGAAGAGACCTCAAGCTTACCATGATTTCCACTTTCTTCTATATTAGTTTCAACATTAAGAGCATCCTCTTGCATTCTCCAACTATCGCGAATAAGACCAAAAGAAGCAAATCGAAAATTAACCTCCTCCTTAAAATCTTTAAGCACCATTCTCATAAAACGAATAGATTTAAACCCGTCTATATTCCCAGTTTTTTTAGAGTAATCCGAAATAGGTATCTTAAATTGATACCACTTAACATCCTTTGCAGTAGTACCATTTTCTAACTCAACATTTACATTTCTTATATCTGAAATATATTTGTTAGAAATATCCATCTCAGAGGGCTTAATCTTTAGCTTATAGCGATAAAATGATTCAGTCTCATTAAGAGTATTATCTTCATTAATATCTTCCTTATCAGGTTTTAAAGTAGCAGAAGTAGAATAAGATTCAGTAGACATCTCTGTTGTTTGAGAATTCCCTTCCAAATTGTTATAATTCTTATATCTTGTTGCCACATCTAGATTCTTTTCATCGTAATCTGTACCTCTAAAATAGTGGTAATCATCAGCAGAAGGGTCTTTTACAGCTTTCACATAAGCATCAGAAACTATACCATGCTTTATTCTAATCTCTTCTAGGAAAGCTGCATAATTAGCAAACTTTCTTTCCGCCTCAGACGATAAACCATCAAGACCTACATCCTGAAATCTTCTTGAATTAGCATTATTATCAAAACCATCCACTAAAGATTGAATAGCAGGAATATGCCCCCATTGTGTTATTTCAAGTCTAGACTTATCATAGTCAGCAGAAGTAGGTAAACCATTCTCAAATGATTTACGCGAATCCCTAAGAATATCCTCAGAAACTTCTCCTAAATCAAAACAAAGTTCACCACCCTCATGGTTCTTATTATATATAAATGGATCCATAACCCAAAACTCTATATATTGTATATTGGCAGCCTCAAAATCGGTAGATTGCATTTTACGCATAATGCCAGCCCAATGTTTCTCTGGATTCTTCATTGAACCATCTGTATTTAAATCCTTAGCATTAAAGTTATATTGTCCTCTTTCTTGTGGATAATAAGCCACATTCAAAGCAGATATAATATTCGCATCTCCAATTGCCAAATCCTTATTTGGAAACAACTCCGATTGTTTAATCTCTCTTGTATAATGATTTGACCTAAGGTCTGGATTATTCCTGATATTTGAAGGCATAGACGAATCCTCTGTTCTGTAAAACATTGGATCAACAGTATACCAAGCAATCTTAGCTCTATAGTATCCACTAGATAAATCAGTCAATGAATTCACATGAGAATCTATCTCAGGAGTACTTGCTAGTTTCCAAGAATAAGGAGCTCTAAGAGAAATCATCATCTTAGAACCTTCAAAATCATCAATATATGCACTACCCACATCCCCATTATGCCCTGGCAAAAACTGAGCAAATTCAGCATCCACAGTAATTTTAGATTTAGCCTTAGTATCTATAAAAGGTATAGCATCCACCATCTTAGTTAAAAAACCTGAATCAAAAGAATATGAACCATTAACACCCCATATAGTATTAGAGATAGGTTCATTTCCAATATTCACTTTTCTTGTAAGAGGACTCTCTGATAAATGAAGTACTGAAGCACCAAATGCCAAATTATCAGAAATCTTATAATCAAGATGTGTACCAATCAAGGTTTTTGTTTGCATAGACAAAAGATTATTACTCTCAGAAGATATAGAAATAGGCGTACCCGATTCAAGAATTCCTTGATTAATAATTTTAACCTTACCCATTGCATAATTAACCGTATAATCAATATTCTCAACAAGTTCTCTACTTCCAGCAATTACCTTTACTGCTCCTGGTTTAATATTAGAATTATTCAAACTAATCTCAGAATTTTGCTCTGATTTAAAAGAGCCTTCTAAAGTAAACTTATTCTTTTCTGCCAAAAGACTAGCTTCACTTTTAGTCATTTCATAAAGCTCATTAAACACATATCTATCAGCAAGAACTTTATTCATAAACATCGATTTAAGCTTAGAACCAAAAGGTTCAAGCACTGGGAAAATAATTCTTCCTCTCTCAGATGAAATAGTTAATCCTTCTATATAATCAAATGCACCATCAGGCTTCACATCTAGCTGCTTATTCAATCTATCTAAATTCATTACAGAAAGAAGAATTTTACCATTTAGCTTTATCTCAGAAGCAGGTAATGAAAGATAATTAAGATTTGTACCTATCTTATCATCCCTATACATTACATTCAAGTTAAAATCATCAACACTAGCACCATAAGCTCCAAGATTATAAATATTCTTCATCATCAAAGGCCAATGTGGCATTTTAGGATTCAAATTTGTTCCTTTAAGTAACTTAAGGAAGAGTGCATTAGGGGCAGCTTGAGCATCAGATGTTAACTCTCCAACTCTATGTACTGTTCCATCTCTACTTGTATATTCATAAGCAACAGCTAAAACTTCATCAGAATTAAGAGCTCTATTCAAAGATATATATCCTAGTTTATCATTTAAGGTATATTCACTAGCAGAAAGCATTCTGGCATTCTCAATCTTCTCGTAATCTTTATTTGTAGTATAATAATTAGCAAGCTTATTAGAAACTCTACTAATTACTCTAATGTCTTTAACAAGCATTTTCTCATACACTGCATTCTCCTCATTTGAAGGCAATTCAGAAGATAAGAAAGGAGATGATTTACTTATATTCTCAGGTAATATATATTTTCTTGGTTCTCCAAGATCAGTAAAAGCAACAATATTTCTAGCCTTTAAGAAATTAGAATTTTTGTTAGTAACCCAAACCTCTATCTTATTAATAATCACTTTAGAATTAACTAAAGGTAAACGTTCTAAAGCTTTATCATAGTTATCTACAAAATATCTAGATAAGAAGAAATGCCTATTAGCCTCATAATTAACAACCTTAATATTAAACTTCTTCTTCTGAGCACCATTCTCTAAATTCATCACTTTTGTCTCTCCTTTTTGCTGAGAGATAAGTGTAGTGATTCCTAATTTACCAAACTTCATCTTAGTTTTAAAACCAAAAAGATTCTGTCCACCATTAATTAAAGTTCCTGAGAGAGGCAAAGAAACATTACCTGCTTCTATCTCTTGTATTATATCATCTTCTTTTCCATCGTAAGAAACTTTAATGTTATTCTGAAAATCAAAAGTAGCATCAGTATTGTAATTAAAATCTAACTTCAACCTATCACCAATAGATCCAGACACATTCATTTGAATTCGCATACCAAAATCTAACATAGTATTTGAACGAAGACTTTCAGGAATAGCAGGATTCTCTACATTTGAATTTTTAACACCTAAAGTAACCTCAAAAGATCCTTGAGGCTTAATCACAATCTTATCTGAACCAAAAATGGCATCAAAAAGTTTACCACCAAAATTAAGTTCTGGAATTAACCCTGAATGATTATTAATACCAGCATCTTCAGCCGATTTATCACGCCAATAATCAGTTAATGATTTCTTATTTTGATATTTAACATACTCCTCTAGACTATATACTTTATAAGCAGAAAGTTTATATGAATCGGAGAGATTTGTTTCTTGGTAGAATCTACGACTATCGTAATCATAGCGAAGTGATTCTTTATATATTGATGGAGAACCAATATATTCTTTTTTGTCATTTTTAGTGGAATCAAGCAACATATATCTGTTAACCATATTCCTCTTATACATCTCTTGTTTAGAGCGTATTTTATCTTTTTTACTATTAAGGGTATCCTTTTTAATATTTTTTTTATCAATATAAACTTCTGTCCTCGCTGTCACAACAAGAAACAATATAAGAAAACAGAAAGTCAATATATATGATAGTAGTTTTTTCAAAAGAAGCCTTTATATATAATACAATTATCTCAACTAGAGCTACCCCTAATTCGTGACATCATAATTGTACGAATTTTAGTTAAAAAGTTGTATTAAAGAGGCATTTTCATTCGAGAATGCCTCTCTTTAAACATAATCAGGTATATACTCGTTTATATTTCTATCTAAAACCTATTACTCTACGAACTTCTTCTATAGTTTTAATAGCGCTCTCTCTTGCTTGATCAGCTCCTTGTTTTGCAATTTTATCAAGTAAAATATCATTAGCTGAATATTCAACAATTTTCTCTCTAATAGGAGAACAAAATTTATTGATATCTTCTGCTAATTGCTTTTTAAGATCGCCATAACGAATCTCACATGAATTCCATTTATCATTAAAATAATCAGAAGTATCAGGAGTTGAAACAATATCCATAAAAGTAAATAGATTCTTAATAACCTCAGGTTTCTCTGAATTCATAGCAGTTGGACCTGCATCAGTAACGGCTTTCATCACTTTTTTCTTGATAGTCTTCTCATCATCCATCAAGTAAATACAATTACCTTCCGATTTACCCATTTTCCCAGAACCATCTAGTCCAGGAATCTTAAGTCCACCTTCTGTAAAAGAGAATGATTGAGGAACTGGAAATAATTCTTCACCATAAGTATTGTTAAAACGTCTAGCAAACTTACGAGCCATTTCCATATTTTGCTCTTGGTCTTTACCTACTGGCACCTTATCTGCTCTGTGTATAAGAATATCAGCAGCCATCAATGTTGGATATGTCAACAAACCTGCATTTACATTCTCAGGTTGTTTTCTAGCTTTATCTTTAAAAGAAGTTGTTCTCTCTAATTCTCCTAAAAATGCATTCATATTTAAGAAAAGGTAAAGTTCAAGGACTTCCTTAACATCAGATTGTATATAAATAGGAGATTTCTCAGGATCTAAACCACAAGCTAAATATTCAGCTAATATCGTTTTAGAACTTCTTTGTGCATCTCCAGGCTTAGGATGTGTAGTAAGAGCGTGCCAATCAGCAATAAAGAAAAAACAATTATAATCATCTTGCATAGCAAGAAAATTCTTCACCGCACCAAAATAGTTTCCTAAATGTAAATTGCCTGTTGGTCTTATACCACTTACAACTGTTTCCATCTTTTTTTGTTTTAAGTTTATTAAATCTCGGCAAAAATACCACTTATTAGCATTAATCTAAGCAAATAAGTAGCATTTTTTTCTTCTCTAAAATGCATTAATCTACTATCAGTAAATAGATTCAAGTTCTTTTTCTTAAATTTGCACTAATTAAAAAGAATATATGAGTAAAGATACTGCTTTAAACGAATTTAAGCCAATATACCTAGAAAAAGTTTTCGCACAGAAAAACCCTAAGTTAGCTGGCAAGATCCCCTCTTTTATATATAACTATCTAAAAAAGGTGATTCATCAAGATGAATTAAATTATTTCTTTGGTAAGTATGGCGCATCTAAAGGAGTAGAGTTTACTAAACACGTACTCGAGTATTTAAATATAACTTACGAAATAAAAGGAGAGGAAAATCTTCCAAAAGATGGAAGATATATATTTGCATCAAATCATCCTTTAGGAGGAGCCGATGGAATAATGCTTATATCTTGTGTAGGAGCAATGTATGATATACTATTCCCAGTAAACGATATTCTTCTTAATGTAAAAAGTCTAGACAATATATTCTTACCTATAAACAAACATGGTAAACAGGCTAGACAAGCAGCGGAAAATCTTAATAAAGCCTTTGATTCCGATAAGCAAATACTTATCTTCCCTGCTGGATTAGTGTCTAGAAAACACAAAGGAGGTAAGATTAGAGACCTAGAATGGAAAAAAACTTTTATTTCTAAGGCTATACAATCCAAAAGAGATATTATACCAGTTCATGTAAGTGGACAAAATTCTAACTTCTTTTATAATCTTGCAAACACTAGAAAATTCTTAGGGATAAAATCAAATTTAGAGATGTTATACCTAGTTGATGAATTTTCTAAACATAGAGGGGAGAAATTCACAATTACATTCGGAAAGCCTATTCCATACACATCTCTTACTAAAGAGAAATCGCAGAAAGAATGGGCAGAAGAGATTAAAAACATAGTACATACACTAAAATAAATAGCATGAAAGCTGTTATACATCCAATACCTACAGAAGAAATAAAAAAGGAATTAATACCAGAACGTTTTGTCCGTAAGACTAATAAAGGTGGTAATGAAATTTATTGTTTTACAGAAGCTGAATCGCCATTATTAATGCGCGAAGTAGGACGTTTAAGAGAATTAACATTTCGTTCTGCAGGTGGTGGCACAGGTAAAGAGGTAGATATTGACATTTTTGACACAGCAGAAATTCCTTATCATCAACTTATTGTTTGGGATCCTAAAGATGAACAAATTCTAGGAGGATATCGCTATTTTATTGGCAGCCTAGTAGAAGCAAATCAAGGACATCTATTAGCAACAGAAAGATTATTTTCTTTCTCAGATAAATTTAATTCAGAATATTTACAAAAGACAATAGAACTTGGACGCTCATTTGTTCAGCCAGCATATCAATCTATACGTATGGGACGTAAAAGTCTATATGCACTTGATAATCTATGGGATGGCTTAGGAGCTCTTACTGTGAAACACCCTGAGATAGAATATTTCTTTGGTAAAGTAACAATGTACACAAGTTTCAATATAGATGCTAGAAATTATATTCTATACTTCATGAATCTATATTTTGCAGACCCAGATAACATTGTGAGCCCTATAGATCCTATCACTATCGATTTAGATAAAGAAAAGATAGAAAACGTATTTACAGGAGATGACTATAAAGCAGACTATAAGATTTTATCTAAATTAGTAAGAGACAAAGGCGAGAATATTCCTCCTTTAGTGAATGCTTATATGAGTCTTTCACCAACAATGAGAACATTCGGAACATCTCTAAACAATCACTTTGGAGGAGTTGAAGAGACTGCTATTCTTATTAAATTATCAGATATCTATGATGCTAAGAAAGCTAGACATATAGCAACTTATATGCCTCATCTGAACATTAAAAAATCACCTATTATTAAGAAAATTGGTCACCTTCTTCATCAAGAACCTAAGGCTAAAAAAGAATAATATTACTTTTAATATATAATAGAGTTCTATAAAATACAATAATAGCTCGTCTGCAAAGACG
>JBATVL010000070.1:0-33214 GCA_049671745.1 Marinifilaceae bacterium
AGATATAGATTCTACTGCCCAAGGCGATACTAGACCTAATGCTATACTGAATATTTCTTTGCTGTTCTCCATGCAGGCTAAGATAGTTTTTTTTACATTACCCACTATAAATCATATAGAGCCAAAAATAATATCTCTAAGGAAAAATAATCTTGTTTTTCTTTATAATGAATTTCATAATCTATACTTGAATGGACATATTACTTGGCAATTATCTAATAATAGGACTAGATATATATGGAAGTATTTTGATTATTCGAAGTCTGATAGTAGTACTAAAAAGCTGTTTAAAGAAGTGATTATTAATGGAGTAAAACTAATGGCTCCTACAGCAAATATATATGTTGAACATGAAAATACAACATTACAAAAATCAGGAATAGAGTGCCTTAATCAGCTTGAGGGTCATATTAGAAAAATATTTATGAGAATAAAAGAAAAGAATTCTAAGCTAGTATATTCAAAATCATATGCTGATTTATCTGTAAATGAAAAGGCAAATATAGATTCTCTTCTTCCAAACATGATTATTTCAGGAGGTAAAGAACTTCATTTTTCTAAAGGAATTAGGGCTGTTTCTAAGCGAAATATAGTTTACCTTGTAGATAAACATTAAATAATAATTATATTAACATTAAAGCTGTTAGTTATGGAGGCACCCATAATTAACAGCTTTTTTATTATAAAAACTTATGTTATACCAAATATAATAAAATAAGTTATTACATTTGTCTCCGAATATATGGTACTCATTTTTTATATGAGTGTAAAAGGGAATCTCGTTTAATTCGGGAACTGTACCCACA
The DNA here is from genome assembly GCA_049671745.1 of Marinifilaceae bacterium. Taxonomy (GTDB): domain Bacteria; phylum Bacteroidota; class Bacteroidia; order Bacteroidales; family Marinifilaceae; genus SNAP01. The sequence goes on from JBATVL010000070.1 coordinate 807, forward strand.
GCTGTAATTCTTCAATAATCTTAATAATATGTCACTGTTCAAGTAGGCTTAACGGCTCTTGAATGGGAAGGCCTTAAGATTGAAGATAAGTCAGAAGACCTACCAAATATTTATTACGAAAATGTTTTACTTTTGGGAGTTAAGGTAAAATAAAAGGTTCCCTTTTTTTGATTGTGAATATATAGTTTAGCTATATTTTTATGTAACCTTTTATTATAATCTCTCCTTTTTGTTTAATGTCTTCGGTTTAAATATTATGAAAAACTTATATTATTAAACTAAGAAATGAAAAGAATCTATTTTCAAATGTTATGTTGTATACTCGTTCTGTTGAGTGACATAAGCTACGCAAGTTCTTTAAAGAACAAATCCCCATTAATTAACCATTTTACTGTTAGTCAGGTGAATACACCTAGTGTTTTTATTATGCCAGGCTCAGATGGAGAAACAGTAAAGCAGAAAGTTGACGGTGAAATTACCTTTTACGATATGGGAGGTGCTGATGGAGATATTAATTCATATGTAAATTCACTGATTGTGTTTGAACCTGCCAATCCTAATAAGACAATAGAGATTGAGTTCCAAGAAATTGATTTAAACGAAGGTGCCAAAATAAAACTTTATAGTGGAGAGGTGTCTTTGAGTGAAGAAGAAGATTGGGGAGATATAGAATATTCACTTCCATTTTCAGGTGAACTTGCAAAAATATCTACTGGAGTGAAGATTCTAAAATATAGATCAGCTAAATTATCAGGAGTCCTTTCCGTCGGTTTTACTGATGAATATGAAGGTGGTTCAGGTAAAGGATGGAAAGCTATTGTGAGAGAGGTAGATGCTGTAGCATTTGATGGAATTATTATAAGTGAAGAACATAAAATTGTAGAAATATCTACTGCTAAGCACTTTTATGATAATGGAGGACCTGATGATAATTGTACTCAAGGTTTTGAAGGACAAATCACTTTTGTACCAAAAGAGGTAGATAAAAAGATAATGCTTGATTTTAAATCTTTTGAGATTTTTAATCTCTATGGGCCTAATAATACTATTTTTAGAGTTTATAATGGTAAAAAAGTAACAGAAGATAAGTTAATTGGAGAGTATCTTAACCCTCCTGGAGAGATAAGATCTTCTTCTATAGACGGAGCTTTAACTGTTTATACTAAAGTAAAGGTAAGTGGAACTAGATCTGGTTGGGACGCTATTGTAAAGCAATTTATACCAAGTATCATGTCTGTAGATCAATGTCTTGGCTTGCAATCTGAGGCAAAAGAAGTCATGGCAGGTTCAAAAAATATAGAAGTTTATGCTCTAAATATAAAAACATCAAATTCTTTAGATGCATTAAATGTAGAGTCTATTAAATTTTCTACTTCAGGTTCTTCTGATGCTGTTAATGATATTGCTTCAGCACACTTGTTTGTTTCAAAATCCTTTAATGATTTTACGAAAGCTAAAGCGATTGGCAATAAATTTGATAATCCAAACGGAGAATTTATTTTAAAAATGAATCAGGAGTTATTAGAAGGGAATAATTATTTTTGGCTTGTTTATGATTTAAAGGAATCTGCTAAAGATGGAAATTCTTTTGCTGCTGAATGTTTGTCAGTAAAATGCTCTTCTAAAGATTATCTAGTTTCAAATGCAGATCCTAAAGTCGTTAATTTGATTAAAAATGTCTTTAAAATGAAAGTAGGTCATTCAAATGTAAAAGTTTTTGGCCAATTTGGTTTTACGGATGATGACGCTCAATATGGAGGAAAATATGGATATGGAATTCATGGAGATCAGATTGTAACATTTAAAGCCTCTAATGATAATAATATGTTACAATTAGATTTCTCAGAATTTGATATTTATTTTTCTAAAACTCAAAAAACAAAATTTATTGTTTATGCAGGAACAGAATTAAAAAAGGAAAATATTATCTGGGAACTTAATAGTAAAGATTTAGCAAATCTAGGTCCAGTTATGCATTTACGTTCAAATAAGAAGAATAAAGAAATGACTATTCTTTTTAATACTTATGGAGCTTCATCATATCGAACAAAAAAAGGATGGATAGCTAAAGTTAAGGAGTATCAGCCCAGTGATATGCAACTTAAAGATTTGAAAGTAGAACAGGCAGGTACACAATCAATAAAAGGAGGAAGTGTAAATATTCCCTTATTAAAGATTTCAATGAATTTAGATGGAGTTTTAAATCCTATAAACTTAAATTCTCTTTTTATAAACACAAAAAACAACTCTGAGAATGCGTTAAAATATAAATTGTTTGCTACGGGTAGGAATAATCAATTCTCAGCAAGCACACTTTTGGGAGAAACTAGTGATCAAAGCTCGGAAATAGAGATTAAAGGAGATTTAAAACTAAAAGAGGGAAAACAATATTTCTGGATTGCTGTAGATTTAGCCTTAAATGCCAAAATAGGTGATAGAATAGATGCTTCTTTAGTCAAACTTATAGCTGGAGGAAAAGAATATATTGCAAAAATTACTGATCCTGATGGAGATAGACTTGTGGTAAATGAGTTGAAATTACAAAAAGGAGATAATATTGATTGTATAGTAGGAGAAACTTTGGTTTTTTATGATGATGGAGGTGAATCTGGAAAATACTCTAATAATTTTGAGGGGAAGGTCACTTTTGTTCCTGCTGATAAGAGAATGTCTATGAAATTAATCTTTAAAGATTTTGGTGTTTCTAGACGAGATTATATTAAGATATACGATGGTAGAGATATAAATGATAAGAGTTTTATAGAGGAAATATATGGTTATAAGTGTCCGAGTAAAGAATTCCGTTCTTCTACAGAGGATGGTGCTCTTACTTTTGTGTTTTCTTCAAACAGATATGGGAATAATAAAGGCTGGAAAGCAGAGATCTCTCAATATAAACCTGAAATCTTAACGGTAGAGAATATTTCCGCTAGTCATCCTTCATGTGCTACAAGAGTAAGAGGTTCAAAAGATGTGCAGTTTCTTAAGATTAAATTAGATGTAGATAAGGATAAAGGTTCTGTTAATATAGAGAACTTTAAATTTAATATATCAGATAAAACAAAATTAGCTTTAGAGAATGTACGCCTTTATTATACTGAAAATAGAGATGGTTTTAATAATAGTCAACCTTTTGGAGAAGAAATAAAAGTTGCAGAGAATAGTCTTTCTTTTAGTGATGTGAAAACTCTACCTAAAAAAGATTCTTATTACTTATGGTTTGTTGCAGATATAAAGAAATCAGCTGATTTAACGAGTAAATTAGATGTTCAACTTACATCTTGTAGCATAGATAATAAGGAGATTTTAGTGGAAGACGGAAATCCTGATGGAGAGATTGCAATTAAAGCTGGACATAAAGGTGAATATACAATTGGTAGCAGTGATAAGGCAGATTATCATACTTTTGCTGATGCGATTAGCTTTCTAAAAGAAGGTATAGAAGGAAATATTACCTTCTCTATAGAATCTGGAATTTATGATGAAGTGATTAGAATTCCCCATATTAATGGAGCATCAGAGAAAGCTCAGATAATTTTTCAGTCAAAAACTAATAATGCTGATGATGTAATTATTTCTTCAAAAAAGTACTCATCTCCAATATATCCTGACCCAAATTATGGAATGTTTAATGTAGAAGGAGCAGATTATTTAACTTTGAAAAATCTTACTTTTAAGACTAGTAATATCAATTATGAAGCTGTTGTTTTTGTAAATAATATGTCTAGGCATCTTACTATAAAATCCAATAAAATCATATCAGAGACTGTTGATTCTGGCTCTTTCTCAGGAGGTTCTATATCTCTTATTGAAACTCTTGCTGGAAGAGAAGAAGAAAATAACAATGATTATATATGCATAGAGAGTAATACTTTAATAGGTGGACATATTGGTGTTTCTGTTGGAGGAACAGGTGTTGTTTCTTTTTCTAAAGAAAAGGGAGCCATAATTAAGAATAATATTTTCTCTAAACAAGGTGCAAAAGCTATATATCTTAATAATGAGGATAAAGCAGTTGTTTTTGAGAATAATATAACAAATAGTGTAACTGTTAAACATGGTTTTCAAGCTATTGATCTTTATAGAGTAATAGGAGAGTCTTCTGTTTATAATAATAAGATTATTCTAGAAGGATTAACTTCTTGTGTAGGTATTGAACTTAGAGGTTGTACTACTGATATTGTAGATAAATTTCCTATATATAATAATACTATTGCAATTAATGATTGTAAGGAATCAAGTTCTTCTTTTATTATAAATAGAGATACTAGAAATATAAGTATTATTTATAATACTGCTTGCATAAAGGGAAATATACAAACCTCTTCAAGAGTTTTCTCAATAGAAAGAGGAGAGAGTTCAGGTTTGAAAGTTTATAATAATATTTTTCAAAATAAGGCCGGTGGTCATGTCTATGCAGTTCTAAATGAGCGATTTTGTAAAGATTATTCTTTCTCTAACAACGTTTATTTTTCTAGTGGAAAGAATATTAAATACGGAAAAAATAATAATTTTCCATTATATGAGTGGAAAAATAAGATGAATGACAAATCGTCTTTATTAAAAGAAGCGGAGTTTTATAATGATAAGGATTTACATATACGTAATTCGGAGGCTCTTAATATGGCTCTTCTTGTTGCTTTTATAAGTAATGATATTGATGGTGATATTAGAGATGTAAGTCATCCTTTTGTAGGAGCAGATGAGTATAATAAGCCAGCTGAAATTCCTCCTATAATGCATGAGAACTATCCTAAATTGCAGAAAATATCTAGTAGTGTTGCTGTCTCTTTAGTTAAGATGGATAAGTCTGGTAGAATATATTATATTGTTTTAGATAGATCGTCTAAAGAGCCTACAATAGAGCAAGTTAAGGCAGGTGACTTTATGGATGTAATTAAGGATAATGAGTCTGCCATTTCTATAGATAATCTAAAAGGTAATCATGAATATACTTTGTATTTTGCTATAGAAGATGTATTTAAAAATGTGTCAGAAAAACTCTCTAAACTTGATGTTAAAACACACTATAGACCAACATCTGTTTCTACATTTGAAGAGATAGAGGTGGGGGAGTCTGATTTTGTGGATGCAACAGCACATTTCACTGGTTTTTCTGTTGTGAAAGAGAAAGGTCCACAATATTCTTACAAAATAGCTAAATTAGATGCTAATAAAGAGGGCTCTGTTTCTCTTACTAATACTGATAAAGGATTGAAACTAGAAGGGTTTTTCTTAAAATCTGAATCTTCTATTAATATTAAGGGAATAAAAGCAGATAATTCAATCTCTAAGGAAACCAAATTAGAGGCATGTAAGGAATGGAAATTTATATGTTTACATGAATTAGGTGAGGTTATTAAACTTAAGTTTTCTTCAAGTAATAAGGCTTTTTATATAGATGATTTCAGTGGTAAACCTCTTGTGTTGAAGTATTTAGGTAGTGAATCTTACAGAATTAAGAAAGATGAAAAATATGTATTTGAACCTAAAATAGAAGGTGGAGTAGAGCCTTTTTCTATTAAATGGATTAATCAGAAAACTGGAGAGTTTTCAGAAGGAAATTCTTTGTCTATAACTCCTTCGTGTTCTAATTCATATAGAATGATTTTGACAGATTTATTCGGAAATACTCTTACTCATAAAGTTGCTATGAATGTCACAGATGAGCTTGGAGTAGGTTCTTTTGAGGATCTTTCTCTTGAAGATGAATCTTTTTATTGGGGAGATACGGATGCGAATTCTGAGATGGATTATTTCTATACTGATTCATATCAATTAGAAAATTGTTTGGTAGATAAATACGCTACTTGGGGTGGATTTTCTTATTCTAATATGACTTCAAAAAAGTTTGATCCCTCTGCTTTCTTACAAGATCAATTTCACTCTGCTGCCGGTGGTGCAGCATGTGGTACAGAGAATTTTGGAGTGGTTTACACTTTAGGTACTTCAACAAGAATGCAATTAACAAATTCGGAAGACGACCAAGTTTTGTCAGGTATGTATATTACTAATACAGCTTGGTTAGTTAATTCTGTTAATAATGGAGATCCTATTATTGGTGAGGCTTTTAGAGATGGCGATTGGTATAAGATTATAGCAATAGGTTTAAATAAATATGGCGAGGAAATTTCTACAACTGAGTTCTTTTTAGCTGATTATCGTGATGCAAAGAAGCATATTCTTGTAGAAGATTGGCAATGGTGGGATTTATCTTCATTGGGAAAAATTTCTGCTATAAAATTTAAGTCTGAGGGTTCTCGTATGAATAATAAAGGCCTTATTATTCCTGCATATTTTTGCATAGATGAGATTAATAATAAGAAAAAGGAAGCTCCTATTGTTTTTAATAAGATAGATAATTTAGAGATGCATGCTAATTCGTCTGAAAGTATAGCTTTTAGTGATATCTTCCCAGAGAATATACCTGAAGAAGAACAATCTGTAGAGATTATTTCTAACTCAAACGATAAAGTATTATCTGCTTCTGTCGATAATAATTCTATTATTCTTAAATCTAATAAGAATTTAGGTGGCAAGATTGATATAAGTCTGAAAGCTAAATGTTTAAAACATGAAGAGATTCTTAATTTCTCTGTAAACATATTGGTAAAGAAGGAGATAGAGGTGATTATTCATAAATTTAAAATATTCCCTAACCCCGTTTCTAGAGGTGAAAATATTACTATTAGATGTGAATGGGAAAAATGGAATGCTCAAATATTTGACCTTTCTGGACAGCTTGTTATAGAATTTAAATCTGAAACGAATGAGAAACAAATGGATCTTTCTAATATTTCGACTGGTATGTATATCTTAAAGATATTTACTGATTCTGAACAGAAAACAAGACGTATAATTATTCAATAACTAGTTTATGTATATTGAAATAGAGTATAAAAGGCTATTAAACTTAAGTCAAATACCTATCAACTATATGTCAACTACCTATCAACTATATATTAAGTAGCTATCAAATACCTCCTGCATAGGTTCTTCCTTGGTTCTTTGTAGGTTCTTCCTTGCTTCTTCCTAGGTTTATGTAACCTACAAAGAAGCTAGTAAGTTACTATGAAACTTCAATACAGGACGTATTTGTTATATACTTGATAAGTATCTCATACATAATTAATAAGTTCTTGTTCCATATTTGATTAGTGTTTGTTCTATATTAGTTATGATCCAATTATATGAGAATCACTTTAGCGAAACTGTTTTGAATGCATAATCTTAATTTGGAAAGATAAAGAAAAAGCTCGTTTCCAAGGAAACGAGCTTTTTAATATATGTGTAATTAAGTAAATTACTTAACTAATGCAAGTGTATCTTTAGCGATAACAAGCTCTTCGTTAGTAGTAATCATCATTACTTTAACTTTAGAACCTTCTTTTGTTAACATTTTATCGTCACCTCTGTGTTTGTAGTTAGCTTCTTCGTCGAAATCTACGCCCATGTATGCTAAGTGTTTAGATACATTTAAACGAGTATTCCAGTCATTCTCACCAATACCACCAGTAAAGATAATCAAATCAACACCACCTAAAACAGCAGCATAAGATCCAACATATTTACGTACTCTGTACATAAACATATCAAGAGCTAATTGAGCTCTTTCGTTTCCTTCAGCAGCAGCATTCTCAAGATCTCTACAGTCAGAAGAAATACCAGAAACACCATACATACCTGATTCTTTGTTGATTAGGTTGTTAGTAGCTTCAAGGTTTAAACCTTCTTTTTGAGCGATGAATAATAATGCACCTAAATCTAAGTCACCAGTACGAGTACCCATAACAAGACCTTCGTTAGGAGTGAATCCCATAGAAGTATCAACAGATTTACCTCCGTCGATAGCACAAATAGAAGCACCATTACCTAAATGGCAAGTGATGATTTTTTTGTCCTCTATGTTCCAACCTAAAGTAGCACAAGCTTTCTCAGCAACAAATTTGTGAGATGTTCCGTGAAAACCATATCTTCTTACGTGATTCTCTGTATAATATTTATAAGGAATAGCGTAAGTGAAAGCTTCTTTTGGCATTGATTGGTGGAAAGAAGTATCGAAAGTAGCAACTTGAGGTACACCTGGAAGAAGTGTTTCCATGCAAAGGATTCCTTTTAAGTTAGCTGGGTTATGAAGAGGTGCTAATTCGCAACATGCTTCAATATTTTTCTTAGCTTCTTCAGTTACTAATGCAGATCCTGTAAAGAATTCTCCACCGTGAGCAACTCTATGTCCAACAGCATTGATTTCAGTAAGTTCAGAGATCACACCGTTTTCTTCGCTTACTAAAGCTTTAAGAATCATGTCTATACCTGCACTGTGATCAGCTATAGCATCATTAGACTCTAATCTTGTTTTACCGTTTTGTGGTTTGTGAGTGAAAATACCTTCTGTAAGACCTATTTTCTCAACAATACCTATAGCTAATACTTTAGCTTCTCCACTCATGTCAAGTAATTGATACTTGATAGATGAACTTCCGCAGTTTAATACTAATACGTTCATTGTATATTTATTTTGAATTATGGTTAATGGTTTATTGTACTGCAGCTTGGTTAGCTGTAATAGCAACTAAAGAAACGATATCTGATATAGAGCAACCTCTAGATAAATCGTTAATAGGAGCAGCCATACCTTGAAGAACTGGTCCAACTGCCTCAGCACCTGCCATTCTTTGTACTAATTTGTATGCAATATTTCCAACTTCTAGAGTAGGGAATACTAATACATTAGCTCTACCAGCTACTTCTGAACCTGGAGCTTTAGCAGCACCTACAGCAGCAACAATAGCAGCATCAGCTTGCATTTCGCCATCAATAAGTAAATCTGGAGCCATTTCTTTAGCTAAACGAGTTGCTTCTACAACTTTGTCTACCATTTCGTGCTTAGCAGATCCCTTAGTAGAGAAGCTTAACATAGCTACTCTTGGCTCTATTTCAGCAATTACTCTAGTTGTTTCAGCAGTTGCAACAGCAATCTCAGCTAATTCGCTAGCAGTAGGGTTAGGATGTACAGCACAGTCAGCTACAACCATTAAACCGTCATTACCGAATGATTTATCTTTTAAGAATAAAAGAAAAGCACCAGATACAACAGACATTCCTGGTTTAGTCTTTACTACTTGGAAAGCAGGACGAAGTACATCACCAGTTGCATTTTGAGCTCCAGCAACCTCACCATCAGCATCTCCACTTTTGATCATTAATGTTGCAAGATATAAAGGATTTTTAGTAAGCTCTAGAGCTTTTTCTTTAGTCATTCCTTTTTTCTTTCTTAACTCTACTAATAAATCAGCATATTGATCTAATTTTTCGTGAGCAAGAGGATCTACAATAGTAGCTTTGTCTATATTCTTTAAAGAATATTCGCTAGCTAATTTTGTAATCTCAGCTGGGTTACCAATAAGAATGATCTGTGCAAGACCTTCTTCTATAATTTGATCAGCAGCTTTAAGCGTACGTTCTTCTGTTCCTTCAGGAAGCACTATTTTTTTTGAGTGCTTCTTTGCGTTTTCTTTGATTTTTTGCAACAAATCCATGAGTCAATCAGTATTTTAAATTGAGTAAATTGTTATGGGGGCAAAAGTAGAAATAATAACTGTATTACCTCAAAGAAAATTACTTTTTTTGCAATGTGTACATTACATTTATAACGTTTCCGTTCTTTATACTCTATTCTAGAGAAGTATTTGAGAATTATCTTTATCTTTGATATAGGTTTTAAAACAATAATATATGATAGCACTAGCAGCGGGCTCAAGTCCCTATACATTTATAATAATAGCATCTTTGATTGTTATTATTTCGTATTTCTTTTCTCACATATCTAAGTTAACATCCATACCGAGCGTTCTTATGCTTATTTCTCTTGGGTTGATAATTAATTATTCTCTTAAATACATGGGTGTTCCTGATCTAGAACTAGACGGATTGCTTGAAATATTGGGAATAGTTGGACTTATAATGATTGTATTGGAGGCTGCTTTAGATCTGGAGCTCTCCAGAGAGAAGTTACCTGTTATTATTAAATCATGTTTATCTGCCTTATTAGGTATATCTATATATGTAGTACTTATTGCTTTTGTTATGCAGTGGTTTATTCCTTCTATAGATTATGTCACAGCTCTTATATACGCTATGCCTTTATCTATTATGAGTAGTGCTATTATCATTCCTTCTGTGGGGGGATTATGTAAGGATAAGAAAGAGTTTATGATTTATGAAAGTACTTTTGCTGATATCATAGGTATAATGTTTTTCTATTTTCTATTAGGTAATGTAGAAGCTACAAGTGTTGCTGAGGTGGGATTTACAGTTATTACTAATGTAGTAATAACTATAGTTTTTTCTTTTGTGTCTACATATGTTCTTTTATATCTTTTCCAGAAGATAAAATCTGAGATTAAGCTTTTTGTATTCCTAGCTACTCTTATTGCATTATATGCTACGGGTAAGATGTTTCATATGTCTGCATTACTAATTATTCTTGTTTTTGGTATGGTGCTTGAGAATAGACATATCTTTTTGCAAGGTAGACTAGCTAAATATTACGATCATGATGCTATTGCAGAGGTGTTTAAAGATTTTAATGTATTAACTATAGAAACTGCATTTATTGTACGTACTTTCTTTTTTGTTGTATTTGGAATGTCAATTAGTTTATCATCATTAATGAATGTGACTGTATTTGAGGTTAGTGCTATTGTATTGATTATTGTTTATGCTGTACGTTTTGTTCTTTTAAAATTGATTTTAAAGACAGATATTCACCCTCAATTAGCTATTGCACCTCGTGGACTTATATCTATATTGCTATTCTTTAATATTCCAGAGGCCTTTAAAATACCGGATTTTGAATCGGGCATTATCTTATTTATTATTATTGCTTCTTGTGTTATTATGACCGTTTCTTTGGTAAAGAATAAGAACCAAGTATGCAAAGTTGAATAATAAAGGAATAATATATATCTACAATATCAAATATTACTTATATTTGTTCATTGAAAATTGAAAGTTTCATAATTAAAACAATAGAGAATGAAATTATTAGAAGGAAAAACAGCAGTTATTACTGGTGCATCAAGAGGTATTGGTAAAGCAGTGGCTTTAGAATTTGCTAAACAAGGAGCAAATATTGCATTTACAGATTTATTTTACGACGATATAGCTAAAGCAACAGAGACTGAATTGGCAGCTTTTGGTGTGAAGGTAAAAGCATACGCATCTGACGCTAGTAAGTTTGAGCAAACTGATGAGGTTGTTGCTGAGATAGTTAAAGAATTTGGGAGAGTAGATATACTTGTTAATAATGCAGGTATAACTAAAGATACTTTATTGATGAGAATGACTGAAGCTCAATGGGATGCAGTTATTAATGTTAATCTTAAATCGGTATTTAACTTTACTAAAGCAGTTCAAAGAACTATGCTTAAGCAAAGAGAAGGATCTATCATTAACATGAGTTCTGTAGTTGGTGTTAGTGGAAACGCTGGACAATGTAACTATTCTGCTTCTAAAGCTGGTATTATAGGATTTACTAAATCTGTTGCTAAAGAGTTAGGTTCTAGAAATATACGTTCTAATGCTATTGCTCCAGGATTTATTATTACTGAAATGACTGGACAATTATCAGAAGATGTTCAAAAAGAGTGGGCTTCTAAAATTCCACTTAAAAGAGGTGGTTTACCAGAAGAAATCGCTAAAGTATGCGTGTTTTTAGGTTCTGATTTATCTTCTTATGTAACAGGTCAAACTATTCACGTTTGTGGTGGTATGAATATGTAAGAATTTTAAAGAAAATATTCTTGTAAGTAGCTCACTTTTAGTGAGCTATTTTTTTTGTGCAAAAATGCCATGTTAAAAATTATCTTTATGATAACTATTTTAATTATTGTTCGTAACTGTTGATAAGAAGTTTAATGTTTATTTACTTATTAAAACCGCGCATATGCCAGATGAAACATTAGTATGTATTTGTATGGAGATTTACAAAAAAGAAGTTGCAGATGCTATTAAAGCAAAAAAATTAAAAACTATTGATGATGTTGCAAAAGCAATTGGGATAGGTACTGCTTGTACTGAATGTAAGCAGAAAATTAATTTAATTCTAGACGAAATTAATAATTAAAAGAGAGGGTGATTGTCTATTTTTTTTGCTATCTTTATGAGTTTTTGACTATTTTTAATTTTCTTCATCACAAAGATGTATCCATTAATGCCTGAAAATGAGCTATTAGTCATATAAATTTGCAAGGGTAGGCTTTAGATATACCTTTGCTTCCGCTAAACAGAAACAAATATATATGGTAGTATTGCAGAGAAAAAGAGTATGGAAACTAATGTTAGTAACGGTATTCTGCATCTCAATCGCTTGTGTCTTTCATTTGAAATCAAATACAGACACAAAGGTCTATGAGCCAAAATTGAATACGCTCAATGACATTAGTAGGGAAGAAAATATTATTTCAGGTTTAATTACACAGAATAAGCAAGTAATGGACACTACTATAAAAAAGGATGTTTTTATAGAAGCAAAGAAACAGTTCGACTTAGCCATAAAGGGTTATAATTTCGTTCTTTCAACTGCTACTGATCTTAAAAATGATGAAACATCTTTATTGAAAGAGAATGATACTCTATCTTCTCTATGTGATAGTATGTATATGAGAAGACTTAACTTTAATGATTTGGCTTTTGTATATGATCAGGTAGAAAAAGAGGGTATGGATGTATTAATTAATTTTAATATCCTTAAAAATCAATTAGGTCTTTCTAATAATAAAAAATTTGATATCTATGCCAGTTTCGATATAGTTGATAAGAATATCAAAAAATACGATAAAATCAACATTGCTTATAAAAACCTAAAGAATATCCCAAATAAGGATAAGATAGCTTATTACTCTCAACATATAAATAGTTATCAAGTAATTTTTATTTGTGCAAACCTAGAAGAGCTTATAACTATTAGAAATTTTGTTGAAAAAACAAAAGATTTATACTCTAATAGAAAAGATTCTAAATATGTGAAAGCGAATAAATCACATATTCAAAATCTTACAAAAGAGTATTATTCTATTGGTAATAGAAAAGAACTTTGTGGTATATATCTTCCTAAAGAGAAAAAAAAATTATCTCTTCTTGAAAATTTTGCTTTTAAGATAAATAGATAGTGAAACTATCGCAGTAATAGGGAGTAGTACTTTAAGTATGCTCCCTATTTTTATTGTATTAATATATCCGAAATATATCCAAAGGAAAATCATTATTGCAATTCCTATAAGTACTATAAACCAGTATATAAGACCAATTGTAATTAACCTAAGAATCGTTGTTTTTACTGTTTGTTTATATAATTGTTTGCCTCCTATGTAGTGATATATAGGAAGTAGTAATAGTAAGTACGGACTTTTTACACTTATAAATGCAGGGAATATTATACTTATCGTTGTTATAAGACTCAATATTATAAATAGAAAAGCATGTTGATTTATTGCAAAGATTAAATGTATTATATAGAATCTATATGATTTTCTGAAGAATACCCATAATAGAAATGCAAAAAATGGCATAAGTAAAAATAATGACCAAGAGATGTAGGTTAAAACCTTTGATATATAATACTCTGGATGAGCCTTGGCATCTTTGTATAGTTTTTTGAATTTAATACCTTTTAAATCATCATCATCACTGATGTTGTTTTCTATGTTTACATCAATAAATTCACTTTTTTCTTTATAAATAAATTCTTTCTGAATTTTAGCAACTATAGAATCTGTTTTTTTCTTTCCGAATTTATTGACTAATTCAGCTCTTATAATAGAATCTGCCTCCATTCTTTTTAAAGAATCAGTTATACTTATATTTCCATTTTCCTTAGACATTTGATCTTGGAAATTGTTTGATATATTATAATTGAGTAAAAAGAAAAATATAAAACTAATGAATATATAAAATCTAAAAGGGGGCATATATCTTACCCTATGCCCCTCAACAAACGAATTTGCCATATGTCCTGGTTGATAAAGTACAGCTTTGAAAGTTTTCCAAAAACGAGTATCGAAGGCGAACATATTACCCACAAAATCAACAATCATGAATCCAATGGGTTGTTCAAATTCTTTTACCGATTGACTACAGTTCGGGCAGAATTTACCAATAAATTCAGTATTGCAATTTTTACAAGTATATTTTTGGCCTTTTATTTCTGGCCTTTTATTTCTTCTTGACATATTTGAGGAGCTAGGGGTTTAATATTATAATCCGAATACTGTTTTATATTCAGCTACTACATATGTATCAAGCCAATTATAAAAAGCAACAATATCTTTATCTTTAAGTTTCTTTGAACTTGTTAGAAGATTTGCTTTTGCTATTATTACGTCTTCTATCTTAGTTATCTTAGCTTTTATACCTCCATTGACTGTATTTTGATACACTGATAGGTCCATATATTTATATCCTGCAGATCTTTTTATAGGATAAATTCTATCTTTTAGTGTCATAGCGTATTCTGCAAGTTGCGCATTCTTTTTATTTTTTGCTATACATACCTTAGGTAAATCTCCTTTTTTAGTCATCCATACTGGTACTGCAACAGTTGTTAAAGGAAATGAAATCATAGACCAAAAACATGTGTTCCTAGGATCTTCTTTGAGTTTAACACCTTTAATAATTATTGAAGATGCTGAACCGTGACGGACAATAAAATCGCCTGAGTTTACAAATTCTCCCTTTGTAACAGATGGATATACATCTGAATAGTTAGTTTTTAATAGAGAATGATGAAGTGTTCTTGAAAAATTCTTTATAAAAGTATCTACTGTAAGGTTGTTTTCTGCATCAGCTTGGTTAAAAAGCTCAATAGCTGATTGGTTTCTAATGAATCCATAACCTATATCTTTTTTGCCTATATTCGAGAAGTTTGTTCTTATAATATAACCGTTTGGAGCAACTCTTGGATCATTTGCATCAAATTTTACAAAATGTTGATTGTCTGTTTCATAATAGGCACATCCTCCTTTTGCATCAATAACACCAAAATTAGCGTTTAATCCCCAAGGTTTAGGAAGATTGCTTAACATGTTTTCGAATTCTTCTAATGTTTTGCATTGCATTAGAGCCATCTTCATTATAGCACCTTCTTGATCTGTGTATTTAGTTGGATTATCAAGATTTGTATTGAAAGATGCTGAATTCATTATTGCAAATCCCGATTCGTTATAGCCTCCCCAAATAGCTAATCCTTTAGGATCGTTTGCATTTATTAATCCAATATAGGGTATTTTATCATCCGTAAAGTATCCTAATTTGTTTTGATACGATTCTGTGTCTCTAAGTTTCCAAATAATAGGTTTTCCATCTTTTGTGTATTTGCCTGATACAATAGCTGTCGTACATGCAAAGATTTGGCACGCTAATTGTAGTAATACTAATGTTGAAAGTAATTTTTTAATCATAGTTTATATAGTTTGTTTTTATTATCTGTTCAAATTTATAAATAATAGACTTCTTTCTAAGCTTTCGACTAAAAAAAACTTAACTTTGAAATATTATTAATTATGAGGAAAACATTTTTATCTATGCGTTGTATCTTAGCATCTATATTTACTATTCTTACTCTTTTTTCATGCTCTCCATATGGTGCTGCCTATATAAGGACAAAACAGCCCGCTAAGCTTCATATACCCAATGATGTGAATTCTATATGTTTCGTCATTCGTACTTCTCTTACTAAAAAACAAGATAGTATTATTAATAGTTCAAAAGAGAGTAGAGAGGAATATGATAGAAATCAATCTCTTTTTGATATTTCCTTTGAGGGTTTTTTTGATAATCTTAAGGAAATAGGTAGGTATGATAATATAATGTATTATAGAGATTCAACTAAGACAGATAGTACTGAGCTTAAACAATTAAATTGGGTAAAAGCTAGTAATATTTGTATGAAAACAGGTTCGCCCTTGCTTATTGTTCTTGAGAACCCTGTTTTTAATATGAAATTATTAGGTCAAAATACGCAAGATGAAGTTTCCGTCTATTGGTATTATAAATTAAGAACATATGATCCATTCAATTTCCAAATATTAGATGATTTTACTAATGCATCTCAATATAATTTTATTTTATCTGATAATAATATTTCTATAGAGGGCTTAATGGCTGAAAAGGCGTATTCCTTAGGAATTGCTATGGCTGAAAGAATAAAACCACAGTATTCTACCGAAAAGCGAATATATTTTAATAATGGTAATTCTCTTCTTAGGCTTGGTTCTTATTATTTTATCAAAAACGACTATGATAATGCTAGGTTTATATGGAGGAAATTACTTGAGAAACCAATAGATGCTGAATTGGCTTATATGGCTTGTTATAATATTTCTGTGTCAGAGGAGTTTAAGAATAATCTGAGTAGTTCTTTAAGATATTCGTATATGTCTTTAAACTTTCTTAAGTTTCTAAAAATAAAAGAGAAGAAGAAGCAGAAATACTTATTACTAATTATGGAACGCATTTCTACTGTTAAACAAAGGATAAAAAATGAAGATAAATTAAATAAATAAGAAATGAATAATTTTAATTTCTATAATCCTGTTAAGATACTTTTTGGTAAAGGAAAAATTGCTGAAATAAGTAAGAATATTCCTAAAAATGCTAATATTCTTATTACTTATGGAGGTGGAAGTATAAAGAAAAATGGTATTCTTGAACAAGTGAAGACTGCTTTAAAGGGCTTCTCTTATTTTGAGTTTGCTGGTATAGAACCTAATCCTTCTTTTGAAACTTTAATGAAGGCTGTTGAGATTGTTAAAGATAAGAATATTGATTTTTTACTTGCCGTAGGTGGTGGTTCAGTTATAGATGGAACTAAATTCATTGCTGCTGCATCTAAATATAAGGGAGAGTGTGCGTATGATATTTGTTCTAAGCAAGCATCTATTACTGAAGCGATTCCTTTAGCTACAGTTTTAACTTTGCCTGCTACTGGTTCTGAAATGAATGCTAATGCAGTTGTCACTAGAAGAGAAACTAAAGAAAAATTTGCTTTCTATTCATCATTGATAATGCCTCAATTCTCTGTTCTTGATCCAGAAGCTACATATTCTTTGCCTAAAAGACAGCTTGCTAATGGTGTTGTTGATGCTTTTATTCACGTCTTAGAGCAATATCTTACCTATAATACTAATTCACCTGTACAAGATTATATGGCTGAGGGGATTCTTAAAACTCTTATTAAAGAAGGTAAGATGCCCCTTTCTATGGATGTTCCTGATTATGATAATAGAGCAAATATTATGTGGGCTGCTACTATGGCTCTTAATGGACTACTTTCTTGTGGAGTTGTCACCGACTGGTCTACTCATAAAATTGGACATGAACTAACAGCTTTGCATGGTGTAGATCACGCAGCTAGTTTAGCTATTGTACTACCTGCTGTTATTGATATTGTAAGAGTAGAAAGAAAGGAAAAATTGCTTCAATATGCTAGGAATGTATGGGATATATCTGGAAAAGATGAGAATATTATAATAGATATTCTTATTGAAAAAACTAATTCTTTCTTTAATAGTTTAGGTATTAAATCTCGTTTATCTGATTATAATATTTCTGTTACAGATGTTGATTTTATTGTGAAACGTTTTGAAGGAAGAGATACAAATTCTATAGGAAATTTAACTGATGTAAAAGTGACTAATTTACGAAATATACTAATGTCTAGGTTATAATTTTTTTAATTAACTATCAAGAGATTATTATTATCTGTTTAGTGCTATAATATTGTCTTATTTTGAAGGTCTAGATGTATAAAAATTTTAAGAGTCTGTAAAAAATAAAAAGAGATATAAAAAGCAAAGCATTTCTATTCTGATATTTTGCAAGTATTGGAGTAATAAACTAAAAATAACTTAAGCCTCATGATTCTATTATGGGGCTTCCTTATATATATATCGTTTATAGATAATAATATTCTAACTGTGTGATTATTATATAAGTATGTTCTAATTATCTATGCATACTGATACGTTCTTATTGATATATAGTGTGATGAGCATATGAGGAATACCTCTTATAATGTAAAGTAAAAAAAGTAAAAATAAGCTAAAGCTTTGTGTTTTAAGAACGTAAAAGATAATACTTGTTATAAGTTATATAGTATATTAAGCAGATATTATAGTAATTAGTGGGAAAATGCTATTATCTTTGCAGCCTTATTAATAAATTAAAGTTAAAGAGTTGGAAAAGGTTAATTATAAAATGGTAGCAAAGACATTTGCAGGACTTGAAGGTGTTCTTGCAAATGAACTTAAGGAATTGGGAGCTGAGAATGTAAAAGTACTTCGCCGTGCTGTAGGATTTGAAGGTGATGATGAGATTCTTTACAAAGCTAACTATTTATGTCGTACAGCATTACGTATCTTAGTGCTTATTGATTCATTTAGTATTAAAAATGAAGAAGATCTATATAATAGGATAGCTAAAACAAACTGGAGTAAATACATGGACAAAGATAATACTTTTGCCATTGATGCTGTAGTTTTCAATTCTTGTATTACTCATACTAAGTATGCTTCTCTTAAGATTAAGGATGCATTAGTAGATCAGTTCAGACGTAAGTTCGGAACTCGTCCAGATGTTGATACAGACAAGCCTGAATTGAGATTAAGTATACATATAGAAAAAAATCGTTGTTTATTATACCTTGATTCTTCTGGTTCTTCTTTAAATAAAAGAGGGTATCGTTTAGCTTCAACTGAAGCGCCTATGAATGAGGTTCTTGCTGCTGGTTTAATAAAATTATCAAAGTGGGATGCTAAGACTAATTTCGTGGATCCAATGTGCGGTTCAGGAACTATTCTTATTGAGGCTGCAATGTTAGCTTGTCATGTTCCTGCTGGATATTATAGAAAATATTTCTGCTTTATTAATTGGAAAACATTTGATGCTGACGTTTGGAAGAAAGTTACTTCTGAAAGTGAAGCTGATATTATAGAACCTGAAATAGAGATTATTGGTAGTGATATTTCTGCTGAAGCTATAGAGGTTGCTACTCGTAACATTAAAAATGCTAGGCTTCATCATGACATTACTCTTAATGTATGTCCTATGCAAGAATCTGTTGCCCCTGATGGTGGTGGAATAATGATTACAAATCCTCCTTATGACGAACGTTTAGAGATTGAAGATGCTAAAGGTTTATATAAAGAGATTGGTAATGCTTTTAAAACTTCATATAAAGGATTTAATGCTTGGTTGATTTCATCTAATGATGAGGCTATGAAGTTTGTTGGTCTTTTCCCTGAAGAAAAGATAGCTCTTTTTAATGGTGCTTTAGACTGTACCTATGCTCGTTATGAGATATATGAAGGTTCTAGAAAAGGAACACCTAGACGTGCAGAAGGTTCTGAACCTAGAGAAGCTACTTCTATAAGTGGAAGAAGAACTTCTAATTTTGAGTCTAATGAAGACAGTGATTTTAATACAGATAATATAGAAGATAAGGACATGGCTTACAAAGCAAGAAGAAGCGGTGGTCGTCATAAAAGTGATGATGAGAGATCAGAGAAGCCTTTTAGACGTAACGAAGGAAGATCAGACAAACCATTCAATCGTGATGAGAAACGTCCAGCAAGATCATTCGATCGTGATGAGAAACGTCCAGCAAGATCATTCGATCGTGATGAGAAGCGTCCAGCAAGATCATTCGATCGTGATGAGAAGCGTCCAGCAAGATCATTCGATCGTGACGAGAAACGTCCAGCAAGATCATTCGATCGTGATGAGAAGCGTCCAGCAAGATCATTTGATCGTGACGAGAAACGTCCAGGAAGACCATTCAACAGAGAAGGTGGACGTCCAACAAGACCATTCAACAAAGAAGATGGCCGACCAACAAGACCATTTAACAGAGAAGGCGGTCGTTCTGAAAGATCATCAGGAAGAGAAGAAAAACGTCCAGAGAGACCATCACAAAGAGAAGGTGCTCGTCCAAGAAGTCCAAGACAAAATAGAGACTAATGAAAGCTATTGAATTAATTCAAGCAGATATAACAAGTTTAGAGGTAGACTGCATTGTGAATGCAGCTAATTCAAGTCTTTTAGGTGGCAGTGGCGTAGATGGAGCAATCCATGAAGCTGCAGGTCCAGAATTACTTGAAGAATGCAAAACTCTAAACGGTTGCGAAGTTGGAAAAGTAGAAATAACAAAAGGTTATAATTTGCCTGCAAAGTATGTTATACATACGGTAGGGCCTGTATGGCATGGAGCACGAAAGAATGAGGTGAACAATCTAAGAAATTGTTATATTAACAGCTTGAGGCTTGCAGTAAAGACTGGTTTAGAAAGTATTGCTTTTCCGTGTATAAGCACTGGCGTTTATCATTTCCCAAAGGAAATAGCTGCTATGGTAGCACTTGAGGCTGTAGAAGCCTTCTTAAGAAATAATAAACAGATTAAGAAAGTTATTTTTTGTGTTTTCGACGATGAGAATTATTCAGTATATAAGAATTCATTATAACAGAATATAAGTAAAATGGCCTATCTTAATATATAAGATAGGCCATTTTTTTATATCTAATAATTACAATTATTTGTAAATCTTAGGTTCAACTTCGTTTCTTAAAACTCTAAGACCGTTCATCGCAAGAGCTCTCATTTCGTCTTCACCAGCATAAACATGAACAGGAGCAATAAATCCAACCATCTCTTTAACGTAATCTACAAGGAAAGGATTATAAGCAATACCACCAGTTAAACAGATACCATCAACTTTACCTTTAAGAGCAGCAGCCATCTCACCAATAGCTTTACCAACTTGGTAAGACATAGCATCTTGGATAAGTTGAAATTTCTTATCACCAGCTTTAGCTTTTATCTCAACATCATAAGCATCATTAGTTCCTAAATAAGCAACTAATCCACCTTCTCCTTTGATCATTTTCTTAATCTCTTCAAGAGTCTTCTCTCCTGAGAAACATAGTTTTGCTAATTGACCAGCAGGTAATGTACCAGCTCTCTCTGGAGAGAAAGGTCCGTCGCCATCAAGTGCGTTGTTTACATCAATAACTTTGCCATTTTTATGAGCACCAACAGAAACACCACCACCTAAGTGAGCAACAATAATGTTAGATTCTTCATATTTTTTACCTTGCTCTTCAGCAAAAGTTCTAGCAATAGCTTTTTGGTTAAGTGCGTGGAAGATAGACATTCTATCAAAAGCAGGATGTCCAGAAATACGAGCAACATCTTGCATTTCGTCAACTACTACTGGATCAGCAATATAAGCTTTAATATTTCCGTTTTCTTTAGCGATATTATCTGCAATTAGACCACCAAGGTTAGAAGCATGTTCTCCTAATATACCTTTATCAAGATCTACTTTCATAGCCTCATTTACTTCGTAAACACCTGATTCTATAGGTTTCACTAATCCACCTCTACCAACAATAATATTCAAGTCAGAGATTTGGTAACCAGCTTCTATTAATTCTTTAACAATAATTTCTTTACGAAATTCGAATTGAGAAGATATATTTTCGAATTGCCCGATTTCTTCAGCTGAGTGTTTAATGTTTTTAACAAAAACACTGTCATTATCCTCGAATACTGCAATTTTAGTAGAAGTTGATCCTGGATTAATAGCTAAAATTTTATTTGCCATGTTTTGGGTTTAATTAAGTTACAAATTTGTATTAATGCTTATTGTTTGATTACAGTTCGTAATCAAATATAGACGCAAATATAAAAGTTTTAAAATAAAAAGGAGAGTTTTATTTCAATATATTATTATCAATAATAAGATTAGCTATATCGTTTGCAGCTTTTTTGATATATGGTTCGGGATTTGCTATAGATTCAGCAATTTCATTGGTATAATCGATCAAAGAGAAAGCCTTAGTAAAAAGAGCAGGAAGTGACTTTGTTTGTCCATTTATTGCTATACAATTTATTTTTTTAGAAGCAGCCCTTTGTGCAATAATATATGGTGCCTTTCCAAATACTGACTGAGAGTCCATACAACCTTCTCCACTAATAATTATTTTGCAATTATTAAGTTTATCATTAAAGTTCAGTAAATCTAATACATAGTCAGTGCCTCCATAAAGATTTAAATCAAGAAATGCAGATAATCCAATAGTTAATCCACCAGCAGCTCCACCATGATTACAATTAATAAGATTTTTCCCACTAATTGTTTCAAGTAATTTACACATATAAAAATGTTGGGATTCAAGTGAGTCTATATCTTCTGCTTTAACTCCTTTTTGTTCACCATATGTTCTTATTGCACCTTTCTTTCCAAGAAGAGTGTTTTCAACATCACAAAGTACATCTATTTTCAATTTATGAAATCTAGAAAGGCGAGTGGAATCTATCTTTTTTATTTCAGTAAGAGTTTTTATATTTATATCGTTTATGATAATATCTTGAGAGTCGTAGAATACAGCACCCATACCTTTAAGTGCTCCTAAACCCATATCTATAGTTGCAGAGCCTCCAATACATAGAATAAGTTTATTAATTCCTTCAAGAAGAAGTTTAGAAATTAATTTACCTAACCCTTCTGTACTTGAAATAGTTGGATTATAATCTTCTTTAGAAACTAATCTCAGACCTGAAACATCAGCCATTTCAATTATAGCAGTATGTCTATGTATGTATATAGGAGCAACACGTCTTCTGCCTAAAGGTCCAGTAGTTGGATAATATTTTTTAATAGCGCCTAAATTTCTAGCAATAATATATGCCGTGCCATCACCACCATCTCCAATAGGAATACAGTCAATAATGCAATTTGAAGAGATTGTTTTCTTTAATTCTCCTTTAATTATTTGGCATATTCTAAATGAATCAATAGATCCTTTAAAAGAATTAGGTGCGACGATTATTTTTGGTGTATTCTTCATCAAAGTTAAAAACTATAGGTTTATGAACAAAGTAGTTAAACAAGTCGTGTTGTGGCCATTTCTCAACTCTACGTATCAGTCTGCTCATTAATCCATTAATAGCCTTAGGGAATTTAGAACCCCTCCATGAGCTTGTGTTAGACACCATCACCCATGATATTCCATTATCCATTTTTTTCAATAATACAGTAGATCCTGCTAAAGTGCCAGTTCTCCACCAGTTATTCTTGTAGTCAACCTTGATCCAACCAATAGGAAATTTTCCATTTACTTTCTTAGTCATGTATTTAATAGATTTCTTAGAAAGTATATCTGGTTTTGTGTCTTCCCCATCAATACAAGATACGAACTTTATTAATTCAGCCGCAGAACCAATCCATGCACCAGCTCCAGATAGAGCTTTTACATTATTGCCTCCGTTACATTTATTAACAAGTAGTCCAGATCCATCACATGCTTCTATCTTTTCGGCACCATCTTGTTCATAATAATTAACTTCGTTTTTATATTTATCTTTAGGGAAGTTATTTGCAATATGCATATCGAAAACTCCGCAAGGAGCCAGGATATTTTTTTTAATATATTCTTCATAAGACATATTTGTAATCTTCTCAATAACAAGAGAAAGGATGACATACCCCAGATTACTATAAACAACCATTGTGCCTGGTTTATATCTTAACCTATGTCTTAATTGAAAAGCAACACAAGCTCTACTGTCTGCAGGTGCATCTTTACCCATCACTTCAGAAACGTATATTGGTATGAATAAAGGATCTCTAACTCTGGAAGAAAATCCAGCATCATGTCGAAGAAGATTCTCTATGCAAATATCTTTATATTTTTTATCCTTAAAATCAAGGAATATAGAGTCGTTGAGGATAGCATTCTTTCCAAAGACCTTATCAGTGAGTGATAATTTCCCATTTTCAACAAGCTTCATAATACCTGTAGCAGTAATAAGTTTTGACACACTAGCAAGACGGAATAAACTAGAAGGTTCCACTTTCTTAGAATGTTCTAGATCGGCAAATCCATATCCTTTAGCATAAACTAGACGTCCATTCTGAGAAATAGCTACAGAAGTACCGTTTAATTCCCATTTAGACATAAAAGTTTTCACTTTGTGATCTATATAATTAGACTCTTCAAAACTAGAAAGTTGATTTTTAAGACGTAGAGAGACAGGTTTAATATCTAGGTTGATATTATTGTGCACATATTTTCTGCTCCTATTAGAGCAGATAAGAAAGATTAATATTAATAAGCCTAGAAAGTAAGAATATCTCATATGTTATGCAAAGTTACGGCAATATTTAAACTTTATCAAGTAGGTTTAAATAAGCACTTTGTATTGTTCTTAAAGTTTTATTGTTTACATCAAAAGAAAATTGATTAATCTTAGCAATTGGTAATACTCCTAGAGATGTTCCTGTAAGAAATGCAGCATCATATTCATGAATATTCATTGCTCTAACTTTTGTTCTTTCGAGTTTTATATTGTAATTATCACAAATTTCTAATGTTCTTTTTCTTGCTGTACCTGCAAGAACTGATTTATCGTCGCATGTGAATACAATGTCTTTTTTTATAAAAAACAGATTAGAACGAGACCCTTCTGTAATAAATCCGTCAGAGTCTATAAGAAGAACTTCAAAAACATCATTTTCCTCCATTAAACTATTTGCCTTATTTCTAAGGTTATTATTAATTACTTTAGCAGTAGGATCTTTTCTTTCCTCCTTCAAACACATAGTTTTAACCCCATTAAGCTTCTCCTCCTCATTTGGGTAATGATGCTTAATAAAGTACATTAAAGATGATGGTTTACCATCTTTATTAAAGACAATAAATTTTAGATTGCCTTGCTTTACATTATTAATTTCAGCAAGTAAATTAATCATATCTAGCATCTCAGAGAAAGTTATCTTATAATTTATCTCTGCTATTTTAAGTGAATTCAGCAATCTTTTATAATTATCTTCAGGATTAAAAGCTTTAGATTTAACTAGTCTAATAACCTCATAAACAATTGGTTTATTATTCATTAAAGATTCATCGAAAGACGATGTATTACAGATTTTTGAATTGTATAAATACTGTTCTTTATAATATTCTGACATAAGTGTATTTTAATCACATCCAAATTTACTATTTTTGTTGCATGAATGGAGATAAAAAGGAAAGAATTAAAGCTTTTATTAATAAATTTTTTGTGGAAGAGCTAGATAGACTTCAAAAAGAGAATTTTCACCATTTCTCTTTTATTCTAATTGGCGAAGCTATAGAAACATTAGGAGGATTTATAGACAATAAACCCTTAAAAGCAAAAGCACAATCAATGAAGCGCTTCACAAAAGGAATAAATGTGTTGATGCCAAGAAAATACGCAATAGTAAACAATGGGAATTTCTTATATGACAAGCTTAGAAATCAGATGGTACATTCATTTATACCTTCTGCATCTCTACTTCTTATCAGTAGAAACAACAATCCTAATAACTACAAGCATTTACAGGAGGTGGAAGGAAGACTAGTTATGTTGTCAGAAGATTTCTATGAAGATTTAATACATGCCTGTAATCGTCTATTCCACCTGTTAGATACGGAAAAAGTAAAAGCAAAACAGATTGCTGAATTTGAATATTTATAGATTATGACTAGAAAGATTGTTATTCTTGGAGCAGGTAATGTAGCTACTCACATTACTAAGGCACTAATAAAGGAGGGGTATAATATTTGTCAGATTTATAGTAGAACGATAGAATCTGCTAGAGAATTAGGCTTAAAGACAGGAGTTCACTATACAAATGAAATAAGCGAAATATATAAAGAAGCTGATATCTATTTATTTGCTTTAAGCGATACTGCTATATTACCAATGGCAAAGAAGATACTATTTAAAAATAATCCTTTAATAATGCATACAGCAGGAGCTGTATCTATAGATGTGTTAGAAGATTGTTCAAAGAATTATGCAGTGTTATATCCACTACAAACGTTCTCTAAAAGCAGAGAAATAAACTTTAAAGAGGTTCCACTTTGTATAGATGCTAATAATAATAATAATTTAAAACAAATAGAGCAAATAGCTAACAGTTTAAGCTCAAAGATATATAAGATGGGAGATGATGAACGTAGACAATTGCATCTAGCAGCTGTATTTGCATGCAACTTCACCAATTATATGTATTCATTAGCTGAGGATATCTTAGATAAGCAAAACATAGACTTTAATATTATAAAACCGTTAATAGAAGAGACGGCTTCAAAAGTAATGGATTTATCACCTAAAAGAGCACAAACAGGACCTGCAATAAGGAATGATAAATCTACAATTTTAAAACATAAAGAACTTCTAGGAAATGATAATGATGTAAAAAAATTGTATACTTTTATAAGCAATAATATATTAAAATTTAAGGACAAAGATGGCATTTTTTAAAGAAGAACTTAATAGAGTAAAAGCTTTCATTTTTGATGTTGATGGAGTATTATCAAATCACGCAATGGAGTTAGATGGAGAGGGTAATTTAAAAAGAACTTCATGCGCAAAAGACGGATATGCTTTAATGTATGCACGTAGCAAAGGTTACCCAGTTGGAATTATCTCTGGAGGAAAAGGTCCTGGTATAAAAGAGCGATTAGAGAAGTTGAGTGTAGAGGATATCTATCTTCACCAATCAAACAAACTTGTTGCTTTAGATGATTTTCTTACAAAGCATAATCTAAAGAAAGAAGATATAATGTATATGGGAGATGATATTCCTGATTATGAGTTAATGAAAATTATTGGTGTTCCTGTATGTCCTGCTGATGCTTGCCCTGAGATAAAATCAATATCAGCATATATTTCAGATGTAAGGGGAGGAAACGGATGTGTTAGAGACGTTATTGCGCAAGTATTGAAGGCTCAAGATAAATGGATGGATACAGCCTCTCATGTAAGAAGTATGTAGAAACTTAATTTAGATATGATGAAAGGTATAATTGACATATGTAAGCTTATCCGCTTACCTTATCTTTTTGTAGCAGCATTCTTAGCTTTTGCAACTAGAATTCTTATAATAAGTCCAATATTAGCTATAAACAATCATAGTGTTCAATTGCCGTTAAGCATGTTTGGCATATTGTGCTTCTCTATAATCTTATTAATAGCAGCTGGTTATATAATAAACGATTATTTTGACACAAGAGATGATAGATTAACTCGTCCTGATGACACTATAGTAGGTAGATCAATAACTAGACGTTCAGCAATAAAGCTTCATACTATATTAAATATAGTTGCTATAGTATTGGCGATATATGTATCTTATTCTATTTCATATATAAAACTTGCAACTTTTTTTGCATTAGCAAGTGGATTGTTATGGTTTTATTCAACCTCATATAAGAGATATCTTATTTTAGGTAAAATAGTTATTTCTGCTATGATTGCATTTATACCAATAGTTGTTCTTTTATATGAAATACCTTTGTTGAATTCAACATATTCTGAATTCATGAGAGTAACAGGCGTAGGTTTTACATATTTACTTGACTGGGTAGGTTTTTTCTCTATATTGATATTCTTTTCATCTCTTATAATTAATCTTACAAAAGATCTTATAAAGAAGAATATTCTTGGAGAAGAAGAAACTAAGCTTAAAGTACGTATATGTATAGCAATTTCATATATAGCACTTATTCTTGCTATGCTTTTCTTAAGTATAAAGATCTTTAATGTAGCAATATTTGCAAAGTACTATTTGATAATATTAATACTTTTACCGTCTGTATATTCTCTTTATAAATTATTGGCAAAACCAGATTTAAAAGCTCTTAAAATGAATTATAATTTAAGTAAGCTAATCTGTATAGCAGTAATGTTATTTTGCCTATTTATTCCATACATATTCAAAAACAACCTTATTTAATGGATTTATCAAAATACAAGATAATTCTTGCATCTGGCTCACCACGTCGAAAGCAGATGCTTGATGATCTTGGTCTTTGCTTTAGTGTAAGAAAAACCAATACTGACGAATCATATCCAGTAAGTCTTAATGTGAGTAATGTTGCAGAATACTTGTCTATAAAAAAGGCTGCTTCATTTAATAATCAATTAGCTAGCAATGAGATAGTAATAACTGCCGACACAGTAGTTGTTATAGATGATAAGATATTAGGAAAACCAGTAGATAAAAAAGATGCAATTAGAATGCTTAAGCTACTGTCTGGTAGAGAGCATAAAGTTATTTCTGGAGTTTGCCTTTTAACTAAGGACAAGAAAACAGCATTTAGTTCTACTACAAAAGTATTTTTCAAAGATTTAAGTGAGAAAGAAATTAACTATTATATAGACAAGTTTCAACCATACGATAAAGCTGGTTCATACGGAATACAAGAATGGATAGGCTTTATAGGTGTTGAACGTATAGAAGGCTCATACTTTAATGTGGTAGGACTTCCAGTACAACGTTTATATGAAGAACTTATGAAATTTTAATTAAAAACAATAAAACACAAAAAATGAAAAAAACACTCTTACTTTTATTAGTGGCTCTAATGAGTTTAACTAATGTGAAGGCTGACGAAGGGATGTGGCTTCCTCACTTGCTGAAGAAATACAACATAGAGGATATGCAAAAAGCTGGTTTTAAACTAACTGCTGAAGACATTTATAGCGTTAATCAAGCTTGTCTTAAAGATGCTGTGATAGGTCTTGGTAGAGAAGGAAGTCCTTTTCATCATTTCTGCACAGGTGAAGTAATTTCAGATAAAGGTCTTATAGTAACAAATCATCACTGTGGTTTTCACGCTATTCAACAACACTCAAGTTTAGAGCATAATTATCTAAAAGATGGTTTTTGGGCAATGAGTTTAGAACAAGAACTTTCTAATCCTGGTATTACTGCTTCTTTTATGATTAGCATGAAAGATGTAACAGCTGAAGTAGAGAAAATTAAAGCTACAACAACTGATTCTAAGGAAATTAAGGCTGCAGTTAAAAAGATAACGGATAAAGCTGTTGAAGGGACTAATTATAGAGCAAACATAAAGCCTATTTTTACAGGAAATCAATATGTTATGACTGTTTATAAAATCTATAAGGATATTCGTTTAGTAGGTGCACCACCATCAGCAATAGGTAAATTTGGTGGAGATACTGATAATTGGACATGGCCACGTCATACTGGTGATTTCTCTATGTTCCGTATATATGCAGATACTAACAATGAGCCTGCTTCTTATTCTGTGAATAATCAACCTCTTAAGCCTAAGAAATCTCTAGCTATTTCTCTAAAAGGAATACAGGAGAACGATTTTACTATGGTTTTCGGATATCCAGGTACTACAAAAGAGTATCTTACTTCGTATGCTATCAAACAAGTTGTTGAGATAGAAAACCCAGAGAAGATAGAAATCAGAACTAAGAAACTGAACATCATTAACGAGGCAATGAACTCAAGCGAATTGCTAAGAATTAAATATGCTTCAAAGGCTGCTGGTGTTGCTAACTCTTGGAAAAGATGGATAGGTGAGATAAAAGGTCTAAATCGTTTCAATACTATTGGAGAGAAGCAAAAATTAGAGGCTAAATTTACTGAATGGGTAAAAACGTCACCTGAGAGAATAGAAAAATATGGAAATGTTTTACCAGAGATGGAGAAACTTTATTCTCAGAAAGAGCAATACGCTTATGAATATGCTTATGCAATAGAATCAGGATATTCTGGAGCAGAGATAGTAAAATTCATCAATACTATTTATTCTTTTGCAACTAAATATAAAAAAGGTAATGAGAAGTCAAAAGATGCTATGATTATTAAAATCAAATCTTTCTTTAAAGATTACGATTTAAATACAGACAAGAAAATCTTCAAAGCTCTAATTTCTCATTATATTGCTAAATCATCTGATGAGTTTTTACCTAAAGAATTATTAAAACTTAAAGGTGAAAATATAAGCAAGATTGCTGATAAATTATATGCTAAGTCGAAATTTACGAAAGAGGCTTCAGCTATTAAATTTGTAAAGAATTTTACTGAAAAGCAATTAAAGAAGATGGACAAGGATAATCTTGTTAGGATTTCTACAGGAATTATTAAGAATTTCAGAACAAATGTAGGATCTAAATATTATGAGATTGATAATAAAGTATCTGCATTACAAAAAAATTGGGTTGCTGGTTTAATGGAAATGCAAGCAGATAAAACATTTTATGCTGATGCTAATTCGACATTCAGAGTGGCTTACGGTCATGTAAAAGGATACGAACCTCGTGATGGTGTTGTTTATAAATGTTATACAACACTAGAAGGTATAATGGAAAAAGATAATCCTAATATTTATGATTATGACGTTCCTTCTAAGCTAAGAGAACTTTATAAGACTAAAAACTACGGACCTTATACTCAAAATGGACAAGTTCCTGTTTGTTTCATAGCAAATAATCATACTACTGGTGGTAACTCTGGTTCTCCAGTTTTGAATGCTAATGGTGAACTTATTGGACTAAACTTCGATAGAGCATGGGATGGTGTAATGAGTGATATGCAATACGATGCAGAGATTTGTAGAAATATTACTTTAGATATTAGATATGTACTCTTTATAGTAGATAAATATGCTGGAGCACAGCGTCTTATCGACGAAATGAATATAGTAAGATAATCTTACAGTCTTAAACTATATTGTTAATTAAAGGCATTTATGTTAAAATATATAATTAAATAAGATGTCCGTGAATTTAGATTCACGGACATCTTTGGTTTTATTTGTTTTTTACATATCTAACTGAGCATCCGTCAGGATTATATGCATTATCTCTTCTTTTAATACCATTTGCATAATCTAGAAATTCTCTTTGAAATGAGATATCACTATATTCTCCTACAGTATTACACCAAAATACTGTTTTAGTTTCTAGATTTTTAAATTGACCAAAACTAATTTTGCCAGCAGGTCTAATGTTCATGCCAGATTCATTATTTCCTTTATAATACTTTCCCCAATAATCTAAACTTTTAAATTTATTAGCAATCTCTTCAGTTCCTCTAGCGTAATAACCTTTTTTATCAGCTTCTTCTTGAGTCATACCCATAGTTATTTCTAATTCTTTCCATTCTTCATCAGTAGGTAGATGCCATCCAGCAGGAGCATTATCTAGAGCAGCCTTTTTGTTATAAAGAACTCCATAAATTTTATAATTTGTAGTTTCTTTAGCTTTTGATACGTTCGTTTCTGAATAATCATATACATAATAACAAGCATCTTTATCAGATTCCTCTGTTGCAACATTAACCTTAGGAAGATAAGCATAATTTTCAGCCATCCAAGTCTGATTACCTATTACAACAGTTTTATAAACTTTACCGTCAGCATCTACGCATTCTTCAGAAACGGGGTCATTACTGACAACAGTTAATGAAATCATTCCAGTACTAATTAGAGTACCGTCTGCTGTCGTTAAAGAGATATTAGTATTACCTTCTTTTAAACCTTTTATTTTACCATTCTCAAA
The DNA here is from genome assembly GCA_049671745.1 of Marinifilaceae bacterium. Lineage (GTDB taxonomy): Bacteria > Bacteroidota > Bacteroidia > Bacteroidales > Marinifilaceae > SNAP01. The sequence continues at coordinate 32,221 of JBATVL010000070.1, forward strand.
TGATACAATATTATTATTATCTGTAGAGAAAGTATAATCTTTATTGGTAGCATTTTCTGGTAATATAATAACTTTTAAATCTACGATTTCACCTTCTTTAATAGTATAACTTTTTTGCCCTACTGAAATAGAGGTTACAGAGACAGTGCTTTCTGTTACTGTTATTTCGCAGGCAGCAGATGATCCGTTACTTAAAGTTGCTGTAATCGTTGTTACGCCTGCTTTAAGACCTTTAATTAATGCATAAGTTTTATTCTCTGCAAGGTTAATAAATGTTTCGACAGTAGCTATACTTACATCTGATAATGTCCAATTAATATCTCCTGAAACGTTTTTCATTTCTATAAATAGTTCTGCATCTGACATATCAATAGAAGCTGTGGTTAAAGAGAATCCAAAAGGAAGGATAGGAGTTTCTTTTTCTACAATAATACTTACTAAAACAGGGAAGTTTCCATCAATAGTGTACATTGTTACAGTATATTTACCGCCTTTTAAAGCTTCTATTTGATGTGAACCAAGTACTGTTTTATGAATAATTCCACCTTTTTCACCAGTAACTTTTACTTCATCTTTAAAGTTTTTGTTAGAAGCGTTTTTAGGAAGAATTGTAGGTTTTAATGTTACTTTTTCACCAATTTTCATTTTAATAGGCGATTCGATTTCTGCACCAGTGACAGCTATGTGATCATAAGTTAATTCACAAGTACCTTTAATTCCATTGCTTGCAGTAGCTGTAATAGTACAAATACCACCTTTTTTACCTGTCCATGCACCTTTAGAACTAATAGATCCCATTTCTATATTAGAAGTAGACCATGTAATATTTTTATTATTAGCATTAGTAGGAAGGATAGTAGCTTTAAATTGAACCAAATCAGATTTAGTTGTAAATTTAGCTCCTTTATCAATTGTGATTTTCTCTACTTGTATAATATTTGATTTAACTACTACTTTACAAGAGATTGTTTTGTTATTAATAGTTTTTACTATG
>JBATVL010000071.1:0-6402 GCA_049671745.1 Marinifilaceae bacterium
GAGAAAGATATAGTAGAGCAAAGACCTGAATACGATGAATCTTGTTACCTATGTCCAACGAACAAACGTGCCGATGGAGATTCTAATCCAGATTATAAGGGCACTTATGTTTTCGATAACGATTTTGCCGCTCTTCGAATGGATGGTCCAGATGTAGATTATACTGATGGAGATCTTTTTGTAGCAAAGAGAGAAAAGGGTATATGTAGAGTTATATGTTTCTCCGAGCGTCACGATTTAACTGTTGCAGAGATGTCTGTAGAGGCAATCAGAGGGGTTATAGATGTTTGGCAAGAGCAGTTTAAAGATCTTTCATCTCGTAAAGAAATCTCTTATGTACAGATATTTGAAAACAAGGGTGCTGTAATGGGATGTTCTAATCCTCATCCACATGGGCAAGTGTGGGCACAAACGTCTGTACCTCTTGATCCTGCAAAAGAGTCGATTAAGTTCAAGGAATATTATAACAGACTAGGAAAAACACTACTAGAAGATTACCTTGTGCAAGAATTAGAAAAAAGTGAACGTATTTTAATAGAAAACGAGCATTTTGTGGCACTTATCCCTTTTTGGGCTTGTTGGCCATTTGAGTCTATGATTATTCCAAAAAGAGCAGTACAGAATGTTTTGGAGCTCTCTGATGACGAAAAAGATGCTTTTGCTGCTGTTTATAAAGAACTAACAGTAATGTACGATAATCTATTTGAAACTTCTTTCCCTTATTCTGCAGGACTACATCAGGCACCTACCGACGGTGAAGATTATCCTGAATGGCATTTGCATATGCATTTCTATCCACCTTTATTACGTTCTTCTAAAGTAAAGAAATTTATGGTGGGTTATGAAATGTTGGCTGAATCGCAAAGAGACATTACTCCGGAATGGAGTGCACAGAAATTGCGTGATTTAGGTAAGACACATTACAAACTATAAATAAACAATTATGGATACAACTTTTTCATTTCTAGACTATGCCGTATTTGTGCTTTACGCACTTTTGATTGTAGGTATGGGCCTATGGGTCTCGCGTGATAAAAAAGGTCACGAAAAAGATTCTAGCGATTATTTTCTTGCAAGTAAATCTTTACCTTGGTGGGCAGTAGGAGCCTCTCTAATTGCTTCTAATATCTCAGCAGAACAATTCATAGGAATGTCTGGTTCTGGTTACGCTATAGGCATGGCAATCGCTTCTTATGAGTGGATGGCAGCTATTACTCTTATTATAGTAGGTAAATATTTATTACCTATCTTTTTGGAGAAGAAAATATATACTATGCCTCAGTTCTTAGAGATTCGTTATGACGGTAGAGTAAGAACAGGACTTGCTTGTTTTTGGTTGCTTGTTTATGTTTTTGTAAATCTTACTTCAGTGCTTTATCTTGGAGCTCTAGCCTTAGAAACTATTATGGGCGTACCTATGATGTACGGTATGATAGGATTGGCTGCTTTTGCTGCTATTTATTCTATATATGGTGGATTATCTGCTGTGGCTTGGACGGATGTTATTCAAGTTGTATTCCTTATTGGAGGTGGATTAATTACTACTTATCTTGCTTTAGATGCTGTGTCTGATGGACAAGGAGCTATAGCTGGATTCGTTGAATTAATAGATAAACTTGGACCTAATGGAACTCTTTCTAACAAATTCAATATGATTCTTGAAAAAGGAGAATTGATGATTTCTGATGGTAATGGTGGTACTAAGGATGCTTTCCTAGATCTTCCAGGATTAGGTGTTCTTGTTGGAGGTATGTGGGTTGCTAATCTTTCTTATTGGGGATTTAATCAATATATTATTCAAAGAGGTTTAGCTGCTAAATCAATTAAGGAAGCTCAAAAGGGTATGATATTTGCAGGTTATTTGAAGATTCTTATACCTCTTATAGTTGTTATTCCTGGTATTGTTGCTTACTTGTTAACTCAAGAAGCAGGAACTTCTTTATCTGCTGCTGATCAAGCATATCCATGGTTGTTACAATCTTTTGTACCTTCAGGATTAAAAGGACTTGCTTTTGCAGCCCTAGCCGCTGCTATTGTTTCTTCTTTAGCATCTATGCTTAATTCTACTGCTACTATTTTTACTATGGATATTTATTCTCGTTTAATAGACACAAAAGCTTCTGAGAAGAAGAAAGTTAAGGTTGGTAGACTTACATCTATTCTTGCTTTAATCATTGCTGTTATTGTTGCTCGTCCTTTACTTGGTGGTTTAGATCAAGCATTCCAATTTATTCAAGAGTTTACAGGTATGATTACTCCTGGTATCTTAGTGATATTCGCTATTGGAATGTTCTGGAAACGTGGTACTGCTAATGCTGCCGTTTGGGTTGCTATATTAACTATCCCTCTTGGATTCTTCTTTAAATTTGTATTCCCAGAGATTCCTTTCTTAGACAGAATGGGCTATGTATTCTTGATACTTACTTCTATTATGCTTGTTATTTCTCTTATAGAATCTAAGACCAATGCTAAGAATGCTATTGAGTTACATAAAGGTTTATTCCACACAGGAAGAGCATTTAATATTGGCGCTGCTGGTATTTGCCTTATACTTGTTTTCCTTTATTATATTTGGTGGTAAATTTTAATTAGTGAATTGGAAAGCATTTGCTTTCTTCTAATATATTAAGAGCTGATATTCTTCTGAATATCAGCTCTTTTGTTTTTTATATATAAAGATGTATTCATTATGATAGAGTCGTGTTTAATAGGGGATTGATTCGTATCAAACAGCTATGAACTACCTATTAACTACTTATCAATTACCTATGAAGTATCTATCAAATACCTTCAGCTAGGGTTCTTTCTTGGTTCTTCCTAGGTTCTTTGTTGGTTCTTCCTTGGTTTTATATACCTAGGAAGATACTAGGAAGTTCCTGAGAAAGTTCAAAACAGCAGAGATTTGTTATATACTTTATACATACCTAATAGGCAAATAACAGAAAGTTGATAGGTATTATATACTATTTTGTTAGGTTGGGAGGTTGGCTTTGGTTATTTGTTGGGGGGGATCCTGATATTTATTGATATAGAACTTTTTAAGCTTTGTATCTCTTCTTATTTTGTTTAATAATATCTGTATTTCTATTTAAGTCCTTGCAATAATATGTTCGTTTTCTTTATATCATTTATTTATGAAAATTACTGGTAAGTATAATTGTTCTTTAGTAACAGTTCTTAACATCCATAACAGTCTTTATTATTTTAGATACAAAAACAACCTTTGATTATCAGTGTGTTAATTATTTGTGTTATTTTAAAAATGTTTAATTTAGTTAAAATTTGTATTTATAATATAAATATCATAAATTTGAGCATGTAAATAAACATATCAATACTCTTAGATTTATAATGATAATAATGTTTAATGTTAGTATTGAACAGGATAAATAATAGAATTATTCAATGAGTGTTTTACATACACATCTAGGACAAGATTAAATAAGAGTATAATAATAGAAACAGTATATTAATATTATTTTAGGATGGTTGGATATTGTTGCATTTTAATACAAATGTTAAATTTTTTTGCAATTAGGTAAAATATTCAGAGGATTATGGGAATATGTATGAGGAGTTTTTGCTTGCATTCAAAGAATACTAAGCTTTATACTAAATCATCTAAAAAACAGAAAGTTGTGATTTTAAAGTAGGGTATTTATTTAATGAATTGTTTTAAAATTAAAGACTTTAACTAAGTATTCTATTTATAATTATCGATTATTTTTTTTAAATAAAAACATAAATTTATTTCTAATGAAATCATGTATACAAATAGAGACTAATAAAAAATTATCATATTTATATAGTACTGTGCATAATCAGATTTTTTACATAAATCCTTTATTAAGCAATATTATAAATAATGTAGATAATGACTCTGTAGAAATAACTGTTGAGGAAACTCAAAAACAAAAGAAGAAATATAAATATTTATTAGACAATAAATTAATAAGTGATGTATCAAAGAAAACAATTAAAAATGTTGATATAAAGGCAGCTGATATTGATTTTAATTTAGCAAATCTTAGACAATTAACCTTTGAAATAACTGATGCTTGTAATCTTAAATGTGAATATTGTGCATATGGTAAATTTTATGGAGATTATGATTCTAGAGAAAATAAATATTTAGATATTGACGCATCAAAAAAGTTAATTGATAAACTTGTTGATTTATGGAACTCAAATTTGAATACATCTCAAGATAAGATAACTTACATAAGTTTTTATGGTGGAGAACCTTTACTTAATATGAAATTTATAAAAGAGATTGTTTCTTATTTCAAGAGTAAGGATTTTAAACACAATAAGATTCAATTTTCAATGACAACAAATTCTTTGTTATTAAGAAAAAATGCTTCTTATTTAGTTGAGAATGATTTCCACCTTCTGTTAAGTTTAGATGGTAATAAAGAAGGAACAAGCTATAGAGTATATGCAAATGGTCAGAATGCATATGATGATATCATAAGTAATATTGATTATCTTAAAGAGACTTTTCCTGTTTTTTTTAAAAACAACGTTAATTTTAATTCAGTATTGCATGATAGGAATTCTGTAGAATCTCTATATAGTTATTTTAACAAACGATATTCTAAAAATCCTACTATTGGTGAATTAAATAATATGGGTATAAAGGATTCTATGAAGTCAGAGTTTGAAAAGACATATAACAATTTTTCTAGAAGTTTATATTCTTCCAATAAGTATGATCTTATAGAAGATGATATGTTTATAAAGATTCCAACTATTCAAACATTTGGGATTTTTATAAATAAATATACAAATAATTATTTTAAATCATTTCTAGATTTTTATAAAAATAAAGACATTAATTATAAATATCCTACAGGTACATGTTCTCCTTTTTCAAAGAAAATGTTTGTTACAGTTAATGGTAAATTACTAGCATGTGAAAGAATAGGTCATCAATTTGCATTAGGTAGTATTGATAAGGATGGAGTTTATATTAGTTCTTTTGAGATATCAAAAAGATATAATGCTTATTTTGATAAATTAAAAAAGCAATGTGAATCATGTTATGTTCAGGAAAACTGTCAACAATGTATTTTTAATATATCTACAATTTATGATAAAGCAACTGTGTGTAATGGGTTTACTAATAAAGAAGATTTCAAGGAATATTTGAGTAGTGAGATGTCATTATTTGAAAGGAAACCTGAATATTATTCTAAAATAATAAGAAAAGTTATGGTAGAATAAATATTTGTAATATAAAAAAGTATAATGATGAATAAAACAGAGAGAGTATACTTATATCTAGAACCATATACAAATGTATTTTTTAGTGAAAAGAGGGTTCTTGTTTATAATACTATAGATGGGAATAGAATAATAGTTGAAAATATTAAAAATATAAAGTTGCTTTCGCAACTAACAAATGATGAAAATCTATATTGTGTTTTACTAGAAATAGATCAATTAAAAGATCCTATAATTAATGGATTTATAGAATCTTTACAAGATTTATTTATGGGTGATATTGTTCGAGAAAGTCTTGTTGAGGCTAAGCCTCATCAATTAATTCCTATTTTAAATCTTCAGAAAGATCTAGATCGATTTAAAAAAGATTTATATTCATCTATAGGTGATGATGTAATGAAATATATATTTGATGTATCAATTTATATTGGAGGAAATTCAAATCATCAATTGGATAATGCTTTTAAGCAGTTTCTTTTTCCTAAGAAGTCATCTAAGTCAACAATGTCTTTATCTATAATAAAGAAGATTGCTAGTGAATTAGAGCATAATTCATATGGAAATATTAATATAGTTGGAGGTGATATATCTGATCATAAGGATTTAAATAAAATCTTTAACATTCTTGATGATTTAAAGATGCAAAAGACCATTCATCTTTATTATAAAGACAATTTTATAGATGTATCTAATAGGAATAATTTTAAAACAAGGTATTATATAGATTTTCCAATAATCAATAATATTGATTTTATAACACTTAAATCAAAAGATATCAATTTTTCTTTTGTTATTCAAAAAGAAGAAGATGTCGAAAAAGCAGAAGCTTTAATATTAGAATATTCATTAGAAAATTATCTTTTTCAACCTTATTATAATGGAGAAAATATCGATCTTTTTGAGAAAAATATTTATCTTAATGAAGATGATATTCTAGAGGTTAAACTTAATCAAAATGATATATTTTCAAATATGAAAATAAATAAAAATAACTTTGGAAAACTAGTTGTTTTTAGTGATGGTGAGGTACATGCTAATGTTAATAAAAAATCACTAGGTAATATTAATGATAGAGATTTTCATAGTTTGATTTTTAACGAATTATCTGGAGATGAATCATGGAAAGACGTTAGAATGAATGCTCATACTTGTAAGGATTGTGTATATAATTGTCTG